>NZ_FPAQ01000014.1 GCF_900116405.1 Halomonas saccharevitans | reverse complement strand
TGTCCTGGAGACTCATGGCGTGACCATCAGCATGGACGGCAAGGGTTGCTACCGGGACAACATTTTCGTGGAGCGACTCTGGCGCAGCGTGAAGTATGAATGCGTCTACCTGAAGGCCTTCAAGGATGGAGCGCACTTGAAGCAGGAGCTGGGCCGCTACTTCACCTGGTACAACCGGGATCGTCCCCACCAAGGACTGGACGATGCGACACCCGATGAGCTGTATTTCCCTCAACCACTGAACAAGGCGGCCTGACGCTGATAATGACCCGATCCGAGCTTAGATGACCTGTCAGGTGGTCCGAAGGATGGGGTCCACTTCAAACTGCTCGATCATGTAGTCGTCGAACATTTTGCGCCTATATTTTGACGTGAAGATGAGGTGAACAACCAGTCGCGTGACGCTGTGTCGTCCTCGCCGATTATCGTCTTGTAAACTCACTTGAAATATAACCATGCAATCGCTAGTTTAAGGGCGTTGTTGCAGTGAGCGCTGACATGCTGAAGGCTACCAAGATACGTATCTATCCCACGTTCGAGCAGGTGGCGTTTCTGAACCGCCAGTTCGGCGCGGCGCGCTTTGTCTACAACACCGGTCTTCGCATCATGTCCCATCGCTACAAGCGCCACGGGCAGTCGTTGAGTGCAAAGCACGACGTCAAAAAGCTACTACCGGTGGCCAAGAAGTCCCGCAAGTACGGGTGGCTGAAAGAAGCGGATTCCATGACTCTCCAGCAGTCGTGCATCAATCTCGACCAAGCCTTCCAGCGCTTCTTCGACCCCAAGCAGAAAACGGGCTACCCGCGTTTCAAGAGCAAGCGGGGTAAGCAATCCAGCTACCACTGCGTCGGCGTCAAGGCCGGTGACGACTGGATCAAGGTGCCCAAGCTCGGGCCGATCAAGGCCAAGGTGCATCGCAAGGTTGAGGGCAGGCTGAAAAGCATCACCCTGACGCGAACGGTCACCGGGAAGCACTACGCCTCGTTACTCTACGAAACACAACAGGTCGCCCCGGCACTGCTGAAGGAGGTAGACGCTGCCGGTGTTGTCGGCCTCGACATGGGATTGTCGCATCTGGCCATTGACTCCACCGGCCGCAAGATCGGCAATCCGCGCTTCCTCAAGCAGGCGCAGAAGAACCTCAAGCGCAAACAGCAGGCCCTGTCGCGCAAGAAGAAGGGCAGTGCCCGCCGAGCCAAGGCACGTCTGCTCGTCGCCAAGGCTCACGAACGCGTGGCTAACGCCCGCCATGACTTCCAGCACAAGCTCTCTCGACAGATTGTTGACGACAGCCAAGCGGTGATCGTCGAGACGCTGAAGGTCAAGAACATGATGAAGAACGCCAAGCTCGCCAAACACATCGGCGATGCGTCATGGCATGCCTTGACTGCCAAGCTGGACTACAAGGCCAAGGAGCAGGGCAAACATCTGGTCAAGATCGACCCGTGGTTTGCCAGCTCCAAGACCTGCCATGTCTGCCAGCACAAGATGGACGCCATGCCGTTGAGTCTCCGGTCGTGGGAGTGCCCCGACTGCCACGCACAGCACGACCGGGACATCAACGCGGCACTGAACATCAAGCATCAAGGCATAGTGAAGTTGAAGGCGGAAGGGCTGTCCGTCTCTGCCCATGGAGGCTCGCGTAAGTCCGGCATGTCGCCGGCTGCTGCCTAAGAAGTGGGAAGCCTCGCCCGTGGCGCGTCAGCGCTTAGGGTGGGAAGCAGTCACGCTTGGTTAGCATCGTGTTATTTACCAGAACGCTGCGACACACCGCCGACAACGCCCAAGGACACCCCATGAAGCCCGAGACCCTCGCCCTGCACCACGGCTATGCCCCCGACGACCAGCATGCCGTGGCCGTGCCGATCCACCAGACCACCTCGTTCTCCTTCGACAGCGCGCAGCACGCCGCGGACCTGTTCGATCTCAAGGTCGAGGGCAACATCTACTCGCGGATCATGAACCCCACCTGCGCGGTGCTCGAGCAGCGCCTGGCGGCCCTGGAGGGCGGCATTGCGGGCCTGGCCATGGCCTCGGGCATGGCGGCCATCACCGCCTCGATCCAGACCATCGCCGAGGCCGGCGACAACATCGTCTCGATCAGCGAGCTCTACGGCGGCACCTACAACCTCTTCGCGCATACCCTGCCGCGCCAGGGCATTGAGGTGCGCTTCGCCGACAAGGACGATATCGAGGGCCTGGAGGGGCTGATCGATGCGCGCACCAAGGCGGTCTTCTGCGAGAGCGTCGGCAACCCCTCGGGCAGCGTGGTGGACATGGCGGCACTCGCCGAGGCGGCGCATCGTCACGGGGTGCCGGTGATCGTCGACAACACCGTGGCGACGCCCTTCCTGTGGCGTCCCATCGAGCACGGCGCCGACATCGTCATCCACTCCGCCACCAAGTACATCGGCGGTCACGGCACGACCGTGGGCGGGGTGATCATCGATTCCGGCAAGTTTCCCTGGGCCGAGCATGCCGACCGCTTCCCGCTGCTCAACGAGCCAGACGTCTCCTACCACGGGGTCTGCTACACCCGGGATCTGGGCGAGGCGGCCTTCATCGGCCGGGCGCGAGTGGTGCCGCTGCGCAACATGGGCGCGGCGCTCTCCGCCCAGGCCGCCTGGCAGCTGCTGCAGGGCCTCGAGACCCTGTCGCTGCGCATCGAGCGCATCTGCGATAACGCCCTGAAGGTGGCCGAGTACCTCGAAGGCCATGACGCAGTGACCTGGGTGCAGTTCGCCGGGCTTCCGAGCCATAAGGACCATGCCCTGGCACGCCGCTACATGGACGGTCACGCCTCGGGCATCCTCAGTTTCGGCATCAACGGCGGCCTCGAGGCCGGTGCGCGCTTCTACGATGCCCTGAGCATGATCCTGCGTCTGGTCAACATTGGCGATGCCAAGACCTGCTCGTCGATCCCCGCGGCCACCACCCACCGCCAGCTCAACGAGCAGGAGCTGAAGGCGGCCGGGGTCACCCCGGACATGGTGCGCCTCTCCATCGGCATCGAGCATGTCGACGACATCATCGCCGACCTGGATCAGGCGCTGGCCGCCAGCCAGGCCTGAGGGTGCGGTGAAGCCACACCCGTAACGGGTGTGGCAGCAGTCTCAGGCGCGACTCGCCGTCTGGCGGCTCAGTGCGACGCCGCCTGGGGGGTGGAGCGTCGCCGGTGGGCGTGCCAAGCCGACCAGGAGTAGAGGGCCAGGCCGATCCAGATCAGCACGAAGGTCGCCAGCTGCGCGGCCGGTAGCGGTTCATGGAAGACCCACAGGGCGATGAGGAACTGGATGGTCGGGTTGATGTACATCAGAAACCCCAGCGTGGCCAGGCGCAGGCGACGCGCGGCGCCGGCAAAGGCCAGCAGGGGCAGGGCGGTGATCACCCCGCTGGCGATCAGCAGCAGGGTGGTGCGGCCCTCCTCGAGGAAATGGGAGAGCTCGGCCTGGGCGAGCCAGCCCAGCGTCATCAGCGCCAGGGGCAGCAGCAGCAGGGTCTCGACGAACAGCCCCGAGAGGCCGTCGAGCCTCACCTGCTTGCGCAGCAGGCCGTAGGTGCCAAAGGAGAAGGCCAGCGCCAGGCTGATCCAGGGCAACTCGCCCAGCATCATGAGCTGGAGCACGATCGCCAGCACCGCTAGCGCCACCGCGACGCCCTGCAGGCGCGCCATGCGCTCGCGCAGCACCAGCATGCCCAGCGCCACGTTGACCAGCGGCGTCATGAAATACCCCAGGCTCGCCTGCAGCACGTGGTGCGTCTCCACCGAATAGATGTAGAGCCCCCAGTTCAGCGCGATCAGCAGGGCGCAGCCCAGCACGCGACCCAGTCGCCTCGGTTCGGCCAGGGCCTGGCGCACCGGCGACCAGCGGCCGAGCAGGGTAATCAGGCCAGCCAGGAAGGCGCAGGACCAGATCACTCGGTGGATCAGTACCTCGAAGGCCGGCACGCCCTGGAAGAGGGCAAAGAACAGCGGAAAGCACCCCCACATCATGTAGGCGGCCAGGCCGAAGGCCACGCCCTGGCCGGTGTCCCGGGAGTAAGCAGCAGCTGTGGCAGAAGCGGGGGAGCGTGTCATGAGGATCTCGTGTCGCAAAAATCCTTGAGGTTAGCAGGCTATCGGCGGCGTCGCCATGCGTGAGACGGCTGACGCGACGCCGGTGCTGCGGTAGTCTGGGGGCCAGATACAGCCCCGGACGGAGTCCCCCGATGAGCGAGTTGCGAACCACCCTGGTGCAGTGCGACCTGCGCTGGGAAGATCCCGATGCCAACTGTCGAATGCTCGAGGAGACGCTGGGCGATCTCGGCGCCGACGACACGGACCTGATCGTGCTGCCTGAGATGTTCGCCACCGGCTTCACCATGAACTCCCGCGAGATGGCCGAGCCCATGGCCGAGAGCCGCACCGTGGCCTGGCTGCAGGCTCAGGCGGCTCGTCGCGGCTGCGTGGTCACCGGCAGCGTGGCCGTGCTGGAGAACGGCGACTACTTCAATCGCCTGATCTGGGCGCGCCCGGACGGCAGCCTGGTGCACTACGACAAGCGCCACCTGTTCCGCATGGCCGGTGAGCACGAGCGCTACGCCATGGGCCACGAGCGGGTGATCGTCGAGCTCAAGGGCTTTCGCATCCTGCTCAGCGTCTGCTATGACCTGCGTTTCCCGGTCTGGCTGCGCCAGCGCCCGGGGGCCGACGAGCATTTCGAATACGATGCTCTGCTCTGCGTGGCCAACTGGCCGGCACCGCGTCGCCATCCGTGGCGGGTGCTGCTGCAGGCGCGCGCCATTGAGAACCTGTGTCCGGTGATCGGCGTCAACCGCGTCGGCGAGGATGCCAAGGGACTCGCCTACGCCGGCGACTCCATGCTGATCGATGCCAAGGGCGAGGCGATTCTCGACGAGCCTCGCGACCGTCCCTTCTTGAAAACCGGCACCCTGTCCCTCGAGGATCTGCAGGCGTTTCGCGAGAAGTTTCCGGCCTGGCGCGATGCCGACCACTTCGGCCTCGCCGACGGGGTGGGTTTCTGATGCGTCTGGACCGTTTTCTCTGCGAGACCACCGACCTGACCCGCAGCCTGGCCAAGAAGGCGCTGCACCGCGAGGAGGTGCAGGTGGATGGCGAGGTGATCAAGAATCCCGCCACCCAGGTCGACGCGAGCCGTCGTGTCACCTGGAACGGCGAGCCGCTGGCACTGGTCGGCCTGCGCTACGTGATGCTCAACAAGCCCGCGGGCGTAGAGTGCAGCGCCCGGCGGGGCCTCTATCCGCTGGTGCGCGAACTGGTCGACCTGCCCCACGTGGAGCGGCTGCAGACGGTCGGCCGACTCGACGTCGATACCACCGGCCTGGTGCTGCTCACCGACGACGGCCAGTGGTCCCACCGGGTGACCTCGCCGAAGCGGCGCTGCGGCAAGGTCTATCGGGTCACCCTCGCCGAGCCGTTGGAGGGCGAGGCCCTGGACGCCGCCGTGAGCCAGTTCGCCGAGGGGCTGTGGCTTGAGGGCGAGGAGAAGCCGACCCGCCCCGCAGAGCTCTCAATGCGCGAACCGCGAGTGGCCGAGCTGACCCTCTTCGAGGGCAAGTACCATCAGGTCAAGCGCATGTTCGCGGCCATCGGCCATCATGTGGCGGCCCTGCATCGCGAATCGATTGGCCCGCTGGCGCTCGGTGAGCTGGCGCCCGGCGAGTGGCGAGAGCTCAGCGATGAGGAGCGAGCCCAGTTCTGAGGGTCGTTCTTCCATCTTGAGCCCTGCGCTCATAGCCTTCTATAGGCCGCCCTGAATTCCGCTCCGACCGGTGGGACGTTCAGCGCCTGAGCGTCGATCGCGCTCAGGCGTAGGTCTCGACCCGGGCGCGCCCGCGGTGCTTGGCCGAATAGAGCGCCTTGTCGGCGAGTCCGATCAGCGTCAGCGGCTCGCAGGCGTGCTCGGGATAGGAGGCGATGCCGCAGGAGATCGTCAGGGGATCGAGTACTCGGCCGCGATAGCGAAAGCGCGTTCGGTCGAGGATCTCCATCAGCTCGGCGAGACGCGCCTCGACCATGGGCGCGGTCGCGCCCGGCATCACGACGACGAACTCCTCCCCCCCCATGCGGCAGACCTCATCGCTGTCACGGAAATGGTGAGTCAGCAGCCGACCCAGGCCGATCAGTACCGTATCCCCCGCCTCATGGCCTTCTAGGTCATTGAATCGCTTGAAGTGGTCGATATCGATCATCGCCAGGCTCAAGGGGGTCCCGTTGCGACGCGCCAGGGCGGCCTCGTGCTGGAGCAACTCATCGAAGTAGCGACGGTTGTGAACGCCGGTTAGGGCATCCTCGTAGGAAAACGCCTTTAGCTTCATGACCATCTCCTCGAGGGCCTGAGTGCGCTCGGCGACCTGCTGCTCCAGAGAGTGGTTGAGACGCTGCAGCTCACGCTGTGTCTGGCGATAGTGCCATAGCGAGATCAGCACGATGGCCAGTGCGAAGCCCAGCGCGCCGCCGTTTACCGGGACCTGGCGCCAGCCGAGCAGCCCGTGGGCCACGGCCATGTCGACCAGCAGCACCAGGGCGAAGAGCCCATAGCTCAGCACGATCAGCCGCTGCTCCCCGTTGAGCATGCCGAGGTGCATGACGATGGTCGTGAACATCACGATGAGGCTCACCATCAGTAGTACATCGAAGAGGGGAAAGGTGATGGAGAGGTCGATGACGCCGGAGATCGCGAGCCCGATGGCTCCCGCCACGTAGCCGAGGTGCAGCTGCCAGATGCGGCGCAGCAGCCGCGGGCGCTGCTCGGCGAACCAGTGTTCCAGCATCAGTCCCATGGCCACTGGCAGGGTGAAGTAGCCCGCGGCAGCCAGGTAGTCCCATAGCAGCGGCATATCGAGCAGCAGCTGGCTGGCCTGGGTTTCGGCGAGCAGCATGATGCTGGACGCCAGGGCGAACAGCCCGATGCCGATGAAGCTGCGTCGGTTGGCCTGGACCAGGGCGAAGACGAAGGCGAGCAGGGCGAGCAGCATCAGGAAGGCGCTGACCACCAGATCGACGGCCGAGCGCTCGAGGATATCGGCCAGCAGCTCGGGACGTTCCATCAGCTTGACCTCTCCCCACAGGCCGATGGCGGTGTAGTCGGAGAAAACGCGAAAATAGAGCGTCTTGCCGGCGAATTCCTCGGGCAGGGAGATCATGTGCCAGGGCCAGCCCTCGAAGCGCCCCGCGCCACGGGCATCGAAGTGGCCGTGCTGATAGATCAACTCATCACCGAGCCAGGCCTGGGTGATGAGATCGACGCTGTCGATGTAGAGCACCGGATCACGCCACTCGCCCTCGGGCAGGGTAAGGCGAAACCAGGCGTTCTGGCGGCCGTCGCGATCAGGCGGATTGGCGGGATAGGCGATGGTGTGCCAGGCGTCCTCGCTTTTGGGCTCCTCCACCCATGCGGGTGTGCCTTCAGCGAGGAAGGGGGAGTCACCCCAGCGGTATTCCCAGCCTTCGTCGAGATCCAGTGCCATCGCGTTGGCGCTGGAAACGAGCAGCGCGGCCAGCAGCAGGGGGGCGAGCAGCGAGGGAAGGAGGCGTCGCATGGCATCTCATCGGCATGATGCAAGACACACAGTGTAACTCGGCGTAATCAGTGCATCCTCGCCGCCTGTCAACGCCCCGACGACGCAGCGGGTACTCGATTTCCTCGATTCGGTCCGGGATGACGGCAAGGCGTCCACAGCTTCTTTTTTATACCGTTATCTCTTTTATCAACCTAATATAGACAGTGCCTTCCCCACCATCGGGCTCTCAGAGTCTGCAGAAGAGGGGGCAGGACGTTTGCCAGCTCAGTCGACCGCGGCGAGGCCGGCGGCCGCCACCAGGGCCCTTGTATAGTCGCTGGAGGGCTGCTCGAGCACCTGTCGGCAGTCGCCCTGTTCCATCACCTCGCCATCCTTGAGCACCAGGATGCGGTGTGCCATGGCGCGCACCACGGCGAGGTCGTGGCTGATGAACAGATAGCTCAGCCGGCGCCGGGCCTGCAGGTCGCGCAGCAGCTCGACGAGCTGCTTCTGCACGCTGCGATCCAGCGCCGAGGTGGGCTCGTCGAGCACCACCAGGCGCGGCTCGAGGATGATGGCACGCGCTACGGCGATGCGCTGGCGCTGGCCGCCGGAGAACTCGTGGGGGTAGCGGGAGGCGCACGCCTCGGGCAGGCCGACCTCGCGCAGGGTATCGCGCACTCGACGCTCGACCTCGGCCAGGGAGAGCTCCGGGTGGTGGAAGCGCAGCCCCTCGCTGACGATATCGAAGACCGGCAGGCGCGGGGAGAGCGAGCCGTAGGGATCCTGGAAGACCACCTGAAGGCTGCGGCGCTGGCGGCGAAGGTCGTTGCCGCTCAAGCGATCGAGGCGTGCCCCGTCGAAGTCGATCTCGCCGCGCCCCTGGCCCAGGCGCAGCAGCGCCAGGGCCAGGGTGGTCTTGCCCGAACCGGATTCGCCGACGATGCCCAGGGTCTCGCCGGGTGCCACCGAGAGATCCAGTGGCTTGACGGCCTCGAAGGGCGGCGGGCGACGCGAGAACAGCCGCTTCGGGCGCTGGAAACTGACCCCGACGCCGCGAGCCTCGAGCAGTGGCGTCCGGCTTCCGATGGGCACCGGCCGTCCTCTTGGCTCGGCATCGAGCAGCAGGCGGGTATGGGGGCTCTGGGGCCGGGCGAAGACCTCGTCCACCGCGCCGGTCTCCTGCATATGGCCATGGTGCATCACGCAGACTCGGTCGGCGTGGCGGCGCACCAGGTTGAGGTCGTGGGTGATGAAGAGCATGCCCATGCCGTGGTGGTCGCGCAGTTCGGCCAGCAGGGCGAGGATCTCCTGCTGGACGGTGACGTCCAGCGCCGTGGTCGGCTCGTCGGCGATCAGCAGTTCCGGCTCGTTGGCGATGGCCATGGCGATCATCACCCGCTGGCGCTGGCCGCCAGAGATCTGGTGCGGCCAGGCGTCCAGCAGCTCCTCGGCCCGAGGTAGCTTGACCTGCTCCAGAAGCTCCCGCGTGCGGCGTCGGGCCGCCTTTCCGGTGAGGCCACGATGCAGGCGAAGCGCCTCGCCGATCTGCTTGCCGATGGGGTGCAGCGGGTTCAGCGAAGTCATGGGCTCCTGGAAGATGAAGCCCACCCGGCTGCCGCGAAGCCCCCGCCAGCCTCGGCCCGAAAGAGTGGCGAGGTCGGTGTCGCCCAGGCGGCGACCGCCCTCTATCCGCGCGTTGGAGGGCAGCAGGCCCATGGCGCCGAGCGCCGAGACCGATTTCCCGGAGCCGGACTCACCCACCAGGGCCAGGGTCTCGCCGCGCTGCACCGTGAGCGTCAGCCGGTCGACCACGGTCACGTCGTCGAAGGCGATGGTCAGGTCGTCGAGTCGCAGCAGGGGCTCAGGCATCGCGTTAGGTCCTCGGGGTGGCGGCATGCTGGATATGGCGGGGGTCGAAGGCGTCACGCAGTCCCTCGCCGATGAATACCAGTAGCGAGAGCATCACCGACAGGGTGACGAAGGCGGTGATGCCGAGCCAGGGCGCCTGCAGGTTGTTCTTGCCCTGGGCGACCAGCTCGCCCAACGACGGCGAGCCCGGCGGCAGGCCGAAGCCCAGGAAGTCCAGCGCGGTGAGGGTGGTGATGGCGCCGGTGAACAGGAAGGGGATGAAGGTCAGGGTCGCGACCATGGCGTTGGGCAGCACGTGGCGCCACATGATCAGGTGCGAGGGCAGGCCCATGGCCCGGGCGGCACGCACGTACTCCAGGTTGCGCGCGCGCAGGAACTCGGCGCGCACCACGTCGACCAGCCCCAGCCAGGAGAACAGCAGCATGATGCCGAGCAGCCACCAGAGGTTGGGCTCCACGAGGCTCGCCAGGATGATCAGCAGGAAGAGCATTGGCAGTCCCGACCAGATCTCGGTGAAGCGCTGGCCGATCAGGTCGACCTTGCCGCCGAAGTAGCCCTGGATGCCGCCGGCCAGCACCCCGAGCACCAGCGAGCCCGCCGTGAGCACCAGCGCGAAGATCACCGAGAGGCGGAAGCCGTAGATCACTCGGGATAGGACGTCGCGGCCCTGGTCGTCGGTGCCGAGCCAGTGGCGGGCAGTGGGTGGCGAGGGAGCGGGGTGGTCCAGCGCCCGGTCCAGGGTCTGGTAGGAGAAGGGGATCGGCGGCCAGAGCATCCAGCCGTTGGCGTCGATCTCGTCCCGGGTGAAGGGATCGCGATAGTCGGCGGGGCTCGGCAGGAAGCCGCCGAACTCGGTATCGGGATAGTCCACCAGTACCGGCGCGTACCACTGGCCCTGGTACTGCATGACGATCGGCCGATCGTTGGCGATCAGCTCGGCGGCAAGGCTCAATACGAACAGCGCCGCGAAGATCCACAGCGAGAGCCGCGCGCGGCGGTTGTCGCGAAACACCGCCAGGCGGCGCTGAGTGATGGGCGAGAAGCGAGACGGCCGGCGCGCCGCGATGCCGGTTTCGGTGCTGGGGGCGTTCATGACTCAGGACTCCCGTGTCTCGAAGTCGATGCGCGGGTCGACCCACACATAGGTCAGGTCCGAGATCAGCTTCAGGAGCAGGCCGATCAGGGTATAGAGATACAGGGTGCCGAAGATCACCGGGTAATCCCGCTGCATGACCGCCTCGAAGCCCAGCAGGCCGAGCCCGTTGAGGGAGAAGATCACCTCGATGAGCAGTGAACCGGTAAAGAAGATGCCCACCAGCGCGGCGGGCAGCCCAGCGATGATGATCAGCATGGCGTTGCGGAACACGTGGCCGTAGAGCACGCGTCGATCGCTGGCCCCCTTGGCGCGGGCGGTCAGCACGTACTGCTTGTGCACCTCGTCGAGGAAGCTGTTCTTGGTCAGCATGGTCAGGGTGGCGAAGCTGCCGATCGCCGAGGCGATCACCGGCAGGGTGATGTGCCAGAGATAGTCCTTCACCTTGCCCCAGGCGGAGAGTTCGTCGAAGTCCGCCGAGGTGAGGCCGCGCAGCGGGAACAGGTCCCAGTAGCTGCCGCCGGCGAACAGGACGATCAAGAGTATGGCGAACAGGAAACCCGGGATGGCGTAGCCGACGATCACCAGCCCCGAGCTCCAGACGTCGAAGCTCGAGCCGTGATGCAGGGCCTTGCGGATGCCCAGCGGGATCGAGACCAGGTAGACCACCAGGGTGGTCCAGAGCCCCAGCGAGATAGACACCGGCAGGCGTTCGAGCATCAGGGTGGTGACCTGCTCGTCGCGAAAGAAGCTCTCGCCGAAGTCGAAGGTCGCGTAGTCGACGATCATGCCCAGGAAGCGCTCGTGGGCCGGCTCATCGAAGCCGAACTGTGCCTCGAGTTTCTCGATGAAGGCGGGGGGAATGCCCCGGGCCCCGCGCGACTCGCCGCCCGCGGCGACGTCGCCGCCACCGCCTGCCATGCGGGTGCTGGCCTCGCTGGAGAGCCCCTGGAAGCGGGCCAGCACCTGGTCGATGGGGCCGCCCGGAGCGGCCTGAACGATGATGAAGTTGAGCAGCATGATCCCCAGCAGGGTGGGGATCATCAGCAGCAGGCGGCGCAGTACGTAGGCGGCCACGGCGGTTCCTTGAATGTTTCGTGCAAACGTCGTGCGAAAGTACGATGAGCTTTCCGGGGACCAGCTGCCGCGAGGGCGCTGTGAACCCTTCCCTGGGCGCTACTTTTGCCCTGCGGCGCTCTCGCATCCTGCTCCGCTTGCAGGGCCGGTGCTGGCCTTCCTTGGCCAGCCCGTTCGGAGGAATCCTCCTCACCCCTGGCAAAAGACCCTCGCTTCACCTTGCCCCCGTGCTCATCTTGTTGCCTAAATGCGGGCCTAGCCGTGCCCCGGCGGCCGCGCCCTCCGGCCGTCAGCGATTGCGCTGGCGGGCCTGGATCTCGCGGCCGCGCTCCGGATCCACCCACCAGGCGTGAAGGTCCAGTCCGTAGGTGGGGAAAGGCTCCTGCCAACTGAACTTGTCCCACAGGGCGATTCGTGTGTGACCCAGGTGCCACTGGGGAATCACGTAGAAACCCCAGCGCAGCACCCGGTCAAGCGCCCGGGCGGCGGTGTCCAGCGCCTCCCGGGAGTCGGCGGCGATCAGGTCGCTGACCAGCGCGTCGATCACTGGGTCGCTGAGCCCGATCAGGTTGCGGCTCTGGGGCACGTCGGCGAATTCGCTGGTCCAGAAGTCGCGCTGTTCGTTGCCGGGGTTCGCCGACTGGGGGAAGCTGCCGACGATGATATCGAAGTCGAAGCTGCGCAGCCGGTTGAGGTACTGGTTGACGTCAACGATGCGGATATCGCCCTGGATGCCGAGGCGTTCGAGATTTTGCAGCAGCGGCTGCACGACCCGCTCGAACTGGGTGTCGAAGAGCAGCACCTCCAGGCGCAGGGGGGTGCCACTGTCGAGCTCGGTCATCACGCCGTCGCGCACCGCATAGCCCGCCTCGTTGAGCAGCTCAAGCGCCCTGGCAAGCCGCGGGCGCACCCCCTCGGGATGCTCGATCGGCAGCGGGGTCTCGAAGACCTCCTCTGGCAGCTCATCGCGATAAGGCGCGAGCAGCTCGAGTTCGGCCTCGCTCGGCAGGCCCTCGGCGGCCATCTCGGAGTTGGCGAAGTAGCTCTCGGTGCGCTCATAGGCGCCGTAGAAAAGGTTGCGATTGAGCCACTCAAAGTCGAACGCCAGGTTCAGCGCTTCGCGCACGCGCACGTCCTGAAAGGTCTCGCGGCGCAGGTTCATCACGTAGGCCTGCATGCCGGCGGGCTGGCCATCCGGCACCTCGAGGCGCTTAACGAAGCCGGCATCGAGGGCCGGGAAGTCGTAGGCGGTGGCCCAGTTGCGGGCGCTGGTCTCGATGCGCAGGTCGAGGTTGCCGGCCTTGAAGGCCTCCAGGGCCACGGTCTGATCGCGGTAGTAGTCGTAGACCAGCCGCTCGATGTTGTGGCGGCCGCGGTTCACCGGCAGGTCCTGCCCCCAGTAGTCCGCCACGCGTTCATAGACGATGCGCCGTCCCGGCTCTACCGTGGCGATGCGGTAGGGGCCCGAGCCGAGCAGGGCGTCGCGGGTGGTCGCCTCGAAGTCCCGGCCTTCCCAGTAGTGGGCCGGCAGGATCGGCAGCTGACCGAGGATCAGCGGCAGCTCACGGGATTCGCTGTCGGCCAGATCGATGTGCACGGTGTCCTCATCGACGGCTCGGATGTCCACCACGTCCGCGTAGTAGGCGGCGTAGAAGGGCTGGCCCTGCTCGGTCAGCGTCTCGAAGCTGAAGATCACGTCGGAGGCTTCGACCGGGTGGCCGTCATGGAAGCGTGCCTCGGGATGCAGGTCGAACTCGATCCATTGGCGATCGGGGTCCAGGCGCACGCCCTCGGCGAGCAGCCCGTACATCGAGAATGGCTCATCGGGGTTCTGGGCGAGCAGGGTATCGTAGATCTCGGTCAGCCCGGTGGCCGGGGTGCCGCGGATGATGAAGGGGTTGGTCGAGTCGAAGCTGCCGATGGCCGAGCGCACCAGGCTGCCCCCTGCCGGGGCGTCGGGATCGGCGTGAGGGAGATGGGCGAAGTCCTCGGGCAGGGCCGGGGCGCCGTAGAGCGCCAGGCCATGTACGGTCGGCACGTCGGCTGGCGCGGCCGCCAGGGCCGGCCCCCCGAGCAGCGCACTCAGCAGCAGGCCCAGTCCAGGGGCAGCATGTCGCATCGATCAGCATCCTCGTAGCAGGGCGGGGCCGCGGCCCCGGACATCAACTACCGGAAAGTGTCAGCTGTTGCCCCGGTTGTAAAGCATCGGGCCGCTCGATGCCGTTCCAGCGGGCCAGCTCGGCCAGGGTCACGGAGTGGCGCGAGGCGATCGCCGAGAGGCTGTCGCCCCGGCGCACCACGTAGACCTCATCGTGACCAATCGTTGCGCGATCGGGCGTGTCGCTGCGCAGGCGGGCGACCATGCGCGTGGCGCTCTCGGCGGGCACCAGCAGGCGCGTCACGCGGCGGGGGTCGGCACGGTTGCCGAGCAGGCCGGGATTGAGCTCCTCGAGTTCCGTGCGCGAGACCCCGGCCAACTGGGCCGCCTCGTTAAGCATCAGCGACCGGGTCACCGGTACCTCGGCCACGGCCGGCTCTGCCTCGATCTCCGGCAGCGCGACGCCGTAGCCCTCTGGGTCGGCGATGATCGTCGAGATGGCGATCAGCTTGGGGACATAGGCCATGGTTTCCCCCGGCAGATCGAGATCCCAGTAGCTGCCTGCCTGGCCGCGGGCGAGCGCGGCGCTGCGGGCCCGGTTCACGTTGCCGGCCCCGGCGTTGTAGGCGGCCAGGGAAAGCTCGATGTCGCCCTCGTACCACTGCTCGGCCTGCATCTCGATGTAGTCCAGCGCGGCGTGGGTGGAGCGCGCCACGTCGAGACGCCCGTCGTAGCCGCCGCCGCGGTGCAGGCCCAGGGCGTTGCCGGTGCCGGGCATGAACTGCCAGAGGCCGGTTGCGCCCATATGGCTGCGGGCAGTGGGGTCGAACGAGCTCTCGATAAACGGAATCAAGGCGATCTCACCGGGCAGCCCGCGTTCCTCGACGCGCTCGGTGATCCAGGCGAGCCACGGCCGAGCCCGCTCGGTGATCTGGGCGATGTTGTGCGGGCTCTGGCGGTAGTGCTCGATCCAGTGCTGGACGCGCGGATGATCGGCGTCGGCCTGCCACTGGAAGGCCTCGCTGAGTCGCGACCAGGCATCCTGGGGCTCGAGTGCCAGGGCATCCCAGAAATGCAGGCTGCTGGGTAGGGGGGCGGGTCGGGCCTTTTGGCTGGCCGAATCTTCCTTGAAGGCACTCCCGGGGCTCGTGGTCGAGGCGTGGCTGTTGCCGGCGACCATCAGTGAACCCATGAGAGCGAGACAGCTGGTGAAGCCCAGGATCCGTCGACGTGAGGTGTGGTAGGTCATCGAGAGGCGATCTCCAGGTCATACGAAGGCCTGCCACGAAGGGCAGGCCTGAAAACGTCCATCATCAGAGCGTTCAGAAGTCGTCTTTCCAGGCGCGAAGGGTGGTAAAGGTCGCCAGGCTGGTATCGGCGTCGCCATGGGCGGCGGCGGCCTGGCGGATGCCGGCCGAGTCGCAGCGCAGGAACGGGTTGATCCGGCGTTCACGACCGAGGGTGCTCGGCAGGGTGGGGCGATCAAGCTCGCGGGCACGGCGGCACTCTTCCTGAGCCGTTTCGATGTCGGTGTTGTCCGGGTCGGCGGCGCGAGCGAAAGCCAGGTTGGCCTGGGTATACTCGTGGGCGGCGAAGACCAGGGTTTCCTCCGGCAGGGTCGCCAGGCGCGACAGCGACTCGTGCATCTGGTCGGGCGTGCCTTCGAAGAGACGACCGCAGCCGCCGCTGAAGAGCACGTCGCCGCTGAACAGCAGCGGCGGGATGCCCGCCGTGAAGAAACCGATGTGATCCAGGGTGTGGCCGGGCAGGGCGAACACCTCGAACAGTCGGCCCATCACCCGCACCTCGTCACCGTCGCCGACTCTCTCATCGATGCCGTCGATGGCGGGATTGTCCGGGCCGATCACGCGCGGCGAATAACGCGTGATCAGTTCGCGCAGGCCGCCGGTGTGATCCGGATGGTGGTGGGTGATGAGCACGGCGCCAAGCTCCAGGCCTTCGCGCTCCAACCACTCGATGACCGGCGTTGCGTCGCCTGGGTCCACCACGCAGACTGCCTGGCTCGTATCCTGGCGCAGCAGCCAGATATAGTTGTCGCTAAAGGCGGGGATCGGTGTCACGCTCAACATGGCTCAGGATCCTTGACGGACGCGTCCCAGACGCTGCCGCGATTCGTTGCGATATGGCTTGCAAAACACGGCACTTTGGAGGGATAAGGGCGTTATGTCAAATTCGCGGGATCTCCATGGACTGGCGCAGCTGGTACGGGACGGCCGTCGCTACTGGGCTTCCCCGGCGGGGCGAGCCCTGTGGCGGGCCGAGCGCGCCTGCCTGGGACCGGTCTGCGAGCGCCTGTTCGGACGACACAGCCTGGAACTCGGCATGTCGCCCGTGCTGAGCGATATCTGCCCGATCCGCCATGCCCTGAGCTGGTCGCCGACCCGCGAGATGGCCGCCCATGAGTCCACCCTGGTCTGTCCTCCCGATGGCCTGCCGCTGCCCGATGACAGCCTGAGCCTGGTGGTGATCCATCATCTGCTGGAGGTGGTGCCCGATCCTCACCACATGCTGCAGGAGGCGGCCCGCGTCACGGCGGATGATGGTCGGCTGATCATCTTCGGCTGGTACCCGCTGAGTGCCGGTGGTCTTTCGCGCGCTCTCCCGGGGCGCCGCGAATACATGCCGGGGCGGGGGCGCTGGCGCACGCCCGGGCGCCTGGGGGACTGGCTGACGTTTGTCGACTTCGAGATCGAGCGGGTAGACTACTGCGGCTTTCACCTGCCCGGTGGCCTGCCGCGCAACGCCATGCTCGAGACCTTAGGGCGGCGTCACAACCTGCCGCTGGGCGACAGCTACATGATTCACGCCCGACGCCGGACTCAGCGTGTCGAGCCACAGCGGCCGGGGCTCGAGCTGGCGGGCCCCCTGCTGGGACCGAGCCTCGGCAGCGCCTCTCGGCTCAGTACCCGGCGCGAGGTGCGCCGCGAGAAGGAGCCTCAGGAATGACTCGCGGCGCCCGCCGGGGCTAGCCGAAACGCGTCACCGCGTGGCGGCCGCGCCAATCCTTGGTTTCCCACTCCTGGCTTTTCCACTCCCTGTTACCCGCGAGTCGACGAGAGACCCCATGCGTCAGATCATCCTGGATACCGAGACCACCGGCATCGACCCCCGTGACGGCCACCGCCTGATCGAGATCGGGGCGGTGGAGATGGTCAACCGCCGCCTCACCGGCAACTCCTACCATCAGTTCATCAATCCCGAGCGCGACATCGAGGCCGAGGCCGTGGGCATCCACGGCATTACCAACGAGCGGGTCGCCGACGAGCCGGTGTTCGCCGAGGTCGCTGACGCCTTCTGGTCCTTCATCGAGGGGGCGGAACTGGTCATCCATAACGCGCCCTTCGACGTGGGCTTCATCGATCACGAGCTCGGCCTGCTCAACGCGCGCCGCGGCGAACCGCGCCTCGGCCCGGTCGCCGAGCATTGCCGGATCCTCGATACGCTGAAGATGGCGCGCGACCTCCACCCCGGTCAGCGCAACAGTCTGGACGCACTGTGCAAGCGCTACGATATCGAGAACGGGCACCGGGTGCTGCACGGCGCCCTGCTCGATGCCGAGATCCTCGCCGACGTCTATCTGGCGATGACCGGCGGCCAGACCGCGCTGTCGCTGGACGCCTCGGCGGCCTCGGAGAGAGGCTCCAGCGAACAGCAGGGCCTGTCCATTCGCCGGCTGTCACTCACGCCGGGGCAGCTTCGCGTGGTGCGCCCCGGCGAGGACGAGCTGGCCGCCCACCACGCCAAGCTGGCGCGCATCCGTGAGGCCGCCGGGGAGTGCCGCTGGGACGCTTATGCCGGGCTCGTCGGCGAGGAGGGGAGTCGCTGATGCTGCGTCGGGAGCTGCCCAGCGAGGCCACGGCCGGGCGCGTGATTCGCCTGGCCCGTGGGCGCATCGCCCCAGGGATCGACGACGGCCCCCTTCAGGCCGTCCAGCCCTGGCATGCCCGGCTGCAGCCTCTGTGCTGGTGGCAGGAGGAGCCCGTGGCGCTGTCGCTGGAGGAGCAGCCGGGCGAGGACTGGCCGGAGGCCCGCGAGTGGCTCGCTCGGCTGCCGGAGTCGTGGTACGCGCTGGTTGCCACCTCGCTGCAGGTGGCGGCCTGGTTACAGAACCATCGCTTCTGTGGCCGCTGCGGGACCCCGACGTCGCGACTGGACGCCGAGTTCGCCATGCACTGCGAGGCGTGCGGCCATCGCACCTACCCGCGCAACTCGCCCTGCATCATCACCCTGGTGACTCACGGCGAGTCGCTGCTGCTGGCGCGCAGCCCGCGCCACCCGCCGGGGCGCTATTCGACCCTGGCCGGCTTCATCGAGCCGGGTGAGGCCGCCGAGGAGGCGGTGCGTCGCGAGGTCTTCGAGGAGGTGGGGCTCGCCGTGGGGCGGGTCAACTACTACAAGAGCCAGCCCTGGCCCTTCCCTCACTCGCTGATGCTGGGCTTCTTCGCCGAGGCCGCCAGCCGGCGCATCCGCATCGACGGGGTCGAGATCGCCGATGCCGCCTGGTTCAGCCCGCGGCGCCTGCCCCAGCTGCCCCCGCTCTACTCTATCTCGCGGGCGCTGATCGAGACCCATCTCAAGGAGGTCGGGGGCCGCGGCTGACGGACGCCGGGTCAGCGGCTCGGGAAGAGGCTCGAGAGTTTGGTGGCCAGCATGACGTTGCCGGTCGCCTTGAGCTTGCCGCTCATGAAGGCGCTCATGCCGTTGATCTCGCCGCTCATCACGCCCTTGAGGGTCTCGCTGCTCAGGCTCAGGCTGACCGAGGGATCATCGTGCTCGCCCTCGTGCACTTCCAGCTCGCCGTCGTTCACCACCAGGTAGTGGTCGCCGACGTCGCTGAAGTGGAACTGGAAGACTTCGTGCATGCCGTTGGCGGCGTCGGCATTGAAGCGGCGCTGGAGCTTGTCGAGGGTAGCGTCGGACATCGGAGATCCTTCTTTGGGCATTGGGATAGAGCTTGGGCAAGGGGTGTGCGGCTGTCAGCGTATTTGAAACAACTGTTTGAATCAAGCGCCCTGGTGCCCGGGTAAGGGCTCCGGCAGGCTCAACAGCGGGGCGCGTCGACGCGGAGAGGACAATGAACGAGTGGCTGACGGATTTCGGCATGTTCGTGGCGCAGCTGTTGACCCTGACCCTGGTGGTCGGCCTGGCGGCGGCGCTTTACATGAAGGCGCGGGGCGAGGCGGGGGAGCACACCCGGCTGCGTCTCGAGGAGCTCAACCAGACCCGCCTTCAGCGCCGCCGGCGGATGCAGTTGGCGGCCAGCCAGCCGGGCGCCCGCAAGGGCCTGCTGAAGGCCTTCCGCCGCGATGACAAGGCGCAGGCCCGCGGCGGCGCTAAAGGCAAGGGCGAGGCCGAGGAGCGCCCCACGGTCTGGGTGCTCGACTTTCACGGTGACATCAAGGCCAGCGCTACCGGCCGGTTGGCCGAGGAGGTCTCGGCGCTGCTCGAGGTGGCTGGCGCGGGCGACGAGGCGGTGCTGCGCCTGGAGTCGGCCGGGGGGCTGGTGCACAGCTACGGGCTGGCCGCCGCTGAGCTCGATCGGCTGCGCGAGGCGGGACTCTCCACTACGGTCTGCGTCGACAAGGTGGCGGCGAGCGGCGGCTACCTGATGGCCTGCGGGGCCGACCATCTGCGTGCCGCGCCCTTCGCGGTGATCGGCTCCATCGGGGTGGTCGCTCAGCTGCCCAACCTTCATCGCCTGCTCAAGCGTCACGACATCGACGTCGAGCTGCTCACGGCCGGACGCTACAAGCGCACCCTCACCGTCTTCGGCGAGAATACCGAGGAGGGGCGAGACAAGTTCGTTGAGGACCTCGAGACCACCCACCAGCTGTTCAAGCGCCATGTGGCCGAGCGTCGCCCGGGACTGGATATCGACGCGGTGGCTACTGGCGAGATCTGGTATGGCAGCGATGCCCTCGAGCGGGGCCTGGTGGACGGCCTGGGCACCAGCGAGGCCTATCTGGTCGAGCGCATGCGTGAGGCCCGGGTGATCAGCCTGAAGCTGGAGCAGAAACCGACACTCTCCCATCGCCTGGGGCTTGGTCTCTCGCAGGGGGTAGAGCGTAGCGTCGAGCGGGGGTTGGAGATGCTCGACGCCGGTCGTTGGCAGAAGCGCTGACGGGGCCTATGGCGTGCCGTCGAAAGCCAGGTTGCCGAGCGCCTCGATGAGCGTCCTGGCGCGCTCACCCTGCAGCGAGTAGTAGATGGTCTGTGATTCACGGCGGGTCGTGACGAGGTTTTCGCGGCGCAGGATCGCCAGATGCTGCGACAGCGCCGACTGGCTGAGCACCAGTCGTTGATTCAGCTCGGTCACCGACAGCTCGGTGCCGTCCAGAAGACAGAGAATTCGCAAGCGATTGTCGTTGGCCATCGCCTTGAGTAGGGAACTGGCCTCGTTAATGACCGCCTCTCCGCCTTCGAGGAGGCGTGCTGACGCACCTCTGGTGGTAGTGCCCATGATCTGTGCCCTGCGTTGCCGGCGCCGCCCATGGTCGGACGCCTGCGCGGTGAAAAAGATCCCCTGAGTCCACGCCTGGGGGTGTGATCGGCCGTACGTCGACTTTCTGATTCAGCTTATTCGCAATTATAGCGCAGCCTGGCGGCCAACGCCGGATCAACGATCCCGGATCGACACCGCGCTGTCGCATTGATGTTCTTGTTGTTGACAATAACCGAGAGGGCGCTCGTCCTTTTGTCGAAGATTAGCCAATAGTATGAGGTTTTGCGGCGAGGCATGTTCTAGAGTGTCAACAATCAATGCCCTTTCCTCGATTGCTCACAGGATGCTGACGCGCATGTATCACGACGAGTTCCGCCGCTCCATCGATCAACCTGAGGCCTTCTGGGCCGAACAGGCCAAGCGTATTCCCTGGTTCACCCCGCCCTCCACGATCCTCGAATACGACGAGGCGAATCACGCCCGCTGGTTCGTGGACGGTGAGCTCAACATCTGCCACGCCGCCCTGGACCATCATGTCGAGCAGGGACGGGGCGATCAGCCGGCCATCTACTGGGACTCACCGGTCACCGACAGCAAGCGGACCCTGACCTACGCCGAGATGCGCGACCAGGTGGCGCACTTCGCCGGTGCCCTGCGAGATCTGGGGGTGGAGAAGGGTGACCGGGTGGTGATCTACATGCCCATGGTGCCCGAGGCCCTGGTCGCCATGTACGCCTGCGCGCGCCTGGGGGCCATTCACTCGGTGGTATTCGGCGGCTTCGCGCCCCACGAACTGGCGGTGCGCATCGAGGACGCCGAGCCGAAAGTCGTGATCGCCGCCTCCTGCGGCGTCGAGGGCGACCGGGTGCTTCCCTATAAGCCGATCATCGATGCCGCCATCGAGCAGAGCAGCTATAAACCTGAGGCCTGCGTGGTCCTGCAGCGCGAGCAGCATACGGCGAAGCTCGGCACGGCGATCGACCATGACTGGTCGGCGCTGGTCGAGCGGGCCGCCCCGGCGGAGTGCGTGCCGGTCAAGGGCAGCGATCCGCTCTACATCCTCTATACCTCCGGCACTACCGGCAAGCCCAAAGGCGTGGTACGCGATACCGGCGGCTACGCCGTGGCGCTGGCCTACTCCATGGAGACCATCTACGACGTGGCGCCGGGCGAGGTCTTCTTCTCGGCCTCCGACGTGGGCTGGGTGGTTGGTCACTCCTACATCGTTTATGCGCCGCTGCTGCGCGGCGCCACCACCGTGGTCTACGAAGGCAAGCCGGTGAAGACACCGGATGCCGGCGCCTTCTGGCGGCTGATCAGCGAGTACAGGGTCGCGAGCTTCTTCACCGCGCCCACTGCCTTTCGCGCCATCAAGAAGGAGGATCCTGACGCCAAGCTGATGGCCCAGTACGACATCAGCTGCCTCAAGGCGCTGTTCCTGGCCGGTGAGCGGCTGGATCCGCCGACCTTCCACTGGCTCGATGACCTGTTGACGGTGCCGGTGATCGACCACTGGTGGCAGACCGAGACCGGCTGGCCCATCGCCGCCAACCTGCACGGCCTCGAGCCGATGCCCACCAAGGCCGGCAGCGCTACCGTGCCGGTCCCTGGGTTTGACGTGCAGATCCTCGACCGGGAGGGCGAGCCCTCCGGTGCCATGGAGCAGGGCAGCGTGGTGATCAAGCAGCCACTGCCACCCGGCTGCCTGGCCGGCGTGTGGCGCGATCCGAAGCGCTTTCACAGTGCCTACATGGCCGCGTTTCCCGGCTATTACCTCACCGGCGACGGCGGCTACTTCGACGAGGACGGCTACCTGTTCATCATGGGGCGCACCGATGACGTCATTAACATCGCCGGCCATCGCCTCTCGACCGGTGAGATGGAGGAGGTCGTGGGTGCCCACCCCGCGGTGGCCGAGTGCGCGGTGATCGGCATTCACGATGCCCTCAAGGGACAGCTGCCGGTGGGGCTGGTGATCCCCAAGGATGGCTTCGAAGGGGATGAGGTGACGCTGGAGAACGAGCTGATCGGCCTGGTGCGCGAGAAGATCGGCCCTATCGCCTGTTTCAAGCAGGTGCTGGTGGTCGACCGGCTGCCCAAGACCCGCTCCGGCAAGATCCTGCGCAAGTTGCTGCGTAACATCGCCGACGGCCAGGAGTTCGGCGTGCCCTCGACCATCGACGACCCGGCGAGCCTTCAGGACGTCCACGAGGCGATGAAGGAGCGTGCGGTCGGCGCCGCCGAGGAGGCCCGCCAGGTCTGAGCCCCGCGCGATTCGGCTGTGATGCCACGACGCCGCCCCTGGAGGGCGGCGTTCTCATGTGGGCCGGGCCCTTGCATGGCCAGGGTGGCGGCCAGGTCGTATAATGCGCGGCCCATTCTCGCCACGCGCGAGTGCCGATCCACGAGGGTTCCCTCACCCCTCCCCAAAAAAGGATGCCGTGATGTTCGTGCTGTCCGAAACCCAGACCCGGCGCTGCCTGGCGCTGCTGGTCGCCTTCCATATTCTGGTCATTGCCGCCAGCAACTATCTGGTGCAGCTGCCGTTCACCCTGTGGGGCTTTCATACCACCTGGGGCGCTTTCAGCTTCCCCTTCATCTTCCTGGCCACCGATCTCACCGTGCGCCTGTTCGGCAAGGAGCCGGCCCGGGCGATCATCCTGCGCGTGATGCTACCGGCGCTGGTGATCTCCTATGTGGTATCCGTGGTCTTTCCCCGTGGCGGGTTTGCCGGCCTCGAGGCGCTGGGCGAGTGGAACCTGTTCGTCGCCCGCATCGCCCTGGCGAGCTTCATGGCCTATGTGCTGGGGCAGCTCTTGGACGTGCAGGTCTTCGACCGGCTGCGTGCCCTCAAGGCCTGGTGGGTGGCGCCGGCCGTCTCCACGGTGCTTGGTAACCTTGCCGATACCTTCGCGTTCTTCTCCATCGCCTTCCACCGCAGCCCCGATCCCTTCATGGCCGCCAACTGGCCGGAGATCGCCTGGGTCGACTACGTGATCAAGCTTGCTATCAGCCTGGCGTTCTTTCTGCCGCTATACGGCGTGCTGCTGGCCTGGCTCAGCCGTCGGCTGGTGGCGGTGACGGGAAGCGACGACGTGATGCCGGATGAGGCGCGCGCGTCTTCCTGATGTTCTGACACCGGATACCCCGGCACCCGATACTCGACACCCTCTAGGCAAGGAGGCTTTTATGCCCACCGACCTTCATTTCCTCGATACCGGCGGCGACGAGACGCCGCTGGTGGTCATTCACGGCCTGCTGGGCAGCGCCGATAACTGGCGCTCCCATGCCAGGCAGTGGCAGCGGCGCCATCGGGTGATCACCGTGGACCTGCGTAACCACGGGCGCTCGCCGCACGTGGCCGGGATGGGCTACGACGCCATGGCCGAGGACCTGCTGGCCCTGCTCGATCGCCTCGATGTCGAGCGCGCCCATCTGCTGGGGCACTCCATGGGCGGCAAGGTAGTGATCAGCCTGGCCCGGCTGGCGCCTGAGCGGGTGGCCTCGCTGATCGTCGCCGATATCGCCCCGGTGGCCTACGGGCATGACCACGACAGCGTCTTCGCCGCCCTGCGCCGCGTCGAGGCGGGCTCGCCGACCAACCGGCGCGAGGCCGATGCGCTCCTCGCCGAGCACGTCGAGGAGCCCGCGGTGCGCCTGTTCCTCGCCACCAACCTCGAACGCGATGACGCGGGCATCCTGAGGCCGCGTATCGGCCTGGACGAGATTCAGGACGACTACGAGACGATCATGGGGGCGCCGGCGGGCGAGGGCGCCTATGAGGGGCCCACTCTGGTGCTGCGCGGCGCGCAGTCGCGCTACGTGACCGACGAGATGCTCCCGGCGCTTCACGCGGTGCTGCCAAGCGCCGAGATCCAGACACTCGAGGCAGGCCACTGGCTGCATGCCGAGCAGCCGGCGGCCTTTCAGGCGGCGGTCAATGGCTTTCTGGAGGCCCTGGAGGGCTGACGGGGGGAGTCAGCGGAGCATTTGGAGGAGCACTTAGCGAGAGATTGCCCCGGGATCGACGGCCAGCCGGGAGACCGGGTGACGCTCTCCCAGGATGTCGGCCTCGAGCAGGTACTCCTCGAAGCGACGATAGCGCCCCTGGTCCAGGGCAGCGGGGCTGAGGCTCAGGCGCGGACGAATCTGCTGCCAAGCCTCACGGTTGACCGGGGTGTCGATGCCTGGCTCGGCGCTGGCGATCAGCGTCCACGCCTCCTCCGGGTGGTTGGCGATCCAGACCGAGGCTTCCTCCAGCGCCTCGATCAGCCGGCCGATCGCCTCGCGCTGCGCGGCGAGGCGATCGCGATTGGCCAGCAGTATCAGGCCGTCGTGCAGCGGGATCCCTAGGGCTTCGCTGGTCAGCACGCGGGTCGCGAGGCCTTCATCGGCTAGCTGGCGCGGCAGAAGGTGGCGCATGGCGCCGATCACCCCTTCCACGCGCCCCTCGCGCAGCGCATCGCCGAGGCGGAAGTGCAGCTCCTCGGTCTCGACCTCGTCGTCGCGCACGCTGGCCTCGTGCAGCAGGGCCGCCAGCAGCACATCGCGGCTGTCGGCGTCGGCATGGCCGATCCGCGAGCCGGCCAGGTCGACCGCCGCGGTGATGTCGCTATCCTCGCGCACCACCAGCGCGCTCAGCGGCATGGCGACCAGGGTGGCGACCCGTACCAGAGGCAGCCCGCGATCCACTCCCAAATGCAGCAGCGGCTGGCGCGCTAGGGCGAGATCGATACGCGACGCCGCCAGCAGCTTGATGGGCACGTCCGGGTCGGCGGGGGTCGAGAGGGCCACTTCCAGGCCGTGGCTGGCGAACAGGCCTCGCTCCCGGGCGACGATCAGCGCGGCATGCCGCGGACTGGGGGTCCAGTCCAGCATCACGCTGAGCGGTGTGACGGGGGGCGGCTCGATGGGCTCCGCCGGGCGCAGGGCGATGGCCGGCACGCTGGGGCGGGAGGGCGTATCGACCGCCGGTCCCCTCGGCGCCTCCTGATAGCGCCGCCGGATCGCCTGTTGCTCCGCGATCTCTCGCGCCGCCTCATCGGCCAGGGCCTCGAGATCCAGCACCATGACCTCGGTGTTCAGCGGTGGATAGCCCTTCCGCGGTTCGGCATCGGCCGCCGCGGCATCGGCCGCTGCCGGTCCGGTCGGCAGCAGGCAGATGATTGCCAGCAGGGCGATCGGCCAGCGACGATAAACGGGGGGAATCATAGAAAGGGCTCCTGCCATGCGCGTTACCCGGTCAACGGTGCCGCGCAAGCTTAACCGCTGGCGGTCGACCACGGCCAGTCGCGGGCGCCAACGAAAATCGCCGCGCTGGCCGTGACATGCGATACTTTGCGTTTTCGCAGCCAAGGCAGGCGGCCATGGATTCGATCAACAGTCTGTTCCTGCTCAGTGGCTTCCTGCTGGCCCTGAGCATCCTCGCCAGCCGACTCTCCTCGATGGCCGGCGTACCGCTGCTGCTGATCTTCCTGGGGCTAGGGATGCTGGCCGGCGAGGAGGGGCTGCTCGGCATTCAGTTCGACGACTACTCCCTGGCCTTTTCGATCGGCCACCTGGCGCTGGCCATGATCCTGCTCGACGGCGGCCTGCGCACCCGTCTCAAGACCTTTCGCGTCGGCTTTCGTCCGGCGCTCTCCCTGGCCACCTTCGGGGTCTTCATCACCGGCGGGCTGGTCGGCGTGTTCGCCATGTGGGTCTTCGACCTGAGCCTGGTGCAGGGGCTCCTGGTGGGCGCCATCGTGGGCTCCACCGATGCCGCCGCGGTGTTCTCGATGCTCAGTGGGCGCGGCGTCAACCTCAACGAGCGGGTCGGCGCCACCCTGGAGATCGAGTCGGGCACCAACGACCCCATGGCGATCTTCCTGACCCTGATGCTGGTGGAGGTGCTGGTCGGCGATATCGGTGGGGTGGGCGAGACCCTGCTCTTCCTGGTGCAGCAGTTCGGCCTGGGGATCCTCATCGGGCTCGGCGTCGGCTGGCTGAGTGCGCGGCTCTTGAGCTGGCTGGATCTGGCGCCGGGCCTCTATTCGCTGCTGGCCCTGGGCCTAGGTTTCTGTGTCTTCGGCCTGACCAGCGCCTTGGGTGGCAGCGGCTTCCTGGCCATCTACCTGGCCGGCCTGATGATCGGCAACCGCCCCGGGCGCCACCTTGCCTTCATCCTGCCGGTGCATGACGGTTTGGCCTGGCTTTCCCAGATCGGTCTCTTCCTGGTGCTGGGCCTGCTGGTCACGCCCAGCGAGATGATGGACTTCGCGCTGCCGGCGCTACTCGTGGCCCTGGCGCTGATCTTCGTCGCCCGGCCGCTGGCGGTGCTGATCGTCGTCAAGCCCTTCTTCAAGTTCCGCTGGCGGGAGATCGGCTTCATCGCCTGGGTGGGCCTGCGCGGGGCAGTGCCCATCGTGCTGGCGATCTTCCCGGTGATCGGCGGGGTGGAGAATGCCTCGCTCTACTTCAATGTCGCCTTCGCGGTGGTGCTGCTGTCGCTGCTGATCCAGGGCGGCTCGCTGCCGTGGATGGCGCGTCGCATGAAGGTGGAATTGCCGCCCACCGTCACGCCCAACCGTCGTGGCTCGCTGGGTATTCTCCCGGAGAACGACTATGAGATGTTCGTCTACGAGGTGGAGAATGCCGACCTCGAGGACGTGCCGATCCGGCTGCTGCGTTTCCCCTCTGGGGCGCTGATCTCGGCGCTTTTCCGCGAGCATGCCATGCTGCACCCCAAGGGCAGCACCCGGCTGCGGCTGGGCGACGTGATCTGCGTGATCGGCCGCACCGATGATCTGCCGGGGCTGAACCGCCTGTTCAATGGGGACGCCAAGCTCAAGCGCGAGCGTGCCTTCTTCGGCACTTTTACCTTCGACGGCGACGCCTTCATGCGTGATATCGCCGATGCCTACGGCCTCACCCTGAGCCCCGGCGAGCAGGACATGACCCTGGCCGAGTTCGTCTCGCTGCGGGTCGGCGGGCATCCCGTGGTCGGCGACGACGTGGATTGGCACGGCATCCACTGGGTGGTCAGCGCGATGGAGGGCAATCGCGTGACCCGAGTGGGTCTGCGTCTCTATTAAGCGCTAGGCTGCGCCTCCAATGAGGGCAGCCTGATGGATGCGTTCAAGAAGATCAGGGTCGACGGGGAGGGGCGAGAAGCGGGCTTGGCCGCTCACGCCTGCCGGGTCGCCGCCTTGAGCACCTCGAGGGTGACCTCGACGGCCTGCTCGCCGTCGGCGAGCCATACCGTGTCGTCCTGAAGGGTGGCGCTCAGGGTTATGGTCTTCGCCGCCATGCCGGAAAGCGTCTGCACCGTCTCCGGCGCGATGGCGACCACCGTCAGGTTGTCGAGGGTCGAGATCTTGCCGGCCAGTGCGTTCCACCAAAGCTCGGCGCCATGGCCGCTGTAGGTGTAGAGGACGACCTCGCCTGCTCGACCGCAGGCGCGTCGGATACTCTTCTCGTCGGGTTGGCCGAGCTGGATCCACTGTTCGATCTCCCCGGTGAGATCCTTGCGCCACAGGTCGGGCTCGTCGTCGGTGCTCACGCCGCGACCGAAGGCCAGGGCCTCGTCGGCGTTCAGTGCAAACGCCAGCAGCCTGACCATCATGCGCTCGTCGGTTTCCGAGGGATGTTGCGCCACGGTCAGGGCATGATCGGCGTAGTAGTGCCGGTCCATGTCGGCGACCTGCAGCTGTACCCGATGAATCGTTGCCTTCAGTGCCATGGCGAGATGGGCCTTTGTTGGGTGGCAGCCTTGCGGCGCAAGAGTGCGGGGTGATGCAGCCGGGCGTTTCCCAGTGGTGCCCCGAGGTGGACAGCGAGGAAGGGTCTCATGTTTCGCGCCCGGGCACGACGAGATCGTTGCGGGGCAATCCGCGGCGCCACCATCAGTGTGGTCTGTGCGCTGAAACAAGAAAACCAGCCGCGGTGGGCTGGTTTTCATCGAAAGGTGGCGGAGGGACAGGGACAATCCGCCAGATGCTCATAATCCATTGATCTCCAAGTCAGTCAATGCGTTACGTCTTTTTCATGTGGTAAATTCGTGTGGTAAATGCACCCTCGGGACGCCACGCCATGAGCCACCTGGAGAGACGCGCCAACCGCTGGTATGCGGTGCTGACCATCCCCAAGGACGCACGCCCCAAGCTGGGCGGCAAGATTCGCTTCGTGAAGAGCACCGGGACCGCTGACAAGCGGGTGGCCCAGTCGAGAGCCTATGCGCTGGTGGCTGAGTGGAAGGACCAGATCGCCAGGGCGCGGGGGAGTGAAGAGGAGGAAGGGTCGTTCCTCGACGGGGTGCTGGAGTATCGCCAGCAACTCGAAGACCTCCAGCGAAGCGGCCAGAGGCTCCACCATGAGGCTCTGTCCAGCGCCATCCTTGAGAAGGCCGAGAAGCTCGATGCTCAGGGCCGGGCCGAAGATGCCCAGCGGCTTGCTGGTGTGGCGCTCGGTCAGGAGACGCCCATTGAACCTGAGCTTCAGGAGTGGCGAGACGGTCTCCACCTCAAGCCCAAGACTGCCGAGCAGATGGAGAAGGACGCCAAGCGGATGGCGGCTCACTTCGAGGTTATCGAGGCCATCGGCCCGGAGAGCGTCAGGGAGTGGGCCAAGGTGCTCATGGCACCCAAGGATCAGGACGGCTATGGCTATGGCGTGTCCTCGGTCAAACGCTGCTTCTCAGCGGCCCGGAGTGTCTGGCACCACCTCCAAGAGACGGGCAAGGCACCAGCAGATCGCGAGCCCTTCAAGCTGCCATCCTTCGTCCAGCGTCAGGAGCGGGCAACCAGCGCCAGCAAGGCCCGCAACGGGGCGAAAGGCTGGAACGCCTTCGAGCCCGTCGATGTGGTCAGGCTGCGACGTGCTGCCATGGATGATGGCGACGATGCCCTGGCAGACCTGTTAGACCTCGGTATGTACACCGGGGCACGGATCGAGGAGCTGTGCTCGCTGCGCACGAACGATAGCTTCACGGACAGGCTCAGGATCACCGACAGCAAGACGGACGCGGGGATTCGGGAGATTCCGGTTCACTCTGAGTTGAAGCCTACCGTGGAGCGCCTCCTGGCTGAGTCCAGGGACGGCTACCTGCTCTCCGGGCTCACCTTCAACAAGTACGGGGACAGGTCCAATGCCATCGGGAAGCGGTTCGGTCGGCTCAAGGCCCGTCACGGCTTCGGCGCTTCCTACGTCTTCCACTCCATCCGCAAGACGGTGGTGACCCTGCTCGAAGATGCGGGCGTATCGGAGAACCTCACGGCGGACATCGTCGGCCACGAGAAGCCACGGGTCACCTACGGACTGTACTCCGGGGGCCACTCGCTGAAGAGCAAGCGGGAGGCAGTGGAGCTGCTGAGGTATCCAGGGTGAGGGGCCTTGCTCGATCTTGATGCCCACTGCCCATGGTGGTTACGGTCGGTTTGGAGACCACAGCACGCAGGGAGGCGCCATGGGACTCTTCACTCGCAACACGATGAGCCTTGAGGACATGACTCATCTTGTGGCATTTCTCACTATCACGACCATCGATGAGCGTTCCATAACCGGCCGCTGGATAGACGAAGACTTTCGTACCAACTTGGTCAACACATGGCTGGAAGAGCACAACCACAGGGCTTCACACTGGAAACTCACGAAGATTTCGATGGTGTCCGATGGGCTAGCCCGCAAGATGTTGTTTGAATTTCCCACTCTCAAACATGGTGTACACCGCCTCATCGAAGCCGACCAGAACGAGGTATACGCCCTCATCTTCATGCAGAGCGAGCAAGCCCTGCTCTTCAAGGGAATCACGAAGTAGTCCTAGATTATCGCCATGTGCGCCCGCTAACAGCCTTTCGCTTCCATGGGATGGGCATCCCTACCGCTCATCCCCTAGAACCTCTCACATCGCCGCACAGCGCCGAATCAATTACGGCCCTCTTCTGGAGAACCAAACCGTTCTCTGGGGACCGCTCTAAGAAGGCTCGGCATACTGCGACCGACTTCGGCGCCCCTGCTCACCGTAGCTTAATCGCCTTCGAGATGACGCTAGTAACTGCCCCGCCTGTCGGGGTGCTTGGGAACGCGGAGATGCTCGACGTAAGGACACCAGGGAGGTGGTAGCCCCTGGCGCAGTCCGGGCGACCTGTCGCGTCTGCGACGGGCTGTCTACGGGTAGCAGGGGACATCTAGAAGACTGGCACCTGCGCCCCTCCGTAGGTCCTTCTCTTCTAGTCCATCTGTAAGACGCACCCCATGAACACACCCGGCGCCATCGCTGGCGTTGTCATCGTCCATGATCCATCCATGACGAATCAGGACCGTGGACCGCTTCCAGTGCTCCCGGTCAGCTCCCCTTGCTGACCACCTATCGGCCTTCCCCTTGGGTCGACGTTCCGACACTCCCTCGCTGCTCGATGCGTGGGCGCGTGTCTGGGACACATCATCACCATCATCGCACCCAGCACATTCTCGAAGGCAGTCGGGCAGTCAGGCGGTATCGTCCGTCTTGCTGGTCCGCTTGGCTGAAGGGGCCGACTGTCTCCGACAATGAGGACGAACGATCACCATGGCTCAACCGACCACACCCACCGACGACACACGGCCCACCATCTCCATCTTCACGGACGGCGCCTGTAGCAACAACGGCCAGAGCAACCCGCAAGGCGGCTGGGGCGCTGTCCTGATGAACGACCGAGGACACCGCCTGAAGATCGCCGGGAAGCTCCAGGGCGACACGATCACCAACAACCGGGCCGAGCTGACGGCAGTCATCAAGGCACTGGAGGCCCTGAAGCGGCCCGCCTGTGTGGAGCTGACGACGGACAGCGAGTACGTCCAGAAAGGTGCCACCGATTGGCTGAGCGGCTGGAAGCGTCGGGGCTGGAAGACAGCCAGCAAGGCACCCGTCAAGAACGCCGACCTATGGCGCCAGCTTGATGCCCTGCTTCAGACCCACGCCGTCCGCTTCCACTGGGTCCGTGGTCACGATGGGCACCCGCAGAATGAGCTGGCCGACTCACTCGCCGTGGCTGGCGCTGAAGGCGCGTCGGTGAAGGAGTACGGATAACACGAGAACCTGAGAGCAAGGACAAGGATGGAGGACATGGCACACAAGGACACGCGATACTCCGGGGCCTCACGGAAGCCCGGACCGAAGCCCAAGGTGGACCGACAGGAAGTCATCCGGTGGCGCCAGCAGAACGGGGCCACCCGACGCGCCACAGCCGAACACTTCGGTATCAGTGACACGCAGGTAAAGACCATCTGGCGAGAGGCTGGGCTGTCCTACACGTCCACCGTGCCTTCCGGGGCCACGCCCAAGGCTGACTCGAAGACGGTCGCTGAATGGCGCCGGACCCGGCAAGCGTCCATCGTCGAGACTGCACGTCACTTCGGCATCGGGAGAACGACGGTGTGGAGGGCCTGTCGGGCGCATGGCGTGGACCTTAGCCATCGCTGGGAAGAAGGCAAGTTCCGCCGTACACGACGCTAGAGAGGCATTCATCACCATGACCATCGAGGTTCACACCGTCCGCCACCTCAAGGGCGCCAGCCCACGGACCAAGCTCCATCACCTCTACAAGACCGTCTGTCGGCGAGGGATCAATGTCCATCTGACCAAGGATGACATCCACGTCACGCCCGCTGTCGTGTCGATCCTTCTCCAACGTCGGCCCGAAGACCTCGACCAGGGCGACTCACAGGCCCTCCGTGTGCTGCTCAGTCTGAGGCATGACCGAGAGACCAGCCCTTGCCTTGCGCCAGCGAGTGAAGTGTTCAAGGCGCGGACGCAGGACATGGAGGCAGCGGCGAGCCTGTTCTATCTGATCGTCGGTCAGGCTGCGGCTGAGTGACCATGGCGTCATACGCACGGATCACCTTCAGGTGGAACGCGGGGCTGATCCACATGGCATAGGCGTAGACCAGCTCCTTGACGACGAAGGTGCCGCCGTAGCGACCACGCTTGGAGTTAATTGCGACGATGTTCGCATTTTCGACCTCGGCCACCAGCGCCTTGACTTGGTCGGTCTTCATCCACTCGCCGGGGCGGTGCTTCGGGTCACCACCGGCTGCCTTGTGGAGGTCGTTGAGGTTGAAGCGGCCTTCGCTGTCCTGGCGAAGGACTGCGGAACCTTCGGTTGGGCTACCTGCTGCTCCAGCTCTTGCCAGCGGTCCACCAAGCGAGCGGTGAACTCCGGGGAAAGCTGGGCGACGATCACATAGCTGTCGCGCTGGTTGACGTGGAAGGTCTTGGTGATTCGGGTACGTCCCATCGCATCGGTTGAGGGTTCGTCCTCAATTTGAGGATGGACCGTTCCATGGGTAGCCAGCATTTCGATGGTGCGCTTCACGTTGTCGTGTCGCTTCTCGACCACCTCCGCGATCTCGCGGCTGCTCATGGTCATCTCGGTGGTGCCGCTCTCTCGCGAAATCTGGCAGCCTATCAAGGCGTTGGCCCTGCCGATTTACCACATAGCGGCGCTTCCAGGGGCCACACTGAGGGATTGCCACGGTGGCGGGGAAAGTAGACACACCGGGACTTGATCTACCCGTGTCGCCCTGACTCCGTATGTCCCTCTCTGAGCTAGTGGAACGGGACTCCGGCGGGACTCCTATGGACCCACCCCCGGCCATTTTGTGGCGCACATCTGAGCCGGTAATTAAGTGTATATAAGGAACGCGCTTCCCCGGTGCCCGCCCCCGAGCTGGCGCATGATGGCGGCTGGAAGTCGATCTTCGAGGCACCCACGGGGGGATGAATGACGAAGGCACCCACCCCCACCATGGCTAAGCGTCAGCCTCTACATCACCGGGTCATGCTTGGCATCTGCCCAGCGATCCAGGGACAGACCGCACTGATTCCATGCCAGTAGCCCGACCATCGGCACCCGCAGGAAGACATCTCCCGCAACCAGCCTGACGATCAATCCCATGATGGTCAGCTCCATGCCCCAGCGTGTTAACTCGATACGCATTGCTTCGGCTCCTTGCTGTCTGGTGGTAGTCCTTGACGCCCTCGATGAGCGCCAGCAGCGGGCACGCTACAGGCCATGACGATAATGAGTAAAGCACTGATTATGAAGGAAATAATCCGCCACCGGGTCTGATTCGGAAAGGGATAGATTGGCTCCTCTCAGGCTGCCCACGCTGACTGACTCCCGCTGAAAACCGATGCACCAGAGGATGGATTCGAGACGGATGGCCCTCAACTTGAGGAATACCGCGATAGTCTTGTCTGTTGCCCTACTGCCCTAGCTCAAAGAGTGTACCTTGTGGCCCATGCTGTGGGCTGGCGCTCAGAGTGGCTCATAGCTGTTGATTTTTAATGATCCATGCCCTACATTGTGAGCCATACTTAATGAGCCACGGTGAAGGAGCAACCGACATGTCAGCCACCATCGCTTACGTCCGCGTCAGCACTGAGGACCAGTCCACCGACACACAGCGAGCCACCATCGAGGAACGCCACAAGGTCGACCGCTGGTTTGTCGATGAGGCAACCTCCGGGGCCATCAAGGCGAAGGACAGGAAGGGGCTTGGGGAGCTACTGAGTTACGTCCGCGAGGGAGACACCATCATTGTCTATGCCATCGACCGCCTGGGCAGGAACACCATCGACGTGCTGGAGACGGTCGAGGCGCTCAACGCCAAGGGAGTAGCGGTGCTGTCGCTCCGTGAAGGCTTCGACATGAGCACACCGATGGGTAAGGCGATGCTCACCATGCTGTCGGCGATGGCCGAGCTTGAACGCTCCAACATCAAGGAACGCCAGATGGCTGGCATCAAGCGGGCCAAGGCTGAGGGGAAGGCCCTCGGCAGGGAGAAGGTTATAATTGATGAGGACGTGGCCCATTGGCGCCAGGAGAACAGCGCCAGCATCAGGGCCACGGCGGAACACTTCGACATCTCACCGGCATCTGTGAAGCGGGCCTGTCGGGTAGCCAAAGCCAGTGCCATCGATAGATAATGAGAATCTATCGACAAGAGTAAATCGATAGCTATAACTCACAAGCTCCATCCGTGCGGTGGGGCTTATTTTTGCTCGCTTGGTGCCTTCGAGTAAGTGTCAGGCTAGCGCAGCGGCTACAGCCATGATCCCACTTTTGTACTTCCCGATGATCTCTGCATAGTCAGCTCCCTTGCGCATAAGGCTGTCCAGCTGCTCGCCGATGGTTGAGGGGTCAGGCCGTGAGGCTTTCAGTGCGTCGATTTCATGCTCAAGATCAGCGAGACGCTGGGGGTCTTCTACCTTATCCCGCAACTCTGTGCGGAGAGCTTCAAGCTGGGGCTCTATGGCATTGATAACGGTTTGCGAATTGTCGTTCGAATGCTGGTAGACACGTCCATGATCGCCATTGAAGTTGATTGTTACGCTTCCAGGTGGCGTCGGAGGTATCTGATGGTCGGGTGTAGAAACAGACTCAGACGTCCTGCGGGCATCTTCTCGATGCACTTCAGCCTGGAAATGAGAAGGAATGAGTTTACCGCTACCTTGCTTAAAACCTGGTTCATCCACTACGTACCTCTCATGACCACCTTGCGGCATCTCACGCAAGAGGATGTCTCCCACTTCTATTAGGTGCGTAGGAGCGGCGAAGATGATTCCTTTATCAACCGTAGCCTGTACCGGCCCAAGCTGCTGGCCGTCAGCTTTTTCAATGAGCACTTTGTCCCGGTATCGAGGTTTGTGCATGTGGCCTCCTTGCTGATGGTGTGCTCATCCAAATTAGCACGTGTATCAGGCGGGGCGTACACTCAGTAAGGAGGACAGGAGGGATGTGGTAAACACATGTGGTAAATAAGCGAAAGGGCATGTCCTCTAAGCTCTTGATAAGCCTCGAAAACATGCCCTAGAAGTCGGAGTGGCGGAGGGACAGGGATTCGAACCCTGGGTAGGCTATTAACCTACGCCGGTTTTCAAGACCGGTGCATTCAACCGCTCTGCCATCCCTCCGGCTTACGGATGCGTACTCTACCAGTTTTTATTCGCAGGTCAAGAGCCTATCTGGATCAGGGTGTTAGCCCCCGGTTCAGGGGTGGGGCACAATGCAAGCACGACAATTGCTGGAGACTTCTATGCCTGAGCGATCAGCCCGTACCCCCGTACGTCCCATTCCCGCGGTGTCGGCCGCGGTGGTCAGGGGTGGGCGCATCCTGATGGTCAGGCGACGCAATTCCCCTAACGCGGGCAAGCTGGCGCTGCCCGGCGGCAAGGTCGAAGCGGGGGAGAGCCTTCTTCAGGCTGCGGCCCGTGAGCTTCTGGAAGAGACCGGCGTGCTGGCCGAGCCGCGGAGCATCCTGACCGCTCTCGACGTTTTCGATTACGACGGAGAGGGTTCGCTTGCCATGCACTTCGTCATCGTGGTGGTCAAGCTGGAGTGGCAGGGCGGCATCGAGGCGGCCGCGGACGATGCCACGGCGCTCTGTTGGATGGACATGGCGGCCCTCGAAGACGCCGGAGAGGAGGTCTGCGACTCCGCGGCGTGGGTGGCGCGGCGGGTCCTGGAAGATACCGCCGCCGCGGAAAACGCGTTGAACCCTGGCTAGCCGGGCGCTTGCGTCGGGAACATTCTGGCTGCATCCTTAGTCTAGTGCCTAGACCAATCATATAGGGAGCTTCGGATCCATGGCTTATCAAGAGACGCAGACGACACGTCAGCAGACGCAGTCGCAGTCGGTCGGTACCAGCAAGGTCCTGCGCAACACTTACGGCCTGTTGGCGATGACCCTGCTGTTCTCCGCCGTCACGGCGGGTGCCGCCATGAGCATGGGAATCGAGCGGATGAACATCTTCGTGTTCTTCATCGGCGCCTACGGCCTCATGTTCCTGGTGCATAAGACCGCCAACTCCGCGATGGGGCTGCTCGCCACTTTCGCCTTCACCGGCTTCATGGGCTTCACGCTCGGCCCGATCCTGAGCGCCTACCTAACACTGCCCAACGGTGCTCAGCTGATCATGACCGCACTGGGCATGACCGGCGTCACCTTCGTGGGGCTCTCGGCGGTAGCGCTGATCACCCGCAAGGACTTCAGCTTCCTGGCCAACTTCCTGATGGCTGGTGCCATCGTACTGATCCTTGCCATGTTGGCGGGTATCTTCTTGCAGATCCCGGCGCTGTCGCTGATGGTCTCTGCCGGCTTCGTGCTGTTCTCTTCGGCGGCCATCCTCTACCAGACCAGCGAGATTGTGCACCGCAGCGGCGAGACCAACTACATCCTCGCCACCATCACGCTCTACGTGTCGATCTACAACCTGTTCATCAGCCTGCTGTCGATCCTGGGCATCATGAGCCAGGACTGACTCCAGCGCGGTATCAGCATCATCTGGCCCCGCCAACCGGCGGGGCCAGGTCGTTTCAGGAGGACCTTCATGCGCTACGCCATCCTGCTGATGGGCGCTCCCTACAGTCATCAGGCCAGCCACTCGGCCCTGCGCTTCGCCCGTGCCCTGGTGGCGCGGGGCCACCGCCTCGAGGCGGTATTCTTCTATCACGACGGGGTGCACAATGCCGCCCGTCTGGCCGCCCCCCCGCAGGACGAGCCACACTTGGTGGATGCCTGGGCAGACCTGTCCCGCGAGCACGAGGTAGCGTTACAGGTCTGCATCGCCGCGGCGCTGCGTCGCGGTCTTCTCGACGAGCGCGAGGCCGCCCGGCACGGCAAGGACGGGATCAGCGTGGCGGAGCCCTTCGAGCTCACCGGGCTCGGCCAGCTGATCGATCTGGGGACGCGCTGCGACCGCCTGGTGACCTTCGGTCCCTGAATTCCTGGCATGTGATGGAGCCATGATGCACGAACACGATGACCCACACCGCGACCTGCTGGTCATCCTGCGCCACGCGCCTCACGGGAGTAGCTGGCTTAAGGAAGGGCTGGACGCCGCGCTGGTCGCCGCCGCTTTCGGGCAAAGCGTTTCACTGCTGTTCATGGGGGAGGGCGTCACGGCGTTGATGCCCGGGCAGGGACCCGGGCCGCTCGAGCAGAAGGGGACGGCCGCGACGCTTGCGATGCTGGAGATGTATGATATCGAAACCCTGCTGGTGGACGCAGAGACGCTCTCGGCGCTCGGTCTCTCGGCCGACGAGTTGATGCTCGACGTGACGCCCGTGCCGGCCGCGGCCATCTCAGAGGCACTGTCTGCCCACCGCCTGGTGTTGACCTTTTAGCCCGAGTCGCGAGGAGAACCTGGATGCTGTTGCATGTGGTGAACCGTTCCCCGGCGAACAGTCGGGTCTATGAGCAGGCCCTGAGCGCTATGGGGCCAGACGATGTCCTGCTGCTGATCGAGGACGGCGTTCAAGGGGCGCTGCCCCAGCTGGTGCGCTACTACGCGAAGATCGAGGGGCGACTCTTCGCCCTCAGGGAAGACCTGGAGGCCCGCGGGCTGTTGGGACGCTGCGCGGAAAGCGTGCAGGTGGTCGATGTGGATGGCTTCGTTACCCTGACCGAGGAAGCCGAACGGACGGTGAGCTGGTACTGATGGCTTCTACAGAAATATACCGTTATCTATTCTTGAATGACAATCAATATGCCCTGGACCCTGAGAGCTATCTAATCGACATGACGGATTGGTCGCCCGAGGTCGCCGACGCCTTGGCTCGCGAGGAGGGCATCGAGCTGACCGAGGAGCACTGGGAAGTGCTAAACGTGCTACGCGACTTCTATGCACGCTACGAGATGGCCCCTGCCATGCGACCCCTGGTCAAGGCGGTGGGCAAGGCCTTGGGGCCCGAGAAGGGCCGTTCGATCCACCTGATGCGACTCTTCCCCGGTAGCCCCGCCAAGGTGGCGGCTCGCCTGGCCGGGCTGCCAAAGCCCACCCACTGTCTATGATCGGCGAACCGTGAACTTTCTCGCCCATGGTTGGCTCGCCCGCGGCGGCGGTGACGACTTCCTGTATGGCAACCTGATCGCCGACGGCGTCAAGGGCATCGACCTCTCGGCCTGGCCGACGGCAACGGCGGCCGGCATCCGCCATCACCGCCGGGTGGACGCCTTCGTCGATGGTCACCCGGTGGTCGCCGACGTACTGGCGCGCACACCGTGGCCGCAGCGCCGATTCGCCGGTATCGCCCTGGATCTGGTCTGGGACCACTTTGCGGCTCGCACGCTCGGAGGCGACGAGCGACGCCGGTTGACTGTTCGCTGCTACCGGCCACTGTCAACCGCTCCCGCCCCGGGCCGGCTGGCGGGGATGGTGCCCGTGCTGGTGGAGCAGGACTGGCTCAACCGCTATGCGGACTTCGACTTTACCTGTCGTGCCATAGAAGGCATCGGGGGGCGGCTCTCCGGCCCGAATCGCCTGGCCGAGCTGGTGCCCTGGCTCGAGGCGGACTACGTCCGCCTCGCGCGCGATTTCGAAAGGCTGTGGTCGGCCGTCAATGCCGAGCTCGGCGTGCCGGCCTGAGGCCGGGCTCGTGCGGTTCTTGATTGATCCTCGCTCGACCCTCGGTCCAATCGGTTCTCAATCGACCCTGAGCCACAGGCAGTCGAGGCGATCGCCCGGCTCGATACGGGTCTCCGCGGGGATCACCGCCAGGGCATCGGCGCTGATGCACGATGACAGCACCCCCGAGTTCTGGTCGCGAAACGCCCGAGCCACGATGCCGTCGTTACCCAGCTCCAAAGTAACGCGCATGTAGTGGCGGCGCGGACCGGTTCGCGTGGCGAAGTCGGCGCGCGCTGGCAGCCGGGGCAGCTCTGCCAGGGCAGGGCAGGCCTGCAGGGCCCCCATCAGGGGGCGCAGGAAGAGCCAGGCGCCGACGAAACAGGACACCGGATTGCCGGGCAGGCCGACGAAGCGCACGTCCCGGCCCGCTGGTCCCGGCAGGCGCCCCAGCGCCAGGGGCTTGCCCGGGCGAATCGCCAGGCGCCACAGATCCAGCTGTCCCAGCGATTCGAGCGCCGCCTTGACGTGATCCTCCTCGCCGACGCTCACCCCCCCGGTACTGATCACCAGGTCGGCCTCCAAGGCCGCCGCGGCGAGGGTATCGCGTGTGCCCGCGGCATCGTCCGGCACCGAGACCACCCGCACCAGCTCGGCGCCGAAGCGCTCCAGCAGGCGTTTGAGCATCGGACGGTTGGAGTTGTAGATCTGTCCGTCGGAAAGCTCCGTGCCCGGATCGACGATCTCGTCGCCGGTGGAGAGCAGCGCCACCCGAGGCCGGCGCCGCACCACCACCTCGGTGATGCCCTGGCCGGCGAGATGTCCCAGGGCCGCCGCCTCCAGCCGTTCACCGGCGGGCAGCAGGGGCGCGCCAACCGCCACGTCACGGCCGCGACGGCGGACGTTGTCGCCCGCCGGGAGATCCGCCGGGATAGCCGCAATGTCATCCTCGTGTGTCACGCGCTCCTGCATCACCACGCAGTCGGCACCCGGGGGGAGCGCGCCGCCGGTGAAGATGCGTGCGCAGGTGCCCCGCGCCAGCGGCGTCGCCACCGAGCCTGCGGCAATGCGCTGGGCGATGGGCAGCTGCTGACCCGCATCGTCGTGATGCAAGGCATAGCCGTCCATGGCGCTGTTGTCGAAGGCAGGCACGTCGAGGCGCGCCTCGATCGCCTCGGCGAGCACGCGGCCCGCCGCCTCGTCGCAGGGCACGGTCTCGCTGGTTGTAGGAGCGACGCCCTCGAGCAGCGCCGCCAGGGCCGTCTCGACGGGGCTCAGCTTATCCATGCTGACCCCGCTCGGGGATGACGAGATTGGCAAAGTTACACGGCTTGTGACGGCTATCGAGCTGCTCGGCCAGGATGCCGTCCCAGCCGGTACGACAGGCGCCGGTGGAGCCGGGCAGGCAGAACACCACGGTGGCGTTGGCCAGCCCGCCGAGGCAGCGGCTCTGCACGGTGGAACTGCCGATCTCCTGCCAGGAGAGGTGGCGAAAGAGCTCGCCGAAGCCCTCGATCTGCTTGTCGAGCAGCACCGAGACCGCCTCGGGCGTGGAGTCGCGCCCGGTGAAGCCGGTGCCGCCGGTGGTCAGGATCACCTGCACCTCGTCGTCGGCGATCCAGCCAGCCACCACGGCGCGGATGCGATAGACGTCATCGGGCACGATGCGCTTCTCATGCAGCCGATGTCCGGCGGCCGTCAGACGCTCGACCAGGGCCTGACCGCTGCGGTCGGTCTGCTCGTTACGGGTGTCGGAGACGGTCAGCACCGCCACACTGAGGGGGATCATCGATTCGCTCATTCGCTGGGCGCCTCCTGCTTGGCGGCCTGGCGCGCCGCGAAGGCCGCCTGCTGCTCGGGGGTGGCCTCCTGCTGATATTTTGCCTTCCACTCGTCATAGGGCATGCCGTAGACGTGCTCCCGGGCGCCGTCGTAGTCCAGCTCAACGCCACGCTCGTCGGCGGCGGCCACCATCCACTTGGAGAGGCAGTTGCGGCAGAAGTCGGCGAGGATCATCAGGTCAATGTTCTGGACCTCCTTGTGCTCGTCCAGGTGGCGCAGCAGGCGGCGAAACGCGGCCGCTTCGAGTTCGGTGCGTGTGGCGTCGTCGAGATGTGGCATCGTCTCTCTCCGGTGGTCGGAATGTCTGTCGAATCAGCTTAACAAAAAAGACACCGCCCGAAGGCGGTGTCGTTAGTCGTTTCGAGAGGTGGCTCAACCGGAGCGGGGCGCCGGTTCGTCGCCCTGGGGTGCCTGCCGATGCTCGGCAAGCTGATCCTCGGGAATCGCCTGATCCTTGACCTCGTCGTACCAGAGATTGTGGTGCTCCTTGGCCCAGCTCTCGTCCACGTAACCGGTGGTCATGCCCTCCAGCGACCCCTCGGTGCCGACGGTGCCGATGTAGATATGTCCCAGTGCCACGGCCGTCAGGCCCAGGGCCCCCACGGCATGGATGATCCCGGCCCACTGCATGGTGTCGCGTCCCTGCCCGTAGTTGGGAAAGTCCAGCACGAAGCCGCTGGCGATCACGGCGAGGCCGGCGGTAGCCAGCAGCCAGTACCAGACCTTTTCGCCGCCGTTGGCGAAACCGGCATCCGGATGCCCCTTGCCGACCAGGCCGCCGCCCTTGGCGAACCACTGCAGGTCGTGGGCCTTCGGGATGTTGTGGCTGAGCAGGCGCAGCAGCAGGATCACCAGCAGGATGCCAAACAGCGGTCCCAGGTAGTTATGAATCAGCTTGGTGCCCGACATCATCGCCGACCAGGCGCCGTCGCCGAACAGCGGACGCAGCAGCGTCTTGCCATAGGCGAGGTTGAGCCCGGTGATAGCCAGCAGGATGAACAGCGTCGCCACCGTCCAGTGCAGGGAGCGGACGACCAGCGACCAGCGCAGCAGCTTGCGGCCGGTACGCGGCTCATCGAGATGCTTGCGCCCCACCATCAGGTAGAACAGCACGATTGCCGCCATCATGCCCAGCACCGCGATCGCCCCGAACGGGGAGACCCAGCGCTCACGGATCTGTCGCCAGGTCTCGCCACTGGTATTTACCAGGTTATAGGTGCTCTCGGCTCGCGAGTCCCGGTAGTTGGGTCCCGTCTCGCCTTCCTTCACCTGCCGCCACAGCTCGGCGTCCACGGCGGGGACGGCGAAGGCCGCCTCCCGGCCGGGGTCGGCCTGCTGTGCCAGGGCCAGCTGGGACAGCACCAGCCCGGTCAGCAGCACCAGCAGCGTCAGGAGCCGCCGAGCGGCCCCCGGGTGCGTTATCGACATGCTCATGGTCGCCTCCTTACCCCTGCTGGGTAGCATCGTAGGCCAGGGAGTCGGCGTCGGCGCGGGGATTGCCCGACCAGCCGCCATCCTTGTGGCCGCGCTGGACGACGCGTTGGCGGAAGATGTCGGCGACCTCCTGGGCATCCCCGGCCAGCAGTGCCTTGGTCGAGCACATCTCGGCACATAGCGGCAACTTACCCTCGGCGATGCGGTTGGCGCCGTATTTCTGGTACTCCTCCTCCTTGGTCTCCGCCGGGCCGCCGGCGCAGAAGGTGCACTTGTCCATCTTGCCGCGCTCGCCGAAGGCGTTCTGCTTCGGGAACTGCGGTGCGCCGAAGGGGCAGGCGTAGAGGCAGTAGCCGCAGCCGATGCACAGGTCCTTGTCGTGCAGCACGATGCCGTCATCACGCTGGTAGAGGGTCTCGGTGGGACAGACGGCGATGCAGGGCGCATCGTCGCAGTGCATGCAGGCCACCGAGATCGAGACCTCGCTGGGTTCGCCGTCGTTGAGGGTCACCACCCGGCGGCGCTGCACGCCCCATTCGACCTCGTTGGCGTTCTTGCAGGCGGTGACGCAGCCGTTGCACTCGATGCAGCGCTCGGCGTCGCACATGAATTTCATTGTGGCCATGGGATTCTCCTCAGCTTGCCTTCTCGATGCGACACAGGGTGCACTTGGTTTCCTGCATCTGGGTCACCGAGTCATAGCCATAGGTGGTGGCGGTGTTGGCCGCCTCGCCGAGCACATAGGGGGCCGAGCCTTCCGGATAGCGGTCGTGCAGGCTCTCGCCCTGGAACATGCCGCCGAAGTGGAAGGGCATGAAGACCACCTCGGGGGCCACCCGCGGGGTGACCAGCGCCTTGACCCTGACGCGTCCACCCTCGGCGCCCTCGACCCACACCATGTCGCCCTCAGCGATGGCCAGGTCGTTGGCGAGTGCCGGGTTGATCTCGACGAACATCTCCTGCTGCAGCTCGGCCAGCCAGGACATGGAACGCGTCTCCTCGCCGCCGCCCTCGTACTCCACCAGGCGCCCGGAGGTGAGGATGATCGGGTACTTGCCGGTGACGTCCTGCTCCTGGATGCTCCGATAGAGCGTCGGCAGGCGGTAGTGCGAGGTCACGTCCGGCCAGGTCGGGTAGTCCTGCACCAGGTCGCGACGGCTGGTATAGAGCGGCTCGCGGTGCTTGGGAATGGGGTCGGGAAAGGTCCAGACATTGCACCGCGCCTTGGCGTTGCCAAAGGGAGCGCACTCGTGGGCAATGGCCACGCGCTGGATGCCGCCCGAAAGGTCGGTCTTCCAGTTCTTGCCCTCGGCCGCGGTCTTCTCTGCGTCGGTCAGCTCATCCCACCAGCCCAGGTCCTTGAGCATGGCGGCGGTGAACTCCGGATAGCCGTCCTCCAGGTCTGAGTCCCGGCTGAAGACGCCGTCGGCCAGCAGATTCTCACCGTCGCGCTCGATGCCAAAGCGGGCGCGGAAGGTGAGGCCGCCTTCGGAAACCTTCTTGCTGGTGTCGTAGAGGATCGGCGTGCCGGGATGGCCCATCTCGGCGGTCCCCCAACAGGGCCAGGGTAGCCCGTAGTAGTCACCGTCGGCGGGGCCGCCCTCGGCCTTGAGGTCGCGGAAGCTGAAGGTGTGCCAGTTCTGCTGGTGAGCCTTCAGGCGTTCGGGACTCTGGCCGGTATAGCCCACGGTCCACATGCCGGCGTTGAACTCGCGGGTGATATCCTCGATCAGTGGCTCGGTGCCCTCGACCTTGATGTTCTTGAACAGCTCGTCGCTGAAGCCGAGCTTTTGCGAGAGCAGGTACATGATCTCGTGGTCGGGCTTGGACTCGAACAGCGGCTCGATGACCTGATCGCGCCACTGAATGGAGCGGTTGGTGGCGGTCACACTGCCGGTGGTCTCGAACTGGGTAGCCGCGGGCAGCAGGTAGACGCCATCCTGACGGCCGTGCATGACGCCGGCCACGGTGGGGTAGGGGTCGACGATGACCATCATCTCGAGCTGCTGCATGGCCTTTTGCATCTCGGGGCCGCGGGTCTGGGAGTTGACCGCATGGCCCCAGTAGAACATCGCCTTGAGTCGGGTGCGCTGGGAGATGTCCTCCTCCTGCTCGAGAACGCCATCGATCCAGCGTGAGACGGTGATGCCGCTGGAGTGCATCGGCTTGCCGTCGGCGTATTCGTTCTGGTCGAAACGGCCCTGGAGCCACTCGTAGTCGAGGTCCCAGACGCGAGCCCAGTGCTTCCAGGCGCCCTCGGAGAGGCCGTAGTAGCCGGGCAGCGAATGCGACATCAGGCCGAGGTCGGTGGCGCCCTGGACGTTGTCGTGGCCGCGGAAGATGTTGGCGCCGCCGCCGGATTTGCCGATGTTGCCGAGCGCCAGCTCCAGGATACAGTAGGCGCGGGTGTTGTTGTTGCCGGTGGTGTGCTGGGTACCGCCCATGCACCAGACGATGCAGCCCGGACGGTTCTCGGCCAGTCGGCGCGCGGTATCGCGCATGGTCTCTTCCGCCACCCCGGTGATGTTTTCCACCACATCGGGCGAGAAGGCCGCGACCTCCTCGCGCACCTGGTCCATGGCGTAGACCCGCTGATCGATGTACTGGCTATCCTCCCAGCCGTTCTCGAAGATGTGCCACAGAAGGCCCCAGATGAAGGCCACGTCGGAACCGGGACGGATCCGCACGTAGCTGTCGGCCTTGGCGGCGGTGCGCGTGAAGCGAGGATCGACGACGATGATCTCCGCCTGGCTGCGCTCCTTGGCCAGCAGGATGTGCTGCATGGCGACCGGGTGCGCTTCGCTCGGGTTCGAGCCGATGAACATGATCGACCGGCTGTTCTGGATGTCGTTGAGCGAGTTGGTCATCGCCCCGTAGCCCCAGGTATTGGCGACTCCGGCCACGGTCGTGGAGTGACAGATGCGCGCCTGGTGGTCGGTGTTGTTGGTGCCGGCCAGGGCGGCGAACTTGCGCATCAGGTAGGCCTGCTCGTTATTGAACTTGGCCGAGCCCAGCCAGTAGACGCTGTCGGGTCCGTGCTGCTCCGACAGCGCCAGCACCTTGTTGCCGATCTCCTCGATGGCATCCTCCCAGCTCAGACGCTGCCACTCTCCACCGACCAGCTTCATGGGGTACTTCAAGCGACGGCTGGAGTGGCCATGCTGTCGCAGCGAGGCGCCCTTGGCGCAGTGGGCGCCGCGGTTGATGGGGTGGTCGAAGGCCGGCTCCTGCTTGGTCCAGACGCCTTCCTGTACCTCGGCATAGACGCCGCAGCCCACCGAGCAGTGGGAGCAGACGGTCCGTTTTGTTTCGACCGGGGCATCGGACCAGGCGGTCTTCTCGGCCGCCTCGGCACGCTGCATCATCGGTGCGCCCATGAAGCCGGCGGCGGCGAGCCCGCCGGTGGTAGCCCCGCTGCGCTGCAGGAACTGGCGACGGGAAATGCCCAGCCCGCTGGCCCTCGGCGACTCGGATTTAGGTGTCAAACGCATGGCTGCTCTCCTGGCTCGGGGCCGTCAATCACGCAGGGTGGCGTAAAAGGCTCGAATATGGGGCGTTTCCCGGTACTCACGAGAAGGCTCGCTCTGCGGGGCTTCGGGCTTGGTATCGGCCTGGGCCAGGGTGACGTGGCCGACCGCGGCCGCCGCTCCGGCGGCCGCGGTGCCGACGCCGAGGGTCTTGAGAAAACGCCGCCGCTGCGGGTTGCGTGTGCTGGACATGGGGATCTCTCCTGTGTCTGCCGTCGGGCCCTGACGGGCTCTGTCGTTATGGTGCTGTCACGGTGTGCAGTGCGGCGTCAGGGTTCGACGATCCGCACCGGATGCTGTTGAGTCTGTGCCTCGAGGCGTCGCCCCTCCTGCTCGATGAAGGCCTGACCGAGCTGCCCCAGGCGCGCCTGGAAGAGGGTGTCGACCCGGCCGAGGTCGGCGAGGCAGTCTGCGGCCCAAGGGGCGAGATGGGCCATGAAGAAGCGGGCCTCTTCCGGTGAGCGAGCCTCGATCAGCATCGCCATCACCTCCGCCAGCGCGGCGAGGTGGTCCTCGGGGTCGTGGCTGTGCTCGGCGCGCTGGAACCCCAGCGCCTTGAGGTCCCGGCGCAGCGCGACCAATGCTGCGTCCATCAGCTCGCCGTTGCGGTACCAGGAGGCGTACGGCGTGACGTCGCCCTGCACCACCCCGATCAGGTGGCGGAAGTGGGCGCGTGCCTGCGCCTCGGCGGTGGTGTCGCGCGCCGCCTCGATCAGTGCCCCCCAGCGCTCGGCGAGCAGGGTGCCGTCGGCCTCGACCTCCAGTGCCGCCAGCCAGTCGAGCAGCGCGGCATCAGGGGCCTCGCGCAGCAGCCTGGCTAGCAGCCGGTAGACATCGGCTCGCAGCGCATCGCTTTCATTCAGCTCGTTCATGCGGTCATACCTTCAGCTGCGATTCGGGGTTGCGGGCCATGTCCTGCCAGACGTCCTTGACGCGACAGTCTTCGCACATCTCCAGGCGGGCCAGGGCGTCGCCGGCGAAGTAAGGGTGGTTGGCGAGCTTGGCCTTGATGGTCTCAACGGTGCTGACGGTGGCGAAGGGCTTGCCGCAGCGGATGCACGGGAAGGCGGGCTCCTCGTGGCGAACCTCGCGCTCGCCGCGCTGGGCGTCGGCCAGGAAGCCAGGGTGCAGGGTGATCGCCTGCTCCGGACAGGCCTCGGCGCAGAGCCCGCACTGCACGCAGTCGGCCTCGCGAAAGCTCAGCATCGGGCTTGCGTCGCCGGCGGCCAGCGCCGGCGTCGGGCAGTTGGACACGCAGGCCATGCACAGGGTGCAGGCGTCGCGATCGACCACGATGTCGCCATAGGCGGCGCCGGATGGCATCCGGTGACGCTGGCCGTCGGGGGCTCCCAGGCTCGCCAGATGCTCGAGCACGGCGTTGAGCCGACGGCGCTTGTCATGGCCTTCCAGCACCGGCGGCGCCTGCGTCAACGGCGGTTCGAGTGGAAGGGCGTCGCGGGCCGCCGCGTCACCGTCCGCGAGGACGACGATGCGAGTGGCCGAGTGGCCGAGGGCCATTAACAGGGCGTGCGCCTGGGCGAGCTGGTCGTCGATGAAACGGGTCAGACGCTCGGGCATGCGCGAATGGCGCTGGATTCGGACCTCGGCGGCGCCGGCGGCCAGAGCCGTCAGCCACTGATCGTGACCGGCGGCACCGAGCTCTTCGAGAGGTACGTCGAGCACATGGCCCGCCGCTTCTTCCTCGGTCTCCAGGTCGCTCGCCTCGGCGAAGCGCACCACCGGCGCCGTGCCGCCGGCCTCGCGGTAGGCGGCGAGCCAACCCAACAGGGTGTCCTGTTGGCGGGCGGTCTCGGGCAGGCGAAACTGGATGGCCCCTGTGGGACAGGCGCTGCTGCAGCTGCCCACGCCGTGGCAGCGGAAGGGGTCGATCTCGATCCACGCCTCGATGCGGCCCTGGTGGCTTTTGACGGCATCGGCGGGACAGACGTCGAGACAGCGGGTGCAGCCCGTGTTGCCGCTGCTGGCATGGGCGCAGAGGTCGTTGTCGATCTGGAAGTAGCGCGGCTTGTCGAATTCGCCGACCAGCCCGGCGAAAGCCTCGAGACGCTCGTCGCGATCAGCGTCCTGCCAGTCCATGGCGACGTAGCCGGGCGGGGGGAGCTCGAGGGTGAGGGCCGGCGTCGCAGCAAGGTCGAGGATCAGATCGAAATGCGCGCGCTCGGCAAGCGCCCGGGCGAGATCCAGCACGCCGTCGCCATCGGGCACACTGACGCTGAAGTGTCCCAGATAGCCCTCGATGGTCAGTGCCCGCGCCTGGGCGCGTGACAGCGACTGGCAGGCGAGATCGGCGGTAGCGGCGAGCAGGGCCTCATATTCTTCATCACTGCCGGCGTCGCCGCCGGCCTCTTCATGGAGGGGGGCGGTGACCAGCAGGACGGGAGTCGCGAGACCCTTTGCCATCAGGGCGCTGGCGGCACGCCGCACGCTGCGTTCGTCACCGAGAATCAGGGCGTGGCCGTCACTCTGATAGCTGACGCGGGCGGGGCTGAGATTGACGGGCCAGGAGACGCGACGTCGTGCGGCTTCTCTGGCCTGCCGGTTGCGGTCGTCGTCTACCGGCATCAGTTCGATGTGCTGGTTCATGCAGTCTCACGGTTGCGTGCGTGCTGTGGGCGCCTTATCGGTTTTTTTATTGGCTGATCATCAAGTCTTGGTCGAATTTGCAAAGCTTGCAAACGCTCCCTTGGTCTAATCCTGCCCCTCGGAGGATGTCCTCATCGCGGTAGCGGCGGTGCTCCGGGCATATCTCGAGCGGATCGCCATGCCGGCCTGTCTGCCTCAGTGACGTGACTCAGGGGCTCGTTGATCTGAATGAGACGCCGGCGCGGGGCCGTATGAGGGATCGTCGGCCTCTTCCCTATTCCCCTCATGCGCCGTGGTCTCTTCTTCGTCGGTCGACTCATCCTGTTCGAGGTCGATCGGACCCGTGTCCGTCTGATCTGTCTCTGTCGACACGCTATCGGCCGTTGCCGCGTCTTCTGTCGTCTCATCGTCGGGCGTCTGACGGGTCCACTGGCGCAGCCGTTCGGCCACGTCGTCGGCCAGCGGCTTCAGCTTCTCCCGGAAGTCGTCGTCATAGTCGTCGAGGCCATCCCGCACGCCGTAGTGGCTGGCGGCGAAGAGGCGACGCAGGGCGCGCTTGCGAAGCCCCGCGCTGACCCCCGAGACCAGGTAGGCCTTGATATCGCTGCCAGGGGGCAGGGTGTCGGGGTCGGGGAGGGTATGATCCAGGCTGCCCGGCTCGAGGGTCTCCGGTGAGTCGTCCTCGCGAGCGTCTTCCTCTCGGCCGTCTTGGCCGTCGGCCTCGAGCGGCCACTCGCCCTCGGCGGATGCAGAGGAGGCCGGAGCCTCCTGCGTGTCACCGCGCTTGAGGCGCGACCAGCGCTCCAGCCGGCTCATGACTCGATCTCCCGGGCGCGACCGGCGCCCTTGCGCTTCTTCTTGCGGCCCTCCTCGGGCGCTTCGCCGTGGTGGGCGAGGTAGGCCTCGATCCAGGCCTGGATGGCGAGCGGCATATCGACCTCGAGTACGCGATGCTCGCCGTCGAGCCAGCCGGCGGCGACGTCCTGGCTGGCGGTGATGGCATCGGGGCTCGGCGTCCCCCCCGCCTCGCCGGCTCGCACGAACAGTCGCGGCGTGCGGCTCGTCAGGTTGAAACGGTAGGCCGCACGTTCGGTCATGTAGAGCTGCAGACTCAGCCGGCAGGAACCGGTATCACCGGGCGCGAGATCCGCGATGCGCCAGCGGGTCGTGGTAAAGCCCTTGATGGTGAGCGGCTCGCCGACGACCTCGAAGCTCAGAGAACGAGTGCTGCTGGTCGACGCCATGGGTCAGTTTCTCCGGGGCCGGACGTGGTGGAGTGGGCTGCGTTGCCATTCGGCCTACCACTCTATGACAGATCGCGAGAGTGGATAGTGCCGGCGACGCTTATATTACAGAAAATATTGATATAAAAGACACTGCCCAGCATCAACGAATACTTACCCAGTAAAGACAGCGTCGGTCGGGAGTGCCATCATCGAGAGTCAACGTTCTGTCGAGGAGCCGTGGATGCACGACATCAGCCTGAGCCGGGCGCGCCTGCCCGCCACCCTGGAAATCGAGGTGCTGAACGAGTTCGGCGAGCCGCAGCGCCAGGCGATCGCCGCGGAACGGGCCCTCACCGTCTATCTGAACAGGCGCGAGATCGTCACGCTCATGACCCTCGGAGCCGATCCCGAGGCGCTGGTGGTGGGCTACCTGCGCAACCAGGGCTTGCTCGGTGAGGCGCGAGATCTTCAGGCGGTGCAGGTGGACTGGGAGGTCGAGGCGGCGGCGGTCGTGACCCGTCGCCTGCCGGAGGATCTGGAGGAGCGCCTGGGTCAGCGCACCGTGACCACCGGCTGCGGCCAGGGTACGGTCTTCGGCCGTCTGCTCGAGGCGACCGCGCTGAGCCCGCTGCCGGCCACGGTGATGCGCCAGTCGGTGCTTTATCGGCTGCTGGATAACCTGGGAGCCTATAACGAGACCTATCGCAGCGCCGGCGCGGTGCATGGCTGTGCGCTGTGCCGCCAGGAGGCGGTGCTGGACTTCGTCGAGGACGTCGGGCGCCACAATGCCGTGGATACCCTGGCGGGGCGTCAGTGGCTCGCCGAGGCCGACAGCGGCGACGCCGATATCTTCTACACCACCGGGCGCCTGACCTCGGAGATGGTGCTCAAGGTGGCGCAGATGGGCATCGGCGTGCTGGTGTCACGCTCGGGCGTCACCCAGAAGGGCGTGGAGCTGGCCGAGCGCTTCGGCGTGCTGCTGATCGCTCGCGCCAAGGGGCGTCACTTCCAGGCCATCCATGGCGCGGGACGGCTCGAACTCGACGCGATACCGACGCGCCGCCCGGGTGACCGGGCTCGAGCCTGAGGAATTGATCGTGGGGCTTAGAACGTGAGGTGGCGAAAGTGAAACTCTAGCGATGGAGCCTCAGGGGGTGCCGTCGCCCCGGGTACAGACCGACAGCACGACGGCGTCGGCCTCGCTGGTCGACACCAGGGCGTGCCCCATGGCGCTGTCGAAGTAGATGCTGTCGCCGTCGGTCAGGCTCAGCGGCTCGTAGTACTCTGTATAGAGCCGGATCTCCCCCTCGAGCACCATCAGGAACTCCTCGCCGTCGTGGCGCACCCATTCGGTGAACTCGTCGAAGGCGCGGGCCCGCACGATGGTCTTGAAGGGGATCATGCGCTTCTGGGCGAGCTCGCAGCTGAGCAGCTCGTGTTCGTAGGTCGGGGTGGGGTGGCGTTCACCGTGGCCGCGACGCGTCAGGTCGCGGCGCCCCATGGTGCGGGCCTGGACCTTGGGCGGCGAGAGCAGTTGAGGCAGGTCGATGCCCAGGCCGTCGATCAGCTTCTGCACCGCGGAGAAGGTCGGCGAGATCTGGTCGTTCTCGATCTTGGAGAGCGTCGAGCGGGCGAGCCCCGTGCGCTGGCTGACGTCCTCCAGCGTCCACTGGTTGGCCAGGCGGATCTCCTTCACGCGCTCGCCCAGGCGCAGCGGTTCGACGAAGGGCTTGCGGCCGGCGGCGATGCGCAGGGCGGCGCCCTGATCGGTGGTGGCGGTCATGCGTGGATCACTGTCTGGTTCACTATCGGAAACGAGGTTTCCTCAAGCCTATCACACCCGCCGGGGCCATCGCCCCACCGACGGCGTTCATCGGCGCCTTTTGCTCCTGTCCTTCATACCTGCGCGTTTCTTGCCAGCAAGAAACATCGATCAGCCGCTGAACGGCAGACCGAGCAGGGCGGTGAGGTGAGCCTCGGCGCTGCGCCCCAGGGAGTCCAGGTCGTAGCCGCCCTCCAGCACCGAGACCAGGCGGCCGTCGGCATACAGGGCGGCGATCTCCAGCGCCAGATGGGTGACCCAGTAGAAGTCTTCGTCCTCCAGGCAGAGCTCGGCCATGGGATCCTCGCGGTGGGCGTCGAAGCCCGCCGAGACCAGCACGATATCGGGCTTGAAGGCGTGCAGGGCGGGCAGCCAGTCGTCCTCGATGGCGCGACGGAAGGCGGCGCTGTCGGTGCCGCCCGACAGCGGCGTGTTGACCACGTTCTGCCATTCGCTGCGCAGGTAGCGCCAGGGGTAGAAGGGGTACTGGAAGCTGGTGCAGACCAGCACGTCGGGGTCATCCTTGAAGATGTCGATGGTGCCGTTGCACTGGTGCACGTCGAAGTCGAGGATCGCGATCCGGCGCGCGCCATACTTGGCTCGAGCATGGGCGGCGCCTACCGCCACGTTGTTGTAGAAGCAGAAACCCATGGCGTCGGTGGCCTCGGCATGGTGGCCGGGGGGGCGAACCGCACAGAAGACATTGTCGGCCTGGCGGCGAAACACCTGGTCGACGCCCCGAACGACCGCGCCGGCGGCCATCTTCGCCGCCGTGAGGCTGTCAGGGTTCATCATGGTGTCGCTGTCCAGGGTGACGATGCCATGCTCCGGCACACACTTGTCCAGGGCGCGCAGGTGGCGCAGGGGGTGTACTCGGGCCAGCTGCTCCTCGGTCGCCTCCTTGGCATCCGACTGCATGGTCTGCTGCAAGACGCCCGAGAGCATCAGGCGTGCGCGTATGGCGTCCAGTCGCAGGGGGCTCTCGGGATGTTCGGGCCCCATGTGGTGCAACTGACAGTCTGGGTGGGTAATGTAGGCGGTGATCATGCGCTGGCTCCGGAAAGGCTGAAGTCACCTTAATCGTGACGCCCGCCTGCCGGACAGTGTCCATAAGTCGTAAACGCGACGGGGCGAGCCCCCGCGCAGGGAGGTCCTGGCTTGAGCACGCGCTTTCTTCGCCACTTCTTCGAGCCCGGCACCATCGCGGTGATCGGTGCGTCCGAGAAGCCCCACTCCATGGGTGGCCTGGTGATCCGCAACCTTCGTGAGGGCGGCTTTCCCGGCAGCGTCTGGGCGGTCAATCCCAAGGGCTACGACGCGGTCTTCGAGGCGCCCTGCGTCACCCGGGTGTCGCATCTTCCCGAGGTGCCGGACCTCGCGGTGATCTGCTCACCGGTGCAGACGGTGCCCAAGCTGATCGACACCCTCGGCCGCTTCGGGGTCAAGGCCGCGCTGGTGCTCTCCGGCGGGGCTCACCTCGACCGCGAGCACGGCGACAAGGGCTCGATCCGCAGCCGCATGCTCGGCGCGGCCCGGGCCTCGGGCATCCGCGTGCTCGGCCCCGAGTGCATGGGGCTGATCGTCCCCGGGCGCAAGCTTAATGCCTCTTACGCCAGCCAGCCGGTCAAGGCCGGCCGCGTGGCCTATCTCGGCCAGTCGGGGATGCTGGGCAACGCCATGATCGACTGGGCCGCCGGTCGCGGCATCGGCTTCTCCCACCTTCTGACGGTGGGCGACAGCGTCGATGTGCTGCTGCCCGACCTGATGGACTACATCAACCAGTTCTCGCCGGCCCAGGCGATCCTGCTCCACCTCGAGCGCATCATGGATGCCCAGCACTTCATGACCGCGCTGCGCGACGCGTCGCGCAACCGCCTGGTGCTGGCCATCAAGAGTGGGCGCACTGCCGAATCCGACATCTCGGGCCTTCCGCCGACGCCAGGCGTGGCCAATCGCGACCAGATCTTCGATGCGGCCTTCGCCCGCGCCGGGGTGGTGCGGGTCAATGACTCCGACGAGCTGTTCGATGCCCTGGAGACGCTGTCGCGAGTGAAGCCCTTGAAGGGCGATCGCCTGGCCATCGTCTCCAACGGCCTGGGGCCGGCGATGCTCGCCATCGACAAGCTGATCAATGCCGGGGGCAGGCTGGCTAGCTTCAGCGAGGAGACCCGCGATGCCCTGCGCCGCGACGATTTCGATATGAGCAAGCCTGGCGAGAACCCGGTGGATCTGGGCGGCAACGCCACCCCGGAACGGCTCGTTGAGGCGCTGGAGATCGTGGCGGCCGACCGCGGCGTCGACGCCGTGCTGGTGGTGCATGCCCCGACGCGGCAGGCCCCGTCGAAGACCACCGCCCAGGCAATCATCGCCGCCCGCAAGCGCTTTCGGCGCAACCTGCTGACCAGCTGGATGGGCCTGCACGAGGCGCTGTCGGCCCGCCACGAGTGCAACCTGGCGGGCATTCCCACCTATCTCAGCCCCGAAAAGGCGGTCAAGGCCTTCATGCACATGGTGGACTACCAGCGCGTGCAGGCGCTGCTCCAGGAGATTCCGCCGAGCCTGCCCTTCGCCACGACTCCGGAGATCCGCGGGCGCTGCCGGCAGCTGATCGAGGAGGCCCGCGAGGCGGGGCGCGAGACCCTCTCACATTCCGAGACGGCGCAGGTGCTCGAGGCCTACGGGCTGCCGGTGGCGTCGAGCCGCTATCCCCAGACGCCGGAGGAGGCGGCCGAGGCGTCGGCCGCCTTCGATGGCCCGATGGCGCTCAAGGTGATTCACGAGGGTAACTGCCGTCCCTTCCGCTACCGCCAGCACCCCCACAAGATTTCCGCCGGCCTGCTCCAGGACCTGGCGACCCCGGAACAGGTCGCCGAGGCGGTGGGGCGCTTGGGCGACCGGGTGCAGGAGAAGTTCCCGGACTTCGCGATTCGCGAGTACTGCCTGCAGGCCATGCAGCGCGGCAAGCACTCCATGCAGCTGTGCGCCGGCATCACCCGCGACCCGGTGTTCGGTCCGGTGATCGTGTTCGGTATCGGCGGCTACAAGGTCAATATCCTGGCCGACCGGCAGGTGGCGCTGCCGCCGCTCAACATGAGCCTGGCGGCGGACGTGGTGGGGCGCACTCACGCGGCGCGGCTGATCCGCGAGCACTCCAACCATCCCGAGCGCGACCTCGAGCGGCTCTGCGAACTGCTGGTGACCCTGTCGCAGATGGCCAGCGACCTGCCGCAGCTGCGCGGGCTGGAACTCAACCCGCTGGTGCTCAATCGCGATGGCCTGCTGGCCGTGGACTTCGCCATGGACCTCGGCACGCCGGCGCGCTTCGCGATCATGCCCTATCCCGAGGAGCTGCGTGAGTGGTTCACGCTGAAGAACGGCTGGGAGGTCGAGGTGCGCCCGATCCGCGCCGAGGACGCGCCGCTGATTACTCGCTTTCACGATCAGCTCTCCGAGGAAAGCATCCGCTTTCGCTATTTCCACAACAAGGCCGACCTCACCCAGCGCGATCTGTCGATCCTCTCGCACATCAACTACGACCGGCAGATGGCCTTCATCGCCGAACACAAGGGCGAGAACGGCGCCAAGGAGATGCTCGGCGTGGTGAGGGTGTGGAACGACCCCGACAACATCCGCACCGAGTTCTCGGTGATCATCCGTGACGACCTGCAGGGGCTGGGCATCGGCAGCCTGCTGATGAAGAAGATGATCGGCTACTGCCAGAGCGTCGGCACCCTGGAGATGATCGGCAAGATCATGGTCGACAACCATCCGATGCGCTCGCTGATGAAGCACCTGGGCTTTCGCCTGCGTTACAACATGGAGGAGCAGGTGGTGGACGCCGTGCTGCGCCTCAACGAGCCGGAGAGCGAGTGGCAGCGCCACCGCCTGGAGAGCCAGCCGGACTGACGCCGGCGCTCGCTGGCCCTGAAAAGAGCGCAGCCCCCGCCATGACGGGGGCTGCGCAGGTTCGGACCGATGTGACCGTGCAGGTGCCGGCTCGGAATCAGGGCGCCAGGCGGAAGCGGTGCCAGCTGCCGTCGCGGCGCTCGTAGCGCAGGCGGTCGTGGAGCCGGCTCGGCTGTCCCTGCCAGAACTCGATCATGTCAGGGATCACGCGGTAGCCGCCCCAGTGAATCGGGCGGGGAATCTCCTGCCCCTCATAGGCATGCTCGAAGCGCTGTTCGCGCTGAGCGAGCCAGCTGCGATCGGGGATCACCACGCTCTGGGTAGCGACCCAGGCCCCCAGCTGGCTGCCGCGGGGACGACTGGCGAAGTAGGTGTCCGATTCCTCCGGGCTGACCTGCTCCACCCGGCCCTCGACGCGGACCTGGCGGGAGAGGCCTGGCCACCAGAACACCAGCGAGGCATGGGGCACGTTGGCGAGCTCGCTGCCCTTGTGGCTGTGATAGTTGGTGAAGAACACCATGCCCTTCTCGTCGGTGCCCTTGAGCAGCACGATCCGGGCGTGGGGGCGTCCCTGGCTGTCGGCCGTGGCCAGGGTCATGGCGTTGCCGTCGCTGCCCTCGGTGTCGAGCGCCAGGGTCAGCCACTCGTCGAACAGCGTCATGGGCTCGTCGGGTGAGTCTGCCTCGTCCAGCTGACCACCCTCATAGTCGCGCCGAATATCGGCAATGTTGCGTGTCATGACCGTCTCCTTGAAGTTTGTACCATGGTCGCCGGTCGTCGGGCCGAGCTCAATGCCCTTGATCAACGGGCCATGTGAAAGTCTTCCCCAAGCTTACGGCGTCCAGCCCAGCTGCACCATGGCCATGAAGGCGCCGGTCCCTCCGGCGATCGACAGCAGGGCATGGCGCCGCCACAGGTGCAACCCCACCACCGTCAGCGAGGCGAGGATCAGCGGCCAGCCGTCGGGAGCGACGTTCAGGTGGCCGTCGGCAAGGGGGCGGAAGTCGCGCAGCGCATAGATCACCAGGATCATCATCACCGCCGGCGGCAGGTAGCGCCCCAGATGCAGGATCAGCGGGTGTTCCGCCTGGCGGGCAAGGGCCACGAACGGCAGCACGCGCGTGGCGAAGGTCGCCCCGGCGCAGACGGCGATGAAGGTCAGCAGCTCGAGGGTGCTCATGGGGTCGGGGCCTCGCGGTGTGTCTGACGGCGGCGGTGGTCGACCAGCAGCACCAGGGTGGTCGCCCCGATGGCGCCCAGCAGCAGGTGGCGGTCGGGCAGCAGCGCCACGGCGCCGATCCCGGTGACCAGCGCGATCGCGAAGGGCAGCCACTGGCGCAGCCGCCGGGCTTGCTCCAGCGTCAGCACGATGAACAGCGCCGTCAGGGCGAATTCGATGCCGCGACTGTCGAACTCCAGGGTGGTGCCGATCAGCACGCCCGCCACGCTGCCCAGCACCCACCAGAGCTGGTTGAGCAGGCTGAGGCGAAAGGCCTGGGCGTGGTCCAGCTCTCGCTCCCCGCCGTGGGTGGTCAGCAGCGAGTAGGTCTCGTCGGTCAGCGCGAAGATGAGATAGGGCTTGCGCCAGCCGGCGCCCTGGAAGCGCTTGAGCAGCGAGAGGCCGTAGAAGAGGTGGCGGGAATTGAGCATCAGGGTGGCCACGGCCACCTCCACCAGGCCCGCCCCGGCGGCGAGCAGCGCCACGGCGAGAAACTGACCGGCCCCGGCGTAGATGACCAGCGACATCAGTAGCGCTCCCCAGACGGGGATGCCGACCTCGATGGCGAGGATGCCGAAGGCCGCCCCCAGCGGCAGGTAGCCGAACATCACCGGCAGGGTCGTGACGCTGGCCTCATGCCAGGCATGGCGCTTTTGCACCCTGGACCTCCTTGTCGTCGTGTGCGGGGGCGATAAGACGGCCTCAGGCGAGCTATCATGGGCCGACGCGACCCGTGTCTCGCCCAGAGGCAAGGATATACTATTGCAGGAAGGCAAGGAGCCAGCAACATGCACCGCATAAGAGTCTGGGATCTGTCGATTCGCCTGTTTCACTGGGCGCTGGTGGGCGCCGTGGCGCTGTCCTACTACACCATGAAGATGGGGGGAGCCCCCTTCGTCTTTCCCGTCGAGATCCATGCCCGAGCCGGCCTGGTGGTGCTGGGACTGCTGCTCTTTCGCTGGGGCTGGGCGCTGGCGGGGAGTCACCACGCCCGGGTTCGGCACTTCCTGTACGGGCCGCGGGCGGTGCTGGGCTACCTCCGGGCCCTGTGGCGCGGCGCGCTGCCGCCCTATGCCGGACACAATCCCCTCGGCGGTCTGGCGGTCGTTGTGATGCTGGTGTCGCTGAGCGTCCAGGCGATCAGCGGCCTCTTCTTGAGCGACGACGTCTTCTTCCAGGCGCCGCTCTACGACCGGGTCTCCACGACGACCAGCGATGCGCTGCGCACCCTGCACCACTGGAACGGCCAGCTGCTGCTCGGGCTGATCGGCCTGCACCTGGTAGCGCTGCTGATTCACCGGTGGAAGGGTGAACGGCTGGTCGGCGCTATGATCCACGGGGTCAAGCGGCTGCCCGGTCCTCCCCACGACAGCCCTGCCCACGACGGATCTGCCCACCCGGGCGCAGTGACCCAAGGCAAACCGTGGCGCGCGGCCGGGCTGATAATAGTGGCCGTGGGGGTGGTGTCCTGGCTCTGGCAGCTGTGACGGTCGGGCCGCGTTCGGTCGGGCCGCGTTCGGTCGGGCCGCGCTCGGTCGGGAAGTGGTGAAGCGCAGACAGCGCTAACGAGAAGGCGGCCCGTGGGCCGCCTTCTCGTTTCATTGCATTCCGAGGTCGTCTCACTCGGCCTTGTAGTTATCGTGACACCCCTTGCAGGTATCGGCGACCGCCGCGACCTGACGGCGCATGGCGGTGAAGTCGTTTCCCTGGGCGAGCTCGGCCAGGGTGGCGGTTTCCTCGATCATGGCCTGCTGGCGGGACTCGAAGTCTTCCCAGTCGTCGGCGATATCGGCCAGGGCGGCGGTATCCACCCCGTGGCCGTCGCCCCGCAGGGAGCCTTTGACGAAACCTTCCCAGGGCAGTGGGGCCACGGCGGCGAGGTTCTCGGCACGGCGGGCGAACTCCTCGGCGTCGTAATCGACCTTGCCTTGGGCCATGTCGCCCAGCGGGCCGATCTGCCAGCCGATCACGCCCAGGGCGTCCTGGCGATACTCGATGGACTTGTCGACATCGGCGGCGTGGCTACTGGTGGTGCCGACGAGCGCGAGGGTCAGGGCGGCGGTGGCGATAAGAGGTCTGCGCATCAGGGTCATCACGATCTCCTTTTCGTGTCGGGGGAAGACCGGTCGTCGAGCGACGAACGGCTTCGCCCAGCCTAGCATTTTTCGTCGCCGCCGCTAGCCGGCCCGCAGCTGGCGGCTGCGGAATCGCGCATAGCCCATGCAGCCGGTGAACAGCGCCAGGGAGACCAGCGCCTCGGCACCGCCGCGCAGCCCCTGGCCTGGCAGGGTGGCGACCATCACGCCTTGGGTGAAGTAGAGCAGGCTGACGAAGGAGAGCCAGGCATGGCCGCGTGGGCGACGGGCGATGATCGACGGCAGGAAGAGCACCAGCGGTAGCACGAAGGCGATCAGCGGCACCAGGGGATTGCCGTCGGTGCTGACGAGCATGCCGCGATAGAGCGCGAGCGCCAGCAGGACGGCGTAGCTGCCGAGCACCAGGCGGCGCGAGGCGTCGGTCAGGTGGTCGAGGCCCTTGCGGGCCTCCAGTCCTTCCAGCCACTGTCTCATTTGGCCTCCCGGCGCGAGGCCTCAAGGGCCAGGGCGAGGCGCGCCACACGCTTGCCCTGAGCAAAGGCCAGCGTGCGCTCATGCTCGTCCAGCGGACGGTCGCTGCGCGTGCCGGCCAGGTGACTGGCGCCGTAGGGCGTGCCGCCGCCCTCGGTCTTCATCAGCTCGATCTCGCTATAGGGCAGGCCGGCGTAGACCATGCCGTGGTGCAGAAGCGGCAGCAGCATCGAGATCAGCGTGGTCTCCTGGCCACCATGTAGGCTGGAGGTGGAGGTGAAGGCGGTGGCCGGCTTGTCGACCAGGGCTCCGCCCAGCCACAGCTCACTGGTGCCGTCGATGAAGTACTTGAGCGGGGCGGCCATGTTGCCGAAGCGGGTGGGGCTGCCGATGGCAAGTCCCGCGCAGTGGCGCAGGTCGTCGAGGGTGGCATAGACGGCACCCTCGTCGGGAATGTCGGGTTCCACCGCCTCGCAGGTGGCCGAGACGGCGGGCACCGTGCGCAGACGGGCATCGATGCCCGGGCACGCCTCGACGCCGGCCGCGAGGCGCTCGGCCATGGCGCGGGTGGCGCCGTGGCGAGAGTAGAAGAGAATCAACACGTACGGACGGTTTGCGGTCATGGGGGTTCCTGGGTGACCTGGAAGTTCGGGCGGGCGAGGCTCAGTCGAGCAGGGCGCGGATGGCCTCGGGGGGGCGGCCGATGATGGCACGCCGCCCGTTGTCGGCGATGGGTCGCTGCAGGATCCGCGGGTGGGCGAGCAGGGCCTCGACGATCTGGCGCGGGTCGTCGGCATCGGCCCCTCGCTCCTTCCACTCGCTCTCGTTCTGGCGCACCAGCTGCGAGAGGTCTCCCTCCAGACGCTGGATCAGGGCCTCGAGCTCGGCGGCGTCGAGCGGCTCGTCCAGATAGCGGCGCACCCGCACCTCGGACCCGGCTTCCTCGAGCAGGGCCAGGGCCTCGCGTGACTTGGAGCAGCGAGGATTGTGGTAGAGGGTGATGCTGACCATGGAGACTCCTTGAACCCTGATGAATGGCGCCATTGTAGAAGGCGGCGATATCGGGCCACAACCCGACGGTGGGCGGGCGTCACTCCGGAGCCTCGACGGCGTCCTCCGGCAGGCGCCGATAGACCCAGGCCTCCTGGCCGTCGCGCAGCGTCGCGCGTACCCGTTCATAGCGGATCCCCAGCCGCTCGTAGCGATCGAGGCGGGAGAGCTCCTCGGCATCGACCTGCAGCAGCAGGCCCTCCACCCGTGCCGTCGGTGCCGGCGCGAGGTCCAGCCCCGTGCGCCGGAAGCCCTCCAGCACCACCGGGTCGGGATCGCCTGCGCGGCCATAGACCAGCCAGCGGATCGGGGCGTGGGTCAGGGTGCCATAGACGAAGACCCGGTGGGGCCCGTCGGAGATCGGGTCCAGGTGGTCCGGGCGTTCGTAGGTGAAGGGACTGAGCATGGTCAGCCACAGCCAGCCGGCGATCGCCGCCGGGGTGACGAGCAGGGGCAGGCCGATCAGCAGACGCGGGGAGGGCATGAGAGAAGCTCCGGGGTGATAGGACGGCGCCCATGCTGCCATACCCGGTGGCCGGCATGGCAGCACAGGGCACCAGGATGAAGGCAACGCCTAGGCCAGGAAATCCGCCAGTCTTGATGCCTGCTGACGAACGCCCTCGAGGATGGGCTCGCCGGTCGCTGCCGGGAAGTCGGCAGGCAGGCTGGCGGCGAGCGTGTCGATGACGCCCTCGGCCGCGTCTGCGATCTCGCCCATCAGCGCGGTCACGCGCTCGGCCGAGTAGTCGACCTGGTGTGCGGTCGCGGTGAAGTGTCGGGGCGCCATCCTCGACCAGCGGTAGTAGCGATTCTTGCCCTTGAGGGCCATGGCCATCTTGGCGCGCTCGGCGGCCATGCTGCCCTGACGCATGAGCGGATAGGCGGAGATGACGTCGTACATCGGCGTCATGCGATAGGCGCTTCCCGGCTCGAGGAACAGGCTGAAGTTCTTGGCATGCCCGTCGATGGTGGCCAGCAGCCAGAACAGGATCTGGGCCTTGAAGAAACGCTCCCGATCCAGGCCGGCCTGCTGCGAGCCGCGCAGCAGGCGCATGGCCTGCGCGATCCCCGGGCCGCCATCGCTCTCGTACTTCAGCGCCGGGGCGATGCCCAGCGCCTGGCAGAAGTCCTCCTGGGGCAGGCGCATGAGCCAGGAACCGTCCCGCGACCAGCGTCGGTCGAAGCGCTCGACCACGAGGACTTCCTGGTCGCCGAAGCGGGCGAGCTCGGTGCGAGCCACCGGCAGGCCGAAAGCCTCCAGCAGGCGCAGGCACAGCCACTCGTTGGCGCTACTCCGGCGCAGGTCGATGTTGCCGTGTTCGAGAAACCCGATCGGCAGCTTGAAGATGTGGCTGGTGGGCGTGCTGCCCGTGGGACGCTGCCAGCGTCCCCGGTGCCAGAGCAGCGCCGTCTTCTCCTGGGCGCCAGCCAGCGAGATGCGAAAATCCTGCCCCTCGGCCATGCCCAGCGGGGCGTCCTGATAGCCGGACAGCAGCGTCTCGATGGCCGCTTCATCGAGCGGCTCGGCGGTGACGGCATGGACGTCTCCGGCCGGGGCGTCTTCGGGCATCAACTGTATCGCGCCGACGCAGTCGCGGCCGATGCTGGCCAGCAGATCGAAGGGGTGGCGCGTCGGTACCCGGAAGCGTGCCTGCATGCGGGCGCGAATCGCCTCCGAGTCGGGCAGCAGGTTGTCGAAGAAGTTGTAGACCACCTCGCCGCGATATGGCGCGGTGGAGAGCGGTAGCGACAGCGAGACCGCCCGGGCACCCTGGCGGTCTACCCATTCGGGATGGTACCGAAAGGCCATGGCGCCAGATCGGGCCAGGCTCAGGGTGCCGATCTCGATGCCGTTCATCGCGACGGTGAGGTTCGCCATGGCCTACCACTCCTGTTCCCAGCCCGCCTCGGGGCTGGTCGTATCCTCGGCGCTGTTGCGCTCGGTGACGTGGAGCTCCAGCTCGAGGGCCGACAGCAGCTTGAACAGCGTCTCGAGCCGGCTGCGTTCCGGATGGTGCTCGAAGCCCGAAACGGTCGCTTGCTTGATGCCGACCTGCTCGGCGGTGGCCTGCTGCGTCAGGTGGCGACGCTTGCGTGCGTTCTTGAGCGATTGCGCGAGCATCTCGGGTGAGGTGATCTTCATGATATCCCCTATAGAGGATAAAAAGTGTTTATCCGCTATGGGGGATAATAGCACAATATCCTCTAAGGCGGATATTTTAACTGCCATCGCGATATGGGATGGCCCTGAGCCCTTTGCTAGGATGAAATGTCTACTCAGCTGGCCAGGAGGTGTGCCTTGACGGACCTTCACGACGACGCCGATTTTCAGGCCCTGATGGGCGACGTGACACCCCTGTTGCGTGGACAGGGTCGTGCGCATACCGGCCAGGCCCACCGCGCCCCCAGTGAGGCGCAGCTGGCCCGGCGGGAGAGCGCGGCGGCCGAGACGCCGGGGGGCGATCTCCTCTCGACCGACTTCATCGACCTGATGCCGCCCTTCGATCCGCTGCACTTCCATCGCGACGGCATCCAGACCGCCGTGGTGGACCGCCTGCGTCACGGCGGCTATCCGGTCCAGGCCAGCCTGCACCTGCTGCGTCGGCCGCTGGAGGAGTGTCGCCGGATGCTGCCGCCCTTCATCCGCGAGGCCTACGCCCACGACCTGCGCTCGGTGATGATCATTCATGGCCGTGGCCGCGAGATCGACAGTCCCGCCAACGTGCTGCGCTCCTGTCTGGCGAAATGGCTCCAGAGCCTCGATGAGGTCCAGGCCTTCGCCTCGGCGAGCCAGGCGGATGGCGGCCTGGGCGCCACCTGGGTGATGCTGCGCAAGAGCGAACGGGCGAAGGCCAACAATCGTGAGCGTCAGCAGAAGCGTCGCGGCTGAGTCGGGCCGCCGCTGTGTGTTAGATATGCGGTAGAGCATAGCGACGCCGCCGGCCTTGGGGGCCGGCGGCGTCGTTGGTCTGGGCGTCGTGACAGGGGCGTTGGCGCTCCGGTCAGGCCAGAGCCGGCTCCCGGAGACGGCCGGCAAGCTCGCGCAGGCGACGACGGAACAGCGGCTGCGGGTCGTCGGTGCCCGGCTGGTAGCCGCGACTGAAGGTGGTCAGGGCGTTCAGCGCGTCCTCGACGATCTGATCCTCGCGCAGCGAGAAGGCGTTGACGCCGCAGCGCGACAGGTAGAAGAGCTGGTCGATCAGCACGTCGCCGACGGCGCGAATCTGGCCCGAGTAGCCATATCGCTCGCGCAGCAGCCGCGCGATGGAGTAGCCGCGGCCGTCGGTGAACTTCGGGAAGTCGACGCCGATCAGCGGCGCCTGGGCGAGCTCGTCGGCGAGTTCAGGCGTGAGCTCGGTGTCGCTGGGCAGCCAGGGCGCCAGGTCGGCGCGATGTCCGGCCGCCTGCCAGACATCCAGGCGCACCAGGGCCGGGCCCTCGGCCGGGGCGGTGTCGTCGTCGTGGCGGGCCCAGTCGGCCTCGACCGGGCGGCCATCGACGATCAGCGGACGAGTGACGGTCTGCTCAGGCATAGACACGCTCCTTGAAGGGTTTGAGGCCGATGCGGCGATAGGTGTCGAGGAAGGTCTCGTCGGGCTGACGGCTGCCGACATAGACCTGCAGCAGCTGGTCGATCACGCTCGGCACGTCCTCGCGGAAGAAGGAGGGGCCGAGGATCTTGCCGAGCGAGGCGCCGTTGCCCTGGCTGCCGCCCAGTGAGATCTGATAATACTCCTCGCCCTTCTTGTCGACGCCGAGGATGCCGATGTGGCCGACGTGGTGATGGCCGCAGGCGTTCATGCAGCCGGAGATGTTGAGCTCCAGTGGTCCCAGGTCGTAGAGGAAGTCGAGATCCTCGAAGCGCTCCTGGATGGCGTGGGCGACCGGGATCGACTTGGCGTTGGCCAGGCCGCAGTAGTCGCCGCCGGGGCAGCAGATCAGGTCGGCCAGGGTGCCCACGGTGGGATTGGCCAGGCCCAGGGCCTCGAGGCGCTGCCAGAGCGCCTCGATGCGATCCACCGGCACGTCGGTGAGCACCAGGTTCTGCTCGTGGGTGACCCGCAGCTCGCCATAGCCGAACTCGTCGGCCAGGTCCGCCACCGCGGCCATATGCTCGGAGGTGACGTCCCCCGGCGAGTGCTCGCGGCGCTTCAGCGACAGGGTGACCGCCTTGTAGCCGGCCACCTTGTGGTCGGTGACATTGTTGGTGACGAAGCGGGCGAAGGCGCGGTTCTCGCCGCGCAGCCGCTCATAGGCCTCGAGGGCCTCGGCGGGCACGGCGCGGCGGTCCGGCTCGACGAAGTGCTCGGCCACGGCCTTGAGCGCCTCGTCGTTGAGGGTCTGGGGGCCGTCCTTGAGGTGGGCCCACTCCTCCTCGACGCGGCGGCGGAACTCGTCGACGCCCAGCGCCTTGACCAGGATCTTGATGCGCGCCTTGAACTTGTTGTCGCGGCGGCCGAACTGGTTATAGACGCGAACCAGCGCCTCGAGGTAGGTGAGCAGGTGCTGCCAGGGCAGGTCCTCGCGCACCACCTCGGCGATCATCGGCGTGCGCCCAAGGCCCCCGCCGGCCAGCACCTTGATGCGCACCTCGCCGTCGCGGTCGCGCCACAGGCGCAGCCCGACGTCGTGGACCTGGATGGCGGCGCGGTCGTCGGCGGCCCCGGTCACGGCGATCTTGAACTTGCGCGGCAGGAAGGCGAACTCCGGGTGAAAGGTCGACCACTGGCGGATCAGCTCACACCAGGGGCGCGGATCGACCTCCTCATCGGCGGCGATCCCCGAGAACTGGTCGGTGGTGGTGTTGCGGATATCGTTGCCGCTGGTCTGGATGGCATGCATCTGCACGCTGGCCAGATCGGCGAGGATGTCCGGCACGTCCTCGATCTTCGGCCAGTTCAGCTGCAGGTTGGTGCGGGTGGTGAAATGGCCGTAGCCGCGATCGTAGCGGGCGGCGATCTCACCGAGCTTGCGCAGCTGGTAGGAGGCCAGCATGCCGTAGGGAATGGCGATACGCAGCATGGGGGCGTAGCGCTGAATATAGAGGCCGTTCTGCAGGCGTAGCGGCAGAAACTCCTCTTCGCCGAGCTGACCGGCGAGGTAGCGGCGCATCTGGTCGCGGAACTGGGCGACGCGTTCATCGACCAGGGTCTGGTCGTGGGAGTCGTAGCGATACATGCAGCGCGATCCTGAATCGAGAAAAGGGACGTTGGCGCTACCTTACCCGCTGCCGTTTATTCTAGAAAAGAATAAATGTGCATAGTTTATATGCGAAATGGAATGAGGCTGTGTCCGGCTAGAGCGCCAGAGACTGCCAGCGCCGCCGCTGCCAGATCAGCACGAACCAGGCCGAATTGAGGCAGCGATAGCCCAGCTGCACCCACCAGATGCCGAGCAGTCCCTGCTCGAGCACCACGCCCACCCACCAGGCCAGCGGCAGGAACACCAGCCACTGCAGGGAGAGGGTCGCGGTCATCACGGTGCGGTTCGCGCCGGCGCCCAGCAGGGCCTGGGCGAACACTAGAGCGGCGGCATCGAGCACGATCATCACCGCGGTCAGCTGCAGCGGCAGCCGGCCCAGAGCGACCAGGCCAGGGTCGTGGAGGAAGAGGCGCAGCACCGCCTCGGGGAAGAGCAGCATCGGCAGGGCCAGCACCGCCAGGGCGCACCAGGCCAGGCGAACCACGTCCCAGCCCCAGCGGTGGGCGTCATGGTGTGCCTGGCGGCCCAGCGCCTGGCCGACCAGGCTCATCGCCGCCATGCCGAGCCCCACGCCGGGCAGGATCAGCAGCAGTGAGAGGTTCACCAGCACGTGGCCCACCGCCACGCTTGGCGTATCGATGCGGCCGAGTATCCAGAACAGCACCGCGTAGCCGGCCGCGAACCACAGCTGCTGGAAGGAGTGGGGCGTGGCCAGGCGCAGGGTGGTCGACAGCACGGCGCCCCGGGGGCGTTCGACCATGAAGCCGCTGCCGGTGGCGTGACGCAGGCTGAGCCCGGCCCAGATGGCGAGCCCCGCGAACAACGAGAGGCTGGTACCGGCGCCGGCCCCGGCCGCGCCCATGGCCGGCAGCCCGGCCAGCCCGAAGATCAGCCCCAGGCTCGCGACCACGTTGATGGCGTGCATCACCAGGATGATGCGCAGGTAGATGCCGGTCTGCTGGATGCCGTTCCAGTAGCCGCGGAAGCAGAAGATCATCGCCACCGGGGCGAGCGACACCACCCGCCAGCGGAAGTACTCCACCGCCACGGCGTTGACGGCGGGGTCCTGGTTGATCAGTGCCAGCAGGCGCGGCGCCTGCCACAGGCAGAGCAGGGTGAGCGGGCCCGCCACGGCCATCGCGATGGCAAGCCCGGCATTGAGCGGCAGGGCGCGTCGTCCCCAGTCCTCCTCGCCGTGGCGTCGCGCCGTCTGGGCCTGCACCCCCGAGGAGAGCCCGAAGACCATGGCGGTGATCAGGAACATGGCGTAGCCGCCGATGCCTACGCCCGCCAGGGGCACCTGGCCGAGCGAGCCCACCAGGGCGGCATCGATCAGGTTGAGCAGGCTCTGAGTGAGCATGCCGGCGATGATCGGCAGTGAGAGGCGCAGGATCGTCTGGCGGCGGGTGGACTCGGGCAGCATCCGTCTTCCGGCAAGGTGGGGCAAAGGGGCAGACATGGCCCGCCTTGGCGGGCCGTCGGGGTCAGGCGGGGTCGTAGGAGAGCACCGGCGCGAGCCAGCGCTCGAGGTCCGTGACGCTCATGTCCTTGCGAGTGGCCAGCGCCTCGACCTGATCACGGGTGATCTTGCCGGTCGAGAAGTACTTCGAGCGGGGGTGCGAGAAGTACCAGCCGGCGACCGCGGCGGCGGGCCACATGGCGAAGTTCTCGGTGAGCGCTAGGCCGGCGTTCTCGGTGGCGTCGAGCAGGCGGAACAGGGTCGCCTTCTCGGTGTGGTCGGGGCAGGCCGGATAGCCCGGCGCCGGGCGAATGCCTTGGTACTTCTCGGCGATCAGCGCCTCGTTATCCAAGGTCTCGTCGGGCACATAGCCCCAGAACTCCTTGCGCACCCGCTCGTGGAGCCGCTCGGCGAAGGCCTCGGCCAGGCGGTCGGTGAGCGACTGCACCAGGATGGCGTTGTAGTCGTCGCCGGCGGCCTTGTACTGCTCGGCGAGCGCCTCGACGCCGTGGCCGGTGGTCACGGCGAAACCGCCGATCCAGTCCGGCTGGCCGCTTTCCTCGCCGCTGGCGTCATAACGGGGCGCCACGAAGTCGGCGAGGCTCTGGCAGACGCCGTCGCGGTTCTTGGTGGTCTGCTGCCGGATGTGGTGCAGCCGCTCGATCACCTCTCGGCGCGACTCGTCGGCGTACACCTCGATGACGTCGTCGTCGACGCAGTTGGCCGGCCACAGGCCGATCACCCCGCGGGCATGCACCAGCTTCTCGTCGATCAGCTTGCCAAGCATCGCCTGGGCGTCGGCGAAGAGATGGCGCGCGGCCTCGCCGACCACCTTGTCTTCTAGGATCCTCGGGTACTTGCCGGCCAGCTGCCAGCTCATGAAGAAGGGCGTCCAGTCGATGCGCTCGACCAGCGATTCGATGTCGTAGTCGTCGAACACCTGGAGGCCGGTGATGGCCGGCCGGGGCGGCGTGTAGCCCTCCCAGGCCATGTCGGGCTTGCGGCGTCGCGCCTCGTCGTAGCTCAAGTCGGCGGCCTTGGGGCGACGCTTGGCATTACGCTCTCGCACCGTCTCGTACTCGGCGCGGATGTCCGCGATGTAGGCCGGCTTCAGGGCCGGCGAGAGCAGCTTGCCGGCCACGCCCACCGCGCGGGAGGCGTCCGAGACGTAGATCACCGGCTGATCGTAGCCCGGTTCGATCTTGACCGCGGTGTGGGCCTTGGAGGTGGTTGCGCCGCCGATCAGCAGCGGCAGGCTGAAGCCCTGGCGCTGCATCTCCTTGGCCACGTGGACCATCTCGTCGAGCGACGGGGTGATCAGCCCGGAGAGGCCGATGATATCGGCGTTCACCTCACGGGCCGTCTGCAGGATCTTCTCGGCGGGCACCATCACGCCCAGGTCGATCACCTCGTAGTTGTTGCACTGCAGGACGACGCCGACGATGTTCTTGCCGATGTCGTGCACGTCGCCCTTGACCGTGGCCATGACGATCTTGCCCTTGGCCTTGGTCTCGGCGCTCTTCTCGGCCTCGATGTAGGGGATCAGGTAGGCCACCGCCTGCTTCATGACCCGCGCCGACTTGACCACCTGGGGCAGGAACATCTTGCCGGCCCCGAACAGGTCGCCGACCACGTTCATGCCGTCCATCAGCGGCCCCTCGATCACCTCGATGGGGCGCTCGGCACGCTGGCGAGCGAGTTCGGTGTCCTCCTCGATGTAGGCGGTGACGCCCTTGACCAGGGCGTGGGAGATGCGCTGCTCGACCTCCCAGGTGCGCCACTCCAGATCCTCTTTCTTGGCCGGGCCGCTGCCGTCGCCCTTGTATTTGTCGGCGAGCTCCAGCAGACGCTCGGTGGAGTCGCTGCGCCGGTTGAGGACCACGTCCTCCACGGCCTCGCGCAGCTCCGCCGGCAGGTCGTCGTAGACCGCAAGCTGGCCGGCATTGACGATGCCCATGGTCAGGCCGGCGCGCACGGCGTGGTAGAGGAACACCGAGTGGATCGCCTCGCGCACCGGGTTGTTGCCGCGAAACGAGAAGGAGACGTTGGAGACGCCGCCGGAGACCATGGCGTGAGGCAGGTGCTCGCGGATCCACTGGGTCGCCTCGATGAAGTCCACGGCGTAGTTGTCGTGCTCCTCGATACCGGTGGCGATGGCGAAGATGTTGGGGTCGAAGATGATGTCTTCGGCCGGGAAGTCCAGTTCGTCGACCAGGATGCGGTAGGCGCGCTCGCAGATCTCGCTCTTGCGGGCGAAGGTGTCCGCCTGGCCCGCCTCGTCGAAGGCCATCACCACCACGGCGGCGCCGAAGCGCCGGCAGGCGGTGGCCTGCTCGCGGAAGGCGTCCTCGCCCTCCTTCATGGAGATGGAGTTGACCACCGCCTTGCCCTGCACGCACTTCAGGCCCGCCTCGATGATCGCCCACTTGGAAGAGTCGATCATGATCGGCACCCGGGCGATGTCGGGCTCGCCGGCGATCAGGTTGAGGAAGCGCACCATCGCCTCCTCGGACTCGAGCATGCCCTCGTCCATGTTGATGTCGATGACCTGGGCGCCGTTTTCCACCTGCTCCAGGGCCACTTCCAGGGCCGTGGTGTAGTCCTCCTCGACGATCAGCCGCTTGAAGCGCGCCGAGCCGGTGACGTTGGTGCGCTCGCCGACGTTGACGAACAGCGAGTCGGCCTCGATGTTGAAGGGCTCGAGCCCGGAGAGACGACAGGCCCGGGAGCGCTCGGGCACTCGGCGCGGGGGCAGGTCCTTGATGGCGGCGTGGATCGCCGCGATGTGCTCCGGCGTGGAGCCGCAGCAGCCGCCGATGATGTTGACCAGGCCGCTCCGGGCGAACTCGGCGACGATCGCCGCCATCTCCTCGGGCGTCTGATCATACTCGCCGAACTCGTTGGGCAGGCCGGCGTTGGGGTGGGCGGAGACGAAGGTGTCGGCCTTGGTCGAGAGCTCATCGATATAGGGTCGCAGTTCCTCGGCGCCCAGGGCGCAGTTAAGCCCGATGGTGAGCGGCCGGGCGTGGCGCACTGAGTTCCAGAAGGCCTCGGTGGTCTGTCCCGAGAGCGTGCGCCCGGAGGCGTCGGTGATGGTGCCCGAGATCATCACCGGCAGCCGCTCGCCGCGAGCCTCGAAGAGCTCCTCGAGGGCGAAGATCGCTGCCTTGGCGTTGAGCGTATCGAAGACCGTCTCGATCATGATCAGGTCGGCCCCGCCCTCGATCAGCGCCCCGGCGGCCTCGCGGTAGTTCTCTCGCAGGGCGTCGAAGGTGACGTTGCGCTTGGCGGGGTCGTTGACGTCCGGCGACAGCGAGGCGGTGCGTGAGGTCGGCCCCAGCACGCCCGCCACGTAACGCGGCACGCCGCTCTCTTCGGCCACGGCGTCGCACACCGCGCGGGCCAGGCGCGCCGATTCGCGATTGAGCTCGGGCACCAGGTCCTCCATGCCGTAGTCCGACTGGGAAAGGCGCGTGCTGTTGAAGGTGTTGGTCTCGACGATGTCGGCACCGGCCTCGAGGTAGTCGCGGTGGATGCGGGTCACCAGGTCGGGGCAGGTCAGGGCTAGCAGGTCGTTGTTACCCTTGAGGTCGCTGGGCCAGTCGGTAAAGCGCTCGCCACGGAATTCCTGCTCAGACAGCTCGGCGTTCTGCAGCATGGTCCCCATGCCGCCGTCGAGCATCAGGATGCGACGTGACAGGCTGTCGTGAAGCGAGGCGGTCTGGGCGGTGGGAACGGCGGCCATGGGCGGGTCAATCTCCAGCGAAGAGGCGTCAGGGTTCTGGCCGGCAGCGGTGCGCCTGTGGCGTCTTGTCTCATTGAGGCGCTGCGGGCCGGGGCGGCCTGCCGGGATGCGGCACGTCGGCGGGTCGCCGGGCAAGCCGATCATCCTAGCAAAAGCCGGCGCGCCGCGGCAGGGGCGCGACGCGAGCGTCTTTCATGTCGTGCGTGACCGGGCTTCATACAGCCGGTGGATGTAAAACCCAGCAAATCAGTCGGGATTGTGTCGGCCGCGCGGGTCGCTTACCATTGATGACATCACCATTTTCTGCCTCCGTCGCGACGGTCTTCGCTGCGGCGGGTCACGATAGCGAGAGCACCATGAGCGACAGCATTCAGATCACCGATAGCGCCCAGGACTACCTCGCCGAGCTGCTCGAGAAGCAGAACGTCGAGGGCATCGCGGTACGCATCTTCATTACCCAGCCCGGCACGCCCTACGCCGAGACCTGCCTGGCCTACTGCCGGCCCGGCGAGGAGGAGCCCAACGACGAGCTGCTGGAGCTTCCCAAGCTGCGCGTCTACCTGGACAAGAACAGCCTGGCCTTCCTCGAGGAAGCCGTGGTCGATTTCAACGCCGATCGCATGGGCGGCCAGCTGACCATTAAGGCGCCCAACGCCAAGATGCCCAAGGTCAACGCCGACAGCCCGCTGGAGGATCGCGTCAACTACATCCTCTATAGCGAGATCAACCCGGGCCTGGCCTCCCACGGCGGCGAGATCAAGCTGGTCGAGCTGACCGAGGACCAGGTGGCGATCCTGGCCTTCGGCGGCGGCTGCCAGGGTTGCGCGGCGGTCGACCTGACCCTCAAGGATGGCGTCGAGAAGACCCTGCTCGAGCGTATCCCGGAGCTCGCCGGCATCCGCGACGTGACCGACCACTCGGACACCACCAACGCCTACTACCGCTAAGCGCGGCGATGGGCGCGAGACGCCCCGGGAGGCGTTCGACCTCCCGGTGTCGCGCTCACTCCTCCCTGGAAGGCTCCGCATTCGCGGGGTCTTCGTCGTTTCTGGCGCCGTGTTCGGCTTCGCCCTCCGCCTCGTGCTCGTTGTCAGGCGGCGTCACCGGTGCCTGCCACAGACAGCGATGCAGCTGAGTCTCTAGGTCGCGCAGGCGGCGCGCCTGCTCCGCCAGCAGCTGCTTCTGCTCGTCGATGCGCCCCTGCAGCAGAGCCTGTTCGTGCTGCTGCGTGCGCGTGCGCTCCTCGGCCTGCCGGCGTGCCCAGTCGGTCTCCCGGTAACGCTTCTCTTCCTCGGCCAGCGCGCTTCGCGCCTCCTGCACCAGCCGCTCTGTCTTCTCCAGTCGCGTCTCGAGCTGCTGGTGGCGCTGCGCGTGGGCCTTGTCGGCGGCTTGGCGCTCCTGGCGCGCCTGGTCGAGCAGGGCCATCAGCCGCGATTCGCTGCTCTCATGACGCTTCTCCTCCTGGGCCAGCCGCTCCTGGTGGTGTGACGCCTGCTCGGCCAGCGCCTGCTGATGCTCCCGGGCCTTTCGCTCCTGCGCCTGCTGCAGGTCGGCGAGCTGCTGCTCGAGCCGCGCCTGCTGGCGGGAGAGCTTCGCTTCGCGCTCGGCCAGGGTATCGCGTTCGGCCTCCCGGCGGGCGAGCTCCCCGCTCTGTTCCGTCAGGCGCTGCTCGGTGCTCGCCAGGTGGGCGGAGAGCGCCGACTCCCGCTGCTCGGCATCTTCGGCGCGGCGTGACGCCTCGCCGGCCTCCTGGCGGGCCGTCTCCACTCGGCTGTCGGCCTCCTGGCGATAGTGGGCGAGCGCCTCGTTGGCGGCGGTCTGGGCCTTCTCCCACAGTCCTTCGGCGAGCTCCTGCAGCGCCGCGGGCATGCCGCGGGGCGGTGGCTGGTCGCGATTCTCCTCCCGCTGGGTGCGCCACTCCCGCAGGTGCTCGCTGATAGTGGTGAAGCTGCCGGTGCCGAGCACCTCGCGCACCTTGTGCACGCTCGGGGCTTCGCCTTTCGAGAGCAGGGCGTCGATGGCCCGCTGTACATCCTCGTACCGCACGCCGCTGCGCGCCATGGTCGTGTCCTCGTGGTGGTCTGCCGCCCGCCTGTCGGGCCGTGTTGGTGTTCAGGGCGCCAGTCTACCCGGGAGCGGGCCAATATTGAAGCCAATTACATAATACGTAAAACGTAAAAATATTTACACTAATCAGAATAAAATCAAGATTACGCGGCTTATCTTGATTATGTGGCGGTACAGGGGCGACACTGGGCGGTGTGGCAGAAGGGGCCCTCCACAAACAGGTCGCGAAATACGACAAGAGTCGCGGGAGCCACGGCGTAAATCGATACGGCATGAATGTCAGGGAAGGACACGAGGAGTCGATGAAAGACGAATCACATCAGGGGCTAGAGCAGGGCGGTCGGGGGCCTGATCGGAGCCTGGCACAGGGCCTGGAGGTTGCGCCGAGCCGAGCGCCCGCGGCGGATCTCGCGCCTTCGCCGGCAACGCGCGTGCATATCGAGGCCGCGAGCGACGCCGAGGCGGTCGCGAGGTGGCTCGCCGAGTATCGAGCCAGCCAGCAGACCCAGCGCGCCTATCGCCGCGAGGCGGAGCGGCTGCTGCTGTGGCTTTCCGAGCAGGGCAGGGGCCTTGGCGAGCTGCGCCGGGGTGACCTGGATGCCTTCGAGGCGTTTCTGGCCGATCCGCGTCCGGCCGAGCGCTGGATCGGCCCGGTACGACCTCGCGACGATCCCCGCTGGCGGCCCTTTCGCGGGCCGCTGTCACCGGCAAGTCGCCGGCAGAGCCTGGTCATCCTGCAGGGCATGTACGCCTGGCTCGTGGAAGCGGGCTGGGTCGGCCACAACCCGTTTCGGCTGATGCGCGACAAGCGTCGCCGCCAGGATAATCGCCAGGGTGGCATCGAGCGCTATCTCGAGCGGCCGCTGTGGGACTGGTTCTGGGCCTGGCTCAATCGGCCTATGGCGGCGGACGCCGCACCGCGCCGGGTCTTCGAGCGGTCGCGTCGCCGGCTGGTCTTCGGCTTCGCCTACCTGCTGGCCCCGCGCATCGGCGAGATGAGCGCGGCGCGCATGAACGACTTCGTGCGCCGCGAGGGGCGCTGGTGGTGGCGGGTGATCGGGAAGGGCGACAAGGCGGCGCAGATCCCGGTGCCGCCGGACATGCTGGCCCTGCTGGAGGCCTGGCGGGAGGCCCTGGGTCTGTCACCCCATCCTGCGTCGGACGACGATGGCCCGCTACTCAGGGCCCTGGACGGCAGGCGGGGCCTGGGCGACAACCGGCTCTATCGGCTGATTCGCGACGCCTTCGGCGAGGCGGCGGACGTCCTGGAGGCCGAGCAGGGCGACGAGGCTCGCGACGCCGCGGCGCGCCTGCGCCAGGCGACGCCCCACTGGCTGCGTCATACGGCCCTGACACACCAGGCTCAGGCCGGCGTGGAGCTTCGTTACCTGGCGGGCACCGCGCGCCACTCGCGACTCGATACCACGGCGCGCTACCTGCATGCCGAGGACGAGGAGTGGCATCGCCAGCAGGCCCGCCATGGCCTCGGGAGCGGGGCCGCCCATGAAGAGCACGACGACGGCGGAGGATCGAGATGGGACGCCTGAGTCGTTATACTGAACCTCACCGCTTTGAGGAGAGATCATGAGCACCGAGACCACCGCCGAACAGGCTCAGCAGGAGCTTCTCGACGAGTTCGAGATGTTCGACAACTGGATGGATCGCTACCAGTACATCATCGACATGGGCAAGCAGCTGCCGACCTTCCCCGAGGAGTGGAAAGTCGATGAGCTGAAGATCCAGGGCTGTCAGTCCAACGTCTGGATGCGTCACCGCCGCGAAGGCGAGACCCTGCACTTCGATGCGGTCTCCGATGCCGCCATCGTCTCCGGGCTGATCGCCGTGCTGATGCGCATCTACAACGACCGCCGGCCGGCGGACATCCGCGCCACCGGCCCGCACTTCCTCAAGGATCTCGGCCTCGACAAGCATCTTTCGCCGACCCGCAGCAACGGCCTCAACGCCATGCTGGAGCGGATCTACCGGGTGGCCGAACAAGAAGCCGCTGCCTGACCCATAGGCTCTGATCCTCGGGTCTGCCATAATCATTTTTATCGGCCGTGTCGATTTTATAATCATTTTCGCAGCGGGATAATCATTTTGGCAGCCCAAGAGCAGAATGAAATCGGCTATGGCTGGCTTGCCCGCCGCTACGACGTCGAGGCGACTCAGCCGTTCCCGGTCACGAGCCGTATCGGGAGGACGCGGCATACGCATGAAGTCGATGGTGGCCGCCAGGAGACGTATCTCGAGGCCATGCGCCCGGCCGATACCCTGAGTGCTCATTTGACCTTCGCCCTGAAGCACGAAGGAGTGCATCTGGAGTTTCTGGCTCGACTTTTCGAGGTCATTCCCGAGCAGTTGCTGGCAGATTGGGTGCGTAGTGAACCTACCGGGCAATATGCCCGTCGGGCGGGCTTTCTCTATGAATGGCTGACGGGGCGTCAACTGGATATCGACGAAGTGGGGGCAACTATCGCGACCTGCTCGATGCTCGATATCACCTCGTCCGAAGCTCGCCGAAGCGGAATCGTCGCTGGAGGATCAACGATAACCTTCCCGGAACTCCCGACTACTGCCCGATGGTGCGCAAGACGCCCTTGGTCGATGAAGCCGCGGGTTACGACGTTGGTGCCCGGCTGGATGCCATGGAGGGGGAGTTCGGCGCCGACATCCTGCGCAGAAGTGCCGTCTGGCTGACCATCAAGGAAAGCCGTGCCAGTTTCGTCATCGAGCATGAGGGTGATCGGCGAGACCGCATCCAGCGCTTTGCGGAAGCCATGGAAGCCTACTGTGGTCGCCTGTCGGACCCGCTCGATCAGCATGCGCTGAGTGATCTCCAGCGGGCCATCCTGGGCGTGTCGACGATCGAGCCGGGACTGCGTCAATCTCCGGTCTTCGTCGGTAGCCGGTCTCTCCAGCACGGTGCCGTGGTGCACTATGTCTGCCCACACTGGGATTGGCTGCCCGGCATGCTCGGTGGGCTGCGTCAGTTCCTGTTGACCACAGAGAACGTTCCTTCCATCTTGCGCGCGGCCGTGGCGAGCTTCGGCTTCGTCTTTCTCCATCCTCTGGCCGATGGCAATGGCCGAGTGTCGCGGTTTCTGGTCAATGACGTACTGCGGCGCGATGGGGTCGTGCCCGAGCCCTTCATTCTACCCGTCTCCGCGGCCATCACTTCCTCGGCGATTCGGCGTGCCGAATACGACCGGGTGCTTGAGCGCTACTCGCGCCCCTTGATGGAGGCCTACCGAGATTCGGTTACCTTCTCTAGGGAGCGCTCACGATACGACGATGGAATCGAGTCTGACTTCGAGTTTTCGGCCTATGATCTGGCGGGGCCAACCTGGCGTTATCCCGACCTGACACCCCAGGTCGAATATCTAATGGGCATTCTTCGTCATACGCTGGAACATGAGATGCATGAGCAGGCCACGCTGCAACGGGCCTGGTATCAGACGCGATCGGCGATCAAGGATTGGCTGGAAGGGCCCGATGACCACATCGATCGCATCATTCGTGCGATTCGCCAGAACGGCAGAATCAGCGGCAAGCTGATCAGGGAATTTCCAGTGTTGCAGGATGCGGACCTGGCATCACGCCTGGAGCAGGAAGTGGTCACTGGTTTTCGTGATCTGGACGTCCATTTCTAGGCGTTATTTTCTTTGGCGGCATCGCTTGCGCCGTGCTGTCGGCAGCGAAAATGTTCGTCGAGCTCGGGGTCCTCGCGGCACAGTTGCTCGCTCGGGCCGCCGGGTACCGGATCGATGCCGCCGTCGGCGCCGGGATGGCAGCGCGCGATGCGCTTGATGCCCAGCCAGCCGCCGCGCAGCGGGCCATGTACCCGCAGGGCCTCCGCCGTATAGGCCGAACAGCTCGGCCAGTAGCGACAGCGCGGCCCCAGCAGCGGGCTCAGCGTGACCTGATAGAGCCGCACCAGGGCGATCATCAGCCCGCCCAAGGCGCGTGACAGCAGGGCCAGCCCGCGCCTCATGACTCAGGCCTTTCCATCTCGGTCCTTCTCATCTCAACCCTTGCCATAGAGCGTATCGGGGTCGATCAGCGGATCGCTGCTGATACGCGCCTCGTCACCCTCCAGCGCCACATAGAAACAGCTGCGCCGCCCGCTGTGGCACGCCGGCCCGGTCTGTTCCACCTGCAGCAGCAGGGTGTCGCCATCGCAGTCCAGCGCGGCGGCCCTGAGGCGCTGCTGCTGGCCGGAGCTCTCGCCCTTGCGCCACAGCTTGCCGCGGGAGCGCGACCAGTAGCAGACGCGGCCGGTGCGCAGGGTCTCCTCCAGGGCCTCGCAATTCATCCACGCCATCATCAGCACCTCGCCACTGTCGTGCTGCTGGGCGATGGCGGGGATCAGGCCGTCGGCATTGAAGCCCACGGCGGCGAGGATCTCGGCCAGGGGCCGGCGGCTGTCGCGGGGGGCCCGTTCGAGGGCCTTGAAGGATGTGCTCATGGAGACTCCGCGGATAGAGCAGGAGAGTGTGCCTGACGGCAGGCGTCGCACTGGCCGAGCAGCTCGATGGTCTGGCGCTGGACCTCGAAGCCCAGCTCCTGGGCGCGTTGCGTCAGGTGGTCGTTGACGTCATCCAGGTGTAGTTCCTCGACGCGGCCACAGTGGCGGCAGATCAAAAGCTGGAAGCCGTGGGCGTGCTCCGGGCAGGGGCAGGCCACGTAGGCGTTGAGCGACTCGATGCGATGCACTAACCCGTGCTCGATGAGAAACTCGAGGGCCCGGTAGACGGTGGGCGGACGCGCCGCAGCGTGCTCGGCCGCCAGGCGGTCGAGCAGCTCGTAGGCCTTCAAGCCGCCGCGGGTGGTGGCGATCAGCTCCAGCACGCGGCGGCGAATCGGCGTGAAGCGCGCGCCGCGTTGCTGGCACTGCTGCTCGGCCTGGCGGATCATGTCGCGGGGGTCGGTCATGGCACCCGAAGCGGTGGCTGGAGGAAGCACATATTCTACGCGGCCCCTAGGTGAGGAGCCAGCCGGCGCCTCAGGCCGTCTCGCGCAGCTCGCTCGAGCGGGCGAAGTGGTGCTGCGAGAAGGCGATCCGCTCCTCGGCGGATACGCCGTCCGGCTGGCGTTCGATCAGGTCGAGCCGCGAGCGCAGCCCCACGCCGTTGGCCATCTGGATCGCCAGGCCCGGGCGGGCGTTGAGTTCGAGCAGCATGGGGCCATGATCGCGATCGAGCACCATGTCGGTGCCGAGATAGCCAAGGCCCGTCATCTCGTAGCAGCCGGCGGCGAGCAGCAGCAGGGTCTCCCAGCCGGGAATGTGCAGGCTGGCGAGCTCATGGCCGGTATCGGGATGGTCGTGTCGCGTGCGGTCGAACTGCACGCCGCGGATCGCCATGCCGCTGGCGATATCGATGCCGACCCCCACGGCGCCCTGGTGCAGGTTGGCCTTGCCGTCTGATGCCGCCGTGGAGAGGCGCATCATCGCCATCACCGGATAGCCCTTGAAGACGATCACCCGGATGTCGGGCACGCCCTCGTAGGTGTACTCGGCGAAGGAGTCGTCGAAGTTGATCAGCGCCTCGACCAGCGCCACGTCGGGTGAGCCGCCCAGCGAATAGAGCCCCGAGAGGATGTTGGAGACGTGACGCTCCACGTCGCCGAGGCTCAGCCGGGTGCCGCTCGGCTTGACGTAGTGATCGCCCTCGACCCGCTCGATGACCAGGATGCCCTTGCCACCACTGCCCTTGGCGGGCTTGATCACGAAGCCCGGGTGGCCGATGAGCATCTCGCGGATGTGCTTGATGCCGAACTGCGTGGTGACGGTGCCGATCAGGGCCGGCGTGGTGATGCCGTACTCCTGGGCCAGCAGCTTGGTCTGGAGCTTGTCATCCACCAGCGGATAGAGCCGGCGGCTGTTGTAGCGTCCGATGTAGCGGATGTTGCGCCGGTTCATGCCGATGATGTCCTTGGCACGCAGGCGCGCGGGGGTCGTCCACATGACTCAGTCCTCCGTGACCGGCTTGAAGCGGCGCAGCTCGAGCAGGCGATAGCCCGTGTAGTTACCGAGCAGCAGAATCAGCCCCATCAGCATCAGCTGCACGCCGAGGAAGTTGAAGGTGATGTGGCGGATCCAGGGGTTGTTCATGGCCAGATAGGCGAGCACCGCCGTCATGAGGCTGCCGCCACCCTGGATCAGCACCTGCTTGGGGCCTTCCTCCTCCCACAGGATCGACATCCGCTCGATGGTCCAGGAGAGGATGATCATCGGGAAGAAGGTGATGGTCAGGCCGGCGTTGAGCCCGAATCGATAGGAGAGCACCGAGAACACCGAGATGATGGCGATGACCGTGATGATCACCGCCGTGACTCGCGCCACCAATAATAGATTCAGATAGGAGAGATAGTTGCGGATCACCAGTCCCACGGCGACCACCATCAAGAAACCGACCAGGCCGGTGATCAGGGTGGTCTGGATGAAGGCCAGCGCAATCAGCACCGGCATGAAGGTGCCCGAGGTCTTGATGCCCACCAGGACACGCAGCAGCACCACCACCAGCGCGCCGATGGGAATCAGCAGGATGGTCTGGAACAGTGCCTGATCCTCGAGGGGCAGGCTGTGGATAGAGAAGTTGAGCAGGGTGTCGTCGGCCAGCTGGTTGCGCACGGCGGCGGCGGCCGGCTGGTTGCGCGAGAGCATCGAGAAGTTGATGCGCGAGTTGCTGCCGCCCTGGACCTCGAGCACCGCCTGACCGGCGGACTCCCAGAGCAGCATGTTGTCCGGTCGTCCTCGCTCGCCGGTGCGCGGATCGAAGAGCCCCCCCTGCTGATCCTCGAAGACCTGGATCCAGGTCGTCAGGCTCTGGCGGCGACGGCCATGATCCAGCATCAGCCCGCTGACCTCGCGGGCCGGCACCCCCGCCTGATTGAGCAGGCGCACCAGCAGCGGCGTGCGGTCGAACTGGGTCAGCAGCAGCCGCGCATTCTCGCCCTGGCGCTCGTCGCTGAAGTCGCGGATCAGCTCACGGGCGAAAGTGAAGTGATCGGCGCTGCGCGACCAGGCGCGGTCGATCACCTGGCTGGCTGCGGTATCGTAGGGCGACTCCCAGAGGATGTCGCGACGCAGGGCAGGGGGCTCGATGTTCGCGTCACGGGCTTCCGGTGCCACCAGCGCCTGGACGCTATAGTAGAGCTGCTGCTCGCCGACGGCCTCGCGGGTCGACCATTCGGCGCGACGACCGCCTTGCTCCTCGAGAAAGGCCAGGCCGTAACCGGGCGAGGCGGTATGCTCGGTAAGGATGCGATACCCCTGCTGGCTCGAGGGCAGTGCCATGTTGACCTTGGCCGGTCCACCGTCGGCGGTGAAGTTCACCTGGGCCTCGATCTCCCAGACCTGGCGCAGTTCGCCCGGCGTCCAGGGCACTTCGAACTGCACGTGACGATGGATGCTCATGGCGGCGCCGGCCACCAGCAGGAGGGTGACGATCAGATAGAAGGGCAGTCGTGACATGGGTCTTCCTTGGGGGATGGACGGGCGGTCCGGGTCAGGCCCGGACGCGGGCGTCAGCCCTCGGGTTGTGCATCGGCATCGGTGGCTTCATCGGCGCCGGCGTCCGCTGCCGGACGCCCACCCGGAAATTCGGGGCGCTCGTGGAGGTACTGCTCGGCCACGTCGATGATGGCGATATCCAGCAGGAAACGACGCCCGAGCAGGACCGGGTGATCGAGGTGCGTGCGGTCATTTAGGGTGAACTGCACCGTCTCGCGCAAGGGGCCGAGGGTCATCATCAGGCTGATCACCGGTCGAGAATCCTCACCGGAGGCCTGGATGATGCGCACGCGTCGATCCACCGGCGCTTCGATCCACTCGCCGCGGACGCCGTCGACGACGCTGTCGTCATCGTTGAGCCCCAGCTTGAAACGCACCCAGTCCTCGCCGTCGCGTTCGAAGCGCGTGATCTCGGTGGCCGAGAGCGACGAGGTGGTGGCACCCGAGTCGATCCGCGCCTTCAGGTAGGTGCCTACGCTTGGCAGGCCAATCCATTCTGAGCGCCCCAGCAGCGACTTGTTGGAGACGCTCGCATCGTTGGTGCACTCGCGTGTCACCTGCTCCGGTTCGCTATTGGCCTGCGCCAGACCGGACTGCAGTCCTCGCAGCAGGCTGCCAATCTCTCCGAGGTCGGCAGTGACCCGATCGAGACGCTGCTGCTGCCGTGCAAACTGCTCCTGCTGGCCACCGCACTGACTCATCACGGTGGTTTCCAGCTGCATGAAACGCTCCTCGAGCTGCGCCCGGGTGGCAGGCTTGGCGTCGACGTCCTCGTCTGCCTGAGGCAGCCAGGCGCATCCCGTCAGCAACGAGAGTCCAAGCACTGCCACTGCGCATGAATAGCGATTACCCATTTATCGTTCACACCTTTCAGCGGCCGTTGGTATCCGACCCGAGCCACCGCCGGAATCGTCAGGTTCTGTGCTTCGCGCCCGGCGAAGCAAACAGCGATGATAAGGAGTGGGGTCGAGCCTGTCCACGCAGACCCCGGGCGGATCCGGCGCCGCCATGATCAGGAGGGCTCGCCTTGCGCCGCGCCTGCGTCCTTGGTCACGTTGTGGTCTCGTGCCAGCAGGAGGTAGAACGCCGGCAGCACGAAGAGGGTGAACAGGGTACCGATGCCCAGCCCCGAGGCGATGGTCAGGCCGATATCGAAACGACTTACCGCACCGGCACCGGTAGCCACCAGCAGCGGCACCATGGCCACGATCAGCGCCACCGACGTCATCAGGATCGGCCGCAGCCGGATGGCCGAGGCCTCGATGACCGCCTCGCGCTTATTGAGTCCCTTCTCGTGCTGCAGGTGATTGGCAAACTCAACGATCAGGATGCCGTTCTTGGCCACCACGCCGATCAGGGTGATCAGGCCGACTTGAGTATAGATGTTCAGGCTCGAGACACCGAGGGTAATGAACGTCATGGCGCCGGCGATCGACATCGGTACCGAGACCAGGATGATCAGCGGATCGCGCCAGCTTTCGAACTGAGCCGCCAGTACCAGATAGATGACGATCAGCGAGAGGAAGAAGGTCAGCACCAGCGCGCTGCCCTGGGTCATCAGCTGTCGAGACTGGCCCTTGTAGTCGACCGAATAGGCCGGTGGCAGGGTCTCGGCGGCGGCCTGGTTGAGCCAGTCCAGTGCATCGCCCAGCGCCACGCCGGGTCGCGGTACCCCTTCGAGAATCAGCGAGTTCAACTGCTGGAACTGGCTGCGCGCCGAAGGCTCCACGCTGTCTTCGAAGCGAACCAGATTGCCAAGCGGCACCTGTTGACCGGCGTCTGCCTCGATGTAGTAATCGTCGATCATCGAGGCGTCCAGCCGGAATGCCTGCTCGACCTGCGCGATGACCTTGTAGCTTCGTCCGTCCATGCTGAAGCGGTTGGTGAAGCCCTCGCCGAGCAGCGTCGACAGCGCCTGGCCGACATCGGCCATGGTCAGGCCAAGGTCCGCCACTCGGTTGCGGTCGACCAGGATGCGAGTGGTCGGTCGATCGAAATCGATCGACTTGCGCAGGAAGGCGAAGTTGCCGCTGCCCATGGCCTGGCCGAGCAGCTCATCGGCGACGGCGTTGAGCTCTGCATAGCTGTTGCCGCTGGTCAGCACGAACTGAATCGGCAAGCCGCCGCTTGAGCCGGGCAGGGAAGGGCGAGGGAAGGCGGCAGTCTGCAGGCCGGTGACTCGGGAAAGCGCCTCCTGAAGCGTCGGCATCACCTCCATCTGGGAGACCTCTCGTTCGCTCCAGGGAGCCATCTTGAAGCCTCCGAATACGGTGTCGGCGCTGGTGCCGCCGAGGATCATGAAGGATTCCTTGTAGCCATCGATCTCCTCCATGCCGGCCTGGATATCCGCGGCGTAGCGCTCCAGATACTCCAGCGTTCCGGTCTTCGGCGCGGTGCCTTGAAAGAAGATGATGCCCTGATCTTCCGTGGGGGCCAGCTCGTTCTGGCTGGTGATGAACATGAAATAGATCGAGGCCAGGACCACCGTGGCAAACACCACCGGCACGGAGACGGTTTCGAGGGTGCGGGAGAGCATCCCGCGATAGCCATTGGAGAGGCCGTTGAAGCTGGCCTCGACCCCGCGCTCGAAGCGAGACGACGTCCCGTGAGGTTTCAGCACCTTGCCGGACAGCATGGGGGAGAGCGTCAGGGCGACGATACCCGAGACCACCACTGCGCCGGCCAGGGTGAAGGCAAACTCGGTGAACAGTGAGCCGACCAGGCCCCCCATGAAGCCGATGGGCGCATAGACGGCGACCAGCGTCGTGGTCATGGCGATGATCGGCACTGCCATTTCGCGAGCGCCATTGATGGCCGCATCGAATCGCGATTCACCGGCTTCGATATGCCGGTGCACGTTTTCGACCACGATGATGGCATCGTCCACCACCAGGCCGATGGCCAGTACCATCGACAACAGGGTGAGCAGATTGAGCGAGAAGCCCAGCATCAGCATCACGAAGGCGGCCCCGATCAGCGACAGCGGCACCGCCACGGCCGGGACCAGAGCCGCACGGAAGGATCCGAGCGACAGGAAGATCACCACCAGCACGATGATGACCGCCTCGAGCAGCGTCTTGATCACCTCGTTGATGGAGTCCTCGATGAACTCCGAGGCGTCATAGGGCAGTACCGCCTCGAGGCCGGTCGGTAGCTGGCGTCGGATCTCCGGCATGGCGTCGCGCACGGCCCTGGCGACGTCCAGCGGGTTGGCGCCGGGCGCCTGCTCGATGGCCATGAAGGTGGCGGGAGTGCCGCTGTACCAGGCCGTGCTGTCATAGTTTTCCGCGCCCAGCTCGGCGCGTGCCACGTCTCTCAGCCGCACCAGATCACCACCGTCGTTGCGCACCACCAGTTCCTCGAACTTGGCGGGATCCGTGATATCGGTATCGGTGGTCAGGTTGATGGCCACGAACTCGCTGCGGGTCTTGCCGACGCCCGCCTGATAGTTATTGCTGCGCAGCACCTCGAGGATCTGTTCGGGGTCGACGTTCAACGCCGCCATGCGCTGCGGGTCGAGCCAGATGCGCATGGCCATGCTCTGGCCGAAGCTGCGCGCCTTGGCCACGCCGGGCAGTGCCTGCAGCTTGGGCTGCACGACGCGCGTTAGGTAGTCGGTGATGCGCGGCACCGCCATGCGCTGCGAGTAGAACGCCAGGTACATCAGCGCCGTGCTGTCGCCGGTCGACGACTCGATGACTGGACTCTCGGCCGCCGCTGGCAGCACGCTGCGCTGACTGGCCACCTTGGCCTGCACCTCGGCCAGCGCCGCGTTGGCGTCATAGTTCAGCTCCATGTTGACCTCGATGGTCGAGGCCCCCTGGATACTGCTCGATTCGATGAAGTCGATGCCATTGGCTTCGGCGATGGCCTGCTGCAGGGGTGTGGTGACGAAGCCCTGCACCAGCTCGGAACTGGCCCCGGGATAGGACGTCGTCACCGTAATCACGGTGCTTTCGAGCGCCGGATATTGGCGAACCTCCATGTCCATGGCGGCCCTGAGGCCCGCGAGAAGAATCAGCAGGCTGACCACGGTGGCGAGCACCGGACGACGGATGAAGATGTCGGTGAAAGCCATCAGCCGTCTATCTCCCTGTCCGCGTCAGTCGCCTGGTCACGGCCCGACACCGCCACGGGCTGGCCGTCGCGCAAGCGCAGCAGCCCAGTAGCCACCACGCGATCGCCTGCGCTCAGCCCCTCGACGATCTCGACGACATCGCCGCGCGTGCTGCCTGAGGTGACCTGCTGACGAGAGGCGATCAATTGGCCTTCGTCGTTCTCGGTGACACGAAACACGAAGTCGCCATAGGTATTGAACGAGAGCGCCGTGCGGGGGAGGGTGAAGACCTCGCGGGTCTCGGGCGAAAGGGTGTCGACCTCGGCAAACATGCCGGGACGCAGGACGTTATCGGCATTGTCGAGACGTGCGCGGACATTGAGCGTGCGTGTCGATTCATTGATCGAGGGCGCGATCGCCAGGATCTCGCCACGGAAGGTACGCTCGGGATACGCGGCCACCGACAGTGAGATTCCGCGCCCGGCGGCCACCCGATTCAGTGCCCGCTCGGGCACGCTGTAGTCGACGTGGATAGGATCGAGCATGTTCAGGTCGACGATCGGCGTGCCCTCGGCCAGGTATTCGCCCAGATCCACCTCGCGAAGCCCCACCACGCCGTCAAAGGGAGCGCGAATCGTCTTCTTGCTCAACTGGGCCCGCTGCTGTTCGGCCTTGGCGCGAGCGGCCTGGAAGTTGGCGCGGGCCTCATCGAACTCTGACTGGGAGACCGCGTTGCGTGGCAGCAGATTCGAGTAACGCTTGAAGGTTTCATTGGCGAGCTGGGCCTGGGCCTCCAGGGCAACGAGCGCGGCCCGATCGACGCTATCCTCGAGGCGAATCAGGATATCCCCTTGGCTGACGCGCTGACCCGACTCGAAGGCTAGATGACTGACGACACCGGCCACTTCATTGGCGACCTTCACGCCATTGATGGCGCGCAGTGATCCAACGGAACTCACCCCCGAGCGCCATGACTGTGACGTGATGGTGACGACCTCGACGGGTGTCGGCGGCTGGGCGCGGGCGTTCTGTTCATTCGTTTCCTGCATCTTCACATACTTCCAGCCGAAGATGCTGCCCAGGGCCACCGCCAACACGGCGATGACGATGACGAGGCGTACGGTGGTTTTCATAGATGGTCTCGCGAAGCGTCGATACGATCCACGCGCTCAGGACTCACCGAGGCGGCGCAGGAGAAGGTCATATAAGAACACAACGGGGAAAGGGTGTAAGCACGACGCACAAACCGCCAGGCTTTCGCAGGCCAATGCCGGAGCCGCGTTCGCCGGACATACCCATGATTTAACATAATATACATTATGCGACTTACAGGATGCTTGGATAATACTCACTATGTGTCGGGTCCCGTGTGATTGACCACCCGCTTGGTAAATAACTCAGGTCGCTTGGCCTGCCATTCCTTCATCACCGCAATCGGTGATTGATGGTGCAGCGCCTTCTGGGGAATGTGGTGATTGTATAGCCACGTATAGCGTTTCAGCGTCTGCTCCAGATCTTCTCCTGAGGTATAGCGCCTTGTCGCTAGCACATCGCTGATGCGGCCATTGAAGCGCTCCACCATGCCGTTCGTCTGCGGCCTTCCCGGCTTGATCAGACGATGTTCGATACCATCGGCCTGGCACTCTTGGTCAAATGCATGGTTCCCGCTGGG
>NZ_FPAQ01000060.1 GCF_900116405.1 Halomonas saccharevitans | reverse complement strand
CATGGTCTCGGCGCGGTGCTGGCAACGGCGAGTGGCCCGAGCATCATCGAGGCGGCGCGCGATGGTACGGGTCAGCCCCATCTCGCGATCCAGCTGGCGAAGCAGCAGGACACCGCCATCGGAGGTGATCTCGCCCCCGTCGAAACCGGCGGTGACCTGGCGGCCTTTACAGCGTGGAAAGGAGGCAGTCGGCGTGGTACATTTTGTCATGGCGGCTGATGCGGTTGATTCTTGGTTAGGCTCTTGAATTATAACCGATTTTCAGCCGCCTTTTTCATGTCTGGTGCAATTTCCGGGCTAGAGGGTCGACTGACCGACGCTCAGTCGTCGGTGATCATCAACCGGATCCTGACGCCGTCCTTCCGCGAGGGCGACTTCGCCGGCGGCATCATCGAGGGGGTGGAGGCGATGATCCGAGTGCTGGGCGGCGAGCCCCTGGACACCAGCGCCACCCCCACCGCACAGGCCGGCCAACAGCAACCCGAAGGACCGGCCTCGATTCTCTTCTTCGTGATGTTCATCGTCGTGATGACCCTCGTACGGGGCGGTCGCGGCGGCCTGCTGGCCGGCATGCTGCTGGGCGGTGCGCTCGGCGGCAGTTCGCGCGGCGGAGGAGGTGGTTTCGGCGGAGGCGGCGGCTTCGGAGGCGGCGGTGGCGGCTTCGGGGGCGGCGGCGCCTCTGGCGGCTGGTAACCCTGCCTTCCGGCCGGTGGTGACACCGACATGACAATCAGGATTCGGAGATCACGATCCCCATGGCTTTATTGAGTGAAGACGAGCAGCGCCAGGTCACCGAGGCGATTCATCGGGTCGAGCGCGATACCGATGCCGAGCTGGTCACCGTGCTGGCTCCGCGAGCGGACAACTATGCCTATATCCCGCTGCTCTGGGCCGGCCTCCTGGCCCTGGTGGTGCCCGGTGCGGTCAACTACTTCCCCGGCTGGTTGACGGCCTATGAACTGACGCTGGTGCAGTGGGCGACCTTCATCGTGCTGGGAGTGGTGTTCCGCATCCCCACCATCACCACCCGGCTGATCCCGACATCGGTTCGCCACTGGCGAGCGGCCAACCTCGCCCGGCGGCAGTTCCTGGAGCAGAGCCTTCACCATACCGAGGGGGAAACGGGGATGCTGATCTTCGTCTCCGAAGCCGAGCGGTATGTGGAAATACTTGTCGACCGAGGCATCTCGGCGCGCATCGGCGACGAGACCTGGCAATCCATCGTGGCTGCCTTCACCCGGCGGGTGAAGGCCGGCGAAACCAGAAAGGGCTTTCTTGAGTGCATCGAGGCCTGCGGCGAACATCTCAAGGAACAGGTGCCGGCCACCCATGAACGCAATGAACTGCCCAATCATTTGATCGTGCTGGATTGACCCACTGCTGCCCATTCACACAGGCATGGTGAGCGCTTCTCCCCGCCCGATCCTCACCGGAAGCGCTGTCGTTCGCACCTCGCAGGAGCCTGTGAGCCGACTTTCACGGGAGCCCTGCCAGCAAGGCGATGGGCGTCGTCAGGCGCCCACCAAGGGCATTCACCCTACCAACGGCGCCTAACCCTCCACCGCTGCGCGGCGGATCGCGCGGCGAGCAGCGCTCCTACGAACCGCGCCGTTATCACGCTCACTTCATCTCGAAGCCGCGCTCGACCAGGAACGCGCGCATGTGCGGGCGCAGCTTGGTATCGAACAGCGGGGTGAGGTTGTGCGACCAGTCGCTCTGCTTGGTGCCGCCCTTCCGCGACTGGTAATAGGCGTGCATGGTGTCGTCGAAGGCCGCCACCTGCTCGCGGTCGTCGCTGTAAGTGTCCTGCTTGAGGATCGCCTCCACCGGCAGGCGAGGCTTCACGTCCGGCTGGTGGGCGGGATAGCCCAGGCACATGCCGAATACCGGGAAGACGTGATCCGGCAGGCCGAGCAGCTCGCTGACCTGCTGCGGGTTGTTGCGGATGCCGCCGATGTAGCAGATGCCGAGCCCCTCGGACTCCGCGGCGACGGCCACGTTCTGAGCCATCAGGGCGGTGTCCACGCTGGCCACCAGCAGCTGCTCGGTCATGCCGCGCACCACGCGGGCATCGGTGCGCTCGGCGGCCTCGGTGGGACGCTTCATGTCGGCGCAGAACACCAGGAAGGCGCCAGAGCTCGCCACATAGGCCTGCCCGCCGGCCAGCTCGGCGATCGTCTCGCGATTGGTGGGATGGGTCACGTGAATGACGCTGTAGGCCTGGACATGGCTGGAGGTGGCCGCGGCCTGCCCGGCACGAATCAGCTCCTCCAGCAGCTCGCGAGAGACCGGCTGGTCGGTGAATTTGCGGATCGAGCGGTGGGACTTGAGCAGTTCGATGGTGGGATTCATGGCGTCTCCTGAGAGGTGAGCATGGATAGGCGGTAAGCATGGAGCCGGCACGCAGGGGAAGCCGGCGACGGTGATCTTAGCTAGCCAGCTTACTATCTTTCGGCCCGTTTTCGCGCGGACAGCGGGTGCCGAAGGCGGAGGAGGACGGCTCGTGGGCCGTAAAAAACTTGTACAATAACGATACATAGACAAAACCAACATGTACGCTTGTGCCATTGGCCCTTTATCACGTCGAACGGCCACAGCCACGGCAAAGGATCACAAGGAGGTGTCCCATGGGGCGCTGTGCGAGTAGGAACGGACATTGCGGTCGCTGCGAACGAGAGCTGCCCTTCGCCTTCACCATGGCCTTCCAGCCGATCGTCGACCTCCAGCGTCGGCGCGTGCACGCCTACGAGGCGCTGGTCAGAGGCCCGGAGGGCGAGCCGGCGAGCCAGATCCTCGAGCAGGTCACCGAGGCGCTTCTCTACCGCTTCGACCAGGCGTGCCGGGTCAGGGCCATCGAGCAGGCCAGCGCCCTTGGCATGCAGGAGAGCCTCTCGATCAACTTCCTGCCCAATGCCGTCTATGAGCCCGAGGCGTGCATCCAGGCCACGCTGGAGGTCTCCCGACGGGTAGGATGGCCCCTGGAGCGGCTGATCTTCGAGGTCGTCGAGTCGGAGCGCATCCATGATCACGCCCACCTCAGCGCCATCATCACGGCCTATCGTCGCATGGGATTTCGCGTCGCCCTGGACGACTTCGGCACCGGCCACGCCAACCTCGACGTGCTGACCTCCCAGCGGCCCGACAAGCTGAAGATCGATCGCCAGCTGGTGATGGGCTGTGACAGTGACCCGCGACGCCAGGCCCTGCTACGTGCGCTGGTCGGCCTGGCGCGCCCGCTGGAAGTCGACCTGATCGCCGAGGGCGTCGAGACGGTGGACGAGGCGCGCTGGCTCTTCCGGGCCGGCATTTACCTGCAGCAGGGCTACTACTTCGCCCGACCGGCCCTGAATGCCCTGGCGGAGGGCGTGGAAGCGCGCCTCTCGGCGGTGCTCGACGGCCCCTCCCCTGGCGATGGAGCCACCTCATGACGCTGATGCTAGAGCCGTTCGACAACACGGAAACGGTCATCCGTGCCGCCCCCATCGGCATCTGCGTCACCGATGCCGAGGGCCACTTCGAGATGGTCAATCCCGCCTACTGCGACTTCTACGGCTATCGCGAGGAGGAGCTGCTCGGCCAGCACTTCACCCTGGTCGTGCCCGAGGCCGATCACGCCTTGATGAACGACCTGCATCGGCGCTTCGTCGCCGGGGACGGCGACATGGAGGTCTCTCACGAGTGCGAGGTGCTGGGCAAGGACGGCCAGCCAATGAACATCCTCGCGAAGGCCGCCCGCATCCAGGACGGCCGTGGCGAGGTGAAGAAGGTCACCTTCGTGGTCGACATCACCGAGCGCAAGGCCATGGAGCAGCGCCTGGAGTATCTGGCCCACCATGATGAGCTGACCGGCCTGCTCAACCGCCGCGCCGGACTGGGCCTGCTCGAGGAGGAGATCCAGCGCAGCCGCCGCTATGGCACGGCTCTGAGCCTGGCGAGCTGCGACCTGGATCACTTCAAGCGCGTCAACGACCGCCATGGCCACGCGATGGGCGATCAGGTGCTGAGCGAGACCGCCAGGCTGATGAAGGAGACGATGCGCCAGCACGACCACGTCATTCGCCTGGGTGGCGAAGAATTCCTGATCCTGCTGCCCGGCGTGACCCAGGAGCAGGCGAGCCAGGCCGTGGAGCGCCTGCGCCAGAGCCTGGCGACGACGCCGATCGCCGAGGCGCAAATACACCTGACGCTCTCGGCCGGCATCGCACAGCTTCAGGACGATGAGGAAGCCGATGCCCTGCTGGAGCGGGCCGATCGCACCCTCTACGGCGCCAAGCACAAGGGGCGCAACCAGGTTCAGGAGACCGACGAGTCGCATCCGGCGAGCGAGTCGGCCTCGTAGCCTCTGTTTCAAATCATCGATGACGAGCATCGATTGCAGCGCATCGGCTGCGAATCATCCATCGCGAAGCACCGGCCCGACGAGAGGACTGCCGCGTCCTACCGAGCGGGCCGCCAGCGAGAGACCAAAGGAGAAGAGCACCTTGCCGCACACGCCAGCGCACGAGGCCGACAGCCACGACCACGCCGTCTCGCGCCCGGCCTCGCCCTGCACCAAGGTCTGTCGGATCGACGAGATCACCGATCGCTGCCGGGGGTGCGGCCGCACTCTCGACGAGATCGCCCGCTGGGGCGGCATGAACGCGAAAGAGCGCGAGAGAATATGGCAGCGCCTGGACCGGGCCACGTTCCCCGCGCGCTGAGCCTCGCGCCCGCCACCGGCCCTCCCGCGACGAGACGGGCATGATAGTCTCGCCCCTTTGCCCGATGGAGCCCATCTCGTGAACCCCGAAGACCTCGAGAAACTGGTCACCCTGCGCATGCCCTTCGGCAAGCACGCGGGATGGCTGATCGCCGACCTGCCCGGCCCCTATCTCAACTGGTTCGCCCGCGAGGGCTTCCCCGACGGCCAGATCGGCCGACTGCTGCACCTGATGCACGAGATCGACCACAACGGACTGAGCGGGCTGCTCGACCCGTTGCGCCAGCGCAGCTGAATACCGTGCCTGTCAGCGGAGTCTCGCCGGGGCGAATCGCGTCGGCTATTTGTCCTCCAGGCGGCGAGTCATCAGCAGCCAGCGGCCGCCATGCGGGCAGCCGGGCCAGGGCACCAGCGGCAGGGAGGCGATCTCCCGAAAGCCCAGCCGACGATAGATCGCGCAGGCCGTACGGTTCTCCTCGGCCACGATCAGGCTCAGCTCGTGGCAGCCGGCGCCAATCGCCGAGGCCTCGGCCTGCGCCATCATCAGCCGCCCGACGCCCTTGCGACGGGCCGCCGGCAGGGTCGCGATGCCGTTGATGTACCAGCTGCCCGGCACCCGGGCCTCGAGACGCAGCAGGGGCTGCACGGTCGCAGGGGCGTCGTCCAGATCGTCGAGGTCGCAGGGATCGGGCAGCCGGTAGGCGATGATCATCCCGACGATCCGCCCGCGCTCGATGCATACCCGAGCGTGACGGTAGCTGAAGCCACCCTCCTCGCGGCCGGCGCGCTCCGCACCGACCTCCAGGGGCGATTTGCCGCCCTCGGCCATCTGCCCCCAGAGGGTCTCGGGCAGCCCCTCCCCCGCCAGGTTGATCAGATAAGCCAAGTCCCGGGCATCGGCCCGGGTGGCGTCGCGCAGTCGCATGGTCGTCTCCCTGCCCTCGCGTCGCGAAGGCCCGGCGGGAACGGCGTCACTCGAAGGTGGCGCAGACCTCCGACTGGGCGCCCGGATCATGGCTCTCCACATGGGTGACCGACCCGCCGGAAGCCTCCAGCGCCACGCTCCACTGGTGATCGGTTCCCATGGGATCGCAGCTGCCTTCACTGCCACCGCCGAAGTTGGAGTCGATCCAGTAGTGCACCGCGTAGCTGCCGCCTTCGCTCAGGGCGCCGGGGAAGTCGAAGGAGAAGGTCGGGTCATCGTCGGCGGAAACCGTGCCGGAGGCCAACTCGAGCACCTCGCCGGAGTCGGCATCGACCAGGGCCGCCTGCACGGCCTGTCCGCCGTGGGCTCCGGCGAAGCTGGCGTCGCCCTGAAAGGTCAGGTCGTACCCTTCGCTGGCCAGGGTCAGCGGGGCGACGAGGAGCAGGCCCAGGAGTAGCCGCCGGGGAGTGAGGACATCGTGGACGATGGGCGTTGTCATGAAGCACCTCTTTAGCTGTCGACAAGTCGTCAATTGGCGCGCCGCTAGTAGGCCGTTGGCGACCTGTCAGTCAGTCGACGAGCGATAGACTCGTGCCGAGTGCGCAGGCCACGAGGGCCACGAGAGCCGCGACCTGCCCATCTCTCAGCATAGTGCCCCCCGGCGCCCCCTGCAGACGCCCGTCAGTGGTTCTTCAGGCGCTGGACACGCCAGGCCAGCAGGCCGATGATCCCGAACCCCAGGGGCCCCAGCACCCCTGCGGCGACGCTCGGCTGGATGGGCATGCCCAGGGCATCGAGGCCCTCCAGCCCCAGTTTGCCCAGGCTGATGAGGTAGTAGCTGATGACGATGATCGAGAGTCCCTCGACCGCCTTCTGGATCTTCAGCTGGCTGCTGGTGCGTTCGTTGAGGCTCTGGAGAATCTCGGAGTTCTGCTCCTCGATCTCCACCTGGGCGCGGGTCCGCAGCAGGTCGTTGAGCCGCGCCACGCTCTCCGCCAGGCTCTCCTGGCGCTGGTTGATGGCGGCGCAGTAGTGCACCGTCGGCCGGAAGCGGCGCAGCATGAAGGTACCCAGCCGGGGGCGGTCGCCGAGGCGCTCCTCGCGCAGCTCCTCGATGCGGGTGAAGACGATCCGCGCGTAGGCCTCGGTGGCGCTGAAGCGCTGGCGCGAGCGGGCTCCGCTGCGTTCGAGCCGCGCCGAGAGCGCGGAGATGGCTGCCAGCAGCGGGCGCGGGCTCCCCTCCTTGCCGTGGGTATTGCGATCCGACAGTTCACCGAGCTCGAGCTCGTAGTCGCGAAGCGCGAGGCTCAGCTCCTTGGCCACCGGCAGCGCCAGCGACGCCATCATGCGGTAGGTCTCGATCTCGAGAAGCCGCCGGGTCATGCGCCCCAGGCGGAAGGCATTGAGCCCGCGATTGACCAGCAGTACGCGGTTGAGACCCGCCGCCGTGAGGCGGAAATCGCTCCACACGGTGGCGTCGCCGCCGCCGACGCTGGAGCCGGCGGGGTCGCGAAAGCCGTAGTGCTCGGCATCGCCCTGCCAGTTCGCCTCCGACTCGACCAGGATCAGGCTCGCATTGATGAGCGCCTTGTGATGCACGGCGGCGATCTCCGCCAGCGTCGCGGGCGGCGCCGGCCACGGCTCGCCCTGGCCGGCGGGCCGCGGCACCAGCAGGGTCAGGGTGAAGAATTCGGTGTGTCGCTCCCACTTCAGAGTCTGGTCGCCGAGATCGATGATCTCCTGGGCCGCCTCGCGATCGGGAGTCCGGCCGGCGACCTCGGCGATCCGGTCGAGGATGTCCGCGGCGATCTCGCCCTCGTCCAGGAAGGCGTAGTGGTGAAGGTGCGCCGGCTCCTCGAAATAGATCGAGGGCCGGGCATGGAGCTCGTTGTGCAAGCGCGCGCGTTGTGGGTGCATGTCGAGGCCTAGAGAGAAAAGAGCCCCCGAGACTAGAGCCTGACGGGGGCCAGGCCAAGCGCGATGCATCAACGTGCCCGCTAGCGAAGAAGCGAGGCTGGGCGCGAGGCCCGCCCTACAAAAACGCCAGGATGTGGATCAGGGCTGGCGCTCGTCGGCGGCCTTGAGGCGGTAGAACTCGGCGACGACCTCATCCATGGCGGCGGCGTCATAGTCGCACAGGCCGCTGACCACCAGCTTCTTGGAGCCGCTGCCGACCGTCTCGCCACCGGCGGTGATGCGAAATTCCAGCAGCGCATCGCCGCGCTTGCCGGCCACCGACAGCGAGGAGTCGAGCAGTTCCAGGCCAGGCAGGCGACCATTCAGCCGCTCCAGCGAGAAGCCCATGCTGTCGTAGATCACCAGCGGGCGACGCGGGTTGAACATGACGCCCTGCTCTTCCATCAGCGGCTTGAGGTAGTGGGGGAAGTTCTTGCCCGAGAAGGCGACGTAGCAGCGCGTAAAGGCCTCGACCACGGCCTCGTCGTGAGTCGTCTCGCCGCTGCGGGTCACCTCCAGGTAGCCCTTTCCCTGCTCGTCGCAGACGCGGATCAGGCCATCGTCGTCCTCGTGGAAGCAGAGCGGCACGCCGTCGCCGACCATGCTCAGGAAGCGAAAGCTCATGTTCTGAGAAAGCCCATAGCGCGACAGCACCAGCGCAAACAGCAGGTCGCCTGGCACGCAGAAACGCCGTGCATCGACGTTATGAATGGGGTTGAAGTCACCGGCAACGCGCTTGGCGAAACGGCTGGCCTGCTCGGCGGAGATCCGGATCCAGCCATCCGTGCGCGTGTGGAAGTCGTCAAGAAACATGTGTCGTGAGCCTGCCCCGAGTCATTGGCAATCCATGGTCTCCGGCAGCCGCCGGAAGGGCAGATGATGCCATAAAATAACGGCTTGCGCGGCCCGCGGCCAAGGCCGAGGTGCGTATTCCGGCGCGTTCTTGACTCATACCAAAGATGCACGGGGTAATAAAGAAGGGGGCACACTGCGCTGCAGCACGCTGTGATAACATCGATCCACTTTTTCGCCCTCCCCACCACCTTCTGCCTCAGGATGATTGCAGCCATGCTGAACACCTGTCGTACCTCCCACTGGCCGCGGCAATTCGCCCGCTGGCCGGGCATGCTGATGCTTGCCCTCGTTGCTCTTTTCGCCAGCGGACCGGTGCTCGCCGTGACCGGCGAGCTCGACCTGACCAGCTCCTTCGTGGGCCTGCTCGCCGTTGCCATCTTCGTGCTCGCCTACGCCCTGGTCATGGCCGAAGAGAAGATCCACATGCGCAAGTCGAAGCCAGTGCTAGTCGCCGCCGGCATCATCTGGGCGCTGATCGGCTGGGTCTACGTGAAGGCGGGCATGCCCGCCGAGTCCGAGCACGCCTTTCGCATGACCCTGCTCGAGTTCACCGAGCTGATGCTGTTCCTGCTGGTAGCGATGACCTACATCAATGCCCTGGAAGAACGACGCGCTTTCGACGCCCTGCGCTCTTGGATGGTTCGCAAAGGCTTCAGCTACCGCTCGCTATTCTGGATCACCGGCGTGTTGGCCTTCGTCATCTCGCCGATCGCCGACAACCTGACCACCGCCCTGCTGATGTGCGCCGTGGTGACCAAGGTGGCCGAGGGCGACAAGCGCTTCATCAACCTGGCCTGCATCAACATCGTGGTGGCCGCCAACGCCGGTGGCGCCTTCAGCCCCTTCGGTGATATCACCACCCTGATGGTCTGGCAGGCCGGCATCATCGAGTTCTACGAGTTCTTCGAGCTGCTGATCCCCTCGCTGATCAACTTCCTGATTCCTGCCGTGGTGATGAGCTGCTTCATCCAGAACCGCAAGCCCGACAGCCTGGAAGAGGATGTGTGGCTCAAGCGCGGTGCGCGGCGCATCATCGCCCTGTTCCTGCTCACCGTGGCCACCGCCGTGGCCTGCCACACCCTGCTGCACCTGCCGCCGGTACTGGGCATGATGACGGGCCTTGGCTACCTGCAGTTCTTCGGCTACTTCCTGCGTCGCACCCTGCCCCGCTCTCTGGAGCGCAAACGCACTCGCTACAGCCAGCGTGGCGATTGGAAGAAGCTCGAGAGCCTGGGCAGCGTGGTGCCCTTCGACGTCTTCAATCGCGTGGCGCGTGCCGAGTGGGACACCCTGCTGTTCTTCTACGGGGTCGTCATGTGCGTCGGCGGACTGGGCTTCATGGGATACCTGGGCCTGCTCTCCGACGCTCTCTATACCGGCTGGAACGCCACCGGAGCCAACATCACCCTCGGCGTGCTCTCGGCGGTGGTCGACAACATCCCGGTGATGTTCGCCGTGCTGACCATGGAGCCCGACATGTCCCATGGCCAGTGGCTGCTGATCACCCTCACGGCCGGCGTCGGTGGCAGCCTGCTGTCGATCGGCTCGGCGGCCGGCGTCGCCCTGATGGGCCAGGCCCGAGGCAACTATACCTTCATGGGTCACCTGCGCTGGAGCCCGGTGATCGCCCTGGGCTATATCGCCAGCGTCATGGCCCATCTGTGGCTCAATGCCGAGAGCTTCGCCGTGCTGTGAGGGCTGCTCGAGCGTCCATCCATGCTTTACCCGTGCTTTCCGGCGACTTGAGGGTCGCCGGATTTTTCATTACGCGTTGATACTCCTGCCTGTTAATTTCGTAAAAGTGATGTAGCGTATAAGAGTGACTGGCTCCGACATGGCAGGATGGTTTTTCTAGTGCCTATCGGGCCTCAACGCTAGGACGCAGTAGGATAAAAAACATAAAGAGCTCATGTTCTGCAGGGAGGCGGCGACATCGACTCATACACACAGCGTGAGGGCTGCGCCTGATTGGCGCATGAGCCTGTCGTTCACGAGACAACGGGAACACCTCCCCCGATGCCGGCTTACGTCCTGATTCACTCCTGCAACGCGGCAGCGACCGCCGCTGGTGGGCGCAGCCCTAGGAGGCGCTCATCATGGTGCGCCTGACCGCTCTTGTGCTGACCATCCTCATGATGCTGGCTAGCACCGTTACCGGTGCCCAAGAGATGCCCATTGCGGTCGTGGCTCATCCAGACGTGACCACCCAGCACCTGACCCGCGATACCACCCGCGCCATCTTCGCCATGCGTCAGCGTACCTGGCCCGACGGTCAGGCCGTGCGCGTTTACGTGCTAGACAACAACCATCCCGTGCATGCGCGCTTTGCCAAGGAACAACTGGCCGTCTATCCGCACCAGCTGCAGCTGGCTTGGGATCGCATGGTGTTCTCGGGAACCGGGCAGGCCCCCAACAGGGTCCGTGACCAGCGTGAGATGCTCGAGCGCATCGCCACCACGCCGGGTGCCCTGGGATATCTTGAAAGGGAGTACCTGGATGATCGTGTCCAAGTCATTTCGATGGAGTGATGCGCGCTCTGTAATAGCCATCATCGCCGCGCTGACCATGAGTTTCTCGATCCAGGCCCGGGGCGAGGAGCGCGTGCTGGACACCCTCCAGATGCACGGCTTCCTGAGCCAGGCGCTGATCATCACCGACGACAACGACTTCTTCGGCCCCAGCAGCGAAGACGAAGGCAGCTTCAAGTTCACCGAGATCGGCGCCAACGTCTCGCTGCGCCCCCATGAGGACATACTGCTGGCCACCCAGGTGCTGAGTCGGCGCGCCGGGGGGGACGGTAGTAACGCTCGTCCAATGCTGGATTACGGCATCGTCGACTACCAGATGCTCTCGAACCAGCAGCGCACCTTTGGCATCCAGCTAGCCTGAATATTGCATCAGTATCGCGAGTTTGGCCTGGCGGGTGAGCAGGCCAGCTCTTCATGCTGGATGGCGCGAGAATCGCTCACTTTTTGATCGATTTCCCGCCTTCAAGACGCACTGCCCCCTACCCCCATTGTTTATCTCGTGCCGGGGACAGCACCCTGCCGGTCATCCCGGCACCAGTTTCTTGATCAGCTTGAGGAAGAGGTCTTGGTCGGGGTAGTGGCTACTCAGCATCAGCCGGACGCGCCGGGTATTGCGGATCACCACGCCACCGATCTTCAGCAACTTCAGGCGCAGGGTGGTGACCTGG
>NZ_FPAQ01000017.1 GCF_900116405.1 Halomonas saccharevitans | reverse complement strand
CTACTGAAACCTCGTCGGGGCGCGGTCCAGACCATCACGCTGGACAATGGCTCCGAATTCGCCGAGCACCAAGCCGTGTCCAAGGCAGTGACAGCAGCGACATACTTCTGTGATCCCTACTGCTCCGGGCAGCGTGGGACCAACGAGAACACCAATGGCCTGATACGGCAGTACTTTCCCAAGGGAACGGACTTCCGCCAGGTCACCGATGCCGAGCTTCGCAGGGTGCTCAGGAAGCTGAATGACCGCCCTCGAAAACGGCTCGGCTATCGGACACCGGCACAGGTATTCCTGGGGGAATACTCAGGAGCCCTGGATACCGCAGGTGCTGCACTTATTGCTTGAATTCAGGATTCAGACGCAGCAGAGAACGAGAGATCTTCCGAGAAGAGCTATTCTTCCAATGATCTCCTGCGTCAAAGGTACACGAGCGGTACACACACCAGCTCCCTGTGCTATCCTCAACCTTAGCTAACCTACTGATTCCAAAGGACTGTACCTTTCGCTCGATTACGGTTGCTTTTCCTTGTGTTTCAGTAACTTATTGTTTTAAAAGCGATCTCATAATCCCTTGGTCGCAGATTCAAGCCCTGCTAGATCCACCACGCCCTCTAGCAATCACGCTTCTTTCTATCCCTTCTCTTAAAGCACCCAACTTGCCAGCACCACCACGGCGCCAAAGGCCGCCACGCCGGCCGCTACCGGCCAGCCGAGGGTTCGTGTTCGCCACCATATGGCGAGGTTTGCCAGCACGCCGATCCCGGTCGCGAGCCAGGAGACGGCGTCCAGCGTCTTCGGCACCAGCGAGGTGCCGAGCAGGGCGGCGATCATCAGCGGCCCCAGGATGCCGAGCCACTGGGGCATGGCGTCGATTCCGTCGTCCTGGCCCAGCCGGGCCAGGCGGCGCCGCATCCACAGCATCGGCAGCAGCCGCAGCAGCAGGGTACCGACGGCCGAGGCGATCACGGCGATCCACATAGCGCTACTCATGGCGGGCTCCTTGCGTGTGTGCTGAGTGCTTGGCGGGGCGGCACTTCACGGCCTGGAAGCACAGCGCTCCGCAGGCGGCGGCGAGGGGAATCGCCAGGTTGGTGAAGCCCGTCACGGTCAGGGCGAGGGCGCTCAGGATGGTTAGGCCCAGGGCCAGGTTCCAGCGCCGCGAGGTAAAGCGCGGCACCACCAGCACGAGAAAGAGAGCGGGCAGGGCGAAGGGCATGATCTCGCCGAGCAGCGGCCAGCGCGCCATCAGCTCCTCGCCGGCCAGCGCCCCCAGGGCGGTGCCGGCGATCCAGCTGGCCCAGGCGAACAGGGCGGCGCCGGTGAACCAGCCGAGCCGCTGCGCTTCCGGCAGCTGCGGCAGGCGGGTGTGCGCCAGGGCGAAGACCTGGTCGGTGAGGGCGTGCATCAGCCAGGGCCAGCCGCGGCTCGCCGTCAGCCAGGGGGCCAGGTTGGGGGCATACACCACGTGGCGCACGTTGATCAGCAGCGTCATGACCACCACCAGCCACAGCGGCGAGCCGGCGGCGGCCATGCCGACGAACAGGAACTGCGAGGCGCCCGCGTAGACCAGGGCCGAGATCAGCACCGCCTCCTGGGCGCTGAAACCGGCCTGGATGGCGACCAGCCCGAAGGAGATGGCCACCGGCACGTAGCCGCCGAGCAGGGGGATCGCCTCGCGGATGCCAATCAGCCAGGGGCGCGGCGACGAGGAAATGGCCTGCTGGCTCATCGGTGGGACTCCCCGTGATAAACCACGCTGACCAGCAGGGTGGCCCAGTCGTCACTGGTGCGGTAGCAGTGCGCTCGGTCGGCGGCAAAGGTCAGGGTATCGCCGGCGGCGAGCCGGCGGGTGTCGCCCTCTGGCCCGGCCTCGAGGTGACCGCTGATCAGGGTCAGGGATCCCCTAGCGCCGGGGGTATGCGGCTCGGCGACGCGGGTGGTGAAGGGGGCGCAGCGCATCCAGTAGGCATCGACCTGGGGGCTCTCCTTGCCCTGATCGATCAGGCGCACTTCCACGCCATCCTCGCCGAGGGGCACGGCGATGGGGGCGACCAGGGTGCCGAAGGGGACCTTCAGCTGCACCGCCAGGCGCCAGATGGTGTCCAGGGTGGGGTTGCCGTTGCCCTGCTCGAGGCGCGACAGGTTCGACTTGGCGATGCCCGCGGCGGCGGCCAGCTGCGACAGCGACCAGCCCTGGGCCTTGCGCAGGGACTGCAGGTGCTGCCCCAGGGTGCTGAGGGAGGGGGTATCCATGACAGGCGCTCTCGTTGTTCCTTTTAACGAACGTTCTATAGAAAGAACGGTCGCCTGTCAAAGGGCGGCGCTGTCAGTGCCGAGTTAGGCCACAGGAACCGGCCATGGCTGGGGAGATCGAGCGCGGGAGCGTCGCGCTGGGCGACCGGTTGGAGGCTGCCATGGAGGGGCGCCTGAGGCGAGCAGCTCGGCGTTGCGATCAGTGCACTGCCCAGCACGAGGGCCCGCGGCGATGATGCCTGTTTCACTTCGTCTGGCGAAGGCCTGCTTTGGAGTCTGACAGCGGAGCAGGGTCGCGCCTAGCGTGCGGTGTCTTGCTGCAACGCGTCGAGCTCATCATCGTCTAGGGGCGTGCCGGTATTGGCGACCTCCGGCAGCGCGTCGCCGCTGACCACGCGATCCCGGCCGGCTTCCTTGGCGGCATAGAGCCGCCGATCCGCTCGGGTATAGAGGTGTTCGAAGCTGTCGCCTTGCCGGGCCTCGGTCACGCCGATGCTGACGGTAAGTCGATAATCTCCGGCCTCCGTTGGCAGCGGCATGGCGCGCGTGGCCTCGCGGACTCGTTCGGCGAGCTGTCGTGCGTCCTGGCCATCGGTGTCCGGCAGCAGCACCGCAAACTCTTCGCCGCCCATGCGCGCCACGGTATCCAGGCGTCGCACCTGGTGCCGGAGTATCTCGGCGAAGGAGGAGAGCACCTCGTCACCCACCGGGTGGCCGAAGGCGTCGTTGATGTGCTTGAAATGATCCAGGTCGAGCAGCATGAGGCTCAGCGGCGAGGGGTGGCGCTGGCGACGGGTGAACTCCTGTTCGGCTACCTCCTGCAGGCGACGACGATTGAAGAGCCCGGTGAGCATGTCGGTCTGGCTCAGGTGGCGCAACTCGTCTCGCTGGCGCTGCAGGCGCAGCATCATCAGCATCACCGCGCCGACGGCGGCCACCACCATCACCAGGAGACCGAACACCGCGGCGGTGAGCCACTCCATCAGATGGCGCTGTCCGGCGGAGGCGTTCTGCACCAGCAGGCTGAGCTCGCTGTAGCTCCAGGCGAGCCCCGCCTCGACCTCGAGCCCAAGCGTGCGCAGCGCTTCGATCTCCTCACCGTCGAGCCCATCGCGCTGAGCCCGATCGAAGCGGGCCTGAAGTGTGGCGATGCGCTCCTGAACCAGGTCCAATTCGTCGATCAGCGGTGCGTAATCCTGGCGGGGAAGGTCGCTGCGCAGTACCTGTACCCGGAGGTTCTCGATGCGCCGGGGAATGCGCGGCAGCAGCTCTCCAAGCTCCTCCTGGTGGGCCCGATGATCCGGATGACCGTCGTCGAGACGCATCAGGGTCGTCCGCAGCTCCTGGGGATCTGACTGGGAGCGGACCACGTCGGCGACCATGGCGGTGTAGTCGGCACCGACATGCTGTCGCGCGTGAACGGCGTAGTAGGTGATGGCCGCGGCACAGGTCGCGACGATCAGCCCGAAGGCCAGCAGCAGGCGATGGCGCAAGGCCCTGGCCGGGGCAGTCGTCATCTCGCGCGGATTTCCTCGAGCGCCCAGATCCAGCGATTCATGGGTGCCGAGCCGTCAAGGACGGCCTCGGCATCGTCGGGCACCACCAGCATCAGCGGGCCGAGCCGATCTACTCCGATCGGCTCGCCGTCCAGCCGTGTTGCCAGGAGGTAGGCCTTCTCGTTGCGCTGGGCGAGGGTGAGGAAGGTGGTGTAGCCATCATCGGCGATGAAGCGCACGCGTTTCGCGTCTTCCAGGCCGTTCGCCGCCAGGAAGGCGTTCAGCCAGACACCCGAGAAGCGGCCCTCTGGGCCCTCGGGATGCTGCATCTGGATGTGATAGAGCTCGTCGGTGGCCTCGATCGCCTCCAGCGAGAGCTGCTGGCGGTCGCTGCCCTGCGCAAGGGTCAGAATCGGCATGGGCGTGGCGCCGCCATCCGCGGCGTGGGCGTTGATGGCCAGCAGCAGGCAAAGTCCCAGGAAAGGCAGCCGAAAAGCGGACGGGAGGGAGCGGTTGAAGCGGCGGCAGGCGAGCAGGAGGGGGATCATGGCGTCAGCGCTTCCTGATAATCGTGGGCGGTGGCCGGTTTCCGATCGCTCGATACCGGTGACGAACTGTATCTAAACGTTCCCACTATCGTAAATGTCGCCGATGCTGTCTATCTTCAGTCGCGATGTTGCCTCAACGTTATCATCCTAAAGAATGATGTGTTGATTTACGTTAAGGGTTGGAAAAACTCATTATCTCGGCAGGCGATGCGCGGCAGGACGCCGCTGGGGGAGGGGGAGTTCCGTTGCTGGCACGCGGCCCCGTAAAGAGCACGGGACCGCGGCGTTTTCTCTCAGACCTTCATCTTGCGATCAGGCCTGGGCGTTTTCCTTGCGGCGGCAGGCGGCCGCGGTGAACAGCACGTCGGTGGAGGAGTTCAGCGCCGTCTCGGTGGAGTCCTGCACCACGCTGATCACGAAGCCGATCGCCACCACCTGCATGGCCACGTCGGTGGAGATGCCGAAGAGGTTGCTGGCCATGGGAATCAGCAGCAGCGAGCCGCCGGCCACGCCGGAGACGCCGCAGGCGGCCAGTGCCGAGACGACGCACAGCAGCAGGGCGGTGGGGAAGTCGACGCCGATGCCCAGGGTATGGGCAGCCGAGAGTGTGATCACGGTAATGGTGATGGCCGCGCCGCACATGTTGACCGTCGCGCCCAGCGGGATCGAGATGGAGTAGGTGTCGGCGTGCAGCTTCAGCCGCTTGCACAGCTCCAGGTTGACCGGGATGTTGGCCGCCGAGCTGCGCGTGAAGAAGGCGGTGATGGCGCTGCCGCGCAGGCAGGTGAAGACCAGCGGATAGGGGTTTTCGCGGGTCTGCCAGTAGACGATCAGCGGGTTGGTGACCAGGGCCACGAACAGCATGCAGCCGACGATCACCGCCAGCAGGTGGCCATAGTCGAGCAGGGCATTCATGCCCGACTCCGCCAGGGTGTTGGCGACCAGGCCGAAGATGCCCAGCGGGGCGAAGCGGATCACCAGGCGCACGATGTTCGAGATGGCATCGGAAAGATCGCCGAGCAGGTTACGGGTGCCGTCACTCGCCTGGCGCAGCATGATGCCAAGGCCGATGGCCCACACCAGGATGGCGATGAAGTTGCCTTCCATGATCGCCGTGACCGGGTTGGCGACGGCGTTGAGCAGCAGGTTCTGGAGGATCTCGATGATGTCACCCGGCGGGTTGCCGCTGACCTCGGGGCGATCCAGCGCCAGGGTGGTGGGGAACGCGAAGCTCGCCACCACGGCCACCAGGGCGGCGACCAGGGTGCCGATCACGTAGAGCACCATCACCGAGCGGATATGGGTCGGCTGACCCTTCTGGTGGCTGGCGATGGCCGCGGTTACCAGGATGAACACCAGGATCGGGGCGACCGCCTTCAGGGCGGAGATGAATAGCTGGCCCAGCAGCGAGACCGATTGGGCGGTGTCCGGCGCGAGGGTGGCGAGCAGGATGCCGCAGACGATGCCGATGGCGATCTGGGGGATCAGCCCCAGTCGCATCAGCGGGCGGCCGAGGGTTTGCAGGGTGGCGATCATGGAGGATCTCTCGAATTGTAATGGGCGGACAGGCGCTTCCCTGCCGGACCGGCTCGAACGCTCGCGTCGGCGGCGCCGGTAAGCGCCGTGACGCGAGCGTGCGGCCTGCCCAAGGCGGGTAGCCGAGACAGGAAGCGCCTGCGTGGCGCGCGCGATTCTAGCAGTAATCACTGCTGCGATGGGCGAATTATCTGTCTATGGGATATAGTTCAGATGTTGCTACTGAAAAGCGAGGTTTCGGAGGGAGGATCTCGTCGCACGTCATGCCTTGAGCCCAGGGCTAGAGTGGCCGAAGGTTAGCGGCGAGTGAGGGGAGACAAGGAGTATGGGACATAGGGGGAAGTGGGATTTGGTGGCAGCAAGGAAGACATAACGGGACGGAAAGTGCGGCGTGGCGCGGGCTGGCGAGCAGTGGCGCGGCGCGGACGGGGTGAGCGGGACGGGCGGCGATGGTTTGGGACAACGGGCCGCCGAGGGGAAGATGGGCCACATGAAGTGAGACGGGCGCCGCGAGGGCGCCCGTTGTGTTTAAGGGCGTTCAAAGCATCCGGCGGGTAACCGCCGCATACCCGCTGTTTAAGGGCCAGTACCTGGCGGCGCAGCCAGGCCACCTCGGGGCACGGTCCGCCGCCGCACGACTGCCGGGCCTGGCTGCCGCTGCCCTCGCCTTCCTGCCGATCCTTCCTTTCGACGTTGCCGCCGATCACCACCGTGCCGGTGTTGTTGACGATGTCGCCAATGCTGATGTGGATCGAGCCCCCGCCGCTGCTGGCGCCGTCCTGGCGGCTGTCGTCCTCGTCGGCTATCGCCTCGTCGATCTTCTTCAGCAAGTCGTCGATCACTGCCTTGGCTCCCCCTGCGTCTATCTGAATGCCGCCAGCTCTATCACGTTGTCCAGGCTGGCCTCGTCCATCGGCTTTTCCTGCCGGATATAGAATTCGTACACCAGGCGCACGATGCGCGCGCGGGCCTTGGGTGACAGGTCCGGGCGGCGCTTGTCGAGCAGCGCCAGCACCTTCAGGGCGATCTGCTCCAGGGCGTCGAGGTCGGCGTCGGGGCGGCCCAGCCCGGCCGGCGGCTCGCCGCCCTCGGGGTCGCCTTCGCCCGTGGCCAGCCATCCCACCGATATCCCCGCAGCTCTAGCCATACTCACCAGGGCGGTCACCTGTGGCTCTGACTGCCCTGCCCGCCACTTACGGAGCACCGAGGTCGACACATTGGCCTTATGCGACATGCTTGTCACACCCCCGACGCGCCTTATTGCCACGGATATGCGCTCCCCGAGCGCGTCAACCTTCCCGGCCTGAACATTGACCTGATCGTGTTGAGAAGTTTGACGCGTCATAGTTCCACCTAACCCATTGATATTAGTCGTGTATGTGCAAAGCGAGCCCATTTGGAGCGCACGTTTAAACATTGACCCGCTCCATTTGTCTTGACCGTCGCTCTATATGTGTCGCATGATGTAGCCATGACGCAACACACATGCACCAAGAGAGCGTTGGCACATGACCAAAAGCAGCAGTCCGAAAAAAGCCGCCCTCAAGGACTGGCACCGCGCAGACATTGTCGCGGAACTCCGCAAGGCCGGCTGGAGCCTGCGCCGCCTGGCGACGCATCACGGCTATGCCTCTCCGACCACCCTGACGAATGCGCTGGCCCGGCCCTGGCCGAAGGGCGAGCGGATCATCGCGGAGGCGATCGGCATTGACGCGGCCACGATCTGGCCGAGCCGCTATCACGCCAAGGGTACCACTGGCGCCCGTAAAGGGCATCGGGATACGAACCGTCGAAACGCTGCATAAGACCGCCCTCATTCGTCGTTTGAGTTGAGCGTAGGCCGCCGAGCCGGACCCGCCTAACCACAAGATGCGACGACGTTTGGAGGCCCCTGGAGGAAGGAGGGTGCAAATGACGCGCAAGCGCTGGAAACCGACCACGCCGCAGACCATGCAGCACGCGATCCGCCTGTGCCTGGACTATGCGCTGCACAAGCACAACCGGAGCGTGCCGCGAGTGGCGGACCTGATCGGCACTACCGAGTGGACCGTCTACGGCTGGATGAAAGACGGGTCGATCCCGAGCAAGCGGATCCGCCCGTTCGAGTTCGCCTGCGACGCCACGTTCGTGACGCAGTACATCGCCGCCAGCGCGCAGAAGCTGGTGATCGACATTCCCGTCGGGCGAGCCAGCAGCCAGGACGAGCTGCTCGACCTGCAGAACCGCCTGAACGATGCCGTGGCCCAGCTGACGCGCTTCTATCGCAGCGAGGCCGATGCGGCTGACGTGCTGCACGGCGTGACCCAGGCCATGGAGCAGCTGGCCGGCCACCGGGAGAACGTGCGCAAGCACGACGCCCCGGAGCTGGCGCTGTTCGAGGGAGCGGAATCATGACGCGGGAATGGTACGCCCCCAAGGAGCTGGCCGGCCTGCCCGGCATGCCCGACACCCACAGCGCCGTGGTGCGCCGGGCCAAGCGTGACGACTGGGAGAACCGTCGCCGCGCCGGACGTGGCGGTGGCCGCGAGTACGCCTTCGGCTCGCTGCCGACCGAGACCCAGGCCACGCTGCTCAAGCAAGCCCAGCCGGCCGCGCCGGCCCGCCCGGCCCGGCGCTGAGCATATCCGCGACGCCTGGCAGGACCTGGGAGGTGAGTCGTGAACGCCCCGACCGTGATCCCCGGCCCGCATCACCCCGACCTGTTCGATGGCGAGACGCCGCAGCAGTGCTCGCCCGACGACCTGGCGGCGTACCGCGTGGGCGTCGCCCCGGCCGGGCACCGCGAGGTGCGGGTGGTGCTGGAGCTGGCCGCCTTCACCGCGCCGCAAGCCTGCCGCCGCGCCGAGGCCATCGTGCTGGGGCGCGAGCCGTCCGGCGAGCTGGAGACCGTGAGCCTGGAGCGCCTCGAGCGCCCGGTGACCGCAGACGAGAAGCGGGCCTACCTGGCCCGCCACGGAGGTGTCGCATGATCTACCCCGACGAGACCCTGGACTACTACGCCGACCGTTTCGTCCAGCTGCGCCTGGCCCGGCACGGCATCACGCTGCCGCAGTACCTGGCCAACATCGAGCGCTGCGAGCGCCGCGCCCTGGAGGCCGAGCCGCCGCTGCCCGCTCAGCAGGCCGTGATCCTGCGCCTATGGGCCGAGCAGGACACCGGCCTGGCGATGGATACGACGCCCTCGGTCCGCGTCGAGCCGCACCGGAGCGACGACCACCAGGACTGGCGCGAGCTGGTCGCCCGCTGGCGCGCCGAGGCCGACGCCGCCGAGCGTCCGGTCGCCCACCTGCCGCGCCGCAACGGCGCGGCCATCGAACCGCTTCGCCACCACCGGCACCCGCGCAACGGGGCCGCCGACTTTGCTCGGAGGAAGATCCAATGAAGGCATTCGCTTCCCAGGACGACCTGGACGTGGCCCTCGAGGACGAGATCCGCGAGATCCTCGGTCGCGCCACCGGCCCGCTGACGCTGGCCGAGATCTACGCCCACACCACCCTGGCTGAGGGGCGCCACAGTGTGGCTTCCCGACTCGCCTTCATGACCCAGCAAGGCGCCCTGGTGGCCCATCCGCACGGCGACGGTCGGCGCTACAGCCTGCCGATGCTCGCCCAGGGCGAGGGCGCCACCCCGCCCACGACCATCAAGGGGCGCGTCGAGGCGCACCTGGCACATGTCGGTAAGCCGCTGTCGCTGCGCCAGATCGCCGACAACCTGCACCTGGACCGCAAGGCCGTGACCCGCGCGCTCAACGCCCTGGGTCGCGACGTCCGGGTCGAGAAGGTGCAGCTGGAGCGGGGCCGCGTGGCGTGGCGCACGATCGCCGCCGAGTCCACGGCGCCGGCCGCGCCCGAGCCGGTCGCGCCCGAACCGGCCAGGCCCAGCATGCAGCAGCTGATCGCGGGCCTGCGCCAGGCCTGGGGCGTCCCAGCGGCCAGCCTCGAGTCGAGTGACGAGGCCGCCGCCGAGCCGGTGTTCGCCCTGGCCAGCGACGGCAGCCTGACCCTGTGCGCCCACGAGACCGAGCTGCTGCTGGATGCCGACGAGGCCGAGGCGCTGATGGCCTACCTGGCGCCCTGGGTGATCAGCCGCCACGCCGACAGGAGATCCGCATGACCGTACTGCAACGCCTCACCAGCCTGGAGGAGATCGGGCAAAGCCCGGTCGCCCAGGTGCTGCAAGACATGGGCGCCCTGGGCGCCAACCAGGTCGCCATCACCGTGCGCGATGACAGCGACACCGTACTGGGCGGGCTGGTTTGCCTGCACGGCCCCAGCGCCCAGCGCTACATGCAGGCCATCGACGCCGTAACCCGTGAGATCGAAACCGAGGAGCAAGACCGTGAACAGTGAGACTCCCATGGAAACCGTGAACAAGCGCGCCGAGGACTACGCCGCCGAGCGCGACCGCCTGTGCCAGCTGATCGAGACCCTGGAGCGCCAGGTGGAAGACGCCAAGCGCCAGGCCCTGCCGGAGATCCGCGACGCCGTGCGCCGCACCAGCGAGGCCCACGACCGGCTGCGCGCCTCGGTCGAGGCCAATCCCGAGCTGTGGGAAGGCAAGCGCCGCACCGTGGTGATCGCCGGGGTGCGCGTGGGCATGACCAAGGGCAAGGGCAAGCTGACCTGGGACGACGCCGCCCAGGTGGTGAAGCTGATCCGCCGCCACTTCCCCGATCAGTCCGAGGCGATGATCCGCGTGCGCGAGGAGCCGATCCGCAAGGCCCTGGCCGAGCTGACCGTGACCGAGCTGAAGCGCGTGGGCGTGACCGTCGAGGAGGCCGACGACCAGGTGGTGATCAAGCCCACCGACAGCGAGGTGGACAAGCTGGTCAGCAAGCTGCTCGAGGACGCCGAGCGCTTCGAGGAGGCGGCATGAACGAGGTCGCCGCGCGCTGGAGTTCGCGCAAGTTCTGGACCGCCATGATCTGGCAGGCCGTGCTGGTGTGGCTGCTGGTCGCCGGCCACCTGCCGGTCGAGGTATTCGAGACGCTGACCTGGCTGCTGCTGGGCGGCTATATCGCCGGCAACGTCGCCCAGAAATGGCTGCTGAAGGAGGTGCGCTGATGCCTGTTACCGAGGTGAGGCTGCGCCGTAGCGGTGACGGCTACGTGACCGGCACCGTGCAGGGCAAGCGGGCGTCCTGCAGCTGGAGCGATGCCGAGGCCGTGAAGCGCCTGGGCGCGAAGCTCTACGGCGACAAGCTGCGGCGCGTGGACTGCATGGAGCGCTATCGCGACCAGGGGCGCCTGCACAGCCGCTGGCAGATCCTGCACGACTGAAGCGAAACGCCCCGCCCTGCGCGGGGCGTCTGCCGGGCGTGGTGGCCCGGCACTGATGAGCAGCCAGTGAGGTAAGCGATGGATAAGTGGAAAGAGATCAAAGAGCGCCTGGCGCACCTGGGTGGCACCGTTGAGCTGCTGGCGGACGGCTACACGCTGTCGCTGGCCAAGGTGCACAACGGAAAGAAGATCTTCGTGCGCGTGTTCGTGGACGGCGTTGCGAAGGGCGAGTGGACAAAAGTCGAGGACGGCGCGCCGGTACATCCTGAGGCGCGGTTCTGGCGGCCAATGAAGCGGGCGGCCTATCGCAAAAAGGGGTATGCGAGCTTAAAGCGCGTGTTTGGCAAGAAGGAAGCCGACCGCCTGGTGACGCCGCAGGTGATCGGTTTTGTGCCGGACTTTGGCACCGAGGGCGCGGTGGTGGCCCACCTGAAAAAGCACTTCCCGGATCTCGAGATCAAGGACGACGAGGCGGCGTCATGAGCATCCAGCGCGAGCCGTACAAGCCGACCGCCGCCGAGTGGACGACCAATCTCGACATGCTGTGCACGCACTGCGAGCACGCCTGGGGCTGCGACGTGCTTGAGCAGATGATCGAGATGAAGAACGGCGGCGCCTGGCCCGAGGGTGGCTGGGTGACCGATCCGGGCGCCGGCGTCACCTGCCTGAGCTATCGTCCCGTGCGTCGTGAGCGGCTGTCCCGCCAGCGCCTGCGCCAGGCGATGCGCGCTGCCGTGCCCATGTGCTCGGGCTGTGCGGCGCAGAAAGGCAGCGAGGCCTCGGTGAGCCTGCATACCCAGCGCGACTTCGCCGCCGCCGTGAGGGATCGGGCCGTGTTCGCCTGCCACCAGGGCGACAACCACGGCAAGCCCTGCGGCGGCTGGTGCCGGACGGTGAAGCGGCAGATGAAGGGAGTCTCCTCATGATCAGCAAGAACAAGCTGGCCCAAATCCATATCGCCCGGCAGCAGTTGGGCCTGGCCGACGACGAGTATCGCGCCGTTCTCGCCCGCGTCGCCGGGGTGCGCAGCGCCAAGGATCTCGATGGCCGCACCGCGGCGCGCGTGCTCGAGGAGTTCAGGCGGCTGGGCTGGAAGCCCAAGGCGCCCAAGCGCGCCGGCCGGGTGCCGAACACTCTCAACAAGCACGAGATGATGGGCAAGATCGAGGCCCTGCTGTCGGAGCTGGGCGCGTCCTGGGCCTATGCCGAGGCCATCGCCAAGCGCCAGACCGGCATCGAGCGCATCGACTGGCTGCGCACCGAGAAGCAGTTCCGGGGCGTGATCGCCGCACTGGAGGCCGAGCGGGAGAAGCGTAGCCGGCTGGCCGCCGTGGACCGCTTCCTGGCCTACGTCGGCGAGAATCGCGAGAGCCTGGCTCGCCGCTACCGCCTGCCGCCCGGCTGGGAGCGCGATCGCCAGCTGCTGGGGCGGCTGCTCGACGCCCTGCCCGAGCCCGATAAGTGGCTGTCAATCACCCCATAAACGCTGGAGAATCGATGGATATTCGCTGCCCCTGCTGCCACAGCCAGTTCAACTTGGAGCACGTCACCGAGGACGAGGCGCTGCGCGAGATGATGGCGCTGCTGGCCGACCTGCCGCGCGACGTCTCCCGGCCACTGGTCGCCTATGTGGGGCTGTTCCGCGGCAAGACGCGGGCGACCGCCTACGAGCGGCAGCTGCGCCTGTCGCGGGAAGCGCTGGCCTTGGCCAGCGACACCAGCCTGGTCGGTGCGGCCATGTCCGAAACGGTCGAGGCGATCCGCGCCAAGCGCGAGACCGGTCAGGACACTCGCCCGCTCAAGAACCACAACTACCTCAAGAGCGTGCTGGTCTCGCTGGGTGCCCGCGCCGAGGCCAGCCAAGCGATGGCCGGCGTCGAAGGCCAGCCCCCGCAGCGCCCGGCCAAGGGCGTGATGCGCGCCCTGCAGGCGCTGGACCAGGGGCGCCAGTCATGAGTCAACCGGCCCAATGGTTCCGCGACGAGATCACCACCGGCCTGGCGCGGCTGCTGGTGCTGCGCCTGCCCAGCGCCCCCTGGGAGGACGAGGCCGCCTACACCCAGCAGACCTGGATCGACACCCTGTGGCAGGCGCCGGTGGGCTGGGATCCCGAGCTGGACGCCGGCCGCCTGCGCGCTGGCTTCGCCCGGCTGGCCCGCGAGGCCGATCGCTGGCCGGTGCCGCGCCAGCTGCTCGAGGCGCTGCCCTCCCGGCCCCAGCAGCCGCGGCTGGCCAAGCCGCCGATGAGCGAGGCTCAGCGCCGCCGCAACCAGCAGCGCATGGCCGAGATGGTGCGCGAGCTGGGCATTTCCTCACGCCGTAAGGAGAACCGCTGATGCTGGACGTTCGCGAGATCCAGGAGCTGCCGCAGTCGCTGACCGACGTGGCCGAGGCCATCGGCCTGGCGGCGACCCTGGCGCTGGTGGAGCATGCCGGCGGGGTGCGCATCTACGTGCTCGAGCGCCTGGGCGACGAGCACCGGCTGATCGACTGGCTGGGCCGCGAAGCGGCGGTCCGCCTGTCCGAGGCGCTGGCCATGGAGGAGCTGGTGGTGCCGCGCTGCGCCGACGCCCTGCGCCGGGTGCGCAACCGCCAGATGCGTCTGGAGCGCGACCAGGGCGCCCGCCCCGCGGAGCTGGCCCTGCGCTACCGGCTCACCGAGCGCCAGGTCTACACCATCCTGTCCCGGGCCGACGACGAGGCCCGGGACCAGATCTCCCTGCTGTAAGCCCGGCTAGACCGCGCTGGCCGGGCGCGCTAACCTGCCTGCACTTCCCGCCAAGCGCCGCACCTCGCGGCATCCGCTGAAGCCCTTCGCCTGCCTCGCCATCCCCGCGGCCGTTACCGTCAAGGCTCGACGTTCCCGACGACTCGATGCCTGCATTCAGACGGAGATGGCCCGATGTTCACCACCCTGATCGACAAGCTGCGCGCGCTTCCCTGGCTGCTGCTGGCCCTGCTGGCCACCGCCGTGGTGGCGTGGCTCGCCCCCTACCAGCTCGGCGTGCTGGTGTGGTCGCTGTCCAAGCTGGCCTTCGGTGCCTACCTGGGCTACTGGATCGACCGCACCATCTTCCACTACGCCCGCCCGCACGACTTCTTCCGCAAGGCCAATCGCCTGGCCGCCCAGGATTTGCGCAACGGCGCCCGTCACCTGCGCCACCAGGCCAGCCTGGCGACCCTGCGCCGCGCGGCGGTGATGGCCGCCGCCATCCTGGCGCTGGGCCTGGGGGTGTAACGTGGCCGCCGATACCGCCCGTGAGCTGCTCGAGGAGGGCGACCGCCTGGTCGCCCAGATCCACGCGCTCCAAGGCCAACCATCCCCTGGGGTGAAGCTGCTGACCCTTTACCTGCGCCTCGAGGACGTCGTGGCGCGTGCCAGGGTGGTGCTCGAGGAGGCGCAGCCATGACGCCCCGCGCACGCCGTGACATCCGCGACTGTTTCGAGGCCCTGGGGATAGGCAGTCTGCTGATCGCGGGTGGACTGTGGCTGCTGCTGGCCTCGCTCAAGACCCGTACCGGCAAGGTCCTGCTGGTGCTGTGGCTGCTGTCCGCCGGGCTGCTGGTCAGCTGCGTGGCCAGCGCCCAGGGCATCCCCGGCAACGCCGCCCATTACCAGCGCGAGCTGACGCGCATCGTGCAGCAGGAGTTCGGGCTGCCGGCGCCGGTAACGGTGCATGCCGCGCAGATCCACCAGGAGAGCGCCTGGCGCAGCGGCGCCGAGAGCCCGGTGGGCGCCCAGGGGCTCTCCCAGTTCATGCCCTCGACCAGCGAGTGGATCGCCGAGATCTACCCCGACCTGGGCGAGGCCGCCCCCTATTCGCCCGCCTGGGCGATGCGCGCCCAGGCCCGCTACAACCGCTGGCACTGGCGCCGCCTGGACGCCGCCGACACCTGCAACCACTGGGCGATGGCGCTCTCCGCTTACAACGGCGGGCTGGGCTGGGTCTATCGCGACCAGCGCCTGGCTCGCGCGGCCGGCGATGATCCCGCCGTGTGGTGGAGCAGCGTGGAGCGCCACACTCGCCGCGCCGACTGGGCCGAGCGCGAGAACCGCCACTACGTGCGGCGCATCCTGCGCGAGCTGGTGCCGCGCTACGACCGTGCCGGCTGGCAAGGGGGCGAGCCATGTTCCTGAAGCTGCTGCGCCTGCTGCCCGGCCGCGTGTGGCTGATCGGCGCCCTGGTCGCCGCCGTGGCCGGCGGCTGGCTGTGGCACCAGACCGAGACCGCCCGGCTGGAGCTGGCCGTGACCGAGGCGCAGTTCGAGGCCGACTCGCTGCACCGCGGGCGCGACGCCTGGCGGGCGCGCGCCAACCGCTACCGCGACGACCTGGTGACGGCGATCGCCGAGCAGGCCCATGCCGAGCGCGCCGTGCGCGAGCTGCAGGACAGCCTGGCCGAGATCGACGAGCGCTACCGCGTTCTGCGGCAGCGCATCGCCCGGGCCCCGGCCGAGGACGACGGCCCGGTGGCGCCGGTGCTGCGCGACACTCTGGAGGCCCTGCCGTGACCATCGTGGCCGCCATGCTGCTGATCGCCGTCGGGGGCTATGCCCTGGTGCAGGGCTTCCGGGATGACTGGATGTTCCAGACCCTGTGGCGCGGGATCGCCCTGTTCTGCCTGCTGCTGGTGGTGCTGATCCTGGCCGGCTGCGCCAGTGCGCCCGCGCCACCCCCGGAGCCGCCGCCGCGGGCGGTGGTGTGCGCCCCGGGGCCGGGCATGACCGAAGACGAGGCCTCGCCGGACAAGCCGGCGGGGGAATACACCCAGCGCGACGTGGCGCGCTACATGGCCGAGGTCCACCAGTGGGGCAGTCGGGGATGGAAGAAACTGGCGCGCGTGCGCCAATGGAGCCGGGATTGTGTGGACCGAGCAGCAGTACGAGACGGCGGCCGCGCTGAGTGAGCGCGAGCGCGAGACCGCCCTGGATGCCCACCGGGAGCGCATGGCCCGCGCCGAGCCATCGCCCGACGGGTGCTGCGAGGCGTGCGGGGAGCCGATCCCGGCGGCGCGGCTCGCCGCCTGGCCGACCGCGCGGCGCTGCGTGCCCTGCCAGGAAGATCACGACAAACGCCAATCACGCTACGCGAGGGGATGATGGGGGAATCAATCGACTGGACGATGGCGCGCTTTTTCTTCGACCTGGTGCAGGTGGCCGGGTTGGTCGGCGTGTCCGTTTACGCCTGGTGGGTGAATCGCACGCGCGCCACGGGCCAGGCCATCGGGGAGATCAACGAGCGTGTCGACGAGCTGGAGCGGCGCGTGGACGGCGTTGACCACGACCTGCGTCACCGCCCCGGCACCAAGGAGCTGCGCGACCTGTGGCGCAAGCTCGACGAGACCAACCAGGGGCTGGCGCACGCCGCCTCGACCAACGAAGCCCTGGGCAAGCAATTGAGCCTGGTACATCAACACCTGCTGGAGCAACGCAAATGAGCTATGAGCGCATCCTGACCGAGGACCGGCGCCTGCAGATGCTGCGCCTGCTGGAGCAATCCGCCGGCTACAGCGCCAATGCCATCCTGCTGGGCAACGCCCTGGAGGGCATGGGCCACGCCGTGAGCCAGGACCGCCTGGCCACCGACCTGGACTGGCTGGCCGAGCAGGACCTGGTGCGCCTCGAGGAGATGGGCAGCGTGACCGTGGCTACCCTGACCGCCCGGGGCGGCGATGCCGCCGCCGGCCGCGCCCGCGTGCGCGGCGTCAAGCGTCCGATGCCGGGGGAATAAGCCATGGCCCGCCGCAGCAGCGTCGCCAAGCTCGACCCGCGGATCCGCGAGAGCGTCGATCGCGCCATCCGCGACGGGCGAGCGACCATCGACCAGATCGTCGAGCAGCTCGACAACATGATGGGCGACGACGCGCCCAGCCGCAGCGCCGTGGGGCGTTACGTCAAGTCGGCCCGTCAGCAGATGCAGCGCTACCGCGAGGCCCAGGAGCTGGCCAAGGTCTGGGTGGGCAAGCTGGAGGAAGACCCGGACGGCGACGTCGGTCGCCTGCTGTCGGAGATGCTGCGCACCGTGGCCTTCCAGCAGCTGGCCAATGCCGGCGACGACGACGCCGAGATCAGCACCAAGGACATCATGTTCCTGGCCGGGGCGATCAAGGATCTGGCCAACGCCGACAAGGTGAGCGTGGAGCGCGAGCTGCGCATCCGTAGCGAGGTGGCCAGGCAAGCCGCCGACAAGGCTGCCGAGGTGGCCAAGCGCGGCGGGCTCTCCAAGGACATGGTGGACAACCTGCGCCGCGAGCTGCTGGGGGGTCGCCAAATGACCGAGGTGCCCGCGAAGCTGCCGGCCACCCACGCCGCCGACGCCCCGCCGCCGGTGCTGCTGGACTACCAGCAGGCGTGGATCGCCGACGACAGCCAGCTGAAGGTCAGCGAGAAGTCGCGGCGTACCGGCCTGACCTGGGCCGAGGCCGCCGACGACGTGCTGATCGCCGCCGCCGCCACCGGGGCCGGCGGTCAGAACGTCTATTACATCGGCTATAACCAGGACATGGCCATCGAATACGTGGAGGCCTGCGGCATGTGGGCGCGAGCCTTCAACCACGCGGCCAGCGCCGTCGAGGAAGGGATCTGGGAAGACGACGGCGACGACAAGAACATCAAGACGTTCACCATCAAGTTCCCCGGCAGCGGCCACCGCATCGTGGCGCTGTCGTCGCGCCCCGCCAACCTGCGCGGCAAGCAAGGCGTGGTGGTGATCGACGAGGCGGCCTTCCACGACAAGCTCGGCGAACTGCTCAAGGCGGCCCTGGCGCTGCTGATCTGGGGCGGCAAGGTGCGCGTGATCAGCACCCACAACGGCGAGCGCAACCCCTTCAACGAGCTGATCAACGACATTCGCGCCGGCAAGCGCGCGGGCTCGGTGCAGCGCATCACCTTCCAGGAGGCGGTCGACCAGGGGCTCTATCGCCGGGTGTGCCTGCGCCTGGGCAAGGAGTGGAGCGCCGAGGGCGAGCGCGAGTGGATGCAGGGCGTCTATGCCTTCTACGGCGACGCGGCCAACGAGGAGCTGGACGTGATCCCGTCCCAGGGCTCGGGCGCCTGGCTGTCCCGCGCGCTGATCGAGGCGCGCATGGTCGACGGCCCGCCGGTGCTGCGGCTGCGCATGGACGACGACTTCAAGCACTGGCCGGTGCACCTGCGCGAGGCCGAGATCCGCGACTGGTGCGACCGCGAGCTGGGGCCGCTGCTGACCTCGCTGCCGCCGGAGCTGCTGGTCTCAGTGGGCGAGGACTTCGGCCGAGTCTCGGACCTGACGGTGGTCGTGCCGATGGTCACCGGTGCCGACTTGGGGCGGCGGGTGCCGTTCATCGTCGAGCTGGGCAACATGCCCTTCGAGCAGCAGCGCCAGGTGCTGTTCTACCTTTGCGACCGGCTGGCCCGCTTCCACGTCGGCGCCCTGGACGCCCGGGGCAACGGCGCCTATCTGGCCGAGGTGGCCACCCAGCAGTACGGCGCGCGGATCCACGAGGTGCAGTTCACCGAGGCCTGGTACCGCGAGCACATGCCGCCGCTGAAGGCGGCGTTCGAGGACGGCGAGCTGGCGATCCCCAAGGACTCGCACCTGCTCGACGACCTGCGCGCCATCAAGCTGGTGGACGGCGTGGCGCGCCTGCCCAAGAGCACCGGCCAGCAGCAGCGCCACGGCGACGCCGCGATCGCCCTGGCGCTGGCCTACTACGCGACCCGCCAGGACGGCGTGGAAATCGACTTTCGCTCCACCGGCATCCAGCGCAGCGGCTACGAGGCCGGCCGCGTCCAGGGGGACGTGGGCTGGGGTGTCGTCGGGGGCGGCATGGACACAGGGGGATTCTAGATGGCGAGCGAAGCGCCGAAGCCAGAGATGCAGGAGGTCGCGTCCACGCTGGATGGGCGCGACATCACGCGCGGGTACGTCACGCCGCTGCAGCTGCTGCAGCCCACCGACAGCGTGCTGGCCACCCGGGGCGGTGGCGACCTGCGGCTCTACGAGGAGCTGCTGCGCGACGACCAGGTGAAGGCCACCTGGCAGCAGCGGCAGCTGGCGGTGGCGTCCGCCGAGTGGGAGGTGGAGGCCGGCGGCAACCGCCGCCAGGACAAGGCCGCCGCGGCCTTCCTGCGCGAGCAGCTGCAGTCGATCCGCTTCGACCGGGCGACTACCAACATGCTGCACGGCATCTTCTACGGCTACGCCGTGGCCGAGTGCCTGTGGGGCCACGAGGGGCGCTACGTCACCCTGGACGCGCTCAAGGTGCGCAACCGGCGCCGCTTCCGCTTCGACGGCGCCGGGCGCCTGCGCCTGCTGACCGCCAGCACGCCCGAGGGCGAGCTGCTGCCGGAGCGCAAGTTCTGGCACTTCTCGACCGGCGCCGACCACGACGACGAGCCCTATGGCCAGGGCCTGGGGCACTGGCTGTACTGGCCGGTGTTCTTCAAGCGCAACGGCCTGCGGCTGTGGCTGGTGTTCCTGGACAAGTTCGGCCAGCCCACCGCCAAGGGCACCTATCCCGGCTCGAGCACCGAGGCGCAGAAGCAGAAGCTGCTGCAGGCGCTGCAGGCGGTGCATTCCGACTCGGGGGTGATCGTGCCAGACGGCATGCAGATCGAGCTGATCGAGGCCGCGCGCAGCGGTACCGCCGACTACACCTCGCTGTACGACCGCATGGACCGCGCTATTGCCAAGGTGATCCTGGGCCACACCGGCTCCAGCGAGAGCACCCCGGGGCGCCTGGGTGGTGAGGACATGGCCGGCGAGGTGCGCGACGACATCACCAAGGCCGACGCCGACGTGGTCTGCGAGAGCTTCAACCAGTCGGTGGCCAGGTGGCTGACCGAGTGGAACTTCCCCAGTGCCAAGACGCCGCGCGTGTGGCGGCGCATGGGGCAGCCCGAGGACCTCAACAAGCTGGCCGAGCGCGACGAGCGCGTGTCGCGGCTGGGCTATCGCCCCAGCCTGCGCTACATCCAGGAGCGCTACGGCGACGGCTGGGAGGTCGACAGCCGCCCGCCCCAATCGGCGGCGCCGGTGGGCTTCGCCGAGGGCGACGACAGCGCCAAGCGGCGCGGCGACATGATGGCCGACCGTCTGGAGCGCGAGGCCGAGCCCGCTTGGGGCGAGATGATGGAGCCGGTGCGTCGCCTGGTGGCCAATGCCTCGAGCCTGGCCGAGATCCGTGACGGCCTCGAGGCGCTGTACGCCGAGATGCCCAGTGAGCAGCTCGCCAAGGTGATGCAGAAGGCTATCGCCACCGCCGAGCTGTCCGGCCGGGCCGACGTCAGCGAGGGCGAGTGATGGCCGTCGAGTACCAGGATCTGCCGTTCGAGGAGGCCATCGCCTTCTTCCGCAACAAGGTCAACATGCCCGGCACGCGCTGGACCGACGTGTGGAAGGAGGCCCACGACAGCGCCTTCATGGTGGCGGGTGCCGCCAAGGCCGACCTGCTCAACGACCTGCGCGGGGCGGTGGACGAGGCGATCAGCCAGGGCACCACCCTGGAGGCGTTCCGCGAGCGCTTCGACGAGACGGTGGCGCGCACCGGCTGGGAGTACCGCGGCGGGCGCGGCTGGCGCACCCGGGTGATCTACGAAACCAACCTGCGCACCGCCTACGCCGCCGGGCGTCACGCCCAGCTGACCGATCCCGACCTGCTCAGGGTGCGCCCCTACTGGCAGTACCTGCACGGCGGCAGCGCCGACCCGCGCGAGGAGCACCTGGCGTGGGACAAGATGGTGCTGCATGCCGACGATCCCTGGTGGCGGGAGCACTACCCGCCCAACGGCTGGGGCTGCAGCTGCAAGGTGGTGGCCAAGGGGCCGGCCGACCTGGAGCGCATGGGCAAGGAGGGCCCGGACACCGCGCCCACGGTGAAGCGCGAGCCCTGGCAGGACACCACCGGGGCGCGCCAGGAGGACGTGCCCGAAGGCGTGGACCCCGGCTTCAACTACCCACCCGGCAAGAGTGTGGCCGCGCGCACCCGCGAGGCCGTGGAGCGCAAGCGCAGCCAGCTGCCCGACGTGCTGGCCACCGCGATGATGGCCGAGATTCGCGCCGCCCTGGGCGACGACCCCGATCCGCTGGAGGAGTGACATGGCCGGCATTGCCCTGAACGTAGACATCAACAACGAGCAGGTGGCCGAGATGCTCGGCCGCATGCGGCGCAACGTCGAGAACCTGCGCCCGGCGCTGCTGGAGATCGGCGAGCACCTGCAGGGCGCGGTGGAGGAGCGCTTTCGCACCGAGACCGATCCCGAGGGCCACCCCTGGGAGCCGCTGTCGGACTTCACCAAGGCCAACAAGCGCAACGACCAGATCCTGACCGAGAGCGGCGGCGCCGGCCTGCGCGGCTCGATCCACTACCGGGCGGGCCGCGACACCCTCGAGCAGGGTACCAACAAGATCTATGGCGCCATCCACCAGTTGGGTGGCACCATCCGGGCCAAGGGCGGCTCGCTGGCCATCGGTCGGCCCGGCGGTGCCTTCGCCCTGGTCAAGAAGGTGACCATCCCGGCGCGCCCCTACCTGGGGCTGTCCGACGAGGACCGCCAGGTGATCGACGAGATCCTCGGGCGCTACGCCCTCGGCGGTCAGCCCGGCACCACCTAGAGCGGCCTGTGAGGCCGCACAAGCGCCGTTCGTCTTTCCCGCCCCCGTGTTACGACTCGAATTTTTTACACGCGCCTGCGGCGATTTAAACAGGGTTTAAACAGCTTGCCCGTGGCGGCGGTCGCTGGTTATATGGGTTTCGCCCTCGCGGCCGCCGTTTTCCCGCCTCGCTCGACCCGTCGCACCCCTCCGCTTTCCGCTGAAGCCCTTCGCCTTACCGCCCGCCGCGGCGCCCTCGATACTGGCCCCCACGAACACGGGAGGCCGCCATGCAGCGCATCGAGATTTTCCGGCCGGGCACGCACACCGATATGTCCGGCGAGACCATCGGGTTCACCGAGCAGCAGCTGCGCGAGAGTGCCGCCGCCTACGATCCGGCGCTGCATGAAGCGCCCATCGTGGTGGGGCACCCGCGCCACGATCACCCCGCCTATGGCTGGGTGAAGTCCCTGGCATTCGCCGACACCCTGACCGCCGAGCCCGACCAGGTCGAGCCGCAGTTCGCCGAGCTGGTCGAGTCCGGCCGCTTCAAGAAGGTGTCGGCGAGCTTCTACCGCCCCGACTCTCCCGCCAATCCCAAGCCCGGCGTGTACTACCTGCGCCACGTGGGCTTCCTGGGCGCCCAGCCCCCGGCCATCAAGGGCCTGAAGCAGATCGAGTTCGCCGACGGCGACACCGGCGTGGTGGAGCTGGAGTTCGGCGAGATCCGCGGCGGCATCCTGCAGCGGCTGTTCCGCGGCCTGCGCGACAAGCTGATCGCCGACGACGGCCTGGAGGCCGCCGACAAGGTGCTGCCCGACTGGGAGATCGAGCACCTGGAGGAGCGCGACGCGCCGAGCTACGGCGAGCGCCCCTCCCATCAACCGCCACACCCCAAGCCCACCCTGGAGGTGACCGACGTGGACAAGCAAGAACTGGAGCGCCGCGAGCGCGAGGCGGCCGAGCGCGAGAACCGGCTCAAGGAACAGGAGGCCGCCTTCGCCGAGCGCGAACGCAAGGCACAGGCCGAGGCCAGCGCCCACCTGGTCGACGACCTGGTGACGCAAGGCCGCGTGCTGCCCAAGCACCGCGACGGCCTGGTGGCCTTCATGGCCAACCAGGACGCCGAGGAGGCCCTGGAGTTCGGCGAGGGCAGCGACAAGGTGAAGACCACCGATCGCGCCTGGCTGGAAGGCTTCCTCAAGGAGCTGCCCGTGGCGGTGGACTACAGCGAGCGCGCCGCGGCCGGCGGCGACGACGCCGAGGGCGCCGGCTACCAGGCCCCGGACGGCTACAACGTGGACCCGGACAAGGCCCGTCTGCACGCCCGTGCGGTGGCCTACCAGGAGAAGCACGACTGCGACTACATCACGGCCGTCAGCGCCGTGCAGCGGGGAGGTAACCAGGCATGAGCCAGAAGATCGTCGTACTCGCCCTCACCGTGACCGCCTCGGGGGCGGTCGCCGGGCACCGTTTCGTGGGCTTCGATGGCGCCCAGGTCGCCGCCTCCGGTGGCGACGCCATGGGCGTGGCCGGCCATGACGCCGTGGACGGCCAGGACCTGGCCCTCGATGTCATGGGCACCAGCGTGGTGGAGACCGCCGGAGCCGTCGCCGTGGGCGATGAGGTGGTCAGCGATGCCAGCGGCATGGCCATCACCAACCCCGGCGTGGGCGGCGAGATCGTGCTGGCCCGCGCGCTCGACTCGGCGGCCGGCGCCGGTGAGTTCATCGAGGTGCTGCTGGTCCGCTAAACGGCCGGTAACCCGCTTTCAAGGAGACGTTAACCGATGGTCATGAACAACCAGCAAGTCCGGGTGATCGACCCGATCCTGTCCAACGTGGCCCAGGGGTATCGCCACCCCGAGCGCGTCGGCTTCGCCCTGTTCCCCCGCGTGCCCGTGAAGCAGCGCGGCGGGCAGGTCATCGAGTTCGGGCGCGACTCGTTCAAGCGCTACAAGACGCGCCGCGCCCCGGGTGCCAACACCAAGCGGGTGCAGTTCGGCTATGAAGGCAAGCCGTTCTCGCTGGTGCAGGACGCCCTGGAAGGCCAGGTGCCCTGGGAGCACATGCAGGACGCCAACCAAGTGCCCGGCATCGACCTGGGTACCCAGGCCACCAACGAGACCATGAACATCATGTCGCTCTCGCTGGAGATCGAGCAGGCCGAGCTGGCCACCAACCCGGCCAACTACGGCGTGAACAACAAGATCACCCTGTCGGGCACCGACCAGTGGACCGACGGCACCAGCGACCCGGCGAAGCAGATTCGCGAGTACCGCGAGGCGGTGCGCTCGATCATCGGCGTGCGGCCCAACACGCTGGAGATCCCGGCGGCCGGCTTCAACGCCCTGTGCGAGCACCCCAAGATCCTGGAGCGCTTCAAGTGCACCAGCTCCGACTCGATCACCGCCGAGATGCTGGCCCGCCTGTTCAACCTGCGTCGCATCGTGATCGGCGAGGCGGTGTACATGAACGAGGGCAGCGACACCATGGTGGACGCCTGGGGCAATGCCGCGGTGCTGGCCTACGTGCCCGAGCAGGTCAGCTCCCGGGCCGAACCCTCCTTCGGCTACACCTACACCCTCGAGGGGCACCCGATCGTCGAGGAGCCCTACAACGAGCGCAACGCCAAGAGCTGGATTTACCCGGTGACCTACGAGCGCGCCCCGGTGCTCTCGGGGATCGAGTCCGGCTTCCTGATCCAGGACGTCGCCGCCCAGTCGTAAGCCCACGCACCCGGCCCGCCCGTGGGCGGGCCGGCACGCCACGAGGTGAGCCATGAAGTATCCGGTACGTGAACCCCTGCGCCGCAACGGCAAGACGCACCGCCCGCCCCAGGGCGAGGTGGAGCTGGACCCCAAGAAGGACGCCGCCGAGATCGAGCACCTGACCCGCAAGGGCGTGATCGGCGCGCCGGGCGACGCCGGCGAGGCGGACGCCAAGGCCCAGGCCGAGCAGGACGCCAAGCCGCAGCCGGCCAAGCCGGCCGCGAAAACCGCCAAGGCGAAGGAGTAACGCGCCATGTACGCCAGTGTGGCCGACCTGGTCGAGCGCTTCGGCGAGGACGAGATCGTCGAGCTGACCGACCTCGAGCACGCCGGGGCGATCGACACCGCGGTGGCCGAGCGCGCCCTGGAGGACGCCAGCGTCGAGATCGACGGCTTCCTGGCGGCGCGCTACCGGCTGCCGGTGACCGACACGCCGCGGCTGCTGTCGCTGCTGTGCACCGACATCGCCCGCTATCGGCTGCAGCAGCCGGTGGCCACCGAACAGGGGCGGCAGCGCTACGAGGACGCCATCGCCCGGCTGAAGGCCGTGGCCCGGGGCGAGATCAACCTGCCCCTGGCCTCGCCGCCGCCGGCCAACGCCGCCCCGGCCACCACCGGGGGTGGGCGCCGGGTGTTCGATGACGACGCGCTGAGGGGCTACTGATGATCGCCGAGGCCGAGGACGCCATCGTCGCCGCCATCCAGGGGGTGCTGGGGCAGACGGTGCGCACCGTCGAGACCCTGCCCGGGCCCTGGGACCAGGACGCCCTGGCCCTGGCCTTTCGCAGCATGCCGGGGGTGTGGGTCTACTTCGACGGTGGCGGCCCCGGCAAGGGCGCTCAGGGTGGCCGGCTCAACGGGCGCTTCATGGTCTACGCCGTGACCGCCCAGGCCAGTGGCGGCCGGGCCCGGCAGCGCGGCAGCAGCCGCCAGATCGGTGCCTACGAGATCGTCGAGCGGGTCATCCCCACCCTGGGCGGCAAGCCGGCGGCGAAGCTGGGCACGCTGATGTTTCAGGGGCTGCGGGTGCTGACCCCGGCCAGCGCCCAGCGCAAGGGGGTGGCGGTGTACGAGATGAGCTTCGACCTGGAGATGGGGCTGCCGGCCCCGCGCGATGCCGCCGAGCTGGCCGACTTCGCCACCTACCACGGCACGCATCACGTCGGGGATGGCCCCGACACCGAGAGTCACCTGGAACTGCCCACGGAGGAGTCACCGTGAAACAGCGCTTCATGAAACCGGCCCGCAAGGGCCTGGTGGTGCGGCAACCGCACAACGGCCGCCCGCTGCCCGCCGAGGGCGCCTGGGTGGCGTGGACCGGCTACTGGGTGCGCCGCCACGCCGAGGGCTCGGTGGTGGAGGCCCAGCCGCCCAAGCAACCCAAGGCCCCGGCGAAGGCGCCGGCCCGTGACCAACAGGAGACTGACTGATGGCGATCAGTTCCACCGTATTCAACCAGATCCCCGCCGCCCTGCGGCTGCCGGGGTGGTACATCGAGTTCGACAACCGCCTGGCCGGCAACAGCGTGTTCATGGGCAAGCTGCTGGTGGTCGGCCAGAAGCTGGCCGCCGGCAGCCAGGGCGCCGGCAGCCTGGTGCGCGTGACCGGCAAGGAGCAGGCCGACGAGCTGTTCGGCCGTGGCTCGATGCTGGCCGAGATGATGCGCGCCATCAAGGACGTCGACCTCTATACCGAGACCTGGGCCATCGCCCTGGATGACGACGGTACCGCGACCAAGGCCAAGGGCACCATCGAGGTGACCGACGGTCCCGCCGAGACCCGGCCGCTGGCCCTGTACGTGGCCGGTCGGCGCGTGTGGGTGGAGATGGCCGGCGGCGACGACCCGCAGGTGGTGGCCCAGGCGATCGTCGATGCCGTGAACGCCGACGACCGCATGCCGGTGACCGCGGCGGTGAACGGCACCACGCCGAGCCAGGTCGACCTGACCTGCCGCTGGGGCGGCGAGACCGGCAACGACATCGACCTGCGCGACAGCGTGAAGGGCGAGACCCGGCCACGGGCGCTGGCCCTGACCTACACCCAGCCCACTGGCGGCGCCGTGAACCCCTCGCTGGACCCGGTGATCGCGGCCATGGGCGGCGAGTGGTGGAACTGGATCGCGCTGCCCTATACCGACACCACCAGCCTGGAGGCCATCGAGGGCGAGCTGGCCGACCGCTACGGGCCGATGCGCCAGATCGGCGGGCGCGCCTTCGCCGCCTTCCGCGGCACCCACAGCGAGACCGGCACCCTGGGCAGCGGGCGCAACTCCCCGCACCTGAGCGTGATGGGCACCGGCCTGGCGCCCAGCGCCACCTGGATCTGGGCGGCCACCGACGCCATCGTCGCGGCCGGGGCGCTGGCCATCGACCCGGCTCGCCCGCTGCAGCGCCTGACCCTGCCCGGGCTGATTCCGCCCGCCGAGGACGACCGCTGGAGCGATCCCGAGCGCAACCTGCTGCTGTATGACGGCATTGCCACTTATACCGTGGCGAGCGACGGCAGCGTGCAGATCGAGCGCCAGATCACCACCTACCAGGAGAACGACGCCGGCATCGCCGACGACTCGTATCTCGACATCAACGTGCCCGAGACCCTCGAGCGGATCCGCTTCGAGCAGATCTCGCTGTTCGCCCAGAAGTACCCGCGCCACAAGCTGGCGGCCGACGAGGACCGGGCCTTCTACGACCCGAGCCAGCCGATCATGACGCCGAAGGTGGCGAAGACCGAGCTGCTCAACCTCTACGAGCTGACGCTGATGGGCGCCTATGGCTGGGTGCGCGACTACGCCGGCTATGCCGAGAGCCTGCAGGCGAACATCGACCCCAACGACCCGGCGCGCCTGAACGTGATCGACCAGCCGATGCTGATCGGCCAGTACCGCGTGCATGCCCAGCAGACCCAGTTCCGCCGGTAACCCGATGCGGCGCGGATAAGCGCCGCTCAACCACCCGTTAACAGGAGGGCAAGCCCCCATGAGCGGACGAGTAACCGGAGTCGCCACCGTGCGCGTGGACGGCCAGGAGTTTCCCAGCGAGCGCGGCGCCACGCTCAACCCCGGCGGCGTGAACCGCAACACCAAGATGGCCGGGCATCGCGTCTACTACAACGAGGAGCCGGTGGCCCCGACCCTGCAGCTGACCGTGCTGCACACCGAGGAGCTGGACCTGATCGAGGTCGGCAAGATCCGCGGCGCCACGGTGCTGTTCGAGTGCGACAACGGCCAGGACTACATGCTGACCGGCGCCTTCGTCACCGAGACCACCGAGCTGAACAGCGGCGAGGGCACCTTCCGCCTGAACATGGCCGCCCGCACCTGCAAGAGGATCTAAGCGATGGACGACACCCTTCACGACCAGATCGACGGCATCGAGCTGACCGACGACGAGCGCGCCCGCATCGACGACCAGGGCGACACCCTGGTCGTCACCCTCGAGGAGCCGCTGGCCTACACGCACAGCAAGCTGGATGACGGCCCGCGCACCCTGGAGACGCTGACCCTGCCCAAGCGGGTCAAGGGCAAGCACCTGAAGAAGATGGACCAGGCCAGCGGCGAGATCGGCAAGGGCCTGGCCCTGGTGGCCGCCGTGGCCGGGGTGCCGGCGCATGCCATGGACGAGCTGGGCGCTCGCGACATGGACCTGTGCCTGGTGGCCATCGAGCCTTTTTTGCCCAAGCGCCGCGGGACTGGGCGGCGCTGACCCGCACCGTGGCGGTGGCCTTCACCGGCTTCAACCCGGTGGAGCTGCTGGAGATGGACGTCGACGACCTGGTCTGGTGGTACGGCCAGGCCGAGATCCTCGCCGAGGAGATGAAGCGCGATGGCTAACATGACGACCAGCATCGTGATGCAGCTGGTGGACCGGGTGACGCGCCCGGTCCGCCGCATCCAGCAGTCGCTGTCGGGGCTGGGCCGTCGCGCCGGGCTGGACCGCCTGGCCGGCTCGGCGAGGCGCGTGGGCGAGACCATGGGCCAGACCCTGGAGCGTGCCCGCGGGCTGGGCCAGCGCCTGGCGGTGATGGGCGGGCTGGCCGCCGGGGCCGTGTGGGGCGTGGAGCGCCTGGTCTCGGGGGTGACCGACGTGGGCAATTCGGTGCAGGAGAGCGCCGAGCGCCTGAGCGTGGGCACCACCTGGCTGCAGGAGTGGATGGCGGTGGGTCGGCGGTTCGGCGTGGGCAACGACGCCCTGGTCGACGGCCTGAAGGAGCTGTCGATGCGCGCCGACGAGTTCGTGGTGACGGCCGGCGGCCCCGCCGCCGAAGCGTTCGGACGGCTGGGCATCAATGTCGACGACCTGCGCAGGACCGGCGGCGACACCGCCGCCATGTTCGACCTGGTGCGCTCGCGCCTGGGGCAGCTGGAGAACGACGCCGCCCGCCAGCGGGTGATGGACGAGATCTTCGGCGGCCAGGGGGCCGAGCAGATGGTGGCCATGCTAGGCGCCACCCGCGAGGAGGTCGAGGCCATCATGCGCGCCGCCCACGAGCGCGGCGAGATCTTCAGCCCCGAGGACGTCGAGGAGTCGCGCAGCTACACCCGCCAGATGGGCGCCCTGCGCCAGACGCTGTTCGGCATCCAGCGCACCGTGGTGGGCGAGCTGCTGCCGGCGATCAATGACTGGATCGAGCGCATGGGGCTGCTGGGCCAGGCCAACCGCGAGGCGGTGGCCACCGACATCGTCGAGGGCGTTCGCGACGTGTGGCGCGGGGTGCAGATGGTCGGTGCCGCAGTGTCCTGGGCGGCGGATCGCGTCGGGGGGTTCGGCAATCTGATCGCCATTCTGGCGGCCATCATGAGTGCCCGTCTGCTGGTGGCCATCGGCAGAACGATCATCGCGATCTACAACATGGGCGCGGCAATTGCCGTCAGCCTGGTGAGGATTCTTCCAGCGCTGGCTGGAGGCCTGGTCGCTGCGACGCGAGCCATGCTTGGGCTAGCGGCCAGGGCGGTCCCTGCCGTGATCGCCGGCATCCGCGCCATGTCGGTGGCCATGCTGACCACGCCGATCGGCTGGATCATCACCGGCATTGCCGCCGTGGCAGGGGCTGCCTACCTGATTTATCGCAACTGGGATGGCATTTCGGCCTGGTTCGGCGAGCTGTGGGAGGGCGTGACGGAGTGGTTCGACCAGGGCATCGGCGGCATCGTCCAGGACCTGCTGGCCTTCAGCCCGGCCGGGCTGCTGCTGCAGGGCATCGACGCGGTGTTCGAGCTGTTCGGCGCGCGGCCGCTGACCGAGGTGGGGCGCGAGTGGATCGGCGGGCTGTGGGACGGCATCACCGAACGCTGGACGGCGCTGACCGGCTGGCTGTCGCAGAAGATCGAGGAGCTGACCGGCTGGTTGCCGGACTGGGCTCAGGAGCGCCTGGGGCTAGGCGAGATGGGCGCGCCGCAGGCCGGCGGGGCGCCGGTGGCCGAGGGGCGCTCGGGGGCGATGCCGGGCCCGGGGCGCACCGAGGTGGGCGGCGAGCTGCGCATCGTGGTGGATTCGGAGGGCCGGCCCCGGGTAGCCGAAGCGCGCCGGGATGGCGCGCTGGACTTCGACGTGACCTCCGGGGCCCTGGGGGTGATGCCGTGAGGCTATCGGTTGCTCACGTCGCGGTCGGCGATTCGGTCGGTGGCGATCTGCTGGATGATGCCGGTGTACGCGCCTCCCATCACCAGCAGGCCCGCCAGAACGTAGACGCCCCAGTGGGCCTCGGGAAGCAGCCACCAGGTGCCAATGCCGGCGGCGACGCCGGAGGCGGCAGCGATGAGGGAAACCTTTTCTGTCGTCTTCATGGGTCAGTCCCTTCCTTCATTTCCATGCGTTGCCAAGGGAGCGTAGCACATGAGCTGGCGTGACCGTATCGACCCCGAGCTGGCGGGGGAATTTCGCGGCGTGCGCTTCCACGTGGAGCGTTCGGACACCACCGGCGGGCGGCGCTGGCTGATCCACGAGTACCCGCGCCGCGACCGCCCCCACGCCGAGGACATGGGCCGCAAGGCCCGCGAGTGGCGCCTGCAGATGTTCGTGGCCGGCGACGACTACGACCGCCAGCGCGACGCCCTGATCGAGGCGCTGGACGCGCCGGGGGCGGCCACCCTGGTGCACCCCTACCTGGGTAGCGTGACGGCGGTGGCCAGCGACGTGAGCTGGCGGGAGAGCACCCGCGAAGGCGGCGTGTGTACCTTCCAGGTGACGTTCTCCGAGGCCGGCCAGGAGGCCTACCCGGCCACCTCGATCGACACCCAGCGCGAGGTGCGCCAGGCCTCGGACGCCTTCGAGACGGCCCTTGCCGACGACTTCGCCGAGCGCTGGAGCGTCGAGGGGCTGCTGGGCTGGTCGCTGGTGGCGGTGCAGCGCGACCTGGACCAGGTGGTGCGCGGCCTCGAGGACGTGGTGGGTGGCGTGGCCGAGCAGGTGGCCGACCAGCTGCGCGCCCCGGCCGCCATCGCCGCCACCGTGCTGGGCGGCTACGACCGGCTGCGCCAGGCGGTGCTGAAGCCGGCCCAGGCGCTCGACCTGTACGGCGGGGCGGGCGTGGGCGCGGGCGATGCCGGCGCCGGCCGGGTGCTGCTGACGCCGGGCACGCCGACCCGGGCGGCGCGCCTGCTGCGCGAGACCGGCACCGGCAGCGACAGCGTGACGCCGCCGGTGGCTGATACCCCGGCCCGCCGCCAGCGGGCCCAGAACACCATGGCCGCCCGCCAGCTGAACGGCCGGGCGGCGACGCTGGCCGCCAGCCGGCTGGTGGGCGAGACCGCCTGGACCAGCCGCGAGGAGGCGCTGGCCGCCGGGGAGGATGCTCTGGCGCTGATCGACGCGCAGATGGCCACCCAGGCGCCGATCACCGATGCGGTGTACGCCACCCTGGTGACGCTGCGCGCCAAGGTCTCCGAGGATCTTCGCGCCCGGGCGGTGGCCCTGCCCGGGCTGACCACCTACACCCCGCAGGCGACGATGCCGGCGCTGGTGGTGGCGCACCGCCTGTACGGCGACGCCACCCGCGCCGACGAGGTGGCGGCGCGCAACCGGGCACGCCATCCCGGCGCGCTGCGCGGGGGCATGACGCTGGAGGTGCTGAGTGAGTGAGCGCGACCCAACTGGACGCAGCCCGGTAGTGCTGCAGCTCGGCAGCCGCCGCCACCAGGGCTGGCAGGAGGTGCGCATCCGCCTGTCGCTGGACCAGATCGCCGACAGCTTCGACCTGACCCTGACCGAGCGCTGGGCCGATAGCGGCCAGGTGCGCCCGGTGACGCCTGGCGAGGCGTGCACGGTGAGCGTGGGCGGCGAGACGGTGGTGACCGGCTACCTGGACGAGGTGCTGCCGGACTACGACGCCACCAGCCACACCATCACCGCCAGCGGGCGGAGCAAGGCGGCCGACCTGATCGACTGCAGCGGCCGCGACCAGCGCTTCGACGGCCAGACCCTGGTGCAGATCGCCCGCACCCTGGCGGCGCCGTATGGCATCGAGGTGGTGGACGTCGTGGGGGCGTCGCGGCCCTTCCGCGAGTTCGCCCTGGAGGACGGCCAGACCATCGCCGAGGCGTTGGAGCGGGCGGCGCAGATCCGCGGGGCGCGGATCGTCAGCGACGCCGAGGGGCGGTTGGTGATCGTGCATGCGGTGCAGCGCGAGATCCGCACGCCGCTGGAGCTGGGCGGCAACATTCGCAAGGGCTCGGGGTCGTTCAGCGACCGCGACCGCTTCAATACCTACATCGTCGAGGGGCAGACGCCGGGCACCGACGAGTGGAACGGCGAGGACGCCGCCGGCCCCAGCGCCCGGGCGACCGATCCGCGGATTCGCTCGCCGCGCACCACGCTGATCGTCAGCGACACGCCGGCCAACCCGGCCGACTGCCGCGAGCGCGCCGAGCTCGAGGCGCGTATGCGCTGGGCCAAGGGGCGCGGGGTGACCTACACGGTGGGCACCTGGCGGCACGAGCAAGGGGTGTGGCGCCCGGGCGACCTGGTGCCGGTGCGCGACGCCTACCTGGGGCTGGACGAGCGGCTGCTGATCAGCGACGTGCAGCTGATCGAGAGCGAACAGGGCCGCAGCGCCGAGCTGCGCGTGGCGCCGCCGGCCGCGTTCGAGCCGGTGCCGGTACCGGAGCCCGAGCCGTCATCGTCCGGCGGCACGACGCCGGCCGGCTGGGGGTGGTGATGAGCGATCAACGACGCACCTGGCAGCGCATGATGGGGCCGGTCTGGCGCCGCCTGCGCCTGCTGGTCAGCCGCGGGGTGCTCAAGCTGGTGGACGACAGCCTGAAGCTGCAAGGGGTGCAGGTGTCGCTGCTGGGCGGCGAGCCCGCCTGGGCCGAGCGCTTCCAGGAGTACGGCTACACCAGCCACCCGCACCCGGGGGCCGAGGCCATCGTGGCGGCCGTGGGCGGGGCGCGGGCCCACCTGGTGGCGCTGTCGGTGGACGACCGGCGCTATCGCCCCAAGGGGCTCAAGGCCGGCGAGGTGTGCCTGTACACCGACGAGGGTGACGAGATCCGCTTCAAGCGCGGCCGCATCATCGGCGTGAAGGCCGGCAGCAAGCTGGACGTGACGGCGCCGGAAGCGGTGTTCAACAGCAGCACCAGCGTGACGCTGAACACGCCCAAGGTGATCGCCACCGGCGACATCGAGGCGGCCGGCCAGGTGCGCGACGGCGTGGGCACCATGCAGGGCATGCGCAACACCTACAACGGCCATGACCACGGCGGCGACAGCGGCGGCACGACCAGCACCCCGAACCAGGAGATGGGCTGATGGACATTGCATTGCGCTATGACCCGGGCGCCAAGCGCTTCGACCTGCGCCTCGAGGGCGGCGACCTGCTGGCCGACGAGGGGCTGGAGACGGCGGTGCTGCTGTCGCTGTTCACCGATCGGCGGGCGCTGCTCGAGGACCGCCTGCCGGATGGCTCGAGCGATCGCCGCGGCTACTGGGCCGACGCCTACCGCGACCGGCGCCACGGTTCCCGGCTGTGGCTGCTGCACCGCGAGAAGGCCGAGGAGGACGTGCGGCGCCGGGCCAGGGAGTACGCCGAGGAGGCGCTGGCCTGGCTGATCGAGGACGGCATCGCCGAGAGCGTGGAGGTGGAGGCGCGCCACGTGCGCTTCGACACCCTGGGGCTGCGGGTGGTGATCCGTCGCGGCGGCCGCGAGCTGCTCGAGGGGCAATACGATTACGTGTGGCGAAACGCTGCATAACGGAGGGTTAGATGGGGTTTCAACGGCCTTCACTTGCGGAGCTGATGGCGCGGGTCGACCAGGACCTGCTGTCGCGGCTGTCGCGGCTGTCGCGGCTGCCGGGCGCTGAGGCGGCGCTGGCCACGCGGCTGACCCAGGCCCTGGCGACCAGCCAGGCGGGCGTCACCCACGGCCTTTACGGGTACCTGCAGTGGCTGGAGCGTCAGCTGTTCCCGGAGACCTGCGACGACGACCTGCTGCACCTGCATAGCGCCGGGGTGCCGCGTCGCCAGCCGGCCAAGGCGGGTGGCGCGGTGAGCTTCGAGGGTAGCGACGACGCGGTGATCGTCGCTGGCACGCGCCTGCAGCTGGACGACCAGGAGTACGAGACGACCGAGGAGGCGGTGATCGCCGGGGGCACGGCCAGCGCCGATGTGGTGGCCCTGGAGGCCGGCTCGGCCGGGGATCAGGCCGCGGGCGCGGCGCTGCGCCTGGTGTCGCCCATCCCGGGGGTGAGCGGTGGCGCGGTGGTCGGCGCCGATGGCCTGCAGGGCGGCGCCGACCTCGAGGCCGCAGGCAGCTGGCGGGATCGCATCCTGCTGCGCCGGGCGCGGGTGCCGCGCGGCGGCGCCGAGGGCGACTGGGAAGGCTGGGCGCTCGAGGTGCCGGGCGTGACCCGCGCCTGGGAGGATCCGCTGGGCATGGGGCCGGGCTCGGTGGTGGTGCGCGTCATGGCCGATGACGCCAGCGATGGCCCGCTGCCCTCGCAGCAGCTGCTGGACGCGGTGAAGGCCTATATCGAGGCCCGCAAGAACGTGCAGGCGCAGGTCTACGTCTCGGCGCCCAACACCAAGGCGTTCCAGCCGCAGCTGATCGTGACCCCGGACACCCAGGAGGTGCGCAACGCGGCGGCCCAGGCGCTGGCCGACCTGGTGGAGCGCGAGGGCGAGCCCGGCGGCACCCTGCTGATCAGCCGCATTCGCGCGGCGATCAGCCTGGCGCCCGGGGTGGAGGACTACGATCTGCAGGCGCCAACGGCGGACGTGACCCACGCGGCCGGTGAGCTGCCGATCTGGGGAGGCGTGACATGGGTGCAGAGCTGACGGCGGACGACTACCGGCGGCTGCTGTTCCAGCTGCTGCCTCCGGGGATGGTCTGGCCGACCGAGCCGGAGAGCAACGTGCAACGCCTGCTGGACGGCTCGGCCCAGGAGTATGCGCGGGTCGATGCGCGGGTGCTCGAGCTGCTGACCGAGGTGGATCCGCGCCAGGCCGACGTGCTGTTCCCGGAGTGGGAGGCCAGCTACGGCCTGCCCAGCGCCTGCGCGCCGGCCGGACAGAGCCTGACCGACCGTCGCGTGGCGTTGATCGGCCGCATCGTCGGTCGCGGCGGCATGCGCCAGCAGGACTATATCGACCTGGCCGAGGGGCTGGGCTACGAGGGAGCCATCATCGTCGAGCACCAGGAGGCGACGGTGGAGCTGGGCGGGGGCGTCGGGCCGCGTGGCGCGGAGATCGGCGACCCGATGAATGGCGAGACCTGGCTGTGGGCCTGGGACGTCCTGGTGCCGAACGGCGTGGTCCGCGAGGCGGTCGTGGGCGCCTCGGAGATCGGCGACCCGCTGCGCAGCTGGGGCGACGAGCTGGTCGAGTGCGCGCTGCACGAGGCGGCGCCCAGCTGGCTGATTCTCAATGTGGGGTACCTGGAGGAGTAACGATGGAGAAGGTAGGGGCATTCACCGAGCGCACGACGTCCGAGGGCGAGTGGCGGCAAGGCGAGCCGGCCAGCAACGTGCGCGCGACGCCGATGCTGGCGGCCTATTTCAACATGCTGCAGCGCGAGCTGGTGGCCGTGCTGGCCGATGCCGGTCTGACCCCGGACATCAACGATGAGGCGCAGCTGGCCGCGGCCATCAACGCCATCGCCGATCGCCGCGCGGTCAGCCGCGTGGACGGGGTGGCCGTCATCACTGTGGAGGAAGCGTAAATGCAAGGAGTACCGCGCTATGGCCTGCGCACGCGGGCCGACTACGACCTGCTTCAAGGGCTCGCCCTGCAGGGCGAGGTGCGCCCCCAGGGGGTGACCCGTCTGAAGCAGCACTGGCAGGGGCTGCTGTCCGGGCGCTTCGTCTATATGCGCGACCGGGTGCTGGCCGACGGCGAGTCGCCGGACGGCCCCATGCCCGACTATCGCGTGCTGGAGATCGAGGACGAGGACGCCGGCACCGTCGAGCGGGTGCAGTTCCAGCGCACCGAGAGCCCCGACGCGGAGATCTTCCGCCTGGGGTATTCGGTCGCCGAGGTCGAGCAAGCAATCACTGATCTGGAGAGTGTCTGATGGTCCAGAAGACCTATGCGATCCCGGCCATGGGGGCCGGGCACTTCGAGATGATGGGGTCGATCGTGGCGTCCGGGGCGATGCGCCTCGACGTCCCCGAAGGGGTCCTGAACATCGGCGGCAACGGCAAGGGCTACGTGCTGCCGCCGCTGGTGGACTGGGATCCGACCGCCGTGGCCAACCAGGATGGCTCGCTGGATAGCCTGACCCTGGGCGACGACGTCTACCTGTACGCCGTCCAGGGCGCCGACGGTCGCGCCGGGCTGGTGGCCAGCACCAACATCACCGTGCCGGGCGGCTACACCAGCGAGACCAGCCGCAAGATCGGCGGCTTCCACTATGGCCGCGTGCGCACGATCGCCCAGCGCTACGACACCGCCATCACGCCGGCCACACAGATCGTGCCGAACAGCGTGTGGGATCTGAGCCATCGCCCGACCTGCGACCCCACCGGCATGGTCGAGGTGGTACCCGGTAGGCTGTGGGTGGACATCTACCTGAACAGCGAGGGCAGCGGCACCTGGCCGGAGAATATCCCGGTGAGCCGCTTCGGCGTCCAGCCGATCAAGGACGACATCTACTCGCGCAGCGACTTCCACCTGCTGGTGCGCAACGCCGGCAAGCGCCTGCCGACGGTCGAGGAGTTCCTGACCTACGCCGAGGGCGCGCCCCAGGGCAACGACGGCAATAACGACCTGGCCTGGTCCGCCACCGGCAACAGCGGCCCCACCACCACCGGCGCGGTGGCCAAGGCGGTCTCGATGTTCAACGTGGTCGACGCGGCCGGCAACCTGTGGGACTGGCTGGATAACCACCACGACCTGGGCGGCACTTACAACTGGACGACCTCGGTGGTCAACGTCGGTAAGGACTCGTCGATCCCGCGCGGCCAGGTGTATCACGCCGCTTGGCGCTGCTTCGTTGGCGGCGGCAACTTCGGCAACGGCGTGCGCTGTGGCGCGCGCTGTCTGTACTCCCATGCGCATCCGTGGAGCGCGTCTGGCAGCAACGGTTTTCGCGGCGCCTGTGACGCCCTGTGAGCATGAACCCTGATGGGGCCCCGCGGCAGCGGGGCCTGGTGATCGTCAACAAGGCCGAGCGGCTGATCAGTGATCTGGGGCCGCACCTCGACAAGATCCCGCGCCATCAGCGCTATCGCTATGGCGCGCGCCTCGAGGAGGCGCTGTGGGAGCTGGTGCGGCGCCTGATCGAAGCCGCCATGAGCAACCAGAAAAGCAAGGTGTACCGAGCGGACGAGCAGGTCCGCTTTATTCATGCCCTGTTGCGGCATGGGGCCGACCGCAAGCTGCTAGGCCTCAAGCGCGTGGGCGATGCCTCGAGCCAGCTGTCGGAGATCGGCGCCATGATCGGCGCCTGGCGCCAGCGCCTCGGGGCATGACGAGCAAGGGGTGGGTCGGGTTTCGACGCCGCTTGGCGCTGCTTCATTGGCGGCGGCAACTTCGACAACGGCGTGCGCTGTGGCGCGCGCTGTCTGAACTCCAATGCGAATCCGTGGAACGCGAATGGCAACAACGGTTTTCGCGGCGCCTGTGACCACCGTTTCTAGAGAGGGCGGCGACGGAGTCGCCGTCACCTAAGACCCATATAGGGGGTCAGCCGATCCATCCCGGTCCCGCACGGCGGGCCGAACACGATAGCCCGGGCGGCGCGAGTAGCGAGAGCGAAAGCCCCGCCCGGTCGCGTTTTCAGACAAGGAAATGGAGTCACTGTGGGAAGCAAGAGCAAGCGCCTGATTGAGCGCATCATCGACTGGGACAACCTGGTGGCCGCCCACCGTCTGGCGCGGCGCGGGAAGCGCGAGCGCGCCGAGGTGGCCACCTTCGAGGCCAACCTGTGGGAGGAGCTGGGCGCGCTGCAGATGGAGCTGCTGTGGGGCACCTATCAGCCGGGCCGTTACCGGTCGTTCATCGTCTACGAGCCCAAGCGCCGCGAGATCCTCGCCGCGCCCTATCGCGACCGGGTGGCTCAGCATGCCGTCTGCCGGGTCTGTGGCCCGATCTGGGATCGCGGGATGATCCATGACAGCTACGCCTGCCGGGAAGGCAAGGGCACCCACGTGGGCGCCGATCGCGTCGAGCAGTGGCTGCGCGGCATGGTGGCCACCGGCGAGACCTGGGTGCTCAAGATGGACGTCAGCAAGTATTTCTTCTCGATCCGTCATGACCTGGCCAAGGCCGTGGTGCGCGACAAGATCCGCTGCCCGGAGACGCTGCGCATCATCGACACCGTCATCGACAGCACCGCCGACCCGGCGGATCCGGCGCCGGTGGGCATCCCGGTGGGCAACCTGACCAGCCAGTGGATCGCCAACCTGGTGGGCAACCGCATCGACCAGTGGGCCAAGCGCGAGATGGGACTGCGGCGCTATGCCCGGTACATGGACGACATGGTGGTCCTGGTGCGTAGCAAGGAGGAGGCGTTGGCCCTGCGCGACGCCTTCGAGGACAAGCTGGCCAGCATGGGGATGCGCTTCAGCAAGGCCAGTGTGCTGCCGGCCAGCCGGGGCGTGAACTTCCTGGGCTATCGGATCTGGCCGCACAAGCGGCTGCTGCGCAAGGACTCGGTGCGGCGGATCAAGCGCAGCCTACGGGCCATGCAGTGGCAGTATGCCCGCGGCCTGATCGACCTCGAGCACGTCCGCCAGCGGGTCAATTCGTGGGTGGCTCACGCCGACCATGCAGGGGCCGAAAATCTGAAGCGCCAGGTGCTCGAGGGAGTGTCGTTTAAGCGGGGTTCACGGGAGGGTTAAACTAGCGGTACGGCGTGTCCCAATCCAGATGGCGCACCGTCCCAATTCATGCGACGCGCTACAGCGAGTCAGGCGAAGGCAAGAGGCGCTAGGCAGCAAGCCTTAGGGAGAAAACCTTAGGCAGAAACGATGCGACCCCGCCCGGGGGCGAGGTCGCGAGGGGCGTCCGGAGGAGCGCGTCAGGCGGGAAGCCGCTCCGCCACGGCATTCAGGAAGCCCTGCATGTCCACGACGGTCTCGGCGGCGGGATCGGTGGTCTTGCCCTTGAGGTCGCCGGTGATGATGCCGTCGGCGACGGTGTCGATCAGCGCGGCCTTGAGGCCGGTGGCGTAGTCGACCAGGGCCGCGTTGGCTTCACGCTCGCCCAGGGTCTCCAGGGCATTGGCCACGGCGAAGATCAGCGCGGAGGAGTTGAAGTGTGCCTCGCGGCCGTCGCTCTCCTGGTACTTCAGGTAGAGGTCGTGGGCGGTGCCGTGGGGCGCCTCGAAGAGCATGGTGCCGTTCTTGCTCTCGATGATCGAGCTGGCGGTGGCCAGGCTGCCGCCGAGCGCCGCGGAGATGTCCGAGAAGATGTCGCCGTCGAGGTTCTGCGCCGGGTAGAGGGCGTTGCGGGGCGGATCGGTGATCATCTTGATGAGCTGCCGCGAGGGCCGCATGATCATGAACGACGGGGGCGGCGTATCGGCCTTCGCCAGCTCGCGGCGCACGTCGGTGATCGCGGTGCTGAAGACGTCGTCGTACTCCATATACTCGCGCTTGAGGCCGAAGTAGACCTCCTTGTCCTTGCGCGAGGCGTCGCGGAACACCTGGAAGACCCAGTCCCTGATGGCTTCGTGGTCGTTGGACATCAGCAGGATCGGATCGCCGCGTTTGACGCGGCAAGCGTGCTTCTCCTCGCCATCGACCACCACCTTGAGGATGCCGTCCTCAAGGGAGGGCGCATTGTAGCTGCCGTACTGATCGCCGCCGCCGGCGCTCATACGCGACAGCGAGACGTGGGCCTTGCGCTTGGGAATGCCGTGGACCTTGAGCTGCTCGACCAGCTTGTAGAGCTTGCGGCCGGTGTTGTTGTCCGGCACGCCCCACAGCGCCCGCTCTGGCGGGTTGGCGACCAGGCGCGCGGCCTGGGCGTCGATCAGCTCGTAGTGATAGGCGAGCCCCAGCGCCTCGACCTGCGCCTGGTAGTGCTCGCGGTAGATATCCTCGATGGCGGCCCGCATCACGCCGTCGTAGCCGGCGATCACGGTGTCCTTCAGGCCCAGGTAGATGTCGCGCTGCTCGTCGATGGCGCGCTGGAAGAAGCGGTGGGCCCAGGCCTTGACCTGGTCGATGTCGTTGGTGGCGAGCAGCCAGGGGTCGCCCTTCTTCACCTCGCGGCGGTGCAGCTCCACCGGGTCGCCGCTTTCACCCACGAACAGCAGCTTGACGATGCCGGTGGCGCTGGAGAGCTCGTTGAAGCTGTCCTTGATGCCGCCGCCGTCCATGGTCTCCACGTCGATATCGCGGCCGATCCACTCGGGCGTGTTGAACTCGAGGTTGCGGAACTGGATGTCCTCGCGGGTGATGTTGCCGCCGATGCCCTTGCGGATGGCGCCGTTGGGCGACTTGGTGGCCAGCGGATGCAGGGTGGTGCCATCGAGCTCGGGGTGGGCGGCCAGCAGCTCGCCGAGCTGGGTGCGGTTCACGGTCATGCCCGCGTTCTTCACGCCCACGCCGTACTGCTTGAGGGCCTCGATGGCATCGATCACCGCCTGACCGTTGGTGACCAGGCGGTTCTCCGCGGTCAGGTCGATCTCCACGAGGTCGACGTCCAGCCGCGAGGTCACGAAGGTTTCGAGGATGCGCTCGAAGGCGACCTGGGCCATCTCGTCGCCATGCAGGATGACCAGGGGGGCTGACACGTTGATCTTGCTGCTCATCACGCTTCCTTTGGTTGAGGTGATGGGATGGGAAGGATAACAAACGTGTATAGGGTACGCCTGCCATCGGTGCTCCGCCAGAGATCGCCCCGTACCGGAGATCACGCTGCGGGCCGCGGCCCGAGCAGGATGACGCCGGCGCCCATCAGGCACAGGCCCGCGCCGGCCAGGTCCCAGCGATCGGGCAGGCGCTGTTCGACCAGCCACAGCCAGGCCACCGAGGTGGCGATGTAGACCCCGCCGTAGGCGGCATAGGCGCGCCCGGCGTAGTCGGCCCCGGAGAGGCTCAGCAGCCAGGCGAAGAGCGCCAGGCTGGCGAGCCCCGGCATCAGCCACAGGGCCGACTTGTCCAGCCGCCACCAGGCCCAGACGCTGAAGCAGCCGGCGATCTCGGCCAGGGCCGCGGCGACATAGAGCGCCAGGGTGGTCATCTCAGTGATGGCCCTCGGGATCGGTGGCCCAGCGCTCGTCCGGGTGCACTTCGTTGGCGGGCAGCACGGGGTCGTAGCCCTCGACGCGCAGCGCGGCGATCACCTCGCGGGTGTGGTCGCTGCCCAGGGTCTCCAGAGTGGCCTCCACCTCGGTGGCGCGCAGCGAGAGATCGGTGAAGGTGCGCTGGTGAGCGATCTGGATGACGTTGGCGCGCTGCTCGGCGAGCAGCTGGGTCAGCTCGGCCAGCGAGCCGGGCACGTCGGGTATGCCGACCCGTACCCGCACGATGCGTCCGGAGCGCACCAGGCCGCGCTGAATCACCGAGGAGAGCGCCAGCATGTCGATGTTGCCGCCGCACAGCACCAGCCCCACCTTGCGACCGCGATAGCGCGCCGGCTCGCTGAGCAGGGCGGCGAGCCCCGCGGCGCCAGCGCCTTCGGCCACGCTCTTCTCGATCTCCAGCAGCATCAGGATGGCGCGCTCGATCTCGGGCTCGTCCACCAGCACGATCTCGCTGACCAGCTCGCGCACGATCTCGCGAGTCAGCCGGCCGGGCTGCTTCACGGCGATGCCCTCGGCCAGGGTGGCCAGTCCGCAGTGGACCTCCTCGCCGCCCAGCGCCTGCTGCATGGCCGGAAAGCGCTGAGTCTGCACGCCGATCACTTCGATGTCGGGCTTCAGGGCCTTGGCCGCCACGGCGTTGCCGCTGATCAGCCCGCCGCCGCCGATGGGAATCACCAGGCAGTCCAGGTCGGGTACCGCTTCGAGCATCTCCGGGGCGATGGTGCCCTGGCCGGCGATCACTCGTTCATCGTCGTAGGGGTGCACGAAGACCAGGTGGCGCTCCCCGGCGAGGCGCTGGGCGTAGGCGCCGGCCTCGTCGACGCCGTTGCCCTCGAGGTGCACCTCGGCGCCGAAGTCGCGGGTGTTACGCACCTTGAGGTTGGGGGTGTGGCGGGGCATGACGATGGTGGCGTGGATGCCCAGCCGGGCGGCGTGATAGGCCACCGCCTGGGCGTGGTTGCCGGCGGACATGGCGATCACGCCCCGGGCGCGCTCCTCGGGCGACAGCGAGAGCAGGTGGTTCAGCGCGCCGCGCTCCTTGAAGGAGGCGGTGAACTGATGGTTCTCGAACTTGATGTAGACGTCGCAGCCGGTGAGCCGGGAGAGGGTCGCGGAGCGCAGGCAAGGGGTATGCTCCACGCTGCCTTCGAGGCGGGCGGCGGCCTGGCGGATGTCGTCGAGGGTCACGCTCATGGGAGGATCGTCTCCATGTTTTTTTAGATCGTTATTGGCGGCGTTGGGGGCAGTCGTCGCCCGCCGGGTGGGGCAGGCGCGCTGCCAGCGCGAACACGTGGGGGTCATCCACACCGAGTTCGCGCAGGGCCTGGGCCAGGTGGACCAGGTAGTCGCGATTGGGGCCGCTGGGGCCGTGGGCGAGGGCGATCTGTGCGGCGATGGCGTCGAGCGGGGCGTCGCCGAGGAAGGCGGCGTTGTCTTCGGTGGCCAGATACAGGAGCCCATCGGCGCTCGCCGGCTGGCCGTTGTCGTCGAAGTGCAGCCGGGTCAGCTCGCGCAGGTAGCCGTTCTTCTCGCGCACGTCCAGCGGGCCCAGCACTTCGGGGGCGATGCGGTAGGCCATGCCGTGGCAGATGGCCTCCGGCTCGCGCACCAGGGTGGCCACCCGGCCTGGGGCCTCGGGGGTGCCGCGATGATCGTGAGAGCCCTGCCAGAAGCGACGCACCCAGCCGTGGATATGGGCCGGACGACGCTCGAGGAAGGGGAAGTCGGCCTTCCAGATCAGCGAGCCGTAGCCGAACAGCCAGATCTCGTCGTGGCCATCGAAGTGGTTCATGCGTCGGTTGCGTTCCCGGGTGTCGTTACTCATGGGCGGGGCCGGCAGGGTCGGTGGATGAACGCTCCATGATGCGTCGCCGGGCGGCGCTTGTCGAAGCCCGATGGCCAAGGCGTAAGCCGGCGTCGACGGCGATCCGGGCCCGGCGTATGGTGTCGGGCGTTCGAGGCACGCCTCTTGGATGATAGGGAGCAGGGATGGACACGCTATGGTTGGCTCTTTCGACGGGGTTTGGCCTGGGGCTCTCGCCCTGGGCGCCGGGCACGGTCGGCTCGCTGCTGGGACTGCCGCTCGCCTGGTGGCTGTTGGGTCGCACGCGCCGAGTGCAGCTCGGCCTCACGGCGGCGCTCTTGGTGGCGGCCATGCCGGTCTGTCATCAGGCCGCGACTGCGCTGGGCACCAAGGACGACGGACGCATCGTGCTTGATGAGATCGTCGCCTTTCCGGTAGCGGTGCTCGGTCAGGCCACGGCACGCCATCCTGCGGCCCTGGCCGGGGCCTACGTGGTCTATCGGGGCTTCGATATCACCAAGTCGGCGCCGGTGAGCCAGGCCGAGGCGCTACCCGGCGGGATTGGCATCGTGCTCGACGACACCGTCGCCGCGGCCATGACCTGGCTGGTCATGGCCGCGGGGCTGGCGCTCTGGCGCCGTCGCCGGAGCGTCTGAACCGCTGCCGCCGGAGCCGCCCTGGCCGTAGAGCCCGGTCGGACGCGTAAGCGGCAGATCACGCCTTGGGGGGCGCCAGGTGCATCGGCAGTTGCGTCAGTTGATCGAGCGGTACGGGGCGAGAGAACAGGAAGCCCTGCAGCAGGTCGCATTCGCGGTCCATGAGGTCGCGCTGCTGTTCCGGAACCTCGATGCCCTCGGCCACCACCTTGAGCCCCAGGTGATGGGCCATGGTAATCACCCCCTGAACGATGGCGGCATTATCGCCGTTGTGGGTGATGTCGTGGATGAAGCTGCGGTCGAGCTTGACCTTGCTGATCGGCAGCTGGCGCAGGTAGCGAAGGCTGGAGAAGCCGCTGCCGAAGTCGTCGATCGCCACCTGCACGCCGCGCTGGCGCAGGGCATTCAGCACCTCGATGGCCCGGTCGGTGCCGGACATCAGCACCCCTTCGGTCACCTCGAGTTCCAGCCGGTCGGCAGGCCAGCCGGTAGTCTCGAGGACCTGCTCGACCTGGGCGAGGAAACCGGCTCGCCGGAACTGCAGCGGCGAGATATTGACGGCCACCTGCAGCGCCGGCCCGCCCTCGGCGTGCAGGCGGGCCATGTCCTGGCAGGCTCGCTGCAGCACCCAGCGCCCGATGGCGATGATCTGTCCCGTTTGCTCGGCCAGCGGGATAAAGAGCCCCGGCGAGATCATGCCCTTCTCGGGATGTTTCCAACGCACCAGCGCCTCGACGCTGCGCACCGCGCCGGAGTGCGCATCGACGATGGGCTGATAGTGCAGCAGAAACTGCTCCTCGCGGATCGCCTCCTGCAGTTCGAGGCGCATCTCGACGTGTTCGCTCATCAGGATCGAGACTTCGTCGCCGTACCACTGCCAGGTGTTGCGGCCCTGCTGCTTGGCCTCCTGCATGGCGAGGTCGGCGTACTGGAGCAGCTCCGCCGCGTGGCCCGGCGGATCCAGGCTCGAGGCGATGCCGATGCTGGCGCTGATGTGCAGGCGGTGCCCTTCGAGTTCGAAGGGGCGTGACAGCGAGGAGAGGATCGCCTCGGCCCTCGCCAGCACATCCCGCTCGCAGTGGACGTCCGTCAACAGCAGGGCAAATTCGTCGCTGCCCAGTCGCGAGGCGATGTCTCCCTGGGCGAGCAGGGCGGTGAGACGATGGGCCACCTGCTCCAGCAGCCGATCGCCGATGTGATGGCCGAGGCCATCATTGACCGGTTTGAAGTCGTCCAGGTCGATATAGAGCAGGGCGAGGAAGCCCTCCTCCCGGCAGGTGCGCCGGAAGTGCTGGGTCAGGCGCGAGACGAATTGCTGGCGGTTGGGCAGCCCGGTGAGCGAGTCGTGGCTGGCCTGGTGGGCGAGACGATCCTCGTACTCGCGTACCCGCGAGACATCCTGCTGAATGCCGATGATATGGGTGCAGTGGCCCTCGTCGTCGAGGACCGGACCCAGGTAGAGGTGGTTCCAGAACGCCGAGCCGTCCTTGCGATAGTTGCGCAGCGTCACCTGGATCTCGCTGCGTTGGGCTACGGCCAGGCGTAGCCGTGTCACGGTCGCCGGATCGGTATCCGGCCCCTGCAGGAAGCGACAGTTGCGGCCCACGACCTCGTCACGCGCATAGCCGGTGATGTTCTGGAAGGTCTCGTTGACGAAGACCAGCGGCATGTCCGGTAGGCTGGCATCGGCCATGATGACGCCATTGCGGCTGGCATCGATGCCGCGGGCCAGCAGGCGCAGCTGCTGCTCCTGCTGGCGGCGCTGCGTGATGTCGCGCCCCACGCCATAAACGCCGACCACCCGTTCATCGACGACGATGGGCAGGTTGGTGACCTCCAGGGTGTAGGCCCGTCCCTCGGCATCGGTGCTGTGGTAAATGTGCTGCTGGGTTTCGCCCTGGCAGACTCGCGCGAAGGCGGCGTCGATGGCCGGCAGCTCCTCCGCGGCGACGAAGCGATCATAGGGCTGCCCCTTGAGCCACGCCTCGCTGAAGCCCGTGATGCGCGTGGCCGAGGCGTTGCAGCTGATAAACCGGCCGTCGAGGTCGAATTCGAATACCGCATCGGGGTGCTGGGTGAACAGCGAGCGAAAGCGCTGCTCCACCTCGAAGCGAGCCTGGCGATCACGGTGGCGCTCGATGGCCAGGGCCACCAGGCCGGCGGCGCGACGTACCCGCGCCTTCTCGCCCTCGCTGGGCGCTTGGGGCGTAGGGTAATAGGTCGCGAAGGTGCCCAGCAGGTCGCTCCTGGCTGAGATCATCGGTACCGACCAGCAGGCGGCCAGCCCCTCGGCGCGTGCCAGCGCCTGCAGGCCCTGCCAGCGGGGGTCGGTCGGGATGTGCTCGGTGATCGCGATCCGGCGGGTCGCGGCGGCCGCCCCGCAGGTGCCGGCCGGCGCGTCGATCGGCACACGCTGCGCGGCCTGTCGGAAGGCCGCCGAGAAGCGCTCGCCCGCCACCATGTCGAGGGTGCGCGTTACGGGATCGAACACCATGATCGCTATCCGGGCGTCGCCGAGCTGGCGACCGACCACCCCCGCGATGGCTGCAAGGGTGGTCTCGAGGGGCGTATCTCGGGCGATCAATTCCTGCACGGCCAGCTGCTCGTCCAGCAGTACGCTCTCGTCCTTCACCGCGCGCTCCTTGTATACGACGACATGTCGGTCGACAGCATCTCAAGGCACGCCGGCTCATGCACTCCTTGATTTCGATTTCGCATCCAGCGTATCGCACGAAGGAGCGTGCCAGCGGGTGAGCTCAGCCGCGCGGCGAGCGCTTTTCCGGTTCGGGAAAGCGGACATCGAAGCCGCGGGCATCGAGCTGGCGGATGTCGCTGGGACGGCCCTGGTCGTCGAGCTCCACCAGGCCGATGCCGCTGCCGTTCCAGAGTCGTTCGCCGGCCCTTGCGCGGTCGGGGTCGCGGGGCGAGATCACCATGCGCCGACGCTTGGTGAGCCAGTTGAGTGGCGAGCGCGGCGCATAGAGCCAGCGGTTCAGGCGGTCGAACCAGTCGAGCAGGGTGTCCGGGAAGGCGTTCTTGACCCCGCTGGAGGTGATCTGCCAGAGCCTGGGCCCCTCGCGGCGATGGCGGATGTGGATGTCGTAGGCGAAGGAGTAGTGCACGTCGCCGGAGAGGATCACGTAGTGCCCGGGGGTACGAGAGTGGCGGAAGATGTTCATCATCACGCTCGCCGCGCCGCGATGGGCCATCCAGTTCTCGGCGTCCACCAGCAGCGGCCGGCCGGCCAGGGTGAAGAGCCGCTGGATGGTCTCGATCAGCTTGACGCCGAACATCGGCGCCGGCGAGACGATTACCACCGACTGAGCCCCCAGCATGTTCTGCTGCAGCTCCGAGAGCGCCTCCCAGTCCATCAGGCCGGAGGGGCGCGCGGGGCTTTGCTCGCTGCGCCAGCGCCGGGTGCGGGTGTCGAGGATCACCAGCTTCGGGTCGCCCTCGACCTCGACCTCCCAGCCCTGGAAGCGCAGCAGCCGCTCGATGACGGCGTCCTGCTCTCCGGCAGGCAGCCAGCCCTGATGGTCGGCGGCGCGCGAAAGCAGCCCGGCGGCGTCATCTAGGGGCGTGGCCAGGCGGTCCGGGTCGTTGCCCCAGCCCTGGCAGAGCAGGTAGGCCAGCAGGGCGTTGCCGATGATCCGCCGCGAGAAGGGGTGGCCGTAGGCGGTGGTTTCCCAGTCCGCGGTGAGGTTCCAGTCGTCGGTGATGTCGTGATCGTCGAAGATCATCAGCGAGGGCAGGTGGGCCATCACCCGGGCGGCGGCGGGCAGGCCCTCGGCGAAGCGGCCGATCACCGCCTTCTCCCCGCGGAACAGTGCGGCCTTGTCCTCGTCCAGCGCCGGCGCCTCCATGCCCACCAGGCGCCACGGGGTCGGCGACCAGGCCAGCAGGTACATGGCGATCACCTCGGCGAAGCTCATCAGGTGATTGTGGGCGTTGGCCGAGGTGAACACTGGCTTGCGCGCCCCGCCGAAGAAGCCCTTGCGCACCTTCTCGCTGCTCTCGGCTTCCGGGAGCAGCGCCTCGCGGCGATAGTAGCTGGCGGGATCGTCGTAGAGCGCTTGGCTGTCGGCCACGGTGGCGCCCTCCAGGGTCTCGTCGAAGAGCCCCAGGCGACGGATCAGCCCGTGGACGGCCACCAGCATCGGGCCGGCCACGTCGTCGGTGTAGACCTGGTCGCCGGTCATCAGCAGCCAGGCCGGCCAGGCCTCGGGAGCGTCGCGGCGCTCGGCGAGCCAGGTGTCGGCGCGCACTAGGCCGTCCGGGCCGTCGTGATGGGGGCGCCGGCAGGAGCCGTGTAGCAGCCGGCCGTGGCGCTCGGCGAGCACGAAGCAGGGATGCGCCGCGCCTTCGTGCAGCAGGTGGGGCGCCCAGTCGGCGATGCTGGTCGCCCCCGCCTCGCCGGGCAGCTTCAGGTCGTAGTCGATGCGCACGCCCCGGGGCAGGGGAGTCTCGAGGGGCACGTCGATCAGGTGCAGCCAGGCGTGGCGACCCAGCGGCAGGCGCCTGAGACGCGAATCGTTGAGCACCAGACGGCGCGGGGTGTGCCCGACCGGGTGCAGCATCAGGCTCGGTGCGAGGGGACGTGAGCCCACCAGCCAGATCACCAGGCGTTGCGTGCTCAGGCGGCGCAGGATGGGGCCGGCGAGGACCTCGGGAAGGGGGGCGGTGTCGCGAGACATGGCAGTCCTTTGCATCAATGAGCCGTGGCGGCCGATGGTACTGGTCGCGGTCGAGTCAACCGACTAGGCTGGCGGCGGTTATGTTCCACATTACCCCCTTTTCCCCGATGGAGACCCTGACCATGACCGTGATGCTGCTCGGCCTGTTGATCTTTCTCGGTATGCACTCGGTGCGCATCCTGGCTGACGACTGGCGAAGCGCCCAGATCCAGCGCATGGGCGAGCTGCCCTGGAAGGCGGCCTACTCGGTGGTCTCGATCATCGGCCTGGCACTGGCGATCTGGGGCTACGGCCAGACGCGCCTGGACCCGGTCTGGGTCTGGCAGCCGCCACTGGGCCTTCGCCATGTCGTCTCGCTGTTCATGATACCTGCCTTCGTGCTGCTGGTGGCGGCCTATGTGCCGCGCAACCACCTCAAGGCGAAGCTCGGCCATACGATGATCCTGGCGGTGAAGCTGTGGGCCTTCGCCCACCTGCTGGCCAACGGGCGGCTTTCCGACATCGTGCTCTTCGGCGCCTTCCTGCTGTGGGCGGTGCTCGACTTCCGCGCGGCCCGTCGTCGCCCGCGGCCCGAGATCGCCGCCCCGAGCGTGGTCGGCACCGTCGCGACCGTGGTGATCGGCCTGGCGGCCTATGTCGTGTTCGCCCTCTATCTGCATGCGTGGCTCATCGGCGTGCCGGTCATGTGACCCACTCGGCGCGCCTTTCCTGTCGCAGCCCTGAACGCCGCCGACTTGACCCTTGGGCAACCCAAAGGTTTAGCCTTAGCCGTCATCCATGGCGGGCCGGGGACACCCGGCCCGCCCTTTTCGATGACCGTCAAAGGAGAAGCGGATGACGGCGCACTTTCTCTCGCTTTGGAACGAAGCGGCCCTTACCAGCCTGGGCTTCTTCTGGATGGCGCTCTGGGCCTTCGCCCTGGGCTATCTGATCAGCAGCCTGATCCAGGTGCTGGTCACCCGGCAGCGCATGCAGCGCGCCATGGGCACGGACGGTCCGCGCAGCATGCTGCTGGCCAGCTTCTTCGGTTTCATTTCCAGCTCCTGCAGCTTCGCGGCCCTGGCGACCACCCGGGCGCTCTTCCAGAAGGGCGCCGGCCTGGCGCCCTCCCTGGCCTTCATGCTGGCCTCCACCAACCTGGTGGTGGAGCTCGGGTTCGTGATCGCGATCTTCCCGGTGGGCTACTGGCGGCGCCGCTGCTCGGCTGACGCTCGCGTGACGGAAGACGGGGTCGGCTCGATGCTGGGCGTCGCGCGGTGAGGGCCGTTTCACCGGCCCCGTTGCGGTAAGCTGGACGCCTGGCAAGGGAGGGCACATGGCACACGATCACCACCATCATCATTCGCATCACGCCACACCTCACTCCGGGCTGGACAGCCAGCGTCGGCTGTTCTGGGCGATCCTTTTGACCGGCGGCTTCATGGTCGCCGAGGTAGTCGGGGGCATTCTCTCCGGCTCGCTGGCCCTGCTGGCCGATGCCGGCCATATGCTCACCGACACCGCGGCCCTGGCGCTTGCCTGGTTCGCCGCGCGCATCAGCCGCCGGCCGGCCGATGAGAAACGCAGCTTCGGCTACCACCGGGTGCAGATCCTGGCCGCCTTCGTCAACGGCCTGACGCTGATCGCCATCGTGGTGTGGATCCTCATCGAGGCGATCCGCCGGCTGCTCTCGCCGGTGGAGGTGGTGGGCAGCACCATGCTGGTGATCGCCGGCCTGGGGCTTGTGGTCAACGTGGTGGTGTTCGCCATCCTGCACTTCGGCGACCGCGAGAACCTCAATATCCGCGGGGCCGCCCTGCACGTGCTGGGCGATCTGCTGGGCTCGGTGGCGGCGATCGTCGCGGCCCTGGTGATCCTTGCCACCGGCTGGATGCCCATCGATCCGTTGCTCTCGGTGCTGGTGGCGCTGCTGATCCTGCGCAGCGCCTGGAAGCTGACCCGGGAGTCCGGGCATATCCTGCTGGAGGGCGCGCCGGAGGGGGTCGATCCCTCGACGCTGCGCCGTGAGATTCCCGAGCGGCTCGAGGCGGTCTGCAACGTGCATCACGTGCATGTCTGGTCGCTGACGCCGGGGCGCCACCTGGTCTCGCTGCATGCGGCCATCGACGAGGGCGCTGATCGCCAGGCCACCCTGGTGGCGATCCGCGCCCTGCTGGTGGAGCGCTATGGCCTTTCCCACGCCACCGTCCAGCTGGAGAGCCGCCACCACTGCGTCGACGAGCCTACTGCGCACAGGGAACATCGCGACTGAGCGTCACCAACCGAGAGAAAAAGCCATGACACAACAACAATACGACTACATCGTGGTGGGGGCTGGCACCGCCGGCTGCCTGCTCGCCAACCGCCTGAGCGCCGATCCGGCCAATCGGGTGCTGCTGATCGAGGCGGGGGGACGCGATAACTACCACTGGATCCACATCCCGGTGGGGTATCTCTACTGCATCGACAACCCTCGCACCGACTGGCGGTTTCGCACCGAGCCCGACCAGGGCCTGAACGGTCGTTCCCTGCTCTATCCGCGCGGCAAGACGCTCGGCGGCTGCTCCAGCATCAACGGCATGCTCTACATGCGGGGCCAGGCCCGCGACTACGACGGCTGGGCCGACCTCACCGGCGATGATGCCTGGCGCTGGGAGAACTGCCTGGCCGACTTCATGAAGCATGAGGATCACCATCGCCTGGACGACGGGGGCGATGCCGATGCTCCCCACCGTGACTTCCACGGCCATGGCGGTGAATGGCGCGTCGAGAAGCAGCGCCTGAGCTGGCAGGTGCTGGACGACTTCGCCACCGCCGCCGTGGAAGCCGGCATCCCGCGCACCCGCGACTTCAACCGTGGTGACAACGAGGGGGTCGACTACTTTGAGGTCAACCAGCGCGCCGGCTGGCGCTGGAACACCGCCAAGGCCTTCCTGCGCGGCGTCGAGAAGCGCGACAACCTGACCCTGTGGCACTCCACTCAGGTGCGGGGGTTGGAGTTCGCGACAGGCGAGGAGGACGAGCCGCGCTGCCGCGGCGTCAAGGTCGAACGGGCCGGCGAGAGCGTCACGGCGACCGCCCACCGCGAGGTGATTCTCTCTGCCGGGGCCATCGGCTCACCGCAGCTGCTGCAGCTCTCGGGTGTCGGCCCGGCCGACCTGCTGGCCGAGCACGACATCCCGGTGGTGGCCGACCTCCCGGGGGTGGGCGAGAACCTGCAGGACCACCTGCAGATCCGCTCGGTCTATCGCCTGAAGGGGGCCAGGACCCTCAACACCCTGGCCAACTCGCTGGTCGGCAAGGCCAAGATCGGCCTGGAGTTTGCCTTCAAGCGCTCCGGGCCGATGAGCATGGCGCCCTCCCAGCTGTGTGCCTTCACGCGCAGCTCCGAGGCCTACGCGCATCCCAATATCGAGTACCACGTCCAGCCGCTGAGCCTGGAGGCCTTCGGCCAGCCGCTGCATGATTTCTCGGCGATCACGGCTAGCGTGTGCAACCTCAACCCGACCAGCCGGGGCACGGTGCGTATCAAGAGCCGCGATCCCCGCCAAGCGCCGGCCATCTCGCCCCACTACCTGAGCACGCCGGAGGATCGTCAGGTGGCCGCCGACTCGCTGCGCGTTACCCGACGCATCGCCGAGCAGCCGGCATTCGCCAAGTACCAGCCCGAGGAGTTCAAGCCCGGCGCGCAGTACCAGAGCGACGACGACCTGGCGCGGCTGGCCGGCGACATCGGCACCACCATCTTCCACCCGGTGGGCACCGCGAAGATGGGATGCGACGACGACCCCATGGCGGTCGTCGACTCCCGCCTGCGCGTCAGAGGAGTGCGGGGGCTGAGGGTCGTGGATGCCAGCATCATGCCGACCATCACCAGCGGCAATACCAACTCGCCGACGCTGATGATCGCCGAGAAGGCCGCGGCCTGGATCCTCGCGTCGCCGTGATGCTCGTCGTGACACGATCGAGCCGAGGCGCTTCCGACCGCGTCACGCTTTCATCACCTTTCTCTCACTTTCTTGTAACGAGGTGCAAATAAGGTTTGACCTGCCCTCGGGGAGGGCGCACTATGCGCGCAGTTGGTTAGCAATTGGAACGTCCAAGCGGTCATCGAAAGCTCATAGCGTCGATTTCCCGGTGAAAGTTTCTTGTTTTACCCACTGCAACTCGGGTATTCCCGGCACAATCTAACGCTATTCGAGGAATTCGATCATGGCTACTGGTACCGTCAAGTGGTTCAACGACACTAAAGGCTTCGGCTTCATTTCTCCGGACGACAACGGCGACGACCTGTTCGCGCACTTCTCCGAGATTCAGGCTGATGGCTTCAAGTCCCTGCAAGACGGTCAGAAGGTCTCCTTCGACGTCACCCAGGGCAAGAAAGGCCTCCAGGCTTCCAACATCAAGGTCATCGACTGAACGTCGACCGACCGTGATGTGACTGCCTCACGGCAGTCGGAAAAAGGCCCGCGAAAGCGGGCCTTTTTGCGTGCGGGTCTTCCAGATTTATATTCCAAAAAAGAATTTCTAGATTTCTAAAAATAACTTTTTAGAATAATTGGCGGCGTTCACAATGGGATTCGTTCTGTCGCGACCGGTCCCCCCTCATGCCGCTGGATGCCTGGCTTTCCCTTGCCACCGTCATCGCCGTCTTCCCGCTGATGGCCTTCTCGCGCGTCGGTCCCGATATCGTGCTGCTCGGCGCGGTGATCCTGCTGCTCACCCTCGGCGTGATCGAGCCGGCCCAGGCGCTGGCGGGCTTCTCGAGCACGGGCCTGTTTACCGTGGCCTTCATGTACGTGCTGGTGACCAGCATTCGTGAGACCGGCGGCATCGACCTGATCATCCGCCACGTGCTGGGGCGTCCCCGACGCGAGGGCAGGGCGCTGCTGCGCCTGCTGATGCCGCTCAGCTTCGCCTCGATCCTCGGCGGCACCATCACCCTGTTCGGCACCAGCACCAACCTGGTCGTCCACGGCCTGCTGGTCGATCGCGATCCCTCCCTGGCCATGGGCCTCTTCGACATCGCCTGGGTCGGCGTGCCGGTGGCCCTGGTGGGGCTGCTCTATCTGCTGCTGCTGGGGCCGCGCCTGCTGCCGGCGCGGCGGGGGGCCGAGTCGGCCTTCGAGAATCCTCGCGAGTTCACCATCGAGATGGAGGTGGCGCCCGATGGCCCATTGGTGGATCGCACCGTCGAGGAGGCCGGCCTGCGCCACCTGCAGGCGCTGTTTCTGGTCGAGATCGAGCGTGACGGTAACGTCGTCAGCGTGGTGGGGCCCGGCGAGCACCTCAAGGGCGGCGATCGACTGGTGTTCGCCGGGACCAGTGAGGGGGCCGTGGAGCTGCAGCAGATTCGCGGGCTCGTGCCGACCCGCCAGGGTGAATCGAGCCTCGAGAAGGACTTCAAGGAGCGCCGCCTGGTGGAGGCGGTGGTCTCCGGCCAGTGCCAGTTCATCGGCCGACGCATTCGCGATGGCCACTTCCGCACCCTCTATGGCGCCGCGGTGCTGGCGGTCTGTCGCGGTGGCGAGCGGGTCGCCGGCAATCTCGGCCAGATCCGCCTGCAGCCCGCGGACGTGCTGCTGCTGGAGGCGCGCCCACCCTTCATCGAGCGGCATCGCCAGTCTCGGGACTTCCTGCTGATCAGCAAGGTCAACGGCGCCGCGCGCCCGGTCCACGAGAAGGCCTGGTTGGCCTGGGCCATCCTGGCGGGGGTCGTGGCGCTGGCCACCCTCGGGGTGATGAGCATGATGAAGGCCGCCATGCTCGGGGCGCTGCTGGCGCTGGCCACCGGCTGCTGCACGGTCGGCGCGGCGCGACGCGGGCTCGACACCCAGGTGCTGCTGACCATCGCCGCCTCCTTCGGCCTCGGGGCGGCCCTGGAGAGTTCGGGCGCCGCGGCCACGCTGGCCGGCCTGGCGCTTGAGCTGGCCGACGGCAATCCCTGGCTGCTGTTGGTGGGGAGCTACCTGCTGGTGGCCCTGCTCACGGAGCTGGTCACCAACAACGCGGCCGTGGTGATCACCTTCCCGGTGGTCATGGCGGCTGCCGAGAGCCTCGGTGTGAGTCCGATGCCCTTCGTGGTGGCGGTGATGTTCGCCGCCTCGGCGAGCTTCCTGACGCCGATCGGCTACCAGACCAACCTGATGGTGCACGGGCCCGGGGGCTATCGCCTCGGTGACTTCCTGCGCCTCGGCGGCCCCTTGAACCTGCTCATCGCCCTGGTAGCCCTGACCCTGATACCGCTGTTCTGGCCCTTCTGAGCGCGCTCGCCGCCGGGCGGCGTTTGCGGTAGGGTGTCGTCCTTCGACCGACCCGATTTACGGCCCTGGAGGCGACTTAATGAACCATCCCGGCGAACTGATCATCGAGCCGAGAAACGGCCAGCCGGCCGATGCCTGCGTCATCATTCTGCACGGCCTGGGCGCCGACGGCCGTGACTTCGAGCCGCTGGTGCCGGCGCTTCCCCTGCCCGACGATGCCGCGGTGCGCTTCATCCTGCCCCACGCGCCTCGCCTCCCGGTGACCGTCAACGGCGGCATGACCATGCCGGCCTGGTACGACATCAAGGAGATGAGCCTCGATCGTCAGATCGACGAGGCCCAGCTGCTGGTCTCCGCGGAGCGTATCCAGGCCATGGTGCGTGAGCAGATCGAGCACGGCATCGACAGCCGCCGGATCATCCTGGCGGGCTTCTCCCAGGGGGGCGCGGTGGCCTATCAGGCGGCGCTCTCCTTCGAGGCGCCGCTGGGCGGCCTGCTGGCGCTCTCCACTTACTTCGCCACGGCCGACAGCGTCACGCTCAGCGAGGCCAACCGTGAGCTGCCCATCGAGGTCCATCACGGCAGCTTCGATCCGGTGGTGCCCGAGTCGCTGGGCAGGGCCGGGTACGACCGCGTGCTGACGCTCGGGTATCCGGCGCACTACCGCCGCTACCCCATGGCCCATGCGCTCTGCCCACAGCAGATCAGCGACATCGGCCGCTGGCTGGCCGAGCGGCTGGCGCGCTGAGCGGGTGGCCGTGCCCGGCCATGACGCCCGCGTGACGGCCCCCGCCGCCTCGACGAGCGATCTGCGCGTCATCTGGCGATGCGCGCGTCCCAACTTCCTGGTGCTGGCGCCGCTCTGCGCGGGGCTTGCGGTGACCAGCGCCTGGCTCGACGGCTGGGCGCTGGAGGGCGTCGCGATCCTGCTGGTGCTGCTCGCCGCGCTGCTGGCCCACGCCGCGGTGAACCTGTTCAACGAGCATCACGACTTCGTGAGCGGCCTGGATGCCACCACCCGGCGCACGCCTTTCTCCGGCGGTAGTGGCGCGCTGCCCGCGCAGCCCGAGGCGGCCCGGGCGGTGCATCGTGCCGCGCTTGCCTGCCTGGGCGGGGTCTTGATCGTCGGCGGCTGGTGTCTGTGGCGTGCCGGCCCCGCGCTACTGTTCTACGGTCTGCTCGGCATGGTGCTGGTGGTGGCCTATACCGGCTGGCTGACCCGCCGCCCCTGGCTCTGCCTGGTGGCGCCGGGGATGGGCTTCGGCACGCTGATGGTGGTCGGGGCGAACCATGCGCTCACCGGCGGCTTCTCTGTCACGGCGCTGGCCGTCTCAGCGGTACCGACCCTGATGGTCAGCGCCCTGCTGCTGGCCAATCAGCTGCCGGATATCGAACCCGACCGCCGGGTGGGGCGCCATCACCTGGCCATCACGCTGGGCGCACGGCGGGCGGCGCGCCTGGTGGCAGTGCTGGTGCTTGGGGCCTTCGTGTCGGTCCCGCTGGCCTGGGCGGCGGGTTGGCTGCCCGCCGAGACCTGGCTGATGTGGCTGGCCGCGCCCGTGGCCCTGCGGCTCGTCGTGGGGCTGTGGCGGCTGCCTCCCGAGGTGGAGGAGGGCGAGGTCGCGGCCCTGCTACCGCTACTGGGCCTCAATGTCGCGCTGCTGCTTTTGAGCCTCGCGCTGCTCAACCTGGGGCTCTGGCTCGCCGCCTGAGGCCTCGGTTCGGCTGGTGTCGGTGCGTCGGCGGGGTGACTGGCTGGCCGGCGTCATACCCTCCCGCCAGGGACCCGCGGTCCTGTTGCTCGCCTGGCATCGGGCATGTGCCCGCGACCATCCTGGGCTAGGGTGTGAAGTGTAGGAGGGCAAGAGATCCTTCATGATCGACGCGGGGAAGCCCGGGACGGTGGGCATGGCACTCATCAAGGATAACTGGCGGCACTGGGTCTCGTCCCGGAGCCAGCAGGCATCGCTGGCCTCATCGCTGCTGGCGGGGTTCGCGGGCGTGGCGATGCTCGTCGATGCCGACGGGGTCATCCTGAGCGTCAACCCCGGCTTTGCGCGCTACAGTGGTCATCCTGCCCATACAATGCTCGGTCGCCGTGTCACCTGCCTGGACGTCGATCCACTGCACGGCGACATCGGCCGGGCCCTGGCGTCCAGCCTGGCGCGTCGGTCGATCTGGCGAGGGGTGCTGCAGTGTCGCCGGGCCGACGGGCAGATCCTTCATCAGCAGGGCGTCTTCCAGCCGCTGGAGACGCGGCCGGGCGAGTCGCTGCGCGTGCTGGTGACGCTGCACGACATCACCGACCTGTATCAGGGCGCCCTGCGTGATCATGCCCGGCTCGAATCCCTGCAGGGGACGCTCGACCGCCTCCCCGACGTGGTCTTCCAGCTTTGCCAGTCGGCGCGGGGCAATCTCGAGTTTCGCTACCTCAGTGCTGGGCTTCAGGCGCTGGCGGGCCTCGCGCCGCACAGCGTGATGAACGATGCCGAGACGCTGCTGGCGAGGATAGAGGACGATGATCGTCAGCGGTTGGACACCGCCCTGGCGCAGTCGGCCGTCAGTCTGACTCCCCTGGTACTGGAATGTCGCCTGGCGCTCGGCGATGATGCCTGCTGGATAGAATGGAGGGCCTCGCCACGTCGGTATCACGACGGCGATACCCTTTGGGATGGCGTGCTGCTGGATATTTCGACGCGCAAGAGAGAAGAGCAGCGCGTCAAGAAATTGATCAGTACCGACATGCTCACCGGGGTGCTCAATCGTCGCGCCTTCTTCGACTACGGCGAGGCCGTGCGGGCCCTGGCTGCACGTCACGGGCGAGCGGTACCGATTGCCATGCTCGATATCGATCACTTCAAACGCCTCAACGATACCTATGGCCATGCCGCTGGCGATCTGGCGCTGAAGGCGTTCGCCGCGACCAGTCGTGACTGCCTGCGTCCCTACGATCTCTTCGCGCGCATCGGCGGCGAGGAGTTTGCCGTCATGCTGGTGGACACCTCACCTGTGGAGGCGCGAATAGTGCTGGAGCGCCTGCGCGCGGCGGTGGAGGAGATCAGACTCGACGTGCAGGGCGAGATGCTGGGCGTAACGGTCAGCCTGGGCCTGGCGGTGATGCCTCCGCAGGGGAGCCTCGAGCTTGCGCTCTCGCGGGCCGACGAGGCGCTCTACCGTGCCAAGCACGAAGGCCGCAACCGTCTCGTTCCGGCGCCGGGCTATCCCGAGCCCGATGGGCTCACTCGTTGATCGAACGGTGAATGGCTGGAGAAACGCCGCAGAGATCGGCAGGATAGGTACCCTCTACACGACAACACGAGGAGCCATGCCATGTCCCTATCGGAAGACTTTCGCCTGCCTGTCGCCTGCCCGAGTTGCGGCAGCCATCTGATGCGCGTCTCCAGCGTCAAGAATCCCGATGATCAGGTGCACTGCTCCTCCTGCCATCGTTTCGTCTGCCTGTGGCACGAGGCGCAGTCTGTACTGAGAAGGGGGGCCGGCAGCGAGAGCGAGGCCCTGATCGAAAAGGCGGTCAACCGCGGCGCCTGACGGGCCAGTGCAGGGCGGCTCGTGGCGAGGCGGACTGTCAGCAAGGGCCGGGCCGTGAGGCACCGGCCCTTTGACATTTAGATGGTTCCTTTCAAGGCTGTGCCTTTAAGCCCCCCCCCCCCTTTAGAGCAGCTCCTCGCCGGCCAGCGCCAGGCGCGAGCGCTCGACGCTCTTGAGGGTGACGTGGCCGGCGTGGGGCCAGTCGCGGAAGTTCTGGACCACCGCCGCCATGCCGCAGGTATTGGCGGTGAGGTAGGGGGTGTCGATCTGACCGACGTTGCCCAGGCAGACGATCTTGGTATTGCGTCCGGCCCGAGTGATCAGCGACTTGAGCTGCTTGGGCGTGAAGTTCTGGGCCTCGTCGATGATCAGGAAGGTGTCGTTGAGCGTGCGTCCGCGCATGAAGCCGGGCGCGCGGATCTGCACCCGTGAGGCCAGCAGTTGGCGAGTGGCCTCCTGGTTCCAGGTGCTGCTGCCGTCGTGCTCGTCGCGCAGCAGGTTGTCCATGTTGTCATGAAAGGCGCCCATCCAGGGCGACATCTTCTCCTCCTCGGTGCCGGGCAGAAAGCCGATATCCTCGCTCATGGAGATCGGCGCCCGGGTGAAGACGATACGCTCGAAACGCTTGCTGTCCAGAGTCTGCTGGAAGGCGGCGGCCAGCGTCATGAAGGTCTTGCCGGTACCGGCACTGCCGGCGATGGTGACCAGGTCGATCTCCTCGTCCATCAGCAGGTTGAGGGTGAAGTTCTGCCGGCTGTCGTGGGCGTGGACGCCCCAGACGCTGGCGCCATGGCGATAATTGGTCAGCAGTTCCAGGTGGGCATGCTTCGGTCCCGCCTCGCGCACGATGGCCTCGAAGCTGGCGCCCTCGTCACTGTCGGACACCAGCATCCCCAGGTGCCATTCGCGCGGCATGTCGCCGGCGAGACGATAGACGACGCGCTTATCCTGGCGCTCGACCTTCACATCTACCTCGAGGCTGTCCCACAGCCCGCTGCCGTCGTGGCCGGCATCGGGATAGATTCGCGCGCCGTCGATCATGGCGTCGCTGTCGTCGAAGGCGCGATCGGTGAGGTAGTCCTCGACCGGCACCTCCAGGGCTGCCGCCTTGACCCGCAGGTTGATGTCCTTGGTGACCAGGATCACCGAGGCGTCCGGGCGCTCATCGCGCAGGCGGCAGGTCTCGGCCAGCAGGCGGTTGTCGGGGCTCTCCTCGAGCGGGTCCAGCGGTTTCAGGTCGTTGTAGCAGAGCAGGCGCAGGCGACCCTCGGGACCGACGAGTCGCGGGATGGGAATGCCGTCGCGAATCTGGTCGATATCGACGTTGGCGGTGAGGTCCGAGAGGGTGCGGCTGACTTGGCGGGCGGTGCGGGCGATCTCGCGGATGCCGTTCTTGTGCTTGTCGAGCTCCTCGAGCACGGTCATGGGAATGACGACCTCGTGCTCGTCGAACTGATAGAGGGCGGCGGGGTCGTGGATCAGGACGTTGGTGTCCAGCACGTAGAGCCGTTTGGCCTTCTTGTCGATGCGTACCATCGGCGCAGTTCTCCTGTGTCATGGTGTCGACACTGCCGGCGCGCGATGTCAGGCAGGTGACAAGGGCGCAAGCGCTGTCGTCCCGCTCGTTGTCTGTCGTGTCACCTCCTGGTGGCCCTTTGATCCGTGGCCTGATGATGGTGGGCTGGCGCAGTACTGAGCTTCAAGTACTGAGCTTCTAGTACTGACCCCTTTACTACTGACTCATCGGTGTCGGCATGGTTCGAGCATGGACGCCGTTCACCGATGCTGCAATGCAATATCATGATGGACGATCAACGCTGGCTCAGCGAGTGGCTTCGACCTCCTGGAAGATGCGCTCCATATCCAGCGTGGAGTGCTGGCCCAGCGCCGCGAAGTGATCGGCCAGCCAGGCCTCGGTGGTCGCGCGTCCCAGGTCGTGCAGATGGGACAGGAAGGCCCACTCGGCGTTGAGCTTGCTGGACACCGAGAGATGCGAGAGCGGCTCGTCGCCGCTGAGGTGGTGAAGCCGGGCATCGCGATAGCAGCCGATGTTGATGTCGTGCTCGCCGAGCAGCTTCTGCAGCATCGCGATCATGCGCACCTCCTTGATCAGGGCGGCATTGAAGGTGATCTCGTTGAGCCGATTGAGGATGTCTGCGGCGCTGGTGGGCAGCTCCTGACGATGCATGGGAGTGATCTGCACCATCAGGATGTCGCCCGCCGTGCAGTCGTGCAGCAGGGGCGAGAGCGAGGGATTGCCCATGTAGCCGCCGTCCCAGTAGGCCTCACCGTCGATCTCCACGGCCTGAAATACAGTGGGCAGGCAGGCCGAGGCCATCACCGCATCGAGACTCATCTCCTCCCGGGAAAAGATCCGCTGCTTACCACTTCTCACGTTGGTGGCGGTGACGAAGAGCTTGAGGGTCTCGCAGGCGCGCACCCGGTCGAAATCGACGCGCTCGGCGACGATGTCGCGCAGCGGATTGAGGTTGAAGGGGTTGAAGTGGTAGGGCGAGACCAGTCGGCTCATCAGGTCCAGGGCGATGTATCCCGGGGAGTGGTCGAGGCTCCAGTTGCCGGTCATCACGTCCAGCGGGGTCCGGCGAACGGGGCTGGTCATGCCCGCCCGGCTCACCGCGCGCCAGAAGTCGCGCAGCGCCTGGCGCGCGGTCTCCTCGCCACCGCGGGTCAGGGCGTCAGCCATCACCACGCCGTTCATGGCCCCGGCACTGGTGCCGCTGATGCCCTCGATCTCGATGCGCTCATCCTCGAGCAGGCGGTCCATGACCCCCCAGGTGAAGGCGCCGTGAGCACCGCCTCCCTGCAGGGCCAGATCGATGCGCTTTCTCTCGCTCATGTCCGCTCCCTCGGCCGGCGAACCGGCACGCGACTGCCTGTGGTCAAGTCAGCATAAGGGTGGAGAGCGGCAGCCGCTAATCAGCCAATCACTCAATCGGCATCTTCCCTCTCCGCGAGCGGGGCCGCCTTGCCGGTTGACCGTCGAGTCGATACGCATCTCCTGGACTGTAACGTTCTCGAATCACTGAGCAGCATGTCGTTAATTAATTGTTCTAAAAGAGAATAAATGTACATCTGTGCAGCTATTCCGGCTCCGTGTTCAGGATATGGGGCACTCACGGTTCGGCTACAAATGGGTCGTCGAAACGGATCATCGTTCCGGAAACCTCCGAGATTTATAAATTTCTTACTCTTACAGTTGCTTACATCCGAGTCGAGATGCCGTTGGCACGTTTCCTGCCCAAGTATTCACGACTGCGAGCGGGAAGCGTCATTCAAGGGTCCTGTGTTTCAAGTCGTGGACGATGGCGCGAGTTCGCAGGCTGCAGCAGACACAACAAATGGAGACATGATCATGAAAAAGCATCTTGTACTCGCGGGAACACCTCTGCTGGCCATCGTCATGGCCATTTCTACGGCGCACGCCAACCCGACCGCGACCTTCTCCGATGGAGCCGATCAGGACGTGAACTCTACTGCTACCGCGGTTGGAGGTGCTAGTGGTAGTGCTGTTGGCGGAGCAGGGCTTGGCTTGGGCGCTGGTGGTGCTGGTACCGGCGGCAGTGCCGATGGCGGAGACGACAATGACGGCGGACTGCTGGGTGGCGGCGGATCCGGCGGGGCCGGTGGTAACGGCGGCGCAGGTTCAGGTGGCTATGCCAATGGCTCAGGTGCTGGTGGCATGGGAGGCTCCACCGGCCGTGGCGGAGACGCCTGGGCGATGAGCGAGTCCTACAATACCTCCACCAGTGTTATCTCTCGTCAGGATATGACCTCCACCGTCACCGGAGCTCGCATCAACATCAATGGTGGTGCCGGTGCTGTCGGTGCGGCCGGTGGCGCAGGTGGCGGAGCCCTCTCTCTCAACGTCGGCCTGGGCGTAGGCGGTAATGGAGGCAACGGCAACGGCGCTCGCGGCGGCGATGCTGGCGCGATTGGCCTTGGCGCCGGGACCGGGGGTGCCGGTACTGGTACCGGTACTGGTACTGGGACTGGTACCGGTACCGGCTTCGGTGCAGGTGGTAGTGCCGATGCCGGTAGCGGCGCGCTCTCCGCCTCTAATGCCGACAACGACCAGAGCGGTGATGGTGGCGCGGGCGGCTTTCTCGCTCCCGGCGGTGCGGGTGGTACCCAGTCTGCCGGCTCCTCAGCCGGGGCCTCTTCTGGAGCGACGGCCGGCACTGGAGGTAGCGGCAGCGGTACCGGCAACGGTAGCGGTAGCGGTACCGGCACTGGTTCCGGTGCAGGCGGGAACGGCAGCGGTACCGGCTGGGCCAGCGCGGTGGCCGGCGCTGGCGGCGACGGCTACGGTGGCGGCGGCGGTGGCGGCAGTGCTGCCACTGGTGATGCCTACGCATATGCGGGTGGTGGCGGTGCCGGCGGCAACGGCGGCAACGGCGGTGCGGCCATCCTGCGCACCGGCGCGGCCAATGTGTCCGTAGGTGGTGGAGTGTTCGGTGGCATCAACAACATGAACGTGTCCACCGGCCTCTACAACTCCCAGCTGTCCGGCACCAGCGTGGCGGCTCACAGCAACGTGAGCATCGGCAACTGATCCGGAGCGCGTGACGCGCGGATACGACGCAAGAATCGGGAGCCGGTGGAGAAAACTCCACTGGCTCCTTGATGAAACGTCCCTGTGGATCGGAGTTCGGGAGTTCACGCCATGAAGAGCAACAGAGTTAGTCCATATGCCGGTATGGGGCGTCATCGCCACACGGCGACGGTCTCCTTTCTCCTTTCGGCGCTGCTGGCGATAGGTGCGTCGAATGGTCAGGCGGACACGAACACTACTTTTTACCATGAAGTCGCCGTGATCGGCGGTGACGGCGATAAGTATATGACGGAAGGCTTCTCAGCCGTGGAGCAGCTGGATCTTGCGGAGATGGATCAGTCCAGGGCCCGGGAAGGGCAGACAGTCGTCAATATCAACACGGTGAAGAGCGTCCAGAAGATGAAGGCATCGGTGAACGACACGTCCTTCGATATCGGGGGAAACATGGTGTCGGGCAACATCACCTTCTCGCCGGAAGCGCTGGGCAGCTATAGCGGCACCGGTATCTTCAGCGCCGTGACCGGCAACGGTAACTCCATCAACAACGCGGTGGGTATCAGTGTGTTCATCGCTGACTAACGCGATGAACGTCGGTCACACAACGTGCCTACCAAGAGATGATTCGCCATGAACGTGCACCGGAGCCTTTGCTGTGGCATGGCATCACTGCTACTCATCGCGGGTAGCATGGAAGTCATCGCCGGCCAGGTCACCATTACCAATCGGTTCGGCAACTTTCAGGTAGAGGCCAAGAGTCTCCAGGAAAAGGGCTGGGACAGGGTGATCAGACAAGAGTACGACTTCAGCTGCGGTTCGGCCGCTGTGGCTACCTTATTGACCTACCACTATCAGCGTGACACGACCGAGGCCGAGGTCTTCGAGACCATGATTCGTGCCGGGGATGCTGAAAAGATCCAGCGCCATGGTTTTTCCATGTTGGACATGAAAGGCTACCTGGATGGCCGTGGACTCAATGCTGACGGCTTTCGAATCTCGCTGGATGATTTCATTCGCATCGGCGTTCCGGCCATCACCATGGTGAACACCGGTGGCTACAAGCATTTCGTCGTCGTCAAGGGTATCGATGCCGACAATATCCTGGTGGGGGACCCTGCCGCCGGTACCCTGGTAGTGCCTCGAGAGCACTTCGAGAACTTATGGAACGGGACAGTACTGGGTGCCCGGGATGAGATCGAGGTGGCTCGCCAGCATTTCAACCATGATCAGGACTGGGCCGTGCGCCCTGACTCCCCGCTCGACAGGGGCGTAAATCGCTCGAGCGTCGGGGCCAGCTTGCTGACCCTACCCGCCTACAACGAACTGGGGCGGTAACGAGGAGATAACACGATGAACTCTCTGTGTTGTAGGGGAGCGACGGCGAGCCGGCTCGGGTTGGCCTGTGCGGCTGCTCTGCTCCTGGCGGCTGCCTCTCAGGCGGCAACGACTTCTTCTGAAACGGCTTCTTCTTCTGAAATGTCAGCGTCGGACCTTGCGGCTGGCTCCCATCAGCGTCACGTACCCGTCATGGTCCATGACGCGGAGAGGCTCTATACCGAGGTATCGCTGTCTCGTGGAGCCCATGACGGTTTCTATCGCGGCACTGTGATCGCGGCTGAGGAAATGGGCCAGATGCGTGCCGGCTTCAACCTTGGTGGGATTGATGTGGACTTCGGCGCCCGTCTCCAGACGCTGATCGATAACCGCGTCGAGATGATCTCCGTTATCAACTTTACCCGGGCGGGCACCAATATTGTCTCGCAGTCTTTCAGTGATCCTGCTGGTGCGGCTATCCCCGTGGGTAACGGTGCGGTTTCGGTGGCCGACGTGACTCCCGGTGGGGTGAACTTGACGGGCCTAGCCGACTTTTCGGGTATTGCCCTGAACGATGCCAAGGGCTTTACCACCGCCCTGCACAATATCACCCGGGATGCCATCATCAGCGGCGTGGTGAGCAATGCATCGAGCAGGAGCATCCAGCAGCGAATCGATATCAACGTTCGGCTCAATAACATGGGCGCCCTGGATGCCGCCAGGAAGCGGGCAGCGATCTTGGATTCCTTCTCTGGCATACTGCGCTGACACCGCCTGACTTTCCCATCGTTCTTTTATCGAGCCACAGAGTGATCACAATGAGGCTGCCTTTACGGGGAGCCTCATTGCTGTTGAATCTACTGCTTTTCTTACCCTGCGTTGACGTCTCTCCGTGCGTGTCAGTTTAGAAGACGTTCATGCCGATGGGCATACGCAGGGTCAAGGTGGTGTCAGGGGCGTCCTCGGTAATGCCGAGCTCGAGACCCAGATTGATATTAACATCCTGGCTAAGAGAGTAATTCCAGCCTAGCAGCAGGGAGCCGACGTTCAACGTTTGTGACTCAACCTGAGTGGTGCTTCCATTGACCGTATTGACGTATTCGGTCTTGGTCTTGCCGATGAAGTCGTTCTTGTAGCCCAGGGTAAAGGAGGTGCGCGGATTGATCGCATACGCCATGCCGAAGCTGAGGCGTACGGCATCGCCCGGATCGACGTCGCCAACAAGTATATTCTCATCATCAATGCTTAGTCTCTGATCGACACTGTCTTCGAGGTGAAAGACATAGCCCAGGTTGGCGAAGTAGACCGCCGGGGCTGAGGGCAGAAGCACCGTAATGCTGGGCTCGATTGAGTGGAATCCCGTGCCGGTCGAGAGCTCCAACGGGTTGCCTGAACTGTCGCGATCGATGTCGAAGGGGCCATTGCCAGTGGTGGTCTTGTAGCGCAGGTTGCCGATGAAGAAGGGCATACCGTTCTGGCCGCGGTTCAGCTGATAGTGGGCCGCCAGCTCAATATCGCCCAGGCTATCGCCGGAGAGTTCGCGATCGAGGCTGAAGACATCGTCCTGGTTATTCTCGATGGGGACATTGACCCTCTCGTTCTCATCCCGATAGACGTAGGGCACCTTCATCTCGAGCTCCAGGCGATCGGTGAAGCCAAGACGACCGGTCAGGGAGGCGGTGTAGTTGTCGCGATCGACGTCCTGAGCCGTGAACACCCCGATCAGCAGCGTGCTCAGCACGCTGACCCCCTCGAAGGTCATGCGGTTGATGCTTTCGTGGGAGTATTGGAACTCGGGTTCCAGAATGAGACGGCCCTTAGGGGTGAGTACCCCGCCGTATTCGGCGATGGACTGAATCTGCGGTCGCTCTTCCTGCGATTCGGGCGCTTGACCCACCGGTTGGATCTGAGAATTACGCCCCGCCTCTTGTGCGAGCGCTGGCATGCAGCCTAGCACTGTGAGGATACCCGCGGCATAGCGGATGGTCGTGGTTGCTGAGCTCATGGCTTCGTTCCTTTTCTTGTTGCTTATCACGCGCCACTTTTTGCGCCGCACCTTAAGCACTTAGAGGCGTGCAGTAATGATCCCAGTTACTTCGCCCCCACCCCAGGGGCGAGCCGTCAAGCTCCGGTAAGCGCTGACACAGGCTCACTTTCAGGTTAGTTGAATGGTCTCGGATGTCGACGGAAAGTCTGCCGCGGCCTCATCCTGGACGCCGTTCCTGTCGATACCGTGCTTCTCGAGCAGTCTATACAGGGTGACCCGTGCGATACCGAGTTCGCGCGCCGCGTGCAGTATCTTGTACTTGTTGCGTGCCAGCGCGGCCCTGATCGCCTCGCATTCTGCCGAGTCGCGAGCCTGCTGCAGGGAGTCGGTGTCTCGGGAATGGCCATTTCGCCGTTCCAATCCCAGGTCGCCGGGGCTGATCAGGCGATGCTCGCACATGATCATGGAGCGCCTCACTCTGTTCACCATTTCTCGTATGTTTCCAGGCCAGTGGTACTGCTGCATGACCACCAGGCTCTCTTGGCTGAATCCACGCAACATGGCGGGTTTGTCTGATGAAAATCGCTGGAAGAAGAAGTTGGCCAGCGGTTCGATATCCTCAGGATGCTCTTTCAGGGCGGGTGTCCGCACTTGCAGGACATTGAGGCGGTGAAAGAGGTCCTCCCGGAACTCTCCCTTCTCGATAGCTTTTTCGAGATCGACATGGGTGGCCGCCAGGACTCTGACATCGACGGGGATCTCCTTTTGTCCGCCGACGCGAAATACAGTTAATCTTTCCAAAAACCTCAGGAGATTGACCTGCATTTCCAGGGGAAGGTCACCAATTTCATCTAGAAAAAGGGTGCCGTTAGATGAGTTTTCTATAATGCCGATTTGTCGCTGATTGGCACCAGTGAAGGCGCCTTTCTCATGGCCGAAAAGCTCCGACTGGATGAGGCCCGCCGGCAACGCCCCGCAGTTGATTGCATTGAACGGTCCTTGGCGGCGAGACGACAGCTCATGAATGGCTCTTGCAGTCAGCTCCTTTCCCGTTCCGGATTTTCCGGTAATCAATACGGGAGCATCAACGGAAGCGACCTTGCGAATGGTCCGGTAGAGGTGCTGCATGACAGGCGTATCGCCAACCATGCATAAGGCTTTATTTTGACAACGCTTTCTGTTTTTTTCGCATAGGTCGCTCAGCTTGGCCATGCTCAGTGCACTCTCGATGAGCGTGTTGATGTGTTGAGCGTCTAGTGAGCCGGAATGATAAGCGAAGCAGCACCTGTATATCAGATCTCGGGTTTCGTCACTCAGCAGCTCGACATTCTCGATGATCGATATCCAGTATAGATCAGGCATTTTTTCCATATACAGCGGTATTGATGAAGGAGCTTCATCGAGAAAAACAAGTCCAACCCTGCAGGCTTTTTCGCTCAAGATCGCTCGGGCTTCTTCGAGAGTTCCGGGATGAAAGATTGACCAGTCATATCGTGACAGTGCCTCTACGGTGTTCCGCAAGGCCGAGTGATTACCGATAGCCATGATCTGCCTTGATGATTCCATCATCAGTCTTCCTTAAGGTTACTGGTAATCATTGTGGATGGTGATCAAGGGTCGGTACGACTGTTCAAGGGTGATGCTGCTTGAACGATCTATTATTCGTGTCTGTGTAAGCGTGGTTTTTCCAACCCGCTATTGAAATCGTGTGGCGATAAAGCCGTTACTCATGCAGAGGTGACTCTTCCAATATCGACCATGTTAGTGTTGGTGGATTTCACTTTACTGTAAAGTCATGTTACGTCGAGGTGCTCAACCTCGAATTGGTGCAATCCTTGGTAAGGAAATAAAAAATCCTTTTAATTCAAGTGATTGAAATCTTGTTGGCGGTGTGGGTGTAGAGGGTGAGGTTAAGATGGGGTATTAAATTGGTACACGAGGTTGCAGGGAAATGTGAGTTGGGTAGTGAGGATGTAAAAGCGATCATGGGTGATGATGAGTAGCGATCATCAGGCTGGTTCATCACTATTTTAATCCTGTTTTTTATATCAATTCTTTCTTTAGTTATTTTTCTATAGCGCTGTTGCCGATTAATCCTGACTCGACCGGTACGTCGGGAGGAATCGGCAGGCGGAGTTCTTCCCTTCCCCCCGCTTGGGATGGCTCATCATAAGGCGGGGGGCACCAAATGCCGTCAGGTCGCGATGGCGTCTGCGGCGGTGACGACATAGAGCGCTTATTCCACGGGAGGAGTGGGACGAATCAGAATCTCGTTGACGTCCACATGGGGTGGCTGGTTGAGCGCGTAGATCACCGCGTTGGCGATATCGCGATCTTCCATGGCGTGTTCCGGAGGTTCGTCGAAGAAGGGCGTGTCCACCATGCCGGGCTCAATCAGCGTCACCCGGATGCCGCTGCCGCGCAACTCTTCACGCAGGTTGTAGCCGATGCCGGTGACCGCCCACTTGGTGGCGCTGTACATGGAGCCGGGGATGGTGGCCCGGCCGGCGGCCGATCCCGTGAGTAGCACCTGACCGCGACTGTGACGCAACGCTGGCAGGGTCGCCTGCAGGGTCAGGCCCACTCCATAGACGTTGGTCAGGATCATGTCGCGCCAGGCGTCGTGATCGGCGCCGCTGAAACCTCCGGGTGAGCCGCCGCGCCCCGCGTTGGCGAACACCGCATCGATACGGCCGAAACGCTCCAGCGCCTGCTCGACCATGGCCTGCTGGTCGTCCATGGAGGTGACGTCACAGCCGACGGCGAGGACGTTTTCCTGACCCAGCTCCTCGGCCAGGGCGTTCAACTTCTCCCGGGAGCGGGCCGCCAGCACCAGCTTGTAGTTCTCACGCGCGGCGGCGCGGGCCGTAGCGGCGCCGATGCCGCTCGAGGCCCCGGTAATCAGTAATACCCGATCTTTCATCGTCTTCTCCTGTGCCATTGAGATGCCAGGTTGCAGAATGGCGCAGTCATCGTCGTCTGCGCAATATCGGCGCGCGGGACGCTCGCCCCGATGATCGCCGACGGCAGGCAGTTCCTCAGTTCATGGCCAGTGGCCCCTCGTCACGGTCGCAGCGGAAGAAGTTCGAGCTCGCCAGCCACTCGGGATCCGGGTAGTAGGTAAAGAGATACTGATTGTCCTTGATGCTGTCGATCAGCGGGATCGCCACTTCCTGGCGAACCGCCGGACAGCCGTGGCTGCGGCCGAGACGGCCAGTTTGCTGGATGAAGTCCTCGCTGACGTAGTCGGCACCGTGGATGACGATGGCTCGCTCATAGGCCAGGTCGTTGACCCCGGGCTCCAGCCCTTCGAGGCGCAGGGAGTAGCCGTTGCTGCCCCGGTAGCTGTTCATGGTGCGAAACAGCCCGATGCTTGACTGGTGACTCTCGGGAACGTTCGAGAAGCTCTGCGCCACGGCATTGCCCGACCCCTGGCCATGAGAGACCAGCTCCTTGAACAACAACTGCTGTTTTTGCAGGTCGAAGACCCAGAGGCGAGGCTCGGTGGAGGGCAGCGAGAAGTCGATCACTGCCAGTCGCTCGGCGTCCGGGTCGGCGCAGGCGAGTGCCCGCGCCGCGAGTTGCATTACCCGGGCATCGGCGCCGGGGGCCAGCCGTAACAGGGTCTGGTCGAGGGATGGGGAGTCCAGGGTGTTGGGCGTGTCGGCCTGCGTCAGGAAGTCGTCGCTGGCCAGGGAGGGCAGGGCGCCAAGCAGCAGGGCGCTGCAGAGGGCCGCGCCGGGCAGCCATCGGCTCGGGGAATTCATGGACATTCGGGAAACCTGTGGGGTGGGTTGCGCTGCCGGCTCGACGTCCGTTCCGGAACGAAGGGGCGATCACGCGAACGGATAAGCGGCTTCCCTGCGGCTCGAGATCCAACACTATGATGATGATGAGCATCATAAAGAACCAGCCACCGACATCAACCTCGAGGAGGTCGCCATGTTCTGGGCAACCGGATGGAAGCCGATCGTTCTCGCGGCGGCGATGCTGCTGGCGTCCGCCTCCTCGGCGCTGGCCGAGGAGGGGGTGCCCACCCCGGGAGATCTCCTCGCCGAGCGCCTGGGTGAGCGCTTGGATGAGCGCCTAGGTGAGCAGGAGGTGGCCCTGCGGGCGTTCTACGCGGCGCGCGATGGACGGCCTGCCTGGCAGGAGACCGCCACCGTGGCGGCCCTCGCCAACGCCCTGCGCACCCTGGACGCCGATGGCCTGACGCCGCAGGACTACCGCCCGGATACCCTGGTGGCCGCTCATCGCCAGGCGCTCGCCGAGCAAAGCTCCCCGGCGGCACGGGCACGCTTCGATGTTCAGACCAGTCAAACCCTGCTGACGGCGCTGCGTCACCTGCAGCGCGGCAAGGTGGATCCCTATCGCATCGATCCGGGCTGGGAGGTGCCCATCGAGGCACCCCCGCTCGATCTCGCGGCGATATCACAGGCGGTGGACGCCCGTCGCTTCGAGCAGGCCTTCGCCTCGGCGCGTCCCTCTGCAGCCTCTTACGAGCGCCTGCGGGCGAGTCTCGCGCGCTATCGTCACATCGCGCGGCAGGGGGGCTGGCCGATGATGCCGCCCCGGTCGCAGTCGCTGCGCCCGGGGGAGCTCCACGACGATGTGCTGCTGCTGCGAGAGCGCCTGGCCATTCTGGGCGAGCTGGAGGTGATGGCGGCGGGTGTCTCCGCCGGGGTGGAGCCGCAAGCGACCGAACCGCGCCGCTACGACGAGCGTCTGATGGCGGCCGTGGAGCGCTTCCAGCAGCGTCACCTGCTGGAGGTGGACGGCATCGTCGGGCCCCGGACGCGAGCAGCCCTCAACGTTCCCGTGGTCACCCGCATCGATCAGATCCGCGTCAACCTGGAGCGTGCTCGCTGGCTGCTCCATGGCCTGCCGGACTCCTTCGTGCTGGTGGATATCGCCGGCTACCGAATCCGCTACTTCCGCCCCGATGGCGACGTCTGGCGCTCTCGCATCGTGGTGGGGCGGCCCTATCGTCGCACCCCTTCGCTGCGATCAAGCATCAGCCACCTGACGATCAATCCCACCTGGACGGTGCCGCCGACCATCCTGCGCGAAGACGTGCTGCCCAGGGTGCGCCGCAACCTCGGCTACCTGTGGCAGCAGGATCTGATGGTGCTGAGCCCGTCCGGGCGACGCCTCGACCCGAGAGACGTCGACTGGTGGCGGCCCGGCAACGTCATCCTGCGCCAGCGCGCCGGTCCCCGGAACGCCCTGGGGCGCGTGGTGCTGCGCTTCCCCAACGATCACCTGGTCTACCTGCACGATACCCCGGCGCAGGCGCTCTTCGCCCGGGAACAGCGCGCGTTCAGCTCGGGCTGCATCCGCGTGCAGGGCGTGCTCGAGCTCGCCCAGCATCTCTTCGACGACACCGGCACCGAGGCCGAGGTGTCCACGCTGGTCGCCGCCGGGAGGACCCGCAACGTCCATCTCGAGCGCCCCGTGCCGGTCATCCTGCACTACTGGACGGTGCATCCGGATGAAGAGGGCCGGCTGGTCTTCCGCCCCGATGTCTACCAGCGCGATGCCGCACTGCTGGAGGCCCTTGACGCGTCTCCGACCCGCTAGCGCTTCATCAGAGGTGCTTGCCTGTTGCTCACCCTGCGTCGGCGTTCACTCGTAGCCCTTCGCCTGCAGGCGAAACAGCCTCGCGTAGCGACCGTTGGCGGCCATCAGGCTTGCATGGTCGCCCTGCTCGAGGATCTCGCCATTATCGATCACCAGGATCCAGTCGGCGGCCCGCACCGTCGAGAAACGGTGGGAGATCAGGATGGTCATGCGGTCGCGGCTGTGCTCGCGAAAGTCGGCGTAGACGGCGGCCTCCGCCGCGGCGTCCATGGCCGCGGTGGGCTCGTCGAGTACCAGGATGTCGGCGCCCTCGCGCATGTAGGCCCGCGACAGGGCGATCTTCTGCCACTGGCCGCCGGAGAGCTCCTGGCCGCCCTTGAACCAGCGTCCCAGCTGGGTGTGGTAGCCGTTCGGCATCTCGGCGATGAAGTCATCGGCCAGGCCGCGTCGCGCTGCCTCCTGCCAGCGCGCCTCGTCGGTGAAGGCCTCGACGTCCCCGGCGCCCAGGTTCTCGCCCACTTTCATCTGGTAGCGCACGAAGTCCTGGAAGATCACCCCGATGCGCCGGCGCAGGGTCTGGATCTCCCAGTCGCGCAGGTCGCTGCCGTCGAGCAGGATGCGCCCGCCGGTCGGCTCATAAAGGCGCGTCAGCAGCTTGATCAGGGTGGTCTTGCCCGAGCCGTTGGCCCCGACCAGGGCGAGGCTACGTCCCGGTCGCAGGTGCATTGAGATCCCCGCAAGGGCCGGCGTCGCGCTGCCCGGATAGGTGAAGCTCACCGCCTCGAAGCGGATGCCGTCGCCCGGCTGCGCGCCCTCGGTCAACGTACCGCGCTCCGCCGGCACCGGCTGCTCGAGATACTCGTAGAGGTTCGACAGGTAGAGGTTGTCCTCGTACATGCCGCCGATCGCCGTGAGGCTCGCCGAGAGCGCCGCCTGGCCCTGCTTGAAGACCATCAGGTACATGGTCATCTCACCCAGGGTCAGCGTGCCGGTCACCGTCTCCACCACCACCCAGGCGTAGGCGCCGTAGAAGGCCAGGGTGCCGAGCAGGCCGAGCAGGAAGCCCCAGGTCTCGCGGCGGATGGTCAGGCGACGATCCTCGCCGTAGAGGGTGTCGAAGATCGTCCGGTAGCGATCCAGCAGCAGCGGCTCCAGGCCGAACAGCTTGACCTCCTTGATGCTGTCCTCGCGGGCCAGCACCGTCTCCAGGTACATCTGCATGCGCGTCTGCGGCGAGCGCCAGCGGAACAGCCGGAAGGCATCGCCCGAGAACTTGGCCTCCGAGACGAACACCGGCAGGGCGCCGATCACCAGCACCAGGATCGCCCAGGGCGAGAACTGCACCAGCAGCACGCCGAAGCTGGCCAGCGAGATGGCGTTCTGGGCCAGGCCGAAGGTCTTGTTGACCAGGCCCAGCGGGCGCGTCGAGGCCTCGCGGCGGGCGCGAGTCAGCTTGTCGTAGAACTCGGAGTCCTCGAACTGCCCAAGTGACAGGGTGCCGGCCTTCTCGAGGATCATCACGTTGACCTTCTGGCCGAGCAGGGCGCGCAGCAGCGATTGCTGGCCCGCGAGGCCGCGCTGGGCCAGGGCGATCGTGGCAATCACCCCGGCTTCTGCCAGCACGTAGCGCAGCACTCCCCACCACTCGACGCGACCGGTGTCGCGATGCACCGCCATCGCCGCGACCACGGCATCGACGATCAGCTGGCCGATCCAGGCCGCCACCGCCGGCAGCACGCCGGCGACCAGGGTGCACAGCGCGAGCCCCAGGGTCAGCGGGCGAGAGGTCTGCCAGACCAGCGCCAGGGCGCGATGGCTGTAGCGAAAGACGCCGACGAAGCCGGCGAGCATGCCGCTGGAGCGCGGCGAGGAGGGGGCGTGTGCGTGAGGTGAGGACAAGCGCATGGCTCCTGGCAGTGAAGGGGGAGAGGGGGTCAGACCAGCGGTGAGATTCGCCGAGGTTCCTCGTCGAGCAGCGCGGCCAGCCGGGTCAGGCCCTCGTCGAGCCGGGCGCGCTCGGCGGGCGGCGTCACGCAGATGCGCACCGCCTGGGGGGCGGGCTGGCTGCCCACACAGAAGGGGTCGGCGCCGAGCAGGGTGACGCCTCGTTCGGCGGCGCGGGCCACCACGTCCACCGCGCGCCAGGGCTCGGGCAGGCGCAGCCAGGCATGGAAGCCGCAGGGATGGGCGACGATGTCGTGGCCTTTGAGACGCTCGGTGAGCAGTCGCTGGCGAGCGGCCACCTCCTGCCACTGCCATTCGATCAGAGTCGTGGCCTTGGCGCTGGTCAACCAGTCGGCGGCGGCGCGGGTCATCAGCTCCGGCATCGCCCAGCACTGGGCCCGCAGGGCGGCGGTCAGGCGCGGCATCAGGTTGGCGGGGGCCCGCAGGGCGCCCAGGCGCAGCCCACCGGCGAGCAGCTTGGAGACGCTGAAGATGTAGAGCGCGCGCTCCGGCGCCAGCCGGTAGAAGGGCGTACCGCGGGTCGCGGCGGTCACGAACTGCACGCCGTCTTCGAGCAGCAGCAGATCATGGCGCCTGGCCACCTCGACGATGGCGTGGCGTCGCGCCTCGCCCATTCGCGCGCCGGTGGGATTGTTGTGCTCGGGCATCAGGTAGAGCAGGCGGATGCGCTGCTGCTGGCACAGGCGCTCCAGCGCCTCGGGCTGGAGGCCTTCGTCATCCATCGGCACCGCCACGTGCTTCAAGCCGAGTTGGCGGGTGGTGGCGATCATGCCGGGATAGGTGAGGGCCGCCGAGGCCACCGCCTCGCCGGGCTGTACCAGCGCTTGCAGGGCCAGGAAGTCGGCGTGCTGCCCTCCGGCGGTAAGGATCAGCTCCTCGGCCGATAGCGGCAGGCCCTGGCGGGTCAGCCAGACGGCCAGCGCCTCGCGGCTGGCCGGGCTGCCCTGCTCGGGCGGATAGGCCAGGGCGGCCTCGATGGCCTGGGCAGACTGGCTCAGGCGTGACAGCACGCCGGTAAGCTGCTCTGCCCGCCAGGGGTGGGGAATCGGCACGCTGAGCGACAGGTCGATGCTGCCCTCGGCGGCGTGGGAAAGGTGGTGAAAGCGCGGCGCCTCGGGTGAGGCCGAACGTACCCGGGTGCCGCTGCCGACTCGGGCCTCGACCAGGCCGCGACGCTCGGCCTCGCGATAGGCGCGGGTGATGGTGCCAACGGTCACCTTGAGCGCATCGGCCAGCAGCCGCTGAGGCGGCAGGCGCTCGCCGGGAGCGAGGGTGCCGGCGGCGATATCGGCGGCCAGCTGATCGACCAGCGCTTGGTAGCGCGGGGTGTCGGTGCCCTCGAGGTCGGGCAGCCACTGGCAGCGAGCGCGGGCCTGGGCCTGGATGTCCATGCGGCGACTCTCCAACGGATAACGGTAACGGCTGACGGGCAATCCTGTCAGTGAGAATCAGGGCGGTCGGGCGAATTTGGCAGCGGACAATGTCGGGGTGACAAAGCATTCCTTGATCGGCGAAAACGGCGTCGCATACTGAGATTGTGCGCGCAATTTCCGTTTTTGCCAGGAATATTCGCAGAATTGTACCCCTACAATAGTCGTCGCTGGCGACGTCCCCGACTCGATTGACGATACGAAGGAGCCCTCATGACCCTCCCGCTTCCCGAGCTGCTCGCCCTGGTGGGCCCGATGATGCTGTTCGCGATCAGCATGTCCGCCACGCCCGGCCCCAACAACATGATGCTGACCGCGTCGGGCGCCAACTTCGGCTTCCTGCGCACCCTGCCGCACATGCTCGGCATCTCGATCGGCGTGATGGGGCTGATGGGCGCCGTGGCGCTGGGGCTCGGCACCCTGTTCGAGCAGTGGCCGCCGTTACAGCAGGGGCTCAAGCTCATCGGCAGCGCCTACCTGCTGTGGCTCGCCTACCGGATCGCCACTGCGCCGCCACCGGATGCTGAGAGCGCCGACGCAAAGGCGCGGCCGCTGACCTTCTGGCAGGCCGCCGCCTTCCAGTTCGCCAACCCCAAGGCGTGGGTGATGGCGATCTCGGGGATCGCCTCCTTCACGCTCTCCGGCGATGCCTTCCTGGCCTCGGCGCTGGTGGTGATAGCGGTGATGGGCATGACCAACCTGCCGTCGATCGCGCTTTGGGCCGGCTTTGGCGTGGCCGTCGGTCGGCTGATGAGAACGCCTCGTCACTGGCGGGTCTTCAATGCGCTGATGGGGCTTCTGACCGCGGCCTGCGTGGTGATGATCCTGGGCTGAGTCGGGCCAGAAACGACGGCGCCCCGCTCGAGGCGGGGCGCTTTACGGCGACGAAGGCGGGATCAGCCTTCGTCGTCATCCGCGGCGGGCTGCTCGGTGCTGGCCACCACGCTGCCGGTCTGGCCGCTCTGCAGGGCCGCCAGCATCGGCTTCGCCTGACGCTGGAAGGCCACCAGGCGATCTCCCTGCAGGCTCTGATTATCCGGCAGCGGCACCTTCATGGCATTCACCTGGGTGTTGTTGACCAGGACCTCATAGTGCAGATGCGGGCCGGTGCTGCGGCCGGTGTTGCCGGAGAGGGCGATGCGCTCGCCCATGGTGACGCGCTCACCGTTGCTGACCATCGGGCGAGAGAGGTGCAGGTAGCGAGTCTTGTAGCCGTTGTCGTGACGGATCACGATGTAGCGCCCCGCCGCTGGGTGGTTGCCGACCTTCTCGACGCGGCCGTCGGCCGGTGCCAGCACGTTGGACCCGATCGGCATGGCGAAGTCGGTGCCCTTGTGGGGACTGATGCGGCCGGTGACCGGGTGATGGCGGTTGGGATTGAAGTGCGAACTGAGCCGATAGCGCCCTTCGAAGGGGTAGCGGTTGAAGGCCGGGTCGAGGCTCGCGCCTTCCGGCGTATAGAAACGATTATTGTCGGGGTTGCGCACCACGGTGAGGTTCATGCGTGCGCCTTCGTAGGCGACCGCGAGGACGCGAGGGTCGAGGCTCTCGCCGTCGATGATGTCGGATTCCACCAGCACCTGGAAGCGGTCGCCGCGACGAGTGTCGCGGCGAAAGTCGAGCTTCTTTTCCAGCACGCTGGAGAGTTCCGCGACCTCGGCACTGGTCAGGCCGGTGGCCTTGGCCGATCGCGCGAAGCTGCCGCTGATGGTACCGGCGAAGAGGCGTTGCGTGGCTTCGCCGGCGCGCTCGATGGTGGCGACCTCGAAGGCGTCGTCCTGGCGTTCGACCAGGTAGCCGTCGCGGGCGTTCTTCATCATCCGCAGGGCGAGCAGGTCGCCCTGTTCGTCCAGCTGGTATTCGAAATGGTCGCCGACGCGCCAGTGGGTCAGCAGGCGAGGCTCGGGCAGGGAATCAAGCAGCGCCATGACCTCGCTATAGCCCATCTCGAGATGCTCCTGGGCCATGATGGCGAAGGTGTCGCCGCTCTGCACGCTATAGGTCTGCCACTGCGGGACGAAGGGCTCGGTGGCAACGATCTCCTGGTCGAGAACGATCGGGCCCTCGTCGAACAGCGCGAGCTCGTCTTCGCTGACATCTTCGTAGGAGGTGGCATCGGCGACCATGCCGTCGTCGAGTTCGAGCATGCCGGCGGCGATGGTGCCGACGACCACGGCCATGTGCTGGGCACCCTCGTCGAGGCGAGCAACCTCGGCCGCCTCCTGATCAGCGGGTGATGATGCGGCGGTCAGCGCTGCCGACTCGGCGCTGTTGGCTCTGGCGGCGTCGATGAAGTCGATATCGACCACTTCCGAGGCCGTCAATGCGGAGATCGGCACGTGGCCGCGGGTCGCATCCAGCGCCCGGTTGGCCTTGGCCAGGGCGCCGCTGACCGCGTCCTGCTTGGTGCTGAGCGCGGGCAGGCCGGGGCTTGCGTCGGCGTCGAGGGGAACGAGAACGGTATCGAGCGTCTGTCGATCACGCTGAACATCTTCGAAGGTAGTGAACACCTTCTGGGCTCCCAGCACGGTCACCATGGTAGCAACGGGTAACAGCAGCAGCTTGTGAGTGCGGGGTAGCGAATGAAGAATTCGCATCATGATAATTAAGGCCGTGACAGTTTAAGAAAGGAAACGCGAAAAAATGGCCTTAGAACCATACTCTATGACGTATGAGATGCCTAGTCTGTATGGATATACAGAAAAGCTCCCCAAGCGCCGTCACCGCGGTACTTACGCGAGAAAGTGACGGGGCGTGAGGCCTGTTTTGCCGTTGGCCGACGGCGCTCGAAAGGATGGCGCCTGGCGACGATATCCGCAAGTCAAATGGCCGAGTGTTTTCGTCAAGTTTCCGTCGCTGCGTCACGTCTTATTGTTAGGTAGAGCTTATTTTGTTTGATTCTCTGGAGACGTTATTTCGATTAGGAGTAAAAAAATAAGTCTTTTCTTTATATTTCCTTGTTGTTAATCCGCGTAGCGGAAATGTAAAAAAGCGTCGCAAGGCTGGCATCCCTGGATTCATAGAATAACTGCAGCGCTTTGGACCACACGGTAGAGGTAGGAGGGCCAGCGCCGATACCCTCCCTGCTTTACCGACCAAAGTGAA
>NZ_FPAQ01000082.1 GCF_900116405.1 Halomonas saccharevitans | reverse complement strand
TGTCGGTTGCCATCGGCAGACCGCTTGGGTGTTATATGGTCAAGCCTCACGGGCCATTAGTACCGGTTAGCTCAACGCCTTGCAGCGCTTCCACACCCGGCCTATCAACCAGCTGGTCTCGCTGGGCCCTTCAGGAGGCTCAAGGCCTCGGGGATGTCTCATCTTGAAGGGGGCTTCCCGCTTAGATGCTTTCAGCGGTTATCCCGTCCGCACATAGCTACCCGGCAATGCCACTGGCGTGACAACCGGAACACCAGAGGTGCGTCCACTCCGGTCCTCTCGTACTAGGAGCAGCACTTCTCAAACATCCAACGCCCACGGCAGATAGGGACCGAACTGTCTCACGACGTTCTAAACCCAGCTCGCGTACCACTTTAAATGGCGAACAGCCATACCCTTGGGACCGACTTCAGCCCCAGGATGTGATGAGCCGACATCGAGGTGCCAAACACCGCCGTCGATGTGAACTCTTGGGCGGTATCAGCCTGTTATCCCCGGAGTACCTTTTATCCGTTGAGCGATGGCCCTTCCATACAGAACCACCGGATCACTAGAACCTACTTTCGTACCTGCTCGACGTGTCTGTCTCGCAGTTAAGCACCCTTATGCTCTTGCACTCAATGCACGATTTCCAACCGTGCTGAGGGTACCTTCGTGCTCCTCCGTTACTCTTTGGGAGGAGACCGCCCCAGTCAAACTACCCACCACACACGGTCCTCGATCCAGATAATGGACCTGAGTTAGAACGCCAATGATGCCAGGCTGGTATTTCAAGGTTGGCTCCACCCGATCTAGCGATCGGGTTTCCAAGCCTCCCAGCTATCCTACACAAGCAACATCGGCGTCCAGTGTGAAGCTATAGTAAAGGTTCACGGGGTCTTTCCGTCTAGCCGCGGGTACACAGCATCTTCACTGCGATTTCAATTTCACTGAGTCTCGGGTGGAGACAGCGTGGCCATCATTACGCCATTCGTGCAGGTCGGAACTTACCCGACAAGGAATTTCGCTACCTTAGGACCGTTATAGTTACGGCCGCCGTTTACCGGGGCTTCGATCAAGAGCTTCGCCGAAGCTAACACCATCACTTAACCTTCCGGCACCGGGCAGGCGTCACACCCTATACGTCCGCTTGCGCGTTTGCAGAGTGCTGTGTTTTTAATAAACAGTTGCAGCCACCTGGTATCTTCGACCGCTTCGCGCTGAAGGAGCAAGTCCTCTCACGCTAATGCGGCGTGCCTTCTCCCGAAGTTACGGCACCATTTTGCCTAGTTCCTTCACCCGAGTTCTCTCAAGCGCCTTGGTATTCTCTACCTGACCACCTGTGTCGGTTTGGGGTACGGTTCCACTGTATCTGAAGCTTAGAGGCTTTTCCTGGAAGCGTGGCATCGATGACTTCCAGACCGTAGTCTGTTCGTCTCGTCTCTCGGCTTTAAGGAACCGGATTTACCTGATTCCTCGGCCTACTGACTTTCACCAGGACAACCAACGCCTGGCTCACCTAGCCTTCTTCGTCCCCCCATCGCAATACAGTGAAGTACGGGAATATTGACCCGTTTCCCATCGACTACGCCTTTCGGCCTCGCCTTAGGGGCCGACTCACTCTGCTCCGATTAGCGTCGAACAGAAACCCTTGGTCTTCCGGCGGGGGAGTTTTTCACTCCCCTTGTCGTTACTCATGTCAGCATTCGCACTCGTGATACCTCCAGCAGACTTCTCAATCCACCTTCATTGGCGTACACGACGCTCCTCTACCGCTCGTCATTCGACGAACCCGTAGCTTCGG
>NZ_FPAQ01000006.1 GCF_900116405.1 Halomonas saccharevitans | reverse complement strand
GCCTGCGAGGCAATGGGCAAGCCACACGGCAGCCGGGCCACGACATGACGGCAGTGTCCCAGTGCCTGCGGGTCAGGGAGCGTCGGGCCGGTAGGAGAACCCCTGGCGGTCCTATGAGGCTCCCGCCCTCCGGGGCAGGGTGACCCTCGAGCGTAGAGCAGGGTAGCTCCGCGACGAAGTGATGACAGGTCGGTACCCAACCCACGAATACCAGAGAGATCCACCGTCGCTGATAGCCCCTCGCTTCCTGACCCGTAGGCATTGAGGACAACCGCATGCACTGAAGAGACAACCGAGCCCTTGACAGGTCAATCCATACCAGGACCCCCTCTTTGCTTCGCTCCCGGCGCCTCTGGCCTCGCGCCGTCGCCGGATTAGCCTCGAGTCCCAACACCCGACCGTCTGCTTGGTGGACGCGATACCGCTGCGGCATACTGAGCGCATTCAAACCCCGACTGGAAACACGACGCCATGAGCGAACGCGCGCTGAAGATCGGCGTGGTGATGGACCCCATCGCCGACCTCTCCTACAAGAAGGACACCAGCCTGGCCATGCTGTGGGCCGCCCAGGATCGCGGTGCCTCGCTTTCCTACCTCGAGCAGGAGGATCTCTTCCTGCGCGAGGGGCGCGCCTTCGGTCGGATGCGCGGCCTCCGGGTGCACCGTGATCCCGCGCACTGGTTCGACCTCGGTGAGCCCGAGGCGGGGCCCCTGGCCGAGCTCGACGTCATCCTGATGCGCAAGGATCCGCCGGTCGACGGCCACTTCCTCAACGCCGTCTACCTGCTGGGCTTCGCCGAGCGCGAGGGCGTGCTGGTGGTCAACCCCACCCAGGCGCTGCTGGAGTGCAACGAGAAGCTTTTCGCCCAGCAGTTCCCCCAGTGCTGCACGCCGACCGTGGTCTCCTGCGACGAGGCCGTGCTGCGCGCCTTCCATGCCGAGCACGGCGACGTGATTTTCAAGCCGCTGGACGGCATGGGCGGCAGCGGGATCTTCCACGTGCGCCCCGACGGCCGCAATATTGGCGCCATCATCGAGATGCTGAGCGAGCGCGGCCGGCGCCAGATCATGGCCCAGCGCTACATCCCCGAGATCAAGGACGGCGACACCCGCATCCTGCTGGTGGACGGCGAGCCGGTGCCCTACGGCCTCGCCCGGGTGCCGATGGCCGGCGAGACCCGTGGCAACCTGGCCGCCGGCGGCACCGGGGTCAGCCGCGAGCTCACCGCCCGCGACCACTGGCTGATCGAGCAGGTGCAGCCGGTGATCCGCGAGAAGGACCTGATGTTCGTCGGCCTCGACGTGATCGGCGACTACATCACCGAGATCAACGTCACGAGCCCCACCTGCGTGCGCGAGATCGACGACCAGCGCGGCACCGACATCGCCGGCCTGCTGATGGATGCCATCGAGCGGCGCCTCGACGAGCGGGGCTGACCCGGAGGGCCGGCGACCATGTCCAGCATCCTCAGCGATCCGATCCAGTACGCGCCGGTGACCCGTCCGCACCGGCACTGGCTGGCCTGGTCGCTGGCGCTGCTGCTGCATCTGGTGGTGATCGGGGTGGTGGCGAGCCGCCAGTTCGCCCCGGCACCGCCCGTGGAGCGGACCAGCGTCGACGTGGTGCTGGTGAGTCGCCCGGCCCAGGCCGCGGTGGAGGCCGAGGCCATCGCCGAGGCCGATCAGCGCGCTGCCGGCACGCCCCAGGCGCAGGCGCCGGCCGAGGCGCGCGCCGCCCCGATGGAGGCGCTGCCCGAACGGCAGGCCGCCGAGCCCGAGGTGGACCCGGCCACGCCGGCCGCGCCCCAGCAGGCCGAGGCCCCCGAGCCCGAGCGCGCCAGCGAGACGCCGGCCGCCGAGGCCTTCCGCGAGGCGCCATCGACCCCCGAACCGCGCGAGAGCGCCCCCCAGTCCGCCGAGCGCTCGGCGCGGCCCGCCGCCGCGGCCCCCTCGGCCTCGGGGCGCGACCTGCTCGCCCAGGCCACCGCCAGCATCCGCGACCAGGGCCTCTCGCCGGAGTACGCCGGCGAGCAGCCGGGCGAGGGGCGTCCGGCCGCCCAGCAGGCCGCCGAGGCGCGCTACATCGACGACTGGACCCGCCGGGTCGAGGACTACGGCAACCGCGTGCATCCGGCGCCGCGCGAGCTGGCCGGCCAGCTGCGTATCCGGGTGGTCGTCGGCCGCGACGGTCAGGTTCGCCAGGCAGAGGTGATACAATCCTCGGGACATGCCGAACTCGACCAGGCGGCCCTGGACACGGTGCACGGTGCCGCCCCCTACCGGCCCTTCGACCGGGGCATGGGCCACCTGGACAGCCTGTCCATTACGCGGGTCTGGCGATTCGGCCAAGGCAATCATTACGGCGTGCAATAAATCCGCCGGGGAGTCTCATGCAATCCGTGCAACACTTCGGCTTGAAACACCACTTCCTGCTGGCGATGCCGCACCTGGAAGACCCCAATTTCGCCGGCAGCCTCAGCTATCTCTGCGACCATGACGAGAACGGCACCATGGGCGTGATCGTCAATCGGCCCCTGGAGCTGACCCTCGACGCCCTGTTCGAGCAGCTGGAGCTGGGCGGCGACGAGAGCCCCCATCGCCAGGCGCCGGTCTACTATGGCGGCCCGACCCACAAGGATCGCGGCTTCATCCTGCATCGCGGCGACAGCGACGCCTGGGACTCCAGCATCCAGGTCGCCGAGGACATCGCCCTGACCACCTCCATGGATATCCTCCAGGCGCTGGCCGACGGCCGTGGCCCCGAGCAGTTCCTGGTCTGCCTGGGCTGCGCCGGCTGGGAGGCGGGCCAGCTCGAGAACGAGCTCAAGGAGAACGCCTGGCTGACCGTCGAGGGCCAGGCCGAGATCCTCTTCTCGGTGCCGCCGGAGCAGCGCCTGGGCGCCGCCGCTGGCATCCTCGGCATTGACCTGAACCTGATGACCCGCGAGGCGGGGCACTCCTGATGGCCGAGGCCGGCGCGCGCCTGATCCTGGCCTTCGATTTCGGCACCCGGCGCATCGGCGTGGCGGTGGGCAACGAGTTGCTCGGCAGCGCCCGGGAGCTTCCCCCGCTGCCGGCCCGGGACGGCATCCCCGACTGGGCCGAGGTGGCCCGGCTGGTAGACGAGTGGCGCCCGGACCTCTTCGTGGTGGGGCTGCCGCTCAACATGGACGACAGCGAGTCGGTCATGAGCACCCGGGCGCGCAAGTTCGGCAAGCGCCTCTACGGCCGCTTCGGCACTCCCTGCGAGATGGTCGACGAGCGCGGCTCCACCCGCGAGGCCAAGGCGATCGCCCGAGAGGTCGGCCACGGTGGCAACTATCGGAAGGAGAGCGTCGACGGCATCGCCGCGGTGCTGATCCTCGAGGGCTGGTTCGCCCGCGCCGAGGGGCTGCCGCCGCGCTGAGCGCCCTCGCGCTCTGCCGAGACCACGACGCCCGGGCCATGGCCCGGGCGTCGGTCGTTGTGGGCGGGGAAAAGGGTGCGGAGAGGCGCCCGCCTAGAGGCGAGTGTCGTCCACGCCTACGGTCGGGGGTACGAACCAGGGCACGTCGCGCAGGTCGCGCTCGATGTGCTCCTCGACCTGGAGCAGGGTGGCAAAGATCGCCATGCGCACCGGGATGCCATTGTCGGTCTGGCGGAAGATCGCCAGGCGCGGGTCGCCGTTCAGGTCGACGTCCAGATCGTTGGCCTCGGGCCGGCTGTCCCGGGGCAGCGGATGCATGACGATGGTGGAGGCGTTGCAGCGGCTGTCGAGGAAGGCGCGGTCGACGGTGAAGTCGCGGGAGAGATTGAAGCCTTCCATCATCTCGGCGGTGAAGCGCTCCTTCTGGATGCGCGTGGTGTAGACCACGTCGACATCGGAGAAGTCGCCGGCCAGGCTCTCGCGGACCTCCACGGTGAGCCCCTGGCGGCTGACGCGCTCGATCAGGTGGTGGGGCATCTCGAGCCCGGGCGGCGCCACCAGGGTGATGCGCATCGGCGCGTAGCGCGCCAGCAGCCGGATCAGCGAGTGCACGGTGCGCCCGTACTTGAGATCGCCGGTCATCAGCACATGGGCATCCTTGAGCGCCTTGCCCTGCTGGGTGAACTCCTTGTCGATGGTGTAGAAGTCCAGCAGCGCCTGGCTCGGGTGCTCGCCGGGGCCGTCGCCGGCGTTGATCACCGGCACGTGGGTGGCGGCGGCGAACTCCGCCACCGAGCCTTGCTCCGGATGGCGCATCACGATGGCGTCGCAGTAGCCGCTCATCACCCGGCTGGTGTCGTAGAGCGACTCGCCCTTGGCCATGGAGGAGAAGGTGAAGCCGGTGGTGTCGCAGACGCTGCCGCCGAGCCGCGAGAAGGCGGTGTGGAAGCTGACGCGGGTGCGGGTGCTGGCCTCGAAGAAGAGGTTGCCGAGCACCGCGCCCTCCAGCACCCGGGTGACCTTGCGCCGCTGGGCGACGGGTTCCAGGCGCGCGGCGACGCGCATCAGGTGATCGATCTCGTCGCGGGACAGGGAGTCGATGGAGAGCAGGTGGGACATCACGGCGGCCTCGGCAGGGGGAACGGGCGCTAGTGTAACGCCGTGTGGGCAAGGCTTCAGCCTTGGCCGTCGCGTCGGCGAGGTGCTCATTACCTTCTGGTGATGGAGGTGCGGCGCATGCAGCGGTCGTCTAGGCTGAGGATCTCCCACATTTCACTTTGCTCTGATGGACAGCTCTCTCATGTCACCCTCGCCGCTGCGCTACGCCCTGCTGGATGTCTTCACCGCGACGCCCCTGACCGGCAACCCCTTGGCCGTCTTTCCCGACGCGGAGGGTCTGGAAGCGGCGACGATGCAGGCCATCGCCCGCGAGCTGAACCTCTCCGAGACGATATTCGTGGAGCGACAGCGCGATGATCGGCGCTTTCCCGTGCGCATCTTCACCCCACACCGCGAGCTGCCGTTTGCCGGCCACCCCGTGGTGGGTACGGCCCACTGGCTGGCCGCTCGGGAGCGCGTCGATCGGGCGCGGCCGCTGATGCTGGAGGCGCCGGCGGGCGCCCTCAGGGTCCGCTTCGAGGACGACCTGGTGTATTTCACCACCGCGACGCCGGCCGAACTGGCGGCAAGCTCGTTGGGGAGAAGCGATGCCGCGACGCTCTTCGGTCTCGAGGCCCGGGAGATCATCGCCGACCCGGTGCTGGCCTCCTGTGGCCTGCCGTACCACCTGGTGCCACTGGTGTCCCGCGAGGCCCTGTCACGGGCGGCCCCGGCCGACTCGCCCTGGGCGCAACACGTCTTGCCGAGCGGGGTCGAGCAGGTCTATGCGTACGTCGAGCAAGAGGGGGAGATCTCGGCGCGCATGTTCACGGCCGGACCCGGCGGGCTGTATGAGGATCCGGCTACGGGCAGCGCGGCCGCGGCGCTGGCCGGCCATCTCCATGCTCGCCAGGCCTCGACTGCGCGCCGCTGGCGGATTCATCAGGGGGCGGACATGGGGCGACCCAGCGAGATCCTGGTTCGCCCCCGGCCCGATGATCAGGGCCGGGTCAGGATCGAGGTCGGTGGCCGTGCGGTGATCGTCGGTGAGGGCGTGCTCTATCCGGGTGGCTGAGCCTGGCGCGATGTGAGTCGGCCTCTTCCAGGCCCCTGAACGCACACGCCCGGCCGAGGCCGGGCGTGGTATCGAGGCGCGAGGCGCGAGGCGGCTACCAGGCTTCCGGTACCCGGCCGCCCAGGCGCGCGGTGATCTCGGCAGCGGTCTCGCGAACCAGCTGGCCGAGTTCGAGCAGCCGCACCTCGGGAATCCGCGCCACCGGCCCGGAGACGGAGATGGCGGCCAGCGGGATGCCGTGCTCGTCGTGGATGCAGGCGGCCACGCAGTGCAGGCCGATGGCGTGCTCCTCGCGGTCGCAGGCAAAGCCCTGGCGACGAATCTCGGCCATGCCCTCGCGCAGCGATTCGGGCGTGTGCAGGGTGTTCTCGGTGACCCGCGCCAGGCCCCGCTCGTCGAGGATGCGCTCGAGCTCGTCCTCGGGCAGCCAGGCCATCAGGGCCTTGCCCACGCCGGAGGCGTGCAGCGGCGCCCGTGAGCCGAGCCGGGTGATCATGCGCATCATCTGTGGCGATTCGCTCTGGGCCAGGAACACCGCCGTGCCGTCGTCGCGCACGCCGAGGTTGGCGGTCTCGCCGGTCAGCGCCGTGAGGCGGCGCAGGAAGGGGCGGCTGGTGCCGAGGAAGTCGCGGGCCTCGAGGAAGCTGTTGCCGATGCGGAAGGTCTTGACGTCGATCTTCCAGACGCCGAGCTCGCTGTCCTGGGTGACGAATCCCTGGCTCTGCAGCGCCTGCAGCAGCCGGTGGGTGGTGGAGGGGGCGAAATCCGCCTCCTCGGCCAGCTCCGACAGGGCCAGGCCGCCGGGGCTTGCCGCCAGGCGCTCGAGCAGGTTGAGCCCGCGCACCAACGACTGGCTGTGGCCGCTGGTGCTCTTGCCTGAACCGGCGGGACGTCCCGCCGTCCTGCGCTTGCCTTCGCTCACCCGATGTCTCCTGTTACGTGCTTTAACGGCCTAGGATACCGAGTCGGCGGGGCGATGTCGCGCTTCGGAAATGGTTTCCAACCTCTCTCGTCGCCGTCGATGGCGCCGTGGTCTCAGCGGTGTCGCCAGCGGGGCGGACGCTTCTCGATGAAGGCGTCGATCCCTTCGCCGGCATCCTCGGCCATCATGTTGCGGGCCATCACCTCGCCGGAATAGGCGTATGCCTCGTCCAGCGGCAGGGCGAGCTGACGATGGAACATCGCCTTGCCGGTACGCACCGCCACGGCGCTCTTGGCGCAGATGCTGGCGGTGAGCTCGCCGAGCGCCTCGTCGAGGGCCTCATCGTCGGCCACCCGGTTGATCAGCCCCCAGTCGCGGGCCTGGTCGGCATCGATGAACTCCCCGGTGAAGAGCATCTCCATGGCCCGTTTGCGGCCGATGTTACGCGAGAGGGCCACCGCCGGGGTGGAGCAGAACAGCCCGGCATTGATGCCCGAGACGGCGAAGCGTGCCGAACGGGCGGCGACGGCCAGGTCGCAGCTGGCCACCAGCTGGCAGCCCGCCGCGGTGGCGATGCCCTGTACCCGGGCGATCACCGGTACCGGCAGGGCGACGATCGCCTGCATCAGCGCGCTGCAGCGGGCGAAGAGTCGTTGGTAATAGGCCTCGTCGGGGGAGGCGCGCATCTGCTTGAGATCGTGACCGGCACAGAAGGCGCGCCCCCGGGCGGCGATGACCACGCAGCGCACCTCGGCGTCGTCGGCCAGGGCGCCGATGGCTTCGGCCAGCGCCTCGAGCATCTCCTCGGAGAGGGCGTTGAAGCGCTTCGGCCGGTTCAGGGTAAGGGTGGTCACGCCGTCGGCATCGTGGCGCAGCACCTGGGCATCGTCCTCGTCTCGCATCGTCGCACTCCTCGGGGGCAAAGCCCCTAGCCTAACGCTCGGCGGGTTGCTCGGGTGCGGCCTACGACCAAAGGCGCCCTCGTCGATGACCGCCCCGGGCGGGGCGGTCGTTGGCAAGCGACGCCTCAGACGTCGTCGCGGAAGGGCTGCTCGTGCCTGGGCAGCACCAGATTGAGGACGATGGCGGCGATGGCGCCCGGGATCAGGCCGGACTCGATGATCGCCTGGACGTTCTCGGAGAGGCCGGCGTAGAGGCCCTCCTGGGCCGGCAGGCCGATGGCCGCGGACAGCGAGACGCCGATGATCACCATGTTGCGCTTGTTGAAGTCGATGTGGGACAGCATCTTGATGCCGGCGCTGGCGATCATCCCGAACATGATCAGCACCGCCCCGCCCAGCACGGCGTTGGGAATGCTCGAGATCAGCCCGCCCAGCTTCGGCAGCAGGCCGGCGAGCACCAGGAAACCGCCGCCGATGGCCACCACGAAGCGGCTGACCACCCCGGTCAGGGCCACCATGCCGACATTCTGGCTGAAGCTGATCTGCGGGAAGGCGTTGAAGATGGCGGCGAAGACGCTGGCCAGGCCGTCGGCCATCACGCCGCCGGAGAGCTCCCTGGGGGTCGGCTCGCGATCCATGCCGCCGGCGGTGGTGCCGACGATGTCGCCGATCGACTCGGCGCAGGTCACGACCGCCAGCAGCACCACCGGAATGATCGCGGCCAGGTGGAACTCCAGGCCGATGGCCAGCGGCGTGGGCAGCGAGAGCCAGCCGGCGGAGGCGATCTGGCCGAAGTCCACCAGGCCGAAGGCCATGGCGGTCACGTAGCCCACGATCAGGCCCGCCAGGGGCGCGGTCTCGGACCAGATGCCGCGGCCGAACTGGTGCAGGCCGAGGGTGACCACCAGCACCAGGGCGGCCAGCAGCACGTTGTGCAGGGCGCCGAAGTCCTCGGCGCCGAAGCCGCCGCCGGCGTAGGCGAAGCCCACCGGCATCAGCAGGGTGCCGAGCATGATCACGAAGGTGCCGGTGACCACCGGAGGGAAGAGGAAACGCACCCAGGGCAGGAAGAGCCCCACCAGGGCCATGGCGATGCCGCCGCACAGCGCCGCGCCCAGCGCGGCCGGCAGGCCCATGCCCACTGCGATGGGGATCAGTACCGGCACGAAGCCGAAGCTGGTGCCCATGACGATGGGCAGGCGCGCCCCGATCGGCCCGAGCCCCAGCGACTGCACCAGGGTGGCGATCCCGGCCACGAACATCGCGGCCTGGATCATGAAGGCCGTCTGGTCCGCCGGCAGGTCGGCGGCGCCGGCGATGATGATGGGCACGGTGACGTTGCCGACGAACATCGCCAGCACGTGCTGCAGCCCCAGCGGGATGGCCCGGCCGAGCGGCGGCATGGCGTCGACGTCGCGGGTACTGCGAACCTTATGGGTCTCGGTGGCGCTATCGGGTGTCGCCATGAGGCGTCTCCTGTTGTCGTTGTTGGAAACCCGTGGGATGGCCTAGCGGGCGCTTCGCAGCGCGCGGGCGGCCTCGTCGTGTCGGGCCAGCAGGGCGTCGAGATCGACGCCCATCGGCCGGCCGTTGGTGACCCGCCACTGCCCGGCGACCATGACCCGGTCGGCCCGGTGGGCACCGCACAGCAGCAGGGCGGCGATGGGGTTCTCGGCACCGGAGAAGCGCGGCTCGTCGAGGCGAAACAGTGCCAGGTCGGCCTGCTGGCCGGGGGCGAGGCCGCCGATATCGTCGCGGCCGAGGCAGGCGGCGGAGCCGCGGGTGGCCCAGCGGATCACGTCGTCGTGGGTCACGCGACTCGGTGCGTAGCGCAGCCGACCGAGCAGCAGCGCCTGGCGCATCTCCTCGGCGAGGTTGGAGTGATCGTTGGAGGCGGAGCCGTCCACGGCGAGGCCCACCGGGCAGCCGGCGGCCTCCAGATCCAGGGTGCGGCACAGGCCCGAGCCCAGCAGCATGTTCGACGACGGACAGTGGGCGATGCCGGTGCCGGCCTCGCCGAGGCGGGCCACCTCGTCATCGTTGAAGTGGATGCCGTGGGCCAGCCAGGTCCGATCGGAGAGCCAGCCGGTGGCCGCCAGGTAGTCCAGCGGGCGCATGCCGAACAGCCGCTCGCAGTAGGCGGTCTCGTCGGCGGTCTCGGCCAGGTGGGTGTGCAGGCGCACGTCCCGTACCTCGGCCAGGCGGGCGCTCTCCTGCATCAGCTCGCGGCTCACCGAGAACGGCGAGCAGGGCGCCAGGGCGATGGTGGTCATGGCGCCGTCGCCGCGCTGGTGATGGGCGTCGATCAGCCGCGCGCTCTCGTCGAGGATGGTGCGCTCGTCCTGCACCACCGACTGGGGCGGCAGGCCGCCGTCGTCGCGGCCCACGCTCATCGAACCGCGGGTCAGGGCGGCGCGCACGCCGAGCCGCCGGGCGGTCTCCACCTGGACGTCGATGGCCTGTGCCAGCGCGCCGGAGAAGACGTAGTGGTGATCGGCCACGGTGGTGCAGCCGCTCATCAAGAGCTCGACCATGGCCAGCTCGCTGGCGACTTCCAGCTGGTCCTCGGTGAGGTTCGCCCAGACGTCGTACAGGGTGGTCAGCCAGGGGAAGAGCGCCTTGTTCAACGCCGGAGAGTAGGCGCGGGTCAGGGTCTGATAGAAGTGGTGATGGGTGTTGACCAGGCCCGGCAGCAGCACGTGATCCGAGGCGTCGAAGGTCGCGTCGATCGGCGTCTCGGGCGTGGCACCCGCCCGGACTGCCTCGACGATGCGGTCGTCGCGGATCACCACGCCGTCGGCGGCTCGGGGATCGCTGCAGGCACGGGGATGGCGGATCCAGAGGGTCTGTGAGGTTGGGGCCATGTTGTCCTCCCGGGGATCCGCCGGCGGCGGTCCCTGTCGTGGACAAAGGGTTACCCAAGTCTCGTCAGGAACTGGAGCCTTGGTTCAGGTGCCTTTGTGGTGATGTGTACGATGCCGTGCCGTCATTGGCTCAAGCGTTGTGTACAAGATGAGAAGGGAGTGCGCGCGTGTCAAGGCGGACGCTCAACGCTGCCTGCCGGGATCCGAGGCGCGCGTCGTAGCTCAAGGTTGTCGCCAAAAAAACCGCCGCGTCGATGACGCGGCGGCGATGGCGCGGTCCTGGCCTCGATGTGGGGCTCAGCCCTCGAAGCTGGACTCTGAGTAGAGCACACGCACGCGCTTGGTGTGGCTCACCTGGCTCAGGGCGTCCAGGGCCCGGGCGCCGTAGTCCTGGTCGACGTCGATGACCACGTAGCCGATGCGCTCGTTGGTCTGCAGGTACTGGCCGAGGATGTTGATGCCGTTCTCGGAGAGCACGCGGTTGATCTCGGAGAGCACCCCGGGCACGTTGTCGTGGATGTGCAGCAGGCGGTGCTTGCCGGGGTGGGCCGGCAGGGCGACCTCGGGGAAGTTGACCGAGCTGACGGTGGTGCCGTTGTCGGAGTAGGTCACCAGCTTCTCGGAGACCTCGATGCCGATGTTCTCCTGGGCCTCGAGGGTGGAGCCGCCGATGTGCGGGGTGAGGATGACATTGGCCAGGCCGCGCAGCGGGCTGACGAACTCCTCCTCGTTGCCCTTGGGCTCTACCGGGAAGACGTCGACGGCCGCTCCGGCGAGGCGGTCGGCCTCGAGCGCCGCGGCCAGCGCCTCGATCACCACCACGCTGCCGCGGGAGGCGTTGATCAGGATGCTGCCCGGCTTCATCAGGGCGATCTCGGCCTCGCCGATCATCCAGCGGGTGGAGGCGAGGTCCGGCACGTGCAGGCTGACCACGTCGGCGCGCGCCAGCAGCTCCTCGAGGCTGCCCACCTGGCGGGCGTTGCCCATGGCCAGCTTGGTCACCACGTCATAGTAGATGACGTCGAAGCCCAGCGACTCGGAAAGCACCGAGAGCTGCGAGCCGATGCTGCCATAGCCGATGATTCCCAGGGTCTTGCCGCGTGCCTCGTGGGAGCTCTTGGCCGACTTCAGCCAGCCGCCCTGGTGGGCGCGGTAACTCTTCTCGGGGATGCCGCGCAGCAGCATGATCGCCTCGGCCAGCACCAGCTCGGCTACCGAGCGGGTGTTGGAGAAGGGGGCGTTGAACACCGGGATGCCGCGAGCCAGGGCGGCGTCGAGGTCGACCTGGTTGGTGCCGATGCAGAAGCAGCCCACCGCCACCAGCTTATCGGCGGCCTCGAAGACGCGCTCGTTGAGCTGGGTCCGCGAGCGAAGGCCGATGAAGTGGACGTCGCGGATCTTCTCGATCAGCGTGGCTTCGTCCAGCGAGGTCGGCAGGTGTTCGATGTTGGTGTAACCGGCATTGAGAAGATTGTCCACCGCACTCTGGTGGACGCCCTCGAGCAGCAGGATCTTGATCTTGCTCTTGTCCAGGGACGTTTTGGCCATGGTCGATTCAACCCCTTCGTCGGCGTGCGCCGCATGCATGTGTCATGAAGATGCTGATGAGCCTGGAACCGGCCGGCCGCACTTCGCCCGGGGCAAGACAGGCTCGAAACAGGGCCGATATCGTACCACAGCCGGCATGAGCCGGGATGAAAATGCTGAGGTCCTGAATGAGCCCCCTGCATGTTGGAACCCCGTTGGCCGGGGCAGACGACCCCCCCGGGAGTGCGTGTATACTGTCGGACCTAGGATCATCCACCGGCGAGTAGAGGCGATGGCGGAACACCATAGTCAAGGCAGGGACGAGGCCGGCGACGAGACGCCGGCCGACTTCGCCGCCACCGTCGAGCGGCTCGAACAGCTCGTCGAGCGGCTGGAGTCCGGCGAGCTGTCGCTGGAGGGGTCGCTCGCGGCCTTCGAGCAGGGCGTGAGCCTGACCCGCGATGCCCAGCGGCGTCTCGACGAGGCCGAACTGCGGGTGCGCACCCTTACCGAGGGCGAGGCGGGCGGCGTCGACCTCGCGCCCTTCGCGGCCCCGCCAGCGGAGGACGATGGTGAGCGCTGACGCACTGGTGGCCAGGCTGGCCGCGGACCGTGCCCGGGTCGATGCCCGCCTCGAATCGCTGTTCACCGAGCGGGCAGCGCCCTCGCCGCGCCTGGAGGCGGCGATGCGCCACGCCCTGCTGGTGGGCGGCAAGCGCCTGCGGCCGGTGCTGGTCTACACGGCCGGCCGCGCCCTGGGCGCCGTCGAGGACGACCTGGATGCCCCGGCCATGGCGCTGGAGCTGATCCACGCCTACTCGCTGGTGCACGACGATCTGCCGGCGATGGATGACGACGACCTTCGCCGCGGCCAGCCCACGGTGCATCGCGCCTACGACGAGGCCACTGCAATACTGGCCGGCGACGCCCTCCAGGCGCTGGCCTTCGAGGTGCTGGCGGCAAGCGAGCATCCGCGGGTCGGCGCCCTGATCGCCGGTCTGGCGCGGGCCGCCGGTCGCGACGGCATGGTGGCCGGCCAGGCGCTGGATCTGGCCGCGGTGGGCGGGCATCCCCAAGTGGCCGCGCTGGCGGCCATGCACGGCCACAAGACCGGCGCCCTGATTCGCGTGGCGGTGCGCCTCGGCGGGCTGGTCGCGGTCGACGAGACGGACCCGCGGCTGGCCGCCCTGGACGCCTATGCCGACGCCATCGGCCTGGCCTTCCAGATCCACGACGACGTGCTGGACGTGACCGGCGACACCGCCACCCTCGGCAAGACTTCCGGGGCCGATGCCGCCCGCGCCAAGCCGACCTACCCGAGCCTGCTGGGGCTCGAAGGTGCTCGCCGCCGGGCCCTCGACCTGGTCGAGACGGGCGTAGCGGCCCTGGCGCCGCTGGGCGAGGACGCCGCGCCCCTGGCCGACCTGGCCCGCTACATGATCGAGCGTGACCACTGACACCACAGGCCCCACATGAAGCTGTTCGATGATATTCCCGTCGAGCGTCCGGCCACGCCGCTGCTCGACACCCTAGAGGCGCCGGCCGCACTGCGCGCCATGAACGCCGGCCAGCTGGCGCAGGTGGCCGACGAATTGCGTGCCTATCTGCTCTACAGCGTGGGCGTCTCCGGCGGTCACTTCGGCGCGGGCCTCGGCGTGGTGGAGCTCACCGTGGCCCTGCACCAGGCCCTGGAGACGCCCCACGACCGCCTGGTGTGGGACGTGGGCCACCAGGCCTACCCCCACAAGATCCTCACCGGCCGCCGCGAGGCGATGACCGGCATTCGCGAGTACGGCGGCCTGGCTGCCTTTCCGCGAAGAGCCGAGTCGGAGTTCGACACCTTCGGCGTCGGCCACTCCAGCACCTCGATCTCGGCGGCGCTGGGCATGGCGCTGGCCGCTCGCACCCGCGGCGAGTCGCGCCGGGTCTGCGCGGTGATCGGCGATGGCGCCCTGACCGCGGGCATGGCCTTCGAGGCCCTGGCCCACGCCGGCCACGTCGACGCCAACCTGCTGGTGGTGCTCAACGATAACGAGATGTCGATCTCCGAGAACGTCGGCGGGATGGCCAGCTACCTGGCGCGCATCCTCACCAGCAAGCCCTATACCAGCATGCGCGAGGGCGGCAAGAAGGTGCTCTCTCATCTGCCCGGTGCCCTGGAGCTGGCGCGGCGCACCGAGGAGCACATGAAGGGCATGATCAGCCCCGCCACGCTCTTCGAGGAGCTGGGTTTCAACTATATCGGGCCCATCGATGGCCATGACCTGCCGCTTTTGGTGGACACCCTGCGCAATATGCGCGACCTGGAGGGTCCGCAGTTCCTCCACGTCAAGACGCGCAAGGGCAAGGGTTTCCTGCCCGCCGAGGCCGATCCCATCGGCTATCACGCCATCACCAAGCTCGAGAAGAGCGAGCCGGGCAAGGGCGAGACACCCCCGCCGTTCAAGCCGGCCGGCCAGGCCTCGAGCCTCAAGCAGAAGTACTGCCGCGTCTTCGGCGACTGGATCTGCGACATGGCGGCGGCGGACGAGCGGCTGATCGGCATCACCCCGGCGATGCGCGAGGGCTCCGATCTGGTGCGCTTCTCGAAGGAGTATCCCGAGCGCTATTTCGACGTGGCCATCGCCGAGCAGCACGCGGTGACCCTGGCCGCGGGCCTGGCCTGCGAGGCGATGAAGCCGGTGGTGGCGATCTACTCCACCTTCCTGCAGCGCGGTTACGACCAGCTGATCCACGACGTGGCGGTTCAGGAGCTCGACGTCACCTTCGCCATCGACCGCGCCGGCCTGGTCGGCGAGGATGGGCCGACCCACCACGGCAGCCTGGATCTCTCCTACCTGCGCTGCATCCCGGGGCTGGTGGTGCTGGCGCCGGCCGACGAGGCCGAGTGCCGGGCCATGCTCAGCGCCGCCTACCAGCATCCCGGCCCGGCGGCGGTGCGCTATCCCCGCGGCACCGGCCCGGGTGTGGCGACTCCCGATCACCTCGAGCCCCTCGAGATCGGCCGGGCCGAGTGGCGGCGGCGCGGCATGGAGCGGGTCGCGCTGCTGGCCTTTGGCAGCCTCAACGGCCCGGCGGCCGAGGTGGCCGAGCGCCTCGGCACGAGCCACCTCAACATGCGCTCGATCAAGCCGCTGGATCGCGACGCCGTGATGGCGGCCGCCGACGATCACGACCTGCTGGTGACCCTGGAGGAGAACGTGATCGCCGGGGGGGCCGGCAGCGCCGTCAACGAGCTGCTGATGGCCGAGGGGGCCCAGGTCGAGGTGCTCAATCTGGGCCTGCCCGACGCCTTCGTCGAGCACGGCAAACCCGCCGAGCTGCTTGCCGAGTGCGGCCTAGACGCCGACGGCATCGAGGCGTCGATCCGCGCCTGGCGCGGCTGATTCTTTCCCTTTACCTGTGAGGCGACGATGCTTTTTCTGACTCTGCTCGGTGCGCTGCTGGGCTTCTGGATCGGCGGCCCTCTGGGGCTGCTGATCGGTGCCGGCCTCGGCTATTGGCTGGTGCGGCGGCTGCGCAAGAGCGTGCTGGGTCGGCTGGCCGGCGCCCAGGCGCAGTTTCTCGACTCGACCTTCGCGGTGATGGGCTGCATGTGCAAGGCCGATGGCCGCGTCACCGAGGACGAGCTGGAGGCCTCCCGGCAGCTGTGGGATCGCCTGCGCCTCAACGAGGCGCAGCGCGCCCGGGCGCGGACCGCCTTCAACCGCGGCAAGGCGCCGGACTTCGACCTGGAGGCGGAGCTTGCCAGGGTGCGCCAGGTGGTGGGGCGCCAGCATGCCCTGCTGCAGGTGTTCCTGCAGGTCCAGCTCGCGGCGATCACCGCCGACGGTGAGCTGCACCCCGCCGAGCATGAGATGCTGCTGCGCGTGGCGAGAGGCCTGGGTTGCTCTGAGGCCGAGATCGCCCAGATCGAGGCCATGCTGCGAGGAGGCCCCCAGGGTACCGGCGAGCACAGCCTCTCCCTGGAGGATGCCTATCGGGTGCTGGGGGTCGAGGCCGAGGCCAGCGACGCCGAGATCAAGAAGGCCTATCGTCGGCTGATGAGCGAGAACCACCCCGACAAGCTCGCCGCCAAGGGGCTGCCCGAGAGCATGCGCGAGATGGCCAAGGAGCGTACCAGCGAGATCGGCAACGCCTACGAGCGCATCCGCAAGGCCCGCGCGGCGGCCTGATCCCGCGCTTAGCCCTTTTAACGAAGGGCCTGTCCACGATGAGCCGGTTCACAACGGTCCGATTCAAGACGGCCCGGTTTACGACAGCTCCGCCCACGCAAAAAGCCCCCGATGTCGGGGGCTTTTTGCGTGCTGGGTGTGGCTCGGGTAACGGCCGGCGCCTCAGCTGGTGGCTTCGCGGGCCAGGCGGTAGGCGTCGCCGTTGGCGGCGAAGTCGGTCATGGCGGCCTGCTGCGAGCGCAGGCGCAGGCGCGCCTGGGCCATGGCGTCGCTGGCACCATCGAGGCGCTCGAGGTCGACCGGCGCGCCCGCGAAGGCGGAGCGCTCGACGCTCGACAGCGGCTCCTGGTTCAGCTGCAGGGCCTTGTCGGTGGCCGGGTCGGCCTGGGCGGCCAGCGGCAGGGCGGCAAGCATCAGGGTGGCGGTCATCAGTGTGGTCTTCATGGCGAGTGCCTCGTCGTGTTGGTGTATGACGAGCATATTAATAGCCAGCTAAACATTAGAATAGTTATTGAATTCGATGGGCGAGATTGAGCGGGGCTATCGGTTAAGGGCTATCGGTTAAGGGTGATCGGCGAGGGTCTATCGCTGAGCGGCAACGGTGAAGGGCAACGGTAATGCGCTTCGCTGGGCGAACGGGGCCGTGCGGTTCGCCACGCCGCCGGGGGTGCGCTAGCGTGGGGGTACCGAGACATCGCCAAGGAGCCGCCCGATGATCACTCTCTACGGTTTTCCCAACTCCCGCTCGCTGCGGGTCGCCTGGACCCTGGAAGAGCTGGGCCTGGAGTATGTCTCTCACCACGTTGACCTGGGGAGCGGCGAAGGCCAGTCGGAAGCCTTCCTGGCGCGCCATCCCGACGGCAAGGTGCCGGTGCTGGAGGATGGTGAGCTGACGCTGTTCGAGTCGGCGGCGATCTGTCGCTACCTGGCGGAGCGCTACGGCGAGCCGGGCGCGCTGTTGCCGGCGGCCATCGAGGAGCGCGCCCGGGTGGACCAGTGGCTCTTCTTCATCATCAGTGAGCTGGAGCAGCCGCTCTGGACCCAGGCCAAGCACAAGTTCGCGCTGCCGGGCGAGCAGCGGGTGCCGGCGGTGCTGCCGACCGCCGCCTGGGAGTTCCAGCGGGCTCTCGCCGCCCTGGCGCGTCGCTTCGACGGTGAGGGTTGGCTGGTGGGAGAGGGCTTCACTCTGGCGGATCTGCTGCTGGCCCACACTCTGACCTGGGCCGTGCAGTTCAAGATGCGCCTGCCGCCGACGCTTGCGGCCTATCGCGAGCGCGTCTCGGCGCGGCCGGCGCTGGCTCGGGCGGTGGAGCGGGAGCGCGTCGCCGCCGAGCCGAGCTGACGTCGAATCGGGTGGGCCCGCGCCGGCTCAGGCCGCGAAGGGTAGCACCGCGGTGTAGACCGCGAAGTAGTGGCAGGCGCTGCCGCCCATGACGAACAGGTGCCAGATCGCATGGTTGAAGGGGATGGCGCTGACGGCGTAGAAGATCACGCCCAGGGTGTAGGTGATGCCGCCGGCGACCAGCAGGGCGAGGCCGGTGCCGGAGAGGCTGGCCGCCAGGCTGTCGCCGGCCAGCACGATCAGCCAGCCCATCACCAGGTAGATCGCCACCCGCAGCGCCTCGAAGCGATGCGGCCAGGCAAGCTTGCAGGCGATCCCCGCCAGCGCCAGCGACCAGACCGTGGCGAGCAGCGTCCAGCCCGTCGGGCCACGCAGGTTGACCAACAGGAAGGGGGTGTAGGTGCCGGCGATCAGCAGGTAGATCGCGCAGTGATCCAGGGACTGGAAGAGGCGCTTCAGGCGCGGATGGCGAACGCCGTGATAGAGGGTGGAGGCGGTGTAGAGCAGCACCAGGCTGACGCCGTAGAGGCTGATGCCGACGATCTTCCAGGGGTCGACATGGGCGCCCAGGCTAGCGAGTATCAGCAGCACCGCGAGGCCGGCGAGGCTCAATGCAGCCCCGATGCCGTGGCTGATGCTGTGCAGCAATTCTTCGAAGACGCTGTAGGGCGTTTCGCCACTCGCGGGGGAATGCGTCATCGGGTCGCCTCCTTTCAGACCACTGTCCCGATGTCGGTTGGCCCGATGCCGGTCGGCGCGCCTCGAGGGCTCAGGGCTTGCGTTCGATGTCCACGTCGCGGGCCTGGGTGAAGTCGCCCAGCGCCATCATGTGCCCCAGCTTGCCCGCCTTGGTGGTCAGGTACTGTTCGTTGTGGGGGTTTAGACCGGTGGTCAGCGGCACGCGTTCCCTCACCGCCACCCCGGCCTGGGTCAGGGCGTCGACCTTGCGGGGATTGTTGGTCATCAGCCGCAGCGCCGTGATCTCCAGGTGGTCGAGCATCGGCACGCACAGATCGTAGCGGCGCAGATCGGCGGCGAAGCCCAGCTGCTCGTTGGCCTCAACGGTGTCGGCGCCCGCATCCTGCAGCCGGTAGGCGCGGATCTTGTTGAGCAGACCGATGCCGCGCCCCTCCTGACGCAGGTAGAACAGCACCCCACGGCCCTCCTCGGCGATGCGCTTGAGGGCTTCCTGCAGCTGAAAGCCGCAGTCGCAGCGCATGGAGAAGAGCGCATCGCCGGTCAGGCACTCCGAGTGGACCCGGCCCAGCACCGGTTCGCCGTCGGCCACGTCGCCCAGGGTCAGGGCGATATGATCCTTGCCGGTGGCTTCGTCCTCGAAGCCGTGCATGGTGAAGGTGGCCCAGGGGGTGGGCAGCCGCGAGGCGGCGATGAATCGAATCGTCACGATGTACCTCGGAGGAAGACCACGGCGTTGCCGACGAGTGAGCGATCATTCTATCAGGAAGGCCGGGCGGGCTCACCGTGTGCATCACGGGGCTCATCCCCGGCGCCTACGATGGGGTACAATGGCGCCCACATTTCCCGTGGACGAGCGCCCGCATGGAACTCAAGAACGATCGCTTTCTGCGCGCCCTGGCGCGTCAGCCCGTTGACCGCACCCCGGTCTGGATGATGCGTCAGGCCGGCCGCTACCTGCCGGAGTATCGTGAGGTGCGGGCTCATGCCGGCAGCTTCATGGATCTCTGCCGCAATCAGGAACTGGCCTGCGAGGTTACCCTGCAGCCGCTGGAGCGCTATCCGCTGGATGCGGCAATCCTCTTCTCGGACATCCTCACCATCCCCGATGCCATGGGGCTGGGTCTCTACTTCGAGACCGGCGAGGGGCCGAAATTCCGCAAGCCGGTGCGCACCGCCGCCGAAGTGGATGCCCTGTCGGTGCCCGATGCCGAGCGCGACCTGGACTACGTGATGCGGGCCGTCTCGACCATCCGCTGTGAGCTCAACGGCCGAGTGCCGCTGATAGGCTTCTCCGGCAGCCCCTGGACGCTGGCCACCTACATGGTGGAGGGCGCCTCCAGCAAGGACTTCCGTCACGTCAAGACGATGCTCTACGACTCCCCGGATGCCATGCATCGGCTGCTCGACATGCTGGCCCATGCGGTCACCGACTACCTCAACGCCCAGATCCGTGCCGGCGCCCAGGTGGTGCAGATCTTCGATACCTGGGGCGGGGCGCTGACGACGCCGGCCTACCTGGAGTTCTCGCTGCGCTACATGGAGCAGATCGTGGCCGGCCTGATCCGTGAGCACGAAGGCCGCCGGGTGCCGGTGATCCTGTTCACCAAGAATGGCGGGCAGTGGCTCGAGGACATCGCGGCGGCGGGCTCCGATGCCGTGGGCCTGGACTGGACCACCGAGCTCTCCTCCGCTCGGGCGCGGGTCGGCCATCGCGTCGCCTTGCAGGGCAACCTCGACCCCAACGTGCTGTTCGCCCGTCCCTCGGCGATTCGTGCCGAGGTGGCGCGCACCCTGGACAGCTACGGCCACGGCCCCGGGCACATCTTCAACCTGGGTCACGGCATCAACCAGTTCACCAATCCGGACAACGTCACGGCCTTCATGGATGCGCTGCACGACCTGAGCCCGTCCTATCATCGCCAGATCGCCCAGGACTGAGGCGGCGATGACGCCGGGAGTTCCAAAAGGCGAGACGACGTGGCGCCGCCTGTGGGCGGCGCTCGCCGTGCTGGCGGCTCTGGTGATCGCCTGGGGCAGCCTGACGTCAGGAAGCGAGCTGCCCGAGTCGCTGCCCTGGGACAAGGCCAGCCACTTCATCGCCTACGCCGGCCTCGCGGGCCTGATCGGGCTCGCCGGGGTGCACCTGCCGCGGGCCTTCCTCGCCAGTACCCTGCTCGGGGTGGCCATCGAGTTCGCCCAGATTCCTGTGCCGGGTCGCTTCGGCGGCGATTGGCACGACATCCTCGCCAATACCCTGGGGGCGGCCTGCGCGGTGACCGGGCTCAAGGGAATACGCTTGCTGCAAGGGCGCCGCGTGGCCCAGGGGTGAGCGTGCGGCGCCGTATCCGAACTCGAGCTCGGACTCGAACCTAGAGCCGCGGCTCGTTGGCCGCCGTCGGTTCCGCCTCGCCCGGGTGGTTCAGGTCCAGGGTGGGCTCGTCGGCGACGCGGGCCGGCGCCCGGCGCTCGGCGCCGCGCACCACCCGCGGGCTGCCCAGGACGCTCTCCTCCTCGTCGGCGGCACGCCGCGCCCCGCTGGTCCAGGACTGGGCGTCGTCATGCACCGCCGGGCGCCGCTCAAAGGAGCGGGTGACCACGGCGCTCGGCGCGAAGCCGGGACGCTGCGCGCTGAGGTGGTGGGGCAGCAGGGCGAGTTCGGCCACCAGGCGCAGGGCCACGGCGGCGAGCAGCCAGAGCCCGCCGCCCAGCGCCAGGGGCGGCCAGGCGCTGGCCAGCTCGAGGGACGGCGTAAGCCATGGCGTGCGGGGCGCCAGCCACAGGGCGGCCCCGGCCAGCAGGCCGAGCTGCAGCAGCAGGTGGCAGGTGAGCACGGTGGCGCGGGCCAGCGGCCGGCGGGGAAACAGGAACTGTCGCATGGGGGATCCTCCCGGGGGAATGCACATCGCGGCGATGAGGCGTGCCGACCTCCGTGTCGGGCGAGGCGCGATGCTACCCCAGTTCCCGGCCTCCTGCAGTCTCGACGTGTCACCGTAATGTCGGTTGACCAACTCCGGGGCGCTTGCCAAGGTTGAATCAGAGGCGAAGGCGGGTGTCCCGAAGGACGTGCCTTCGTCCACTCACCGGCTTCGAGGAGCGACTATGACGACCTATATCGTGGTGGCGGATGCGGCGCGGGCGCGCCTGTTTACCCGCGACGGACTCACGGTCAGTGAGCTGGATAGCCTGGTGCACGCCGAGGGGCGCCTGCACGAGGGCGATCTGGTCACGGATCGCGGGGGTGATGTCCACGAGTCGACCTCGACCACGGCTCGCAGTGCCGGCGGCGAGAGCGTGGCGACCCAGCATCACGAGGAGATGTTTGCCCGCGAGGTCGCCGAGCGCCTCTATCGCGCTCGCGTCGACAACAGCATGGAGAAGCTGATCCTGGTCGCCCCGCCGCGCTTTCTCGGCCAGCTGCGCGACAAGCTCGACGGCCCCACTGCCAAGCTGGTGATTCACTCGCTGGTCAAGGATCTGACCAAGGCCAGCCCCGCCGATATCCAGGAGGCAGTTCGCGACCTCCGCTAGGCCCCTTTCGCGTCATGCGGCCCGGCCATTGAGCCGGGCCGTTTGCTGTCAGGGCATCGGCGTCAGGGCACCTGGGGCAGGTCGATCTGATCACTGCGGCGAATGCCCTCGGTCATCTGGCGGCACAGCTTCAGGAACTCGCGCATGCCGGTGGCCAGGTACTTGTGGCGGTGCCAGATGAAGGTGAACTGGCGGCTCAGGTCGAGCTCCGGGGTGGTGATGGGCACCAGGCTGCCGCGACGGAAGGCGTCGCGCAGCGCCAGCTTGGAGACGCAGCCGATGCCGAGCCCCGACTCCACCGCCCGCTTGATGCCCTCGGTGTGCTCCAGCTCGAGCAGGATGTTGAAACGCCCGCGGCGGTGTCGGGCGGCCTGCTCCAGGGTCAGCCGGGTGCCGGAGCCCTGTTCGCGCATGATCCAGGCCTCGCGCAGCAGCCGGTCGAGCTCCACCGGGCCGCCGCCGGCCAGCGGATGGCGCGGCGAGCAGAACACCGCCAGCTCGTCCTCCACCCAGGGCTGGGTGATCACATCCTCCTCCTCGCACTGCCCCTCGATCAGCCCCAGGTCGAGCTCGTGCTGGCGCACGCTCTCGATGATGGTGCGGGTGTTGCGCACCGAGAGGCGCACCCGGCTGCCCGGGTGGCGCTGCATGAAGTCGCTGATCAGCAGCGTCGCCAGGTAGTTGCCGATGGTCAGGGTGGCGCCCACGTCGAGGATGCCGATGCCCTGCTGGCCACGCAGCAGCTCCTCGACCTCCTCGGCGCGATCGAGCAGGGCCACCGCCTTGGGCAGCAGCTGGAAGCCCAGCGCGTTGAGCTTGAGGCGCTTGCCGAGGCGATCGAGCAGCCGGCAGTCGAACTGGCGTTCCAGCTCGGCCAGGGCGGTGCTGGTCGCCGACTGCGAGAGCGCCAGGGCGCGGGCCGCCCGGGAGACGCTCTCGTGCTGGGCGACGGCGACGAAGACCTCCAGCTGGCGCAGGGTGTAGCGCATGACGCTCCTTGGCGGATGTGATCTCTAGAGTTGATATCCAGAGTATAGATAAGCGTTATCCATACAATCCATTTAACAGATAAACTCCCGGCTCTTAGAATTGCTGCATCGATCTACTGGGCTAATTTATTCTTTTTTGGAATATAAAGGAGTCGGCATGAGCAAGTTTGCGCTTGAGGACGTTCTCAGTGTGCACCACTGGAACGACACCCTGTTCAGTTTCCGCACCACCCGGGAGCGCAGCCTGCGCTTCAAGAATGGCCAGTTCGTGATGATCGGCCTCGAGGTGAACGGCAAGCCGCTGATGCGGGCCTACTCCATCGCCAGCCCCAACTACGAGGACCACCTGGAGTTCTTCAGTATCAAGGTGCAGGACGGCCCGCTGACCTCGCGGCTGCAGCACCTCGAGGTGGGCGATCAGATCATGGTCAGCCGCAAGCCCACCGGCACCCTGGTCACCGACGACCTGCTGCCGGGGCGCAACCTCTACCTGCTCTCCACCGGCACGGGCCTCGCGCCCTTCATGAGCCTGATCCAGGACCCGGAGGTCTACGAGCGCTTCGAGAAGGTGGTGCTGGTGCACGGCGTGCGTAACGTCAACGAGCTGGCCTACGCCGACTTCATCCAGAAGGACCTGCCGGCCCACGAGTACCTCGGCGAGGAGATCAGCGAGAAGCTGGTCTACTACCCCACGGTGACCCGCGAAGAGTTCCACACCATGGGGCGGCTGACCGACCATATCCGCAGCGGCAAGCTCACCGACGACATGGGGCTGCCGGCCATCGACCCGAAGCAGGATCGCGCCATGATCTGCGGCAGCCCGGCGATGCTCGACGATACCAGCGCCCTGCTCGACGAGCTCGGCTTCACCATCTCGCCGCGCATGGGCGAGCCCGGCGACTACGTGATCGAGCGCGCCTTCGTCGAGAAATAACCGGGCTTCGCCCGGAGCTGTAAGCCATAAGCTTGAAGCTGGAAGACAAACCGCCCCCAGGCACAGGCCATGGGGGCGGTTTCATTCATGTTGCCTTCGAGCTTCGAGCTTTCAGACCGCGTCCTTGCCGGTCTCGCCGGTGCGGATGCGCAGCACCTGTTCCAGGGCGGTGACGAAGATCTTGCCGTCGCCGATCTTGCCGGTGTTGGCTACCTGGGTGATGGCATCGATCACCTTCTCGGCCATGTCGTCATCCACGGCCACTTCGAGCTTCACCTTGGGCAGGAAGTCGACGACGTATTCGGCGCCGCGGTAGAGCTCAGTGTGCCCCTTCTGGCGGCCGAAGCCCTTGACCTCGGTAACGGTGATGCCCTGGACGCCGATCTCGGAGAGCGACTCCCGTACGTCGTCGAGCTTGAACGGCTTGATGATGGCGGTCACCAGTTTCATGGTCTTGATCCTCGTCGTGTCCGTGGGTCGGTGGCGAACGCCGCCACCCTTACCGTACTCATTGTGCCAGAGCATACACCCGGGGCGAGAGGAATGAAAAAGCCCCCCGAAGGGGGCCAGGATGTGCGCGTGGGCTCACACTGGGGTGAGTCTCACGACTTGGCGGCGCCGAACTCGGGGTAGGCTTCCAGGCCGCATTCGGTCAGGTCGACCCCTTCGTACTCTTCCTCCTCGGTGACGCGGATGCCCATCACGGCCTTGAGGATCAGCCACACGATCAGGCTGGCCACGAACACCCAGACGAAGATGCCGAGGATGCCGATGATCTGCGGACCGAAGCTGGCTCCGCTGTTGGTCAGCGGTACGGCCAGCACGCCCCAGATACCCACCACGCCGTGCACGGAGATGGCACCCACCGGGTCATCCAGCTTCAGCTTGTCCAGGGTCACGATGGCGAGGACCACCAGCAGGCCACCCACGGCGCCGATCAGGGCGGCGCCCAGGGCGCTGGGCGAGAGCGGGTCGGCGGTAATGGCCACCAGGCCCGCCAGGGCGCCGTTCAGCGACATGGTCAGGTCGGCCTTGCGGAACCACAGCTTGGCCAGGATCAGCGCGGCGATCACGCCACCGGCGGCGGCCGCGTTGGTGTTCACGAACACCTGGGCCACGTTGTTGGCGGAGGAGACGTCGGACATCTTCAGCTCGGAGCCGCCGTTGAAGCCGAACCAGCCCATCCACAGGATGAAGGTACCCAGGGTGGCCAGCGGCAGGTTGGCGCCGGGGATGGCGTAGATGCTGCCGTTCTTGCCGTACTTGCCCTTGCGGGGGCCGAGCACGATGACCCCGGCGAGCGCCGCCGCCGCACCGGCGAGGTGCACGATGCCCGAGCCGGCGTAGTCGGAATAGCCGACCTCGGACAGCCAGCCGCCGCCCCAGGTCCAGTAGCCGGACACCGGGTAGATGAAGCCGGTCATGACCACGGCGAAGGCCAGGAAGGCCCACAGCTTCATGCGCTCGGCCACGGCACCGGAGACGATGGACATGGCGGTTGCCACGAACACCACCTGGAAGAAGAAGTCCGAGCGCATGGAGTAGTAGGGGGCGTCATCGCCACCGGCGAGCACCGCCTCGACCCCGTTCTCGCTGCCGATCAGCGCGCCCAGGCTCGGCAGGAAGCCGCCGGCATCGCTGGAGTACATCAGGTAGTAGCCGACCAGCAGGTACATGGTGCAGGCGATCGCGAACAGGGCGATGTTCTTGGTGAGGATCTCGGCGGTGTTCTTGGAGCGCACCAGGCCCGCCTCGAGCATCGAGAAGCCGGCGGCCATCCACATCACCAGCACGCCGCAGATCAGGAAGTAGAAGGTATCGAGCGCGTAGCTCAGTTCGGGAAGTTCACTCATGGGTGTCTCTCCACGTCGGGAAGGAAAGGGAGGGGCAGTTAGACGGCATCGGCACCGCGCTCGCCGGTGCGGATGCGGATCACGTCCTCCAGCGGCGTGACGAAGACCTTGCCGTCGCCGATCTTGCCGCTGTTGGCCGCGCTGCAGATGGCGTCCAGCACGGTCTCGAGGCGCCCGTCGTCAACGGCGACCTCGACCTTGACCTTGGGCAGGAAGTCGACGACGTACTCCGCACCGCGATAGAGCTCGGTGTGGCCCTTCTGGCGGCCGAAGCCCTTGACCTCGGTGACGGTGATGCCCTGCACGCCGTTATCGGCGAGCGCCTCGCGGACGTCGTCGAGCTTGAAGGGCTTGATGATGGCGGTGATCAGCTTCATGACGGATCTCCCCTGCTGAAGGTGGGCGGCGTGGTGCCCCCCGAGAAGTGGTTGTCATGACTTTGCGCAAACCGTGCCACTTCCCACGATAGTTTCGTGAAATCAGTTGGCTGGAGGGGCCATGTCGGCTCGCCATTCGACGGGGCGCGCGAGGCGGGCGGAGGGCGCGCACTCTTCTGGTGCCTCGCCGTGGCGCATGTGCACCAGAAGTAGGCAGCGGCGAATGATGCGCCCTGCCGGTGGCTTGCGTATCCTTTGGACAGGCATCCACCCACGATTCAGGAGAGACACCATGGTGAGCCACGATCGCATCAGCCGCCTGGCCCAGCAGATCGGCGACCGGCTGCAGGGGGCGTCCCAGGCCCCGGAAGAGGTGCAGAAGGGGATCCAGCAGGTGGTCAAGGGCGCCTTCGATCGCCTGGAGCTGGTGTCGCGGGAGGACTTCGACATCCTGATGGATGTGATGCAGCGTACCCGGTCGCGCGTCGAGTCGCTGGAACAGCAGGTGGCGGCGCTGGAAGAGGCGCTGGACGCCGACGCCTCGCGGGAAACGGCGAGCGCCTCGACCGAGGCGCTGCCGGAGGAGCCGAGTGCTGCCGCCACGAGCGAGTCGAAGCCCGAACCCGGCCCTGAGGCAGGTTCCGATTCGCGCACCGAGTCGAGCGCCCCAGATTCAAACCCGGAGGAAGACGCCGGCGCCGGCGAGTCCAACCGCTGATCCTCGCCCGGCGCCGGGCACCCCTCGCCGGGCGCCCCTCGCCGGCCTGGTCTAGCCTGAGGGCAGACAGGCAGCGAGGGATCGCGCATGACGCTGGCAATTATCCACACCCGGGCCGGCCTCGGACTCGAGGCGCCCGAGGTGCTGGTCGAGGTGCATCTGGCCAATGGACTGCCCGGCATCACCCTGGTGGGGTTGCCGGAGGCCGCGGTGAAGGAGAGCCGCGAGCGCGTCCGCAGCGCCCTGGTCAATGCCGGTTTCGACTTCCCCCTGCGGCGCATTACCCTCAACCTCGCCCCCGCCGACCTGCCCAAGGAGGGCGGCCGCTTCGATCTGCCCATCGCCCTGGGGCTGCTGGTGGCCTCGGGCCAGGTGCCCCCCGAGGCACTCGACGGAGTCGAGTGCGCCGGCGAGCTGGCCCTGGACGGCCGGCTGCGACCGCTCAGCGGGGTGCTGCCGATGGCCATGGCCACCCGCCAGGCGCGCCGCCGGCTGATCGTACCCCGGGCCAACGCCGATGAGGCGGCCCTGGCCGGCGACCTGGAGGTGCTGCCCGCCGACCACCTGCTCGAGGTGGTGGCCCACCTGCTCGGCCAGACGCCGCTGCTTCCCCACCGTGCGCCTGGCCCCGCCCCGGCGTCGGAGCCGGGCCCGGATCTCGTTGATGTGCGCGGCCAGCACCAGGCGCGCCGCGCCCTGGAAGTGGCGGCGGCCGGCGGCCACAACCTGCTGTTCGCCGGTCCGCCCGGCACCGGCAAGACCATGCTGGCCAGCCGCCTGCCGGGCATCCTGCCGCCGCTCACCGAGCAGGAGGCGCTGGAGGTGGCGGCGATCCGCTCGGTCAGCGGGCTGTCCCACGTCGCCCAGTGGGGCGTTCGGCCCTTCCGTTCCCCGCACCATACGGCGAGCGCCGTGGCCCTGGTGGGCGGTGGCTCGAAGCCGCGCCCCGGCGAGATCTCCCTGGCCCATCGGGGCGTGCTGTTCCTGGATGAGCTGCCGGAGTTCTCCCGTCACGTGCTGGAGGTGATGCGCGAGCCCATGGAGTCGGGGCAGATCCATATCGCCCGCGCCAACCACGAGCGACGCTTCCCCGCCGGCTTCCAGCTGGTCGCGGCGATGAATCCCTGTCCCTGCGGGCACCTGGGTGACCCGCGTCGGCCCTGCCACTGCACGGCGGCGCAGATCCAGCGCTACCAGTCGCGGCTCTCCGGCCCGCTGCTCGATCGCATCGACCTCCAGGTGGAGGTGCCGGCGCTGGCGCCGGAGCAACTGACCTCTCGCGAGCCGGGCGAGCCCTCGGCGGTGGTTCGCGAGCGGGTGCTGGCGGTGCGGGCGAAGCAGGCCACCCGTGGCGGACTCAATGCCCGGCTGTCCGGACGCGCCCTGGAGGAGGCCTGCGGCCTCGAGGCCGCGGATCGGGCCTGGCTCGCCGGCGTGCTGGAGCGGCTCAGGCTATCGGCGCGGGCCTATCACCGGGTGTTGCGGGTGGCCCTGACCCTGGCCGATCTGGCCGGGGAGGCGCGACCCGGGCGTGACCAGCTGATCGAGGCCATCGGCTATCGACAGCTCGATCGGCTGCTCAAGGGGTGATCGGTCAACGCATGAAGGCGCTCGCGGTCAGAGGGCCGTGGCATCCAGCGCGCCGCTGATCTCGGTGCGCCAGGCGGGCGCGTCGCGTCCCAGGCGGCGAAGCGTCAGGCTCAGGCGGTAGGGCAGCAGCTCGCGGTCCGAGAGCGTCAGGCGTGGGCCGTCGGCGCTCAGGCGGCTCTCCAGGCGCCACTGGTTGTCGTGGCCCCCCTGGGCCATGGCCGCCCGCCACTCCAGGACCTGGGGGCCGTCGTCGACCGCCAGCAGGGCCCGGGTCAGGCTCTCGAGCAGGCGCGTGTCGGCGAGCCCCAGCCGGGTATCGACCTCCGGCATGGTCAGCAGCAGGACCTCGTCGACCGCCGGGCGCGGCAGGGGCGGGGTTTCAGTGACCTTCTCCGCGGCGCGCTCGCTCAGGCCGAACAGCGCCTGGCGCACGCTGGTCGGCCGCTCCGGGGCGCCGGCGCAGCCGACGAGCAGCAGCAGGCAGGCCAGGAACGGCAGCAATGGCAGGCGGCTGATCATGGCGAGCGCTTCCCTCTGCTCGGTTCGTCGGTCGCGGCCAGCGTCGCGACGAAGCGGTCGAGCACCGTGAAGAGCTCGCGGCGAATCGGCTCGGCCTCGTTGACCAGGTGATGACGGGCCTCGGGGTGGCGATGGATCTCGGCGTTGGGGAACTTGCGGTTAAGCACCTCGAGGTTCCATTCCCAGTCCACGGTCAGGTCCTGCTCGCCCTGCAGGATCAGCGTCGGCACCGGGCTCGGCGGCAGCGCCAGCAGCCGCGGCATCCAGCGGCGCATGGCGCCGACCCAGTCCATCGCCAGGCGATCGGCTTGCAGGGGATCGCCCTCGCGAAGGAAGTCGGCGAACTCGGCATCGGTGGAATTCGCGCGAAACTTGCGCGGGATCGACTCCACGAAGGGGCCCACCAGGCGGTGCAGCCAGCTAGACTGGTTCCACCCCCAGGGACGCACCAGCGGGGCCAGCAGCGCGAGTCCCGACCAGTGGCCGTCGTCGCCGCGGGTCAGGGCATCGGTGGCGAGAATCGCCGCCCCGGTGCTTTGCCCGACGCCGAGCCAGGGACGCGGCGCCAGTCCCTCGCCGTGCAGATGCTGCTGCAGATGGTGCAGGCAGCGGCCATAGTCTTCAAAGTCGTCGATGGAGGCGCGCCGGCCGCTGGAGAGGCCGTGACCCGGCAGGTCCCAGAGCACCACCCGCCAGCCCCGCGCGAGCAGACATTCCAGCAGGTGGCGGTAGAGACCGAGGTGATCGAAGTAGCCGTGCACGACGAAGGCGGTACCGAGGGGCGTCTCGGGGCTCCAGACCTGGGTCCAGAGGCGAAAATCGCCGGCCTGCAGATAGCCCACGTAGAGCCCTACCCGCTCGGCGAGCAGGGGCGCCAGGCCGTAGTGGCCCAGGTAGTGCTCGAGCGCCTGACCGGAGAGGTCGGCGGGGGCGAGGGGCCCCAGGGCCTGCAGGGGGGTGAAGTCGCTCATCGGTTTCTCCGCAATGCTCGTTCATGCTAGCGCCAAGCCGAGGGCGCGACCAGCGAAGCCTGTTAGCGGGCCTGCGGGGTGGGGTTTGCGACCTCATCATTTGGTCTAGCTTACGCCCCGTCATGCCGGCAACGGCTTTACATGTGGAAGCAATTTCCACAAAATCGATGCTACGCAGTCATCTTTCCCTGTCCGGCCGGTCGGTGCCAGGGGGCACCGAGCAGCCAAGCACGAGGAGTACGACCCATGACCCAACGCATTGCTCGCCACCGCCTCCAGGTGGCCGCCGAGCTGGACCGCTTCATCAACGAACAGGCCCTGCCGGGTAGCGGCGTCGACCCCGAGGCCTTCTGGAGCGGGGTCGACGCGCTCTTCCATGACCTGGCCCCACAGAACCGTGAGCTGCTCGCCGAGCGCGACCGCCTGCAGGATAAGCTCGACACCTGGCACCGTGAGAACCCCGGCCCGGTGCGCGACATGGCCGCCTACCGCGCCTTCCTCGAGGAGATCGGCTATCTCGTCGAGGCACCGGCCAAGGTCGGAGTGACCACCGCCAACGTCGATGACGAGATCACCACCCAGGCCGGTCCGCAGCTGGTGGTGCCGGTCAACAACGGCCGCTATGCCCTCAACGCCGCCAACGCGCGCTGGGGCAGCCTCTATGACGCCCTCTACGGCACCGATGCCATCCCCGAGGACGACGGCGCCGAGAAGGGCGCGAGCTTCAACCCGAAACGCGCCGAGAAGGTCATCGCCTACGCCCGGGGCGTGCTCGACCGCGCCGCGCCGTTGGCCAGCGGTTCCCATAGCGACGCAGTGGGCTATGCCCTGCGCGACGGTAAGCTCGTCGTCTCCCTCGAGGGCGGTGGCGAGACCGTCCTGAAAGCGCCCGAGCAGCTGCTGGGCTTCGACGGCGAAGCCGCCTCGCCCTCCGCGCTGCTGCTGGTCAATCACGGCCTGCACCTGGAGATCCAGATCGATCCCAGTGACGCCATCGGCAAGACCGATCCGGCCGGCGTCAAGGACGTGATCGTCGAGGCCGCGCTGAGCACCATCATGGATTGCGAGGACTCCGTGGCCGCGGTAGACGCCGAGGACAAGGTCGGCGTCTACGCAAGCTGGCTGGGGCTGATGAAGGGCGACCTGGAGGAGCAGGTCCAGAAGGGCGGCAAGACCATCACCCGCCGCCTCAAGGGCGATCGCACCTGGCAGGGCACCGACGGCGGCAGCGTGACCCTGCCGGGTCGCTCGCTGATGTTCGTGCGCAACGTCGGCCACCTGATGACCACCCCGGCTGTGCTCGACGCCGAGGGCAACGAGCTGCCCGAGGGCATCCTCGACGGCATCGTCACCTCGCTGATCGCCCTGCACGACCTGAAGAAGGGCGAGTGCGAGCCGCGCAACTCGCGCACCGGCTCCATGTACATCGTCAAGCCGAAGATGCACGGGCCGAAGGAAGTCGCCTTCGCCAATACCCTGTTCGGCCGCATCGAGGACATCCTCGGCATGGCCCGCGATACCCTGAAGATGGGCATCATGGACGAGGAGCGTCGCACCTCGGCCAACCTCAAGGCGTGCATCAATGAGGCGCCGTCGCGGGTGGTGTTCATCAACACCGGCTTCCTCGACCGCACCGGTGACGAGATGCACACCGCCATGGAAGCCGGCCCGATGATCCGCAAGGGCGACATGAAGGGCGCCGCCTGGATCCAGGCCTACGAGCAGAACAACGTTCAGGTCGGTCTGGCCTGCGGCCTGCGCGGTCGCGCCCAGATCGGCAAGGGCATGTGGGCCATGCCGGACCTGATGGCGGACATGCTCGAGCAGAAAATTGGCCACCCCAAGGCCGGCGCCAACACCGCCTGGGTGCCGTCTCCCACCGCCGCGACCCTGCACGCCCTGCACTACCACCAGGTGGACGTGGCGGCCCTGCAGCGCGAGATGGAAGGTCAGGGCGAGCCCGCCCTTCATGAAAAGCTGCTGGACGAGCTGCTCACCATTCCGGTCGCCGAGACGCCCGAGTGGAGCGACGAGGAGATCCAGCAGGAGCTGGACAATAACTGCCAGGGCATCCTCGGCTACGTGGTGCGCTGGGTCGAGCACGGCGTGGGCTGCTCCAAGGTGCCGGACATCCACGACGTGGGCCTGATGGAGGATCGCGCCACCCTGCGGATCTCCAGCCAGCACATCGCCAACTGGCTGCGTCACGGGGTGGTCGAGTCCGCCCGCGTCCAGGAGACCCTGGAACGCATGGCCAAGGTGGTCGATCAGCAGAACGCCGGCGATCCGGAGTACACGGCGATGAGCGACGACTTTGCCGCCTCCACCGCCTTCCAGGCCGCCAGCGACCTGGTCTTCAAGGGCTGCGAGCAGCCGTCCGGCTACACCGAGCCGCTCCTGCACCACTGGCGCGCGGTGCACAAGGCCAAGTAAGGCCGTTCCAGGCCGCGGGCCCGCCCGCCTCCTGAACCCGCAACGCCCCCACGGCTGCCGCCGCGGGGGCGTTTTCGTGTTTGCCGGCCAGGCTTGGCGCGCGACGTTCGGCGACTGTCGGGGCGGGGCCGGTTTCGCTATCGTGAAGGCCCACCCTCACCCCCCTATCGACGGGAGATGCGCCATGACCGTGATGACCGCCGCCGCCATCGAGGACTTCCTCGACGAGGTCTTTCCCCAGCGCACCGGCACCATCGAGGGGGTCGGCGAGATGCGCGCCACCATGAGCCTCGCCATCGAGGACGAGCACCTGCGCCCCGGCGCCAGCGTCTCCGGCCCTACCCTGATGGGGCTGGCCGACGTCTGCCTCTATGTGGCGATCCTCGCCCAGATCGGCCCCGAGCCGATGGCCGTGACCAGCGACCTGCACTGCCGCTTCCTGCGCCGCCCCCGGGGCGATCGCGACGTCATCGCCAACGCTCGGCTACTCAAGCTGGGGCGTCGCCTGGCGGTGGGTGAGGTGCAGCTCTTCTCGGCGGGTGACGAGCAGCCGGTGGCACTGGTCACGGCCACCTATGCGCTGCCGGACGGCGACTGATCAGCCGGGGCGGGCACGCACTACCGCCGCCGCCAGGGCCAGCCAGCCGGCGATCAGCAGCACTCCTCCGAACGGGGTGATCATGCCCCATCGACCCATGCCGGTCAGCGCCAGGGCGTAGAGCGAGCCCGAGAAGAGCAGCATGCCCCCCGCCCACAGGCCGAGCGCCAGGCGCTGGCCGACCAGCGGCGTCGTGGCGCGCCAGGCCAGCACGGCGAGCAGCGCCAGGGTATGCCAGGCCTGGTAGCGCACGCCGGTCTCGAAGGCGGCCGCCAGGCGCGGCGCAAGCGCTCCCTCCAGGGCGTGGGCGCCGAAGGCGCCGGCCATGACCACCAGGGCCCCGGAGAGGGCCGCCCCGAACCACCAGCCTCTGTCCTGCATGGCTCTGTCCTGCATGAGTGCGTCTCCGCGTACTGTTTAGGGTGGCGTTTGGCCGCCCACCGTACCCCGGCGGCGCGTTAGCCGCTACAATGTTGGCCCCGAATCACCGTTGCCAACGAGTTCTCCCCAGCCCATGAGCGACCCGCGACACGACGACAAGACGACCGGCCCCGAAGGGCCCGAGGCCCCGCTGCATCGCCGCGGCATCAAGAGCTACGTGCTGCGCGCCGGGCGCATGACCCAGGCTCAGACCCGCGGGCTCGAGGAGGTCTGGCCGCGCCTGGGGCTGACCCTGGCCGAGGGCCGCCAGGACCTCGATGCGCTGTTCGGCCGCCGGGCGCCGCGGGTGCTGGAGATCGGCTTCGGCATGGGCGCCTCGCTGGTCGAGCAGGCCGAGCGCCATCCGGATACCGACTTCATCGGCATCGAGGTGCACGCGCCGGGCGTCGGCAAGCTGCTTGACGAGGCCGACAAGCGCGGCCTGACCAACCTGCGAGTCTATCGTGAGGACGCCCTGGCCGTCCTCGAACAGTGCCTGCCCGAGGCGAGCCTCGACACCCTGCAGCTGTTCTTCCCCGATCCCTGGCCCAAGAAGAAGCACCATAAGCGGCGCATCGTGCAGTACGCCTTCGTCGAGTTGGTGCGCAGCCGCCTCACGCTCGGCGGTACCCTGCACATGGCCACCGACTGGCAGGCCTACGCCGAGTGGATGGCCGAGGTGATGCAGGAGGCGCCGGGCTTTGCCAATACCGCCGATCCCGAGACGGCCCCCTACGTGCCGCGCCCCGAATTTCGCCCGCTGACCAAGTTCGAGGCGCGCGGCGAGAGGCTCGGCCACGGCGTCTGGGACCTGATCTTCCGACGCGACGACTGAGTGATCACACGGCCAGCAGACGCCCCCGGCGATCCTTCGATCCCGGGGGCGTCTTGCATGGGGCCGGTGGTAACAGGGCGGCTGGCAAGGAAGCAGGTGGCAAAGGGCCGACGCGTAAGAGGCGCACAAAAAAACGCCGCCCGTGGGGGCGGCGACAAGAACCGTGACAAACAATGAGAGGGAGAAATCCTGACAGGGCACTGGCAGGGGCCCTGTCCGGTCGTGGCGCCTCATCAACGCCACCCTTGCAGAGTAATCATTCTCGTTTGCGTCGTCAATGCAAACAAGAAATGTTTTCGTTAAGAGATCGAAAGCCCCGGCTTGCCCGATCCATCTCGGCCGACCGGCTTCAGCCGACCAGTTTCAGCCACAGCGGCAGGGTCGCCATGGCCAGCAGCGTCTGGCCAGTGATCAGCGCCGCCATCAGCTCGGCGTCGCCGCCCAGCTGACGGGCCAGGATGTAGGCCGAGGTGGCGGTGGGCAGGGCGGCGAAGAGCAGCGCCACGTCCCGGCTCACCGGGTCCAGGCCGAGCAGCAGGGCCAGGGCTAGCACCGTCGCCGGCATCAGCACCAGCTTGATCAGGTTGGCGGCCCAGACGCCGCGGTCGAGCCGCAGCAGCGCGGCGGGTCGCAGCGCCACGCCCACGGCCACCAGACCCAGCGGCAGGGCGGCGCGACCGAGCAGCTCCACGGTGGGCGCGCTCCAGCCGGGCAGGCCGACGCCGCTTGCGTTCAGGCCGATGCCGGCCAGGCAGGCGAGGATCAGCGGGTTGCGCGCCAGCGCTCCCAGGCTGCGCCCCAGGCTCGCCGTGCCGAGGGTGCCCGCGGCGATGAAGCTGACCACGCAGAGCACGTTGACCATCGGCACCAGCAGCGCCACGGCGACCGCCGCCACCGTGGTCCCGGCCTTGCCGTGCAGGGCCGCCGCGCCGGCCACGCCGACGTAGGTGTTGAAGCGCAGCGCGCCCTGGAGGGTCGAGGTGAAGGCGGCGGGCTCGAGGCCGAGCCGCTGGCGCAGCCCCCACAGCAGCAGACCGAACAGCCCCAGGGCGCCGAGCAGCGCCAGGGCGAGCCGCGCCACCGGCACCTGGCCGACATCCGCGCCGGCCAGGGTCGACACCAGCATGGCGGGAAACAGGAGGAAGTAGATCAGCCGCTCCATCTGCGGCCAGAAATCCCCGCCCGGCTGGCGCCAGCGGCCGAGCCCCGCGCCCAGCAGGATCAGCAGGAACAGCGGTCCCAGTGCACTGCCTACGCCTTCCATGACACCCCCTCGTGAACGTTCCCTGCGACATCCTCGCGCACTTCGCCGCCGGTAAATACTGGTAAGCTTACCCGCATCCTGCCACCGATGGAGGCCTCGCGCTTCGCCATGCCCCCGCGTATCCCGTCGTCGAGCGGCGCGGCGCGCCTGCCGCTGCTGCACCTGCTGATCACAGTCACCCTGCTGACCCTCGCCGTGGCCCTCTGGTACCTGACCAGCTATAGCCTGCGCGACGAGGCCGAGGTGCGCTGGATGCCTCCGGCGCGGGCCGCCTGCGATCCCTCCGCGGCGCCGTGTACCGCGCGCCTGGGCGGCGGCGCCGAGCTGAGCCTGGCGGTGGTCTCCCAGGGGGCAATCCGGCCCCTCGAGCGCCTGCCGCTGGAGGTGCGCGTCTCCGGCACGCCGGCCGAGGCCGTGCGGGTCGACTTCGTCGGCCGCGAGATGGACATGGGGCTGCATCGCTTCCCCCTCGAGGCCGAGGGCGGCGGGGTATTCCGCGGCGCGGGGCAGGTCTCGATCTGCACCGAAGCGGTCATGCCCTGGCGGGCGAAGGTGGTCGTGGACACGCCCCGGGGGCGTCTGGGAAGCTGGTTCGACTTCGAGGTAGAGAGGCGATGACGATGAGGCGACGTGGCATCTGGCTGGGGCTTTCCGCGGTACTGGCGATGCTGGTGGCGGTCGGCGTGGCTTTCACCCAACAGTCGTCGCCGGCCGACGGCGAGCCCGAGGGCGGTCCGATCGAGCTGGCGTCGACCGAGGGCGACTTCTCGCTGCGCCAGCTCGAGGAGGATCAGCTGGCGGTGGTCTTCTTCGGCTACACCTGGTGCCCCGACGTCTGCCCGATGGGGCTCGCCGTGGTGCGTCAGGCGATGGAGCGGCTGGACCCCGCGCAGCGCCGCCGGGTGGTGCCGTTGATGATCTCGCTGGATCCGGAGCGGGATACCCTGGCGCGGCTTGAGGAGTACCTGGCGTTCTTCGGCGAGGCGTTCATCGGCGCCACCGCCAGCCCGGAGGAGCTGGCGCCGCTGGCCGAGCGCTACGGAGTGGTCTGGCGCCGGGTGGAGACTCCGGACTCCGCCATGGCCTACACCATCGACCACAGCGCTTCGCTGTTTCTGGTCGACCGTGACGGAGAGATCCGGCGTCGCGTGCTGCACTCTCCCACCTCGGGCCCGCTCCAGGCGGCCCTGGAGCAGGCCCTGGCGGAGGGCTGACGCCCTCCGATCCAACCGCTGCGGGAGCGCCGCCCGGCGGCGCCGGCTCAGGGCGTCTCGGGCGCCGCCTGCAGGCGCGCGATCATGGCCATCAGGGCGCTGGTCTGTGTGCCCTCGCGGGTGTCGTGCAGCGGGTCGAGCTGCCAGGCGCTCTCGGCGAAGCCCCACCAGTCCCAGCACCCCTGGGGGTTGGGCAGGCTGGTCTCCGCCTGGGGGTAGAGCACCACCCGCTCGTTGGCGGCGGCCCAGTCGTTCAGGCCGCTGTGGCGCACGAAGGTCTCGCCGATCTGCTCGGCACCCATTGCGCAGCCGTGCAGCGCCACGGTGAGCGTGCAGCCCCCCGCCTCGCAGCGTTCCGGCACGTAGAGGTAGCCGGTGTCAGCGAGCCCCCGGGCATCGAAGTCTGCCTGATCGAAGGCGAGCAGCCGGCCGGAGGCCTCCTGCGCCTCGGGCGGGGTGAGCTCGCCATGCAGCCAGCCTAGCGCCTCGCCGGCGATGTCCCGGTCGCAGGCCAGCAGGTGCGTGGCCCCTCCCTCGCGGCAGTCCGTGAGCTCCTGCACGGGCGCCTGAGTATCTGCCGCCACCGGCCAGCCGTGGCCGGCCTGCTCGCTCTCCACGCGGCTCAGCTGCTCCTCGGGCGCGGCCAGCCAGCCACGGAACTGCTCGGCGAGTGCCTGGCCGAGCGCCGGGGCCACGGTGTCGTCTTCGGCGCCCTGCCAGATGAAGACCCGCAGCTCGGCGAGCGCCTCGGCCTCACCGACCAGATCGCGCTCGCGATAGTCGCGGTAACGATCCGCCAGGAGTTCCAGGTCGGGCGGGCCCTTGTGGGTGCCCATGCACTGGCCCAGAGCCAGGCTCAGGGAGCCGCGGGCGCAGGCCCAAGGGCCGGCGGCGAGCACGCCGAGCCCGCTGAAACGCTCCGGCCAGGCCACCGCCAGCTGGGTGGCCATGTAGCCCCCCGAGGAGACGCCGATCACGCTGGCGTCGTGTGCGGCGAGCCCGAGGCGGGGCAGCGACTCCGGCGTTGACTGGGCGACCGCGGGAGCGGCCATGCCCAGCGTCAGACAGAGACCGACGGCCGACAGGCAGCGGACGGGACGCATCGCGGCCGGATCACTCACCGGTGACGTCGAGCAGCTCGACCTTGAAGATCAGGGTCTCGTGAGGACCGATGGGGCCCTGGCCCTGAGCGCCGTAGGCGAGCTCGGAGGGAATCACCACTTCCCAGGTATCGCCCACGCTCATCAGCTGCAGGGCCTCCTGCCAGCCCTCGATGACCTGGCCCACCTGGAAGCTGACCGGCTCTCCGCGCTGGTAGGAGCTGTCGAAGACGGTGCCGTCGATCAGCGTGCCCTCGTAGTGGACCTGAACGGTATCGCCGGCCACGGGCGTGGCGCCGTCGCCGCTTTCCAGCTCGCGATACTGCAGGCCGGAGTCGGTGACCGTCACGCCGTCCTGCTCGGCGTTCTCGGCCAGGTAGGCCTCGCCTTCGGCGCGGTTGGCGGCGGCCTTCTGCTCGGCTTCGGCTTCGCGGGAGGCCATGGCCTGCTGCTGGAAGGCGGTCAGGGCTTCGGCCATCTGCTGATCGCTCATCTCCAGCTCCTCGCCGCCGAAGACGTCGCGAATGGCCTGAGTGAAGGCGTCGATGTCGAGATCCGCCACGTCCTGCTGGATGCTCTGACCCAGGGTCACGCCGAGGCTGTAGCTCAGCTTCTCGTCCTCGGATTCCGGCGCGGCCAGGGCCAGCGGCGCGGCAGTCAGCAGGGCGGCGAGGGAGGCGGTGGTCAGCAGTGTCTTCATGAAGCAACCTTGTGGTCCGGCGCCGTGGCGCCTTGGATGGATAGAATACGCAAGATCGGAATGCTGGGACTCTAACAGTGCCGAACCGGTTCCGCACCCGTGGAGGGTGCCGGCAAACCGGTTCGCTGACGCCTCGCGTCGGGGTTAGATGATCAGGGTAGGGCAGTGGGCGGAGCCGGCCACTCGCTGGGCGACGCTGCCCAGCAGCAGGCTCTTGTCGCCGTTGGTGCCCTGGGAGCCGATCACGATCAGGTCACATTCGCGCTTGCGGGCGAAGCGCACGATGGTGCGCGACGGCCGCCCCCCCTTGACGAAGGCGCGCATCCGCTCCGGCGGCACCCCGAGTTCCTCGGCCTGCGCCTTGGCGTGCACCGCGATCTCAGTGGCGTATTCCTTGAGCACGTCGTCGGGGAGGTCCAGCTTGTCGGGACGCACCATGGAGAGCGAGGCCTCGAGCAGGCTGTGGTGCTTGAAGACGCAGAGGATGTAGAGCTCGGCACCGGTGAGCATCTGCAGGCCTGCGCCCTTCTCCAGCGCCTTCATGGCACCCTTGGACCCGTCCACCGGGACCAGTATGCGATTGAACATGATCGTCGTTCTCCTAAGGCCGAGTCGCGAGGCTTACCGGAAGGCCAGGTCGCGAAGGAAGAGGGCGATCTGCGGAAACAGGATCAGCAGAGTCGCCGCCAGCACCAGGATCATGATAAAGGGCGGGGTGCCCTTTATCACGTCCAGGTAGGGCCGCTTGAAGATGGCAATCGCGGTGAAAATGTCGCAGCCGAAGGGCGGGGTCGCCGAGCCGATCGCCACCTGCAGGGTGATCAGGATACCGACCAGCACCGGATCCAGGCCGGTGGCCGCGACGGCCGGGGCAAAGATCGGCGTCAGCACCAGGATCACCACAATGGGATCGACGAACATGCAGGCCACGAAGAAGGCGATGCAGATGGCGATCAGCACGCCGGTGGGACCGGCCTCGTGAATGCCTGCCGCCGCCAGGAGCTCCTGGGGGATCTGGGCGAAGGAGATGATCCAGGAGAAGCCGTTACCCACCGCGACCAGGATGAACACCACGGCGGTGATCAGGCCGGTGGACTTGGCGATCGCGTAGATGTCCGGAATCTTCAGGGAGCGGAAGATCAGGAATTCCAGGAAGATGGCATAGAGCACGCAGGCCGCCGCCGCCTCGGTTGGGCTGAAGATGCCGCCGTAGATGCCGCCGACGATGATCACCGGGAAGCCCAGCGGCCACAGCGCCAGGCGCACCGCGGTGAAGCGCTCGCCCCAGCTCGACTTCGGCTCGGTGGGAACCTTGCGCAGGGTGGCGTAGATCACGCAGTAGATGGAGAACATCAGCAGGATCAGCAGCCCCGGGCCGATGCCGGCGATGAACAGCTCGGCGATGGAGGTCCCCGAGATGACTCCGTAGATGATCATGCCGATGCTCGGCGGGATCAAAAAGGCGATGTCGCTGGCATTGATGATCAGCGCGAGGGTGAAGGAGTCGGAGTAGCCCGCCTTTAGCATCTTGGGGCGCAGGGGCGAGCCGACGGCCACCACGGTGGCCTGGGTGGAGCCCGACACCGCGCCGAACAGGGTACAGGAGGCGGCGGTGCTGACCGCCAGCCCGCCCTTCACGTGGCCGATGAAGGACATCACCATGTTGATCAGACGCTCGGCCGACTGGCCTCGCGTCATGATGTCCGCGGCGAGGATGAACATCGGCACCGCGATCAGCGAGGCCGGGCGGATGCCCGCCATCATCTGCTGGATCAGCGTGTCCATCTGGCCCAGGCCATTGAACATCATGAAGAAACCGATGACCGCCGCAGTGATTAGCGGGATCATCATGGGAAAGCCCAGCAGCAGCAGGGCGATCATGGTGGTAACCATTATTGTCGTCATCTTGCGTTCCCCCGGGCTTTCTGCCCACCGTCAGGTCAGACTTCCGTTTCCGTATCCTTGTAACCGTCGAGCACGCCGGTCGACAGATAGACGTCCCGCGACGTCAGGTTCTTGATCGCGGTGAGCAGGTACTGGATGCCGGTGATCAAAAAGCCGAGCGGTGCCCAGACGTAGATGATCCAGATCGGGAAGCCCAGTGCCGGCAGGATCCTGCCTTTGTCGTGGAGGTCCAGGATGTAGATGATCGAGTAGTAAAGCAGGAAGAACATCACCAGCGAGGTGCCCAGCGCGATGAAGATCATCAGCGCCTTGCGCCCGCCCACGGGAAGCGCATCGTAGATGGCCGACATGCGGATATGGCGGCCGTGCCGAGCGGCATAGCCGATGCCGGCGAAGGTGATCATGATGATCAGGATGCGATTGATCTCGCCGGAGAAGTAGATGCTGTCGCCGAACACGAAGCGGGCGATAACGTTGGCGATCGTGTTGAAGGCCATCAGCAGCACGCCGAGCGCCAGAATGACCGCCTCGAGTTTACTGATGAAGGTGTCGATGGTGCCCAGAAAGCCCGGCAATCCCGAGCGGTAATGCTTTTCGGACTCTTCTTCGGTCATGTCCGCGCTCCCTTTCAGCATGCGATGCGGGGAATCAGGGATTCCTAGAAGTCCAGCATACGCGCCGCGACCGGCCACCGAGACCCGAGACATCAACGCTGGGTGCACGCTCGCGCATGCCTGGAAATTCCCTGCCCAGAAACAGCAGGGGGGTGGCCCGGGCGGGCCACCCCCCTGTCGAGGCGACGTCGATAGAGGTTACTCCGCGTCGTCTTTCACTGCCTCGAGGTCGGCCTTGAACTGCTCGAGCAGTTCCTTGCCGCTCTCGCCGGTCATGTCGACGAACTCTTCCTCGACCTGGGGAGCACGCTCCTTGAAGGCCTGGATCTGCGCGTCGTCGAGACGCGTCACGGTGACCTCGTCAGAGGACGCCTGGATCTTCTCCAGGGAGCTCTCGGCCAGTCCCTGAATGTGTTCGATGGTGTGGTCGTAGGCCGCGTCGGAGGCGGCGCGCACCAGCTCCTTGTCCTCGTCGGAGAGGCCCTCGAAGAAGTCCTGGTTGGCCATCATCGCGGTGGTGAACCAGCCGTGGCTGGTGAAGGTCAGGTGCGGCGAGACCTCGTAGAGGCCGCCGGACTCGATCCAGAAGATCGGGTTTTCCTGGCCGTCGATGATGCCGGTCTGCAGGCCGCCGTAGACTTCGCCCCAGGGCAGCGGCGTGGGCGTCGCGCCGAAGGCGCTGTAGGTCTCGGCCAGCAGCGGGTTGGTCATGGTGCGGATCTTCTTGTTCTCGAAGTCCGCCGGCGAGGTGATCGGCTCATCGGCGGTGACCACCATCTCGCCTTCCGGATACATCTGCAGCAGCTCGAGGCCCTGCTCGGCGTAGAGCTCCGGGAACATCTCGTTGATGGCCTTGCTCTCGTCGAAGAACTCGAGCACCTGATTCATGTCGGTGGGCATCAGATAGGGGATGAAGAAGATCTGTGCCTCGGGGATCAGCGCGCCGGTGAAGCCGGGAGACTGGTTGACGAACTGCAGGATACCGTTCTGGGTCTGCTCCATGATGTCGTCGGACTCGCCGAGCTCGCCGAAGCGGTAGATCTGCAGCGAGTGATCGGAGTTCGCCTCGATGTAGTCCTTGAAGGCGACCGCGAAGACGTCCTGCACGTCGCCTTCGTACTCCTCGTGGGCGTAGCGCCAGTTATCAGCCATGGCAGCGGTGGACATGCCAACCATCAGTGCGCCAATACCGGCGCTCGTCAACAGTTTCTGTGACTTCATTCTTGTGATCCCTCTACAGGTTTGACCCGCGACGGGGATGGCCCATCGGCAGGCGTCTGGTGAATTCGGCATTCACTCAACTGATTTCAGGCTAGCGTGGCCCCTTTGAGGGGTCAAGCTGGCTTATTAGCATCTTAAGTTTAGTAAGATCACGGGCTTTGCGGAGCCGAAGACGGTTGGCGAGGACCTCCAGTGGAGCGGGAGGCGGCGTAGGCAGCGGCGCAATGCCGCGTCCGCTCAGGGCCTGGCGTTGCAGGTGCGAGAGGGCCTCGCGCTCGGCCTGGAGCTCGGCCTTTTGGAGCGTGCGGCGCAGCTCGGCGACGCCGGCGTCGTCCTGGGCCTCGGCCTTGAGGGCCCGGCGCAGGCGGCGCAGCGGCGCCGTGACGTCGCGTTGCCAACGACGCGTGTCATCGGGCGGGGCGTCGCAAGTCAGGCCGTGGTGGTAAAGCCAGCAGTGCCAGAGCATCTCGCAGACATCGACGCCGGCCTCGTCCTGCAGCGACAGGCAGGCGGCCTCGACACCGTCGCGCCCGTAGAGGGCCAGCGCGAACTCCCAGAGCGGGTCGCGGCGCAGACGGGCCCGCAGAGCGTCGGGCAATTGGGTAGAATCGTGGGTCATGACACGCTGTCGCCTCTGGGCGGCGGCCTCACCGACTGCCGAGTGGAGCCTGCATGATCGCACTGCGCCAAGTTTCCCTGCAACGCGGCACCCAGCCCCTGCTGGAGGGGGCCGACCTGACCCTGCACGCCGGCCACAAGGCGGGGATCGTCGGGCCCAACGGCGCGGGCAAGTCCAGCCTGTTCAAGCTGCTGCTCGGCGAGCTCGCCCCGGACAAGGGCGAGCTGGAGATGAGCGGCGGCCAGCGCATCGCCCACATGGACCAGGAGGTGGAGGCCCTTGACCGCTCCATCGTCGACTACGTGCTCGATGGCGACCGCGAGCTGCGCCGCACCGAGACGGCCCTCGAGCAGGCGCGTCAGCGCGAAGACGCCCACCGCGAGGCCGAACTGCACGGCGCCATCGAGGCGCTGGACGGCTACAGCGCCCCGGCCCGCGCCGCCCAGCTGCTGGTGGGACTGGGCTTCTACCAGGCCGATCTGGATCGGCCGCTGTCGGCCTTCTCCGGCGGCTGGCGCATGCGCGTCAACCTGGCGCGCACGCTGTTCAAGCCCTCCGACCTGCTGCTGCTCGACGAGCCCACCAACCACCTGGACCTGGATGCGCTCCTGTGGCTCGAGCAGTGGCTCACCCGCTATCCCGGTACCCTGCTGCTGATCTCCCACGATCGCGACTTCCTCGACGCGGTGTGCGACCACATCGTGCACTTCGATCGCCAGTCGCTGGTGATCTATCGCGGCAACTACTCCACCTTCGAGCGGACCCGCGCCGAGAAGCTGGCCCTGCAGCAGGCCGAGGCCGCCAAGCAGCAGGCTCGCCGCGAGGAGATCGAGCGCTTCGTGACGCGCTTTCGCGCCAAGGCGAGCAAGGCGCGCGCCGCCCAGAGCCGCTTGAAGATGCTCGAGCGCATGGGCGATATCGCCGTGGCCCACGCCGACTCGCCCTTCCACTTCACCATTCCCTCGGCCGATCGCTCCTCCCACCCGCTGCTGGTGCTCGACGAGGCGCGCCTGGGCTACCGTCACGCCGACGGCCGCGAGACGGTGCAGCTCGACGACGTCAAGGTGACCCTGCTGCCGGGCCAGCGCATCGGCCTGCTGGGCCCCAACGGGGCCGGCAAGTCGACGCTGATCAAGTCGCTGACCGGCGACCTGCCGCTGCTGGCCGGGCGCCGGGTGCCTGGCGAGCACCTGGCGATTGGCTACTTCGCCCAGCACCAGCTGGAGGGGCTGGATCTTGCCTCCACGCCGTTCCAGCACGTGCAGCGCCTGTCGCCCACCGCGGCGGATCTGGACATCCGCAAGTTCCTGGGTGGCTTCGGGTTCCAAGGCGATGACGTCTTCGCCGAGGTGGGGCGCTTCTCCGGCGGCGAGAAGGCGCGCCTGGCGCTCTCCCTGGTGGCCTGGCAGAAGCCCAACCTGCTTCTGCTCGACGAGCCCACCAACCACCTGGACCTGGAGATGCGCGAGGCGCTCACCGAGGCGTTGGCGAGCTTCGAGGGCACGGTGATCATCGTCTCCCACGATCGCCACCTGCTGCGCGCCACCGTCGACGAGTTCTGGCGCGTGGCCGACCACGGAGTTGCGCCCTTCGACGGTGACCTGGAGGACTACCGCGCCTGGCTCAAGAGCCGCCTGGAAGGGGAGCGCCGGGAGGCCCGGGCCGACAAGGCCGAGCGTCAGGTCGAGGGGGGTGCCCCCCGGGAGGATCGCAAGGCGTCGCGTCGCGCCGCCGCGGAGATGCGCGAGAAACTGCGTCCGCTCAAGCGCGATCGTGATCGGGCCGAGAAGGCCATGGAGAAGGTCCAGGCCGAGCTCGTCGGCGTCGAGGAGGGCCTCGGTGAGGCCGCGCTCTATACCGATCCGACGAGAAAGGACGAACTCACCGAGCGGCTGGGGCGCCAGGGCGAGCTCAAGTCGCGACTCGAGGAGCTGGAGCAGGCCTGGATCGACGCCGAGGAGGCGCTGGAGGCCGCCGAGGCGGAGCTCAACGGCGCCTGATGCCGGCGCTCACGAGGGTCGGGGCTGTGGGCGGCTCGGGTGAGCTCAGCCCTCCAGCAGGAAGGTGACCGGTCCGTCGTTGATCAGCGCGACCTGCATGTCGGCGGCGAATTCGCCGCTTTCCACCGTCGGCCAGGCCGCCCTGGTCCGGTCGAGCAGGTAGTGAAAGAGGCGCTCGCCCTCGGCGGGCGGGGCAGCGCTGGAGAAGCTCGGCCTGAGCCCCTTGCGGGTATCGGCGGCCAGGGTGAACTGGGAGACCAGCAGCAGTCCGCCCTCGGCCTGCTGCACATTGAGGTTCATCTTGCCGGCCGCGTCGGCGAAGACCCGGTAGTGCAGCAGCTTGTGCAGCAGCCGGTCGGCCGAGGCCTCGTCATCGCCCCTCTCGACGCCCACCAGGGCCAGCAGCCCCGGGCCGATGGCGCCCACCTCACGCTCGTCCACCTCTACGCTGGCGCGTCGCACGCGCTGAATCAGGGCCTTCATCGGGCGAGCTCTCCTGGCTGATGTCTCGGGCGGTCAAGCCTAGCACGGCGGCTGGCTGGATGGCCGCCCTCAGCGTCCCAGCAGGTCGTCCCGGAAATCGTCCCCCAGCGGATCGTCGCCCAGCCAGATGCCGAACAGCGCGCTGGCAAGCGCCTGGTCGCCGCCTGAATAGAGTGGCTCGCCGTTCAGGGCAAGGGTCAGGGCCTCGCCGTCCCAGCCCAGGGCGTAGCGGTCGCCGGGACTGACGTCGCGATAGCGGTCGTTGAAGGCGGAGAGGCTCGACTCGAGGCGGGCGAATTCGCTGCCGGGCAGGGCCTTCTGGATGCGCTCACGGGTCACCTCGGCGAAGTCCCCGGCCTCGATGGCGTGGAAGTATTCCAGCTCCAGGCGGCGCGGCACTTCGGACTGCGGGGCCGGGCGAGGGTAGCCGGCGGCCTGGTAGTAGGCGCCGGCGTAGGCATCCCAGATCATGTAGCGAAAGAGGCCGTGGCCGATGCGCTCATAGCGGCGCTCGCCGACTTCCAGCGTGGCGGCGAAGCGGGCGCCCTCGACCTCGACGGGCTCCTTTTCGGCGGGCCTACTCTCGGCCGAGGCGGCCGCAGCGGGCAGCGCGATCACCAGGGCGGTGAGCAGTAGGCGGCCGCGGGTGCAGGACAGGAACATGGACGAACCTCACGCTTCGGGGTGTGGCTTGTACAGACACTATAATCGCGTGCAGGTTCTGTGTAGATGCGCTTGACCCATGCGAGGGACGGCCCTCCAGATGGACGACCCGCTACCAGGCGCGACAGAGCATGACGTCGCAGTGGGGCTCCGAGAGCAGGCGCTCGGTGATCTGGCTCTGGCGGCCCAGCTGCCCGCGGCTGCCCAGCGCGAGCAGGTCCGGCGGCTGGCGCCGCAGGCGCGTCATCAACACCTCCAGGGGATCGCCCTGTTCGAGCACCAGCTCGAGCTCCGGCACGTCGTCGAGCTCGCCCATCAGCTGTTCGGTCTCGCGCTCCAGCTGGGTGCGCAGCCGCTCCACCTCGCGGTCGCGCCAGCGGGCGTAGTCGCCGTTCGAGCCCAGCTCGCGTTCGCCGGGAATGTCCCAGGCATGCAGCAGGGTCAGTCGCGCCTCGGGGAAGCGCTTGAGCGTCTCGCGCAGGGTGTGCCGCGAGGTCAGCGAGAAGTCTACCGGCACCAGGATGTCGTGCCACGCCTGGGTCGCCAGGTGGCTGACCGAGAGCACCGGGCAGGGGGCGCTGCGAAGCACTCGGGCCAGGGTGGTGCCGGCCACCAGGTCGGGCTGCCCGCGCTTGCGATGGGCGCCCAGGATGATCAGGTCGGCCTGGCGCTCGTGGGCCTCGCGGATGATCTCGGCATAGGGGGCGCCGGCCATGGTCTGGATCAGGCTCGACGGCTCGGGTAGCGCGTAATCCTCACGCAGGTCGGTGAGGGTCGCGCGGATGTCCGCCACCACGGCGGCCTCCAGGTCGTGGAGGACGCGGCGCGGCAGATAGGGGTCGAGCACATGGATGATGTCGAGGCGGGCGCCGCTCTCCACCGCCAGGCGCACGGCACGAGCGAAGGCGGCGCGGTTCTCGGCGGAGAGATCGCTGGCGAACAGCAGGGTCTGGCTCATGATGACTCCCTCCCGGACAGGAAGATCTCGATGGCACCGCTCTCAGCATGGGTGGCACCGGGGGAGGGCGCAAGGCCGCCCGCCTACCACCAGGCGTGGAAGTGATGCACCGGGCCGTGCCCCTGGCCCACGGCGAGGCGATGGCTCTGCTCGAGCGCGCGGGACAGCCAGGCCTTGGCGGCAGCCACCGCCTCGGGCAAGGCATCGCCCAGGGCCAGGCGCGCGGTGATTGCCGAGGAGAGCGTGCAGCCGGTGCCGTGCAGGTTGCCGGTGTCGATACGCGGCCCTTCCAGCCACTCGAGGGTATCGGCGGTGATCAGCAGGTCCGGGCAGGCCTCGCCGCGCAGGTGGCCGCCCTTGAGCAGCACCGCGCCGGCGCTCAGCTCGCGCAGGGCGGGCGCCATCGCCTGCATGCCGGCGCGGTCGGTGGGCACCGGGCAATCGAGCAGCACCGCCGCCTCCGGCAGGTTCGGGGTGATCAGGTCGGCCAGCGGCACCAGGCAGTCGCGCACCGCGGCGATGCCGGCGTCGTCGACCAGGGTATCGCCGCTCTTGGCCACCATCACCGGGTCGAGCACCACCCAGCGCGGCCGCCGGGCGGTGAGGCTGTCGCGGATCGTCTCGGCCACCTCTCGGCTGGCCACCATGCCGACCTTCACCGCGTCGATGGCGATGTCGTCGAGCAGGGTGTCGAGCTGGGCGGCGATGAACGCGGCCGGCACCGGATGCACCCCGGTGACGCCGCGGGTGTTCTGCGCGGTTAGGGCGGTGATCACGCTGGTACCATAGCTGCCCAGGGCCGAGAAGGTCTTGAGATCGGCCTGGATGCCGGCGCCGCCGCCGGGGTCGGAGCCGGCGATGGTCAGGGTATTGGGGATCGAACGGGGGGTGGCCATCAGCGTCTTGTCATTGCTTTCGAAGGGGACCGATAGCCTACTGCAGGGAGGGGGCCCGGTGCCATGCTGATGCTGTTTCTGGTGGCGCTGGCCAGCGCCACCCTGCTGCCCGGTGGCTCCGAGGTGTGGCTGGCGCGACTCTGGTGCCAGGGCGAGCCGGGATGGTGGCTGTGGGGCGTGGCGAGCGTCGGCAATACCCTCGGCAGCCTCGTCAACGTGGGCCTGGGGCGCTATGCGCGCCACTTCCAGGATCGCCGCTGGTTTCCGGTCTCGCGGGGAGGGCTCGAGCGCGCCGAGCGCTGGTACCTGCGCTTCGGCGAGTGGAGCCTGCTGGCGGCCTGGGCGCCGCTCATCGGCGACCCGCTCACCGTGCTGGCGGGTATCCTGCGCCTGCCCTGGTGGCGGGCGATCCTGCTGATCGCCGTGGCCAAGGGCGCCCGCTACGCCCTGGTGCTGTGGCTCGCCGAGGCCTGGCTGGCCCCGCTATGCGCTTGAGTGCGCGGCCGACAACGACGAGGGGCCGCCCGCAGGCGGCCCCTTGGTATTGCACGCCACGTTAGTGGCGTGGCACCGGCGCGATCACTCGCTGGTGGTGTCGCCCTCCGGGTTGCGGGCGTTGTAGTAGGCCTGCTCGGAGATGGCGTGATAGTTCACGACCTTCTCCTGGAAGGCCTCGTAGGAGTCGTAGATCTTCTGCGCCATCTCGCTGGACTCGGCGAGCTCGGCGACCACGTCGGCGGAGTGCTCCTGGGCCTTTGCCAGCACGTCGTCCGGCAGGCGACGCAGCTCCACCTCATGCTCGTTGACCAGGGTCTCGAGAGCGTCGTTGTTGCGCGCGGTGTACTCGTCGAGCACGTCGGCGTTCACGTCACGCACCGCGGTGCGCAGGATCGCCTGCAGGTCGGCGGGCAGCGCGGCCATGGCCTCCTCGTTGACGATCGCCTCGAACATCACGGTCGGCTCGTGCCAGCCGGGGTAGTAGTAGTACTCGGCGGCCTGGTGCAGGCCGAAGGCCAGGTCGTTGTAGGGGCCGATCCACTCGGTGGCGTCGATGGCGCCGGACTGCAGGGAGGTGAAGATCTCGCCGCCCGGCATGTTAACGATGGCTACGCCCATGCGGTTCATCACCTCGCCGCCGAGGCCCGGCATGCGCATCTTCAGGCCGTCCAGATCGTCGACGGAGGTGATCTCCTTGTTGTACCAGCCGCCCATCTGCACGCCCGAGGCGCCGGCCGCCATGACGTCGACGCCGAAGTCGTCATACAGCTCGTTCCACAGCTCCAGGCCGCCGCCGTGATGCAGCCAGGCGATCATCTCCTGGGCGTTCATGCCGAAGGGCACGGCGGCGAAGAACTGCGCCGCCGGTGCCTTGCCCTTCCAGTAGTAGGAGGCGGAGTGACCCAGCTCGGCGGTGCCGCCGGAGACGGCGTCGAAGACCTCGAAGCCCGGCACCAGCTGGCCGGCCCCGAACACCTCGATGGTCAGGCGGCCGTCGGACATCTCATCGACCAGCTTGGCGAGACGCTCGGGCCCCTGGCCCACGCCGGGGAAGTTCTTCGGCCAGGAGGTGACCATCTTCCACTCGAAGGTCTCCTGGGCCTGGGCGGTATTGTCGATGCTGGAGACCAGCAGCAGGCCGGATGCGCCGGCGCTCATGGCCACGGCCATGGCGAGTGATCTGAGTTTCATACGGTGCCTCTCGTGTTGTGGGACTTGGTGTCGAGACGCCCCAGGGGGCGGTTGGCGGTAGGGTGTCGGGGCGTGCCCGCCGTGAACGGCGCGGGCGCCGTGTCAGGACGCTGGCACTATAGCGAATCGGGTGGCCTTGGCTGCTAACTCTCAGTCCACGCTCGGTGTCAGGCGGCACCGCGCCCGGGCCCGGCCCGGGCGAACGTGCTGCTAGAACTGGTCCGGCAGCCAGGTGGCGAGCCCGGGGAAGAAGGCCAGGGCCAGCAGCATGGCCAGCTGCAGCACGATGAACGGCATGACGCCCTTGTAGATCGCCGAGGTGGGCACCGAGTCCGGCGCCACGCCGCGCAGGTAGAAGAGCGCGAAGCCGAAGGGCGGCGTGAGGAAGGAGGTCTGCAGGTTGATGGCGATCATGATGCCGAGCCAGATGGGATCGAGGCCCATGGCCAGCAGGATCGGCCCGACGATCGGCACCACCACGAAGGTGATCTCGATGAAGTCGAGGATGAAGCCGAGCAGGAAGATCACCAGCATCACGATCAGCGTCGCCCCGACCACGCCGCCGGGCATGCCCTCGAAGACCTCGGTCACCAGCTCCTCGCCGCCGTAGGCGCGGAACACCAGCGAGAACAGCGCCGCGCCGATCAGGATCATGAATACCATGGTGGTGACGTGGGTGGTGGAGCGCAGTACCTCCTTGAGGGTGGCGAGATCCAGGCGGCGGTAGGCCAGGGCCAGCATCAGCGCGCCGAAGGCGCCCACGGCCGAGGCCTCGGTGGGGGTGGCGAAGCCGCCGAGGATCGAGCCCAGCACGATCACGATCAGTACGATGGGCGGTACCAGGCCCTTGAGCAGCAGCAGGCCGAGGCCGCCCTCGTGGCCGAGCTCCTCCATCAGCTCGCGGCGATCGACGGCCGGCGTGGCGCTGGGCTTCCACCAGGCGATCACGGCAACATAGGCGATATAGAACACCACCAGTACCAGGCCGGGGATCAGGGCGCCCATGAACAGATCACCCACCGAGACCGTCTTGGGGCTGAAGATGCCCATGGAGAGCTGGGCCTGCTGATAGGCCGAGGAGAGCACGTCGCCCAGCAGCACCAGGGCGATGGAGGGCGGGATGATCTGCCCCAGGGTGCCGGTGGCGCAGATGGTGCCGGTGGCCAGCGGCACGCTGTAGCCGCGCTTGAGCATGGTCGGCAGCGACATCAGGCCCATGGTGACCACGGTGGCGCCGACGATGCCGGTGGAGGCCGCCAGCAGCATGCCGACCAGGGTCACCGAGATGCCCAGGCCCCCACGCAGCGAGCCGAACAGCAGGGCCATGGCCTCGAGCAGGGTCTCGGCGACCTTGGACTTCTCCAGCAGCACGCCCATCAGCACGAACAGCGGCACCGCCAGCAGCGTCTGGTTGGTCATGATGCCGTAGAGGCGGTTGGGGAAGGCGCCCAGGTAGCCGGCATCGAAGTGGGCATCGATGCCCAGCGACTCGAGCCCGAGGCCCAGCCCGGCGAAGGCCAGCGCGGTGCCGGCGAGCGACAGCGCGACCGGGTAGCCGGCCATCAGCACCAGGCAGATGACGATGAAGAGGATCAGCGGCATGAATTCCAGCATCACAGGTGCTCCTCGTGGGGCTCGTCGTCATGGGTAGCGGGAAGGCGTCCGGTCATCACGTAGACGTTCTTCACCGCCTCGACCAGGGCCTGGAGGATCATCAGGCCGGCAAACAGCGGGATCAGCGTCTTGAGCAGGAAGACCCCGGGGATGCCGCCGGAGTCGGGCGAGCCCTCGAGGATCGCCCAGGACTTGCCGACGTAACCGAGGCTCGAGAGGATCACGAAGCCCATTACCGGCAGCAGCAAAAAGAGGGTGCCGGCGAGGTCGACCAGCGCCTTGCGCTTCGGCGTCATCCCCCGATAGAAGATGTCCACCCGCACATGGCCGTCGTGCTTGAGGGTGTAGGCGGCGGCCAGCATGAACACCGCGGCGTGCATGTACATCACCGACTCCTGCATGGGGATGCTGTTGACGCTGAAGGCGTAGCGCAGCACCACGATCAGGAACTGGATGAGCATCATCAAAAGGATTAGCCAGGAGAGGCTGTTGCCGAGCCGCTCCGAGGCGCGGTCGAGCCAGGCGATGATGCCCGGCAGCTCGCGGGATTGGGCCATGGGGGGTCTCGCTGTGTCGGACTGAGCGTAGGAAAAGGCCGGATGGTCGCACACGGGAGGCGTGCTTACCGTCGCGGCGACCAACGCTGACTATACGTTACCGACCCGAGGAGCGTCAGTGTCGCCTGCGCTCGCTCGTCTGCCGGCCGGCGGCCAGGCAGCTGGTCAGGCAGGCATCGGGCAGCCGCACGTCCACGGCGATCGGCAGGTGATCCGAGAAGAGGTGCTCGAGCACCCGCACCTCGTCCGCCTGTAGCGAGTCGGAGAGCAGGATGTGGTCCAGGGCGCGGCGCGGCTGCCAGGAGGGGTAGCTGAGCGGCGGGCGCACCGGGTGCAGCGGCAGCGAGGCGCGGAAGCGCTCGTGGCCGTGCAGCTGGTCCGGGGTGCAGTTGAGATCGCCCATCACCACCACATGGCGCAGCGGGCGGATGATCTCGCTGAGGTAGTCGAGCTGGCGCACTCGGCCGCGATGGCTCAGCGCCAGGTGGGCGACGAACAGGTGCAGGGCGTCGGGGCCCTCGCCGTAGCGGACATGGATCGCCCCGCGGCCGGGCAGGGTGCCGGGCAGGCGGTGCTCCTCGATCCGCGACGGCGTCAGTCGCGAGAGCAGCCCGTTGCTGTGCTGGGCGATGCGGCCCAGGTTGCGGTTGAGCTGCTGGAAATGGTGGGGAAAGCCGGCGTGCGTGGCGAGGTATTCCACCTGGTTGATGTGGCTCGAGCGGAAGCTTCCGCCGTCGGCCTCCTGGAGGCCGACGATGTCGAAGCGGCCGAGCACCTCGCCGATCATGTTCAGACGCTGCAGCCGTTTGGGGTGCGGCAGGAAGTGCTGCCAGCTGCGCGTCAGGTAGTGGTGGTAGGCCGAGGTCTGTATGCCCACCTGCAGGTTGAAGGTGAGCAGCTTCAGGTGGCCGCCGTCGAGCAGCCGTGTCCTTGCCTCGGCCAGCTGGGGCATCTCAGTCAGCACGCTCCTCGCGGACCTTGTCGACCAGCGCGCCGGCGATCTGCGGCATGTTGCCGAGGCTGCCGGCGGTGCTCGGCGAGACCAGGTAGCGGCCGTCGATGATCAGCGCCGGCACGCCCATCAGCTGCATCTGGCGCATGCGCGCATGGGCCTGGTTCACCTGGCTCTTCACGCCGAAGGAGGCCAGCGCCTCGCGGGCCTCTTGCTCGCTGACGCCGTAGTCGCTGAAGAAGGCGGCGATGTCGTCTTCCGAGGCCAGGCGGCGGCCCTCCTCGTGGATGGCGTGGAAGAAATCCTCGTGGAGCTCGTCGAGGATCCCCAGCTGCTCGGCGGCATAGTAGGCGAAGGCATGGGTGTTCCAGGTGCCACCCATGGTGGCCGGCATGCGCTGGAAGGCCACGTCCTCGGACTGCTCGGCGACCCAGGCGTTGAGCGGGTCTTCCAGGTCGTAGCAGTGCGGGCAGCCGTACCAGAAGGCCTCGGTCACCGCGACCTGACCGTCCTCGACCCGCGTCTCCACCGGGTTCTCGAGCACGGTGTAGTGCTCGCCCTCGACGAGGGGGGCGGCGGATACCAGGGATGACAGGCCAAGGCCGGCCAGGGCAACCATCAGGGTCTTCAGCATGGGGGCTCTCCTTGAGTGCAACACCTTGAATGAAACAGGATTCGGGTGCCTGTGGGCGACACGCCGCTGGCTTTGATGCCCCGTCGGCGTCCGGGTTCCCCGCAGACGCCGAGGGCGGCCCCAGGCCGCCCTCGAAGTACCGGTGCCCGGCTCGCCGGGCCGGGGCTCAGTGCAGGCCGCGCACGTAGTTGGACACGGCGTCCATGTCGCTATCGCTCATCTTGGCGGCGATGCTGCGCATGATGGCGGCGGGGTCGTTCGCGCGCTCGCCGGCGGCGAAGTCCTGCAGGGTGGAGACCAGGTAATCATGCTTCTGGCCGGAGAGCGCCGGGTAGACCGCCGAGCCGATGCCCTCGCCGGTCGGGCTGTGGCAGGCCGAGCAGGCCGGGATGCCCTTGGCCATGTTGCCGGCACGGTAGAGCTCGCGGCCGCGCTCGATCAGCACCTCGTCATCCTCGGCCTGGCCCAGGGCCGGGTCCATCTCGGCGAAGTACTTGGCCACGTCCCAGGCGTCCTGGTCGGAGTAGTTGTCCACCTGGCCGGCCATCTGGGCCACCATGCGGTTGCCGTCGCGGATGTCCATGATCTGCTTGGCCAGGTAGGAGGCCTGCTGTCCGGCCAGGTTGGGGAAGGCGCCGGAGGGGCTGATGCCCTGCTGGCCATGACAGGCGGCGCAGGCCTGCGCCTTGTCTCGACCGGCCGCCGCATCGGCGTCCGCTTGAAGGTCCGCATGGGCCACGCCGACCGCGCCCATGGTGATTGCCAGGCTTGCCAGTAGCTTTCTCATCGCAGTTCCACTATCCCGTTACGTTGTTGGCCGGTACGTACCCCGGGTGCCGCCCGGGTTGGATCCGGGTGCCCTGTGGCCGGTCGTCGCCGACGCGGTGGTCGGTCGCTGGCGGCCGAAGCACGGTGGTATACTGACGCGCCCCGGGTCGCAGACAAAGACACTGCATTATAACGGAACACCCGAGCCGCGGGAATGCAAGCCGTGGCGCCCTTGATCAACGTCAGGATTCTCCCGCATGTCGCGACTCAACTCTCGCCTCAATTATCAGGCCGCTTGTTTCATCACTAGCGCTCCGACCCTGGCCAAGTGCCCGCCCGACAGCGGTGCCGAGGTGGCCTTCGCCGGCCGCTCCAATGCCGGCAAGTCCAGCGCCATCAATGCCCTGACCCGGCAGAAGGCGCTGGCCCGCACCTCCAAGACGCCGGGACGCACCCAGCTGATCAACTTCTTCGGGCTCGGCGAGGACAGCGATCGCCGGCTGGTCGACCTGCCGGGCTACGGCTATGCCAAGGTGCCGGAGCAGGTCAAGCTGGAGTGGCAGCGCCACCTCTCCGACTACCTGCGTCGGCGCGGCTCGCTACGCGGCCTGGTGCTGGTGATGGACGTGCGCCATCCGCTCTCGGAGTTCGACCAGACCCTGCTCGGCTGGGCCGACGAGGCCGACATGCCGGTGCATATCCTGCTGACCAAGGCCGACAAGCTGAAGAGCGGCGCAGCGAAGGGCGCCCTGCAGCAGGTGCGTTCGCGGCTGCACGAGTGGGAAGACCTGGTGAGCATCCAGCTGTTCTCCGCCCTCAAGAAGCAGGGCATCGAGGAGGTGCATGCGCGCCTCGACCAGTGGCTGCTCGATGCGCCGGTGCCCGCCGCCGACTGACGAGCGCTTCCCTTGAGCTCTGCCCTGGCGTCCGTGATGGCAGCGACTAGGTCAGGTCGGTCAGCAGGGCCGGCAGCTCGCGCACGTGCGCCAGCCGATGCACGCCCGCCGGCAGCGCGCCTGGCGGCGGGTCCGGGGCGATCCACACCGCCCGCATCCCTAAACGCAGCGCCGGCAGCACATCTTCTCGCCAGGAATCCCCCACGTGCAGCGCCCGCGAAGGCGCGGTCTCGAGCCGCGCCAGGGCGGCCAGGAAGGGTCGCGCGTCCGGCTTGGGAGCCTGGATCTCGCCGGCGGCGATGGCCACCCGGAAGTGGCGACACAGTGCCAGGCGGTGCAGCGCCAGGTTGCCGTTGGTGATGGCCCCCAGCCGGTAGCGATCGCCAAGCTCTTCGAGCAGCGGCTCCACCTCGGGGTGGGGCGCGACGTCCAGGCGCAGCGCATGAAAGCGTCCCATGGCGGCGGATGCCCACAGCCAGGCGGCGCTGCGTGGCAGCCCAAAGGCCTCCAGCAGTTCCACCAGGGCGCGCTCGCGCAGCCAGCTGAAGTCGCCCCGCCGCGGCGGGAAGCGCTCGGCCAGCCGGCCGCGCGCCGCCTGATAGGCCGCCAGGGGATAGCGCTCGGCGAATCGCCCGCGGGACTCGCCGCGGCGCGACAGCCAGTCCGTCAGGGCCTCGTCGAGCCAGGCATAGTGGCCGGTCTCGGTGCGCGCCATCACCCCGCGGTTGTCCCACAGGGTGTCGTCCAGGTCGAAGGTGATCGCCTCGAGGCTCATCAGGGCTCTCCGCTGTCGTCGCCGCGGCGTCGCGCCCGCGGATGGGCGGCGTCGTAGCTCGCCGCCAGGTGCTGCCAGTCGAGCCGGGTATAGACCTGGGTGGTGGCGAGATCCGCATGGCCCAGCAGCTCCTGCACCGCGCGCAGGTCCTGGCTCGACTCCAGCAGGTGGCTGGCGAAGGAGTGGCGCAGCCGGTGCGGATGGAGATGCTCGGCGAGCCCCCGCACCTTGGCCAGCTCGGCGAGGCGCCGCTGGATGCCGCGATGCCCCAGCCGTCCCCCGCGCACCCCCACGAACAGCGCCTGGGCGTCGTGCGCGGCCAGCTGGCCGCGCACGGTGAGCCAGGCGTCCAGGGCCTGGCGGGCTCGCCGGCCCACCGGCACCTGACGAGGCTTGCCGCCCTTGCCGAGTACCCTGACCCGCTGCGGCTGAAGATCCCCGAGATCCAGCGCCGCCAGCTCGGCCAGGCGCAGGCCGCTGGAGTAGAAGAGTTCCAGCATCGCCTGATCGCGGCGCGCCAGCGGCGAGTCGTCGTGGGGCGTGTCGAGAAAGCGCGACAATTGATCCACGTCCAGCGGACGCGGCAGGTGGCTGGGCTGGCGCGGGGCCTTCACCAGTGAGACCGGGTTGTGCGCCAGCTCTCCCGTCTCCACCAGATGAGCGGCGAAGCGCGAGATCGCGGCGCGGCGGCGAGCCAGGCTACGCGGTGCCAGGCCGCGCAGCCGCTCGCCGCCGAGGAAGCGGCGCAGCAGGGCGGCATCGAGTCCGGCCCAGTCGTCGATGGCCTCGGCGGCGAGAAAGGTCGTCAGGGCCGCGAGGTCGCGCCGGTAGGCGTCGGCCGTGGCGGGGCTCGCGGTGCGCGCCAGCCCGGCGAGGAAGGCCTCGACCGCGGGCTCGAGTATCGCGGTGCTCACGACGAGGCGGGCGCCATGCGCACCAGCAGGCGCGCCACCACCTCCCCCACGTAGTCGGTGAACAGGGTGTCCATGCTGGCGCGGAAGTGATCCGGGTCGGGGCTCGCCAGCACCAGATAGCCCAGCGGCTCGCCCAGGGTCAGCCGCGCCACCGCGCAGGAGCCGGCCTTGGCGGGCGCCGGCACGTGGGGCAGCAGGCGCTTCCAATCGGTGGGGGTCAGTCGCGTGCAGCGGCTGGGCCGGCCGTCGAGAAGCGCCGCCAGGCGCTGGCCGGCGTGATCGTCGAGCACCTGTCGGGGCGCCTGGGGCGGGTGGGGCTCGGCATCGGTGAGGCTGGCCGGGCACCACAGCGCCACCGCCGGGGTGTGGAAGTTCTCGGCGAGCTGGGTGGCCAGCGCCTGGCCCAGGGCGTCGTTGTCCTCGGCCTCGAGCAGCGCGAGGATCAGCTCGCGAGTGCGTCGATACTGGCCCTCGTTGAAGCGGGCCGACTCCAGCAGCTGCTCCAGGCGCCATTCGGCCTGCTCTGCGCGGGCGCGCAGGTCATGCACCAGCCGTTCGAGCAGTGAGGTGGCGCCGCGGGTCTCGGGGTGGGGCACCTTGAGCTGCTGCAGCAGCCCCTCGCGCCCGACGAAGAAGTCCGGGTGACGGGCCAGCCACTCGGCCACTCGATCGGGATCGAGGGTCTGGCGCGGGTCGGGGGCGGCACGGGTCATGGGCACTTCTCCTTGGGTGGCGGGGGCGACTCAGTTCAGCACGACGCGGCCGTCGAAGACGCGCTCGGCCGGTCCGGTCATGATCAGCGGGGCGGCGTCGCCGCCCCACTCGATGCGAAGCTCGCCACCGGGCAGGTGCACGGTGACAGGGCTCTCGAGCAGCCCCTGGCGGATGCCGCTGGCCACGGCCGCGCAGGCGCCGGTGCCGCAGGCCAGTGTCTCGCCGCTGCCGCGCTCATAGACTCTCAAGCGGATTTCGTGAGGTGACACCACCTGCATGAAGCCGGCGTTGACACGCTTGGGGAAGCGCGGGTGCGACTCGATGGCCGGGCCCAGCCGCTCGACGGGGGCGGTGTCGACGTCCTCGATCCGCAGCACGGCGTGGGGATTGCCCATGGAGACCACGCCGATCTCATGGCGCTCGCCGTTCACCTCGAGGGTGTGAAGGACCCGGCCCTCGGCGGCGTCGAAGGATTCCGTGGTGAAGGGCAGGGCCTCGGGGGCGAAGCGCGGCTCGCCCATGTCGACGCGCACCCGGCCATCGTCCTCGACCACCAGGGTCAGCGGGCCGCCGGCGGTCTCGACGTGGATCTCGTGCTTGTGGGTCAGGCGCTGGTCGCGCACGAAGCGCGCGAAGCAGCGCGCCCCGTTGCCGCAGTTCTCGACCTCGCTGCCGTCGGCGTTGTAGATGCGGTAGCGGAAGTCGCTGTCCGGATCACGGGGCGGCTCGACCACCAGCAGCTGGTCGAAGCCGATGCCGAAGCGCCGGTCGGCCAGGCGGCGGATCTCCTCCTCGGTGAAGCGCGCCCGCTGGGTGACCAGATCGACCACCATGAAGTCGTTGCCCAGCCCGTGCATCTTGGTGAAGTGCAGGAGCATCAGCGGGCCTCTTGTGCGTTGTCGGGCAGCAGCGCCTCGCCGGCCCAGAGTTCCTCGAGGCGCTCGCGGCGACGCACCAGGTGGGTCCGATCGCCGTCGACCATCACCTCGGCGGGGCGCGGGCGGCTGTTGTAGTTCGAGGCCATCACGAAGCCGTAGGCCCCCGCGGAGCGCACCGCCAGCAGGTCGCCCGAGGCGATAGCGAGTTCGCGATCCTTGCCCAGGAAGTCGCCGGTCTCGCAGACCGGGCCGACCACGTCATAGGTGGCGGCGTCGCGTGGGTGGCGGGTATCCACCGGCAGGATCGCCTGCCATGCCTGGTAGAGCGCCGGGCGGATCAGGTCGTTCATGGCCGCGTCGACGATGGCGAAGTTCTTGGTCTCGCCGGGCTTCAGGAACTCGACCCGGGTCAGCAGCACGCCGGCGTTGGCGGCGATGGAGCGGCCCGGCTCGAAGAGCAGGGTCAGGCGCTCGCTGCCCGGCCACGCCGAGAGGCGCTCGAGCAGGGCGGTGGCGTAGTCGAAGGGCGCGGGGGGGTGCTCGTGCTGATAGGGCACGCCCAGCCCGCCACCGAGGTCCAGGTGCTCGATCTCGATGCCGCGCTCGCGCAGGCGCTCGAGCAGCACCAGCAGGCGGTCGAGGGCGTCGAGGAAGGGCGAAAGCTCGGTGAGCTGGGAGCCGATGTGGCAGTCCAGGCCGACCACCTCGAGGTGGGGCAGCGTGGCCGCCAGCTCATAGGCGGCCAGCGCCTCGTCCACCGGAATGCCGAACTTGTTGTCCTTGAGCCCGGTGGAGATGTAGGGGTGGGTGCCGGCATCGACGTCCGGATTGACCCGTAGCGAGACCGGCGCTTGCATGCCGAGCCGGCCCGCTACCGCGTTTAAGCGCTCGAGCTCGGGACGCGACTCCACGTTGAAGCACTTGATGCCCGCCTCCAGGGCGCGGGTCATCTCGGCCTCCTGCTTGGCGACGCCCGAGAAGACCACCCGGGCCGGATCGCCACCGGCGGCGAGCACGCGCTCGAGCTCGCCTATTGATACGATGTCGAAGCCGGCGCCCATCGTCGCCAGCAGGCCCAGCACGGCGAGGTTGGAATTGGCCTTGACCGCGTAGCAGATCAGGTGCGGATGGCCGCCCAGGGCCTCGGCGTAGGCGCGGTAGTGGCGGGCCAGGGTCGCCCGGGAGTAGACGTAGCAGGGCGTGCCGAACTCGTCGGCGATGCGGGTGAGCGGCACATCCTCGCCGTAGAGGACGCCGTCGCGGTAGTCGAAATAGTCCATGCTAGCTCTCGCCTTGGAGAAACGTTGATTTATTGCTGCGCTCGATATCCTGTCCGCCGGCGGTGCGCGCAATCCTCATTGAGCAGCCTGTCAACTCCGGTTGCTGTGCGCCGGCGGCGATCAGCCTATCTTTCGCTCGCGACATAAATCAGCGCTTCTCTTGGGAATCGGTGTCAGCGTCTTGCCGGGCGGCGGCGTCGTCCGACGTCGCCTGCTCGGCGGCAGGGTCGTAGCGCTCGGCGGCCGCCTCGTCGCCGGGCAGGTAGAGCGGGCCCTTCTGGCCGCAGCCGGCCAGTGCGAGGGGCAGGGCCAAGGCCAGGGCCAGGGCGGAGAGGAGCCGGCGCATCAGGCCAGGCTCGCCAGGGCATCGCGGGCGCGTTGCGCCGCGGCCCGCACCTGGTCCGGGGCGGTGCCGCCGATGTGGTTGCGGGCCGCCACCGAGCCCTCGAGGGTCAGCACCTCGAAGACGTCCGCCTCGATGGTGTCGGAGAACTGGCGCAGCTCTTCGAGGCTCATCTCGGAGAGGTCCTTGCCCTCCTTGAGGCCGAAGGCCACTGACTGGCCGACGATCTCGTGGGCGTCGCGGAAGGCCACGCCCTTGCGCACCAGGTAGTCGGCCAGGTCGGTGGCGGTGGAGAAGCCGCGGCGGGCGGCCTCGGCCATGCTGGGCTTCTTCGACTCGATGGCCGGGGCCATGTCGGCGAAGGCGCGCAGGCAGCCCTTGACGGTGTCCAGGGTGTCGAACAGCGGCTCCTTGTCCTCCTGGTTGTCCTTGTTGTAGGCCAGCGGCTGGGACTTCATCAGCGTCAGCAGGCCCATCAGGTGGCCATAGACCCGCCCGGTCTTGCCGCGCACCAGCTCCGGCACGTCGGGATTCTTCTTCTGCGGCATGATCGAGGAGCCGGTGCAGAAGCGGTCGGGCAGGTCGATGAAGTCGAACTGGGCGCTGGTCCACAGCACCAGCTCCTCGCTCATTCGCGACAGGTGCATCAGCAGGATGCTGGCGAAGGCGGTGAACTCGATGGCGAAGTCCCGATCGCTGACCGCGTCGAGGCTGTTCTCGGCGGGCCGCTCGAAGCCCAGCAGCTCGGCGGTGACGTGGCGGTCGATGGGGTAGGTGGTGCCGGCCAGCGCCGCGGCGCCCAGCGGCAGCACGTTGACCCGCTTGCGACAGTCGAGCAGGCGCTCGTGGTCGCGCGCCAGCATCTCCTGCCAGGCCAGCAGATGGTGGCCGAAGGTCACCGGCTGGGCGGTCTGCAGGTGGGTGAAGCCGGGCATGATGGTGTCGGCCTCGCGGTCGGCCAGCTCGATCAGCCCCTCACGCAGGCGCGCCAGTTCGGCGGCGACGACGTCGATCTCGGCGCGCAGGAAGAGGCGGATGTCGGTGGCCACCTGGTCGTTGCGCGAACGGCCGGTGTGCAGCTTCTTGCCGGTGATGCCGATCTTGTCGGTGAGCCGCGCCTCGATGTTCATGTGCACGTCTTCCAGGGCCACCGACCACTCGAACTCGCCGCGCTCGATCTCGCCGCGGATCTCGTCGAGGCCCTGGGTGATGGCGTCGCGCTCATCAATGGTCAGCACGCCGACCCTTGCCAGCATGGTGGCGTGGGCGACGGAGCCCTGGATGTCGTGGAGGGCGAGGCGCTGGTCGAAGCCGACCGAGGCGGTGAAGCGTTCGACGAAGGCGTCGGTGGGCTCGCTGAAGCGGCCGCCCCAGGACTGATTGGTGCCGGGGGTGGAAGGACTCGGGCTCATCGGGCTGGGCATCCTGCTTGACGATAGGGGTGGTGGGCGCCGTCTGGGCGGCGCTGCCTTGACATGGCAGAAAGTGTACCAGAGTCCACGAGGCTGGCGAGGGGCGGCACACGCTCAGCGCGACGCGATTTTTCCTGTTTCGCGCGGTGCTTTATGATGAGGCGTATCCACATCATCACCGGGCGCCAGCGCATCGTGCGCCATCGGCAGGCCAACCGGTACGGGAGAACCACGTGCAAGCCATCAATACCCTGCGTATCGCCACCCGCAAGAGTCAACTGGCCATGTGGCAGGCCGAGCATGTCCGCGACCGTCTGATGGCCGCCCACCCCGGCCTGCAGGTCGAGCTGGTGCCCATGTCGACCCGCGGCGACAAGATCCTCGACACCCCGCTGGCCAAGGTCGGCGGCAAGGGGCTGTTCGTGAAGGAGCTGGAGGAGGCGATGCTCGACGGCCGCGCCGACATCGCCGTGCACTCCATGAAGGATGTGCCCATGCACTTCCCCGAGAGCCTGGGGCTCTCGGTGATCCTCGAGGGCGCCGAGCCCACCGACGCCTTCGTCTCCAACCACTACGCCTCGCTCGACGAGATGCCCCAGGGCGCGCGCATCGGCACCTCCAGCCTGCGTCGCGGCCTGCAGATGCGCGAGGCGCGTCCGGACCTCGAGGTCCTCAACCTCCGCGGCAACGTCCAGACGCGCCTGGGCAAGCTCGATGCCGGCGAGTACGACGCCATCCTGCTGGCCACCTCCGGCCTCAAGCGGCTGGGCCTCGAGGCGCGCATCGCCATGGAGCTGCCGCCCGAAGTCTGCCTGCCGGCCTGTGGCCAGGGGGCGCTGGGCATCGAGTGCCGCCTCCATGACCCGGAGCTTTTGGCGCTGCTGACCCCGCTGGACGACGCGACCACCGCCACCCGGGTGCGCGCCGAGCGCGCCATGAACACCCGCCTCGAGGGCGGCTGTCAGGTGCCGATCGGCGGCCATGCCGTGTTCGAGAACGACGGCCAGACCCTCTGGCTGCGTGCCCTGGTGGGTAATCCGGAGGGCACCCGGGTGCTGCGCGCCGAGGGCCGCGGCTCGATCCACGAGCCGGAGGCGCTGGGCATCCGCGTGGCCGAAGAGCTACTCGACCAGGGCGCCGGCGATATCCTCGCCGAGGTCTACGGCGCCGGCTGATGGCGAGCCGTCCGGTGTTGATCTCCCGCCCGGGCGAGCGCGCGGGCCCGCTGGCCGAGGCCATCGAGGCCCGCGGCCTGCCCGTGGAGCGCCTGGATGTCATGCGCCTCGAACCGCTGGCGGAGACGCCGGCGGCGCGCAGCACCTGGCTGGACGTCGACCAGTTCGACAAGGTGGTGGTGGTCAGCCCGTTCGCCGCCGAGTGTTTGGCGAACGCCCTGGATCGCTACTGGCCGCAGCTGCCGGTCGGCATCGACTACTATGCGGTGGGAGCGTCGACCGCCGCCGCTCTTCACCACCATCTGGGCGTGCGCGTGCACGTGCCGCCGCCGGAGAGCGGCGAGGACACCAGCGAGGCGCTGCTGCGCCTCGCATCTCTGCGGGCCCTCGACGAGCAGCGCGTGCTGCTGGTGGCCGGTGAAGGCGGGCGCACCCTGCTCGCCGATACTCTGGCCGCGCGGGGCGCCCGGGTGACGCGCTTGGCGGTCTATCGGCGTCGCCTCCTCGACCCCGCGCCGCCCCTGCAGGCGCGGCTGGCCGAGGGCAATTATCGTGCGCTGGTGGTCAGCAGCGGAGAAATTCTCGAACATCTGGCAGGATGGTGTACGGATGCCGCCTTGAACCAACCGCTAATCGTTTCCAGCGCGCGGTTGGCTACACTGGCCGGCAGGCTGGGATTTCGCGTCCCCGTGGTGGCCTCGGGTGCCACCCCTGCCGCCCTGGCGGTCACGGTCGCCGGGAGCAGCGCCCCTGAGGAGGCCGATGTCGATCATGATGATCTCGAAAAGGGCTAGCGACAGATGAGCAAGCAACCAAACGATCAGGACGAACAGCAGACGCCTTCGGATGCGGCTCAGGGCGCATCGACGCCCTCGGGCGGCCAGGGGAGCGGCGAAGCCGACAAGGGTGGCGGTACTGCCTCCCGTCGCTCGCGCCGCCGAGGCAAGGGTGGATCATCGGCGCCGGCCGGTCAGGCGAAGCAGGAGGCGGCAGCGCCGGGCGCCGCCGCGCCGAGCTCGGATGACGCGACCGCGTCGTCCAGCACGCCGAGTGCCGGCACCGACCAGCCGAGTGGTCAGGGCGGTGCGACCGAGAAGAAGTCGCCGAGCGCCTCCGCCGACACGCCGGCCACCGGCGCCAACGCGTCCAAGACGCAGAACGCCTCGACCGACAAGCCGGCCTCGGGAGGCGCCAGCGCCGGCAAGGCAAAGGCCCAGGGCGCGCCCGGGGACAAGGCGAAGGCCTCCGACGCTGGCAAGCCCCCGGCCGGTGGCGCCGCCACCGCCAGGAGCGACGGCGGACAGGGCGGCGGCAAGTCCGGCGCCGTGGCGCTGGTGCTGGTGATCCTGCTGGCCATCGGCGTGGGCTTCTTCGGCTGGCAGGCCTGGCAGAAGCTCGAGGCGCAGCAGCAGCGTCTCGCCGCTCTGCCCGCCGACGTCGCCAGCGAGTCCGCCCTGGGCGACCTGGAGGGCCAGCTGGAAAGCGCCGAAAGCGAGCGTGACGCGGCTCTCGAGTCGACACTCTCCAGCCTGCGCGGCGAGTTCGCCGACTATCGCAGCAGCGTCGATGAGACCCTCGATAAGGTACTCGACGAGCTGTCCCGTGAGCAGGACACCGACGAGCGCGACTGGCTGCATGCCGAGGCCGCCTACCTGCTGCGCCTGGCCAATCAGCGCCTGCTGCTGGAGCGCGATGTCGAGGGCGCCGCGGCCCTGCTGCGCACCGCCGACGCGCGCCTGCGTGAGGCCGACAATCCCGCCCTGGTCCCGGTGCGTCGCGAGATCGCCTCCGAGCTCGCCGCCCTGGAGGCCGTGCCGACGGTCGATCGCACCGGCCTCTACCTGGCGCTCAACGCCCAGCAGGAGCTGATCGCCGGCCAGCCTCTGGCTCAGGACATCGAGGAGATGACCGCCGATGCCGCCATCGAGGAGACGCCCACCGGCGATTGGCAGCAGCAGCTGTCGCGCTTCGGCAACGAGCTCAAGGATCTGGTCACCGTGCGCAAGCACGACGAGGCGCTGGAGGCGCTGATCGCCCCGGAGCAGGAGTCCTACCTGCGCCAGAGCGTGCGCCTGGTGCTCGAGCAGTCCCAGCTGGCGCTGCTCAAGGAGGAGCAGGCGCTCTATGAGGCCAGCCTCGACAAGGCCCTGACGCTGGTCCGCGGCTACTACGATACCGACGCCTCCGGCGTCCAGTCGGTGATCGCGCGCCTCGAGGAGCTCAAGCAGCGCAGCATCCGCCCCGAGCTGCCCGATATCAGCGGCTCCCAGCAGGCGCTGGCGAGCTTCATCGAGCATCGCTTCGAGAGCCGCTCCGCCGACCAGGCCGAGGGCGGCCAGGGAGATGACGCATGAGAAAGCTGATTCTGATCGTGGTCCTGGGCCTTGCGCTCGGGGCGCTGTTCGGCCAGCTGATGATGTCGGTGCCGGGCTACTGGCTGGTGCGGGTGGGCGACACCTCCTACCAGACCTCCTTCTGGTTCGGCCTGGTCATCCTGCTGGCGGTGTTCATCGTGCTGCACTTCGGGCTGCGCCTGTTGATGCGCCTGACCCGGCCGGTCAGCCGCTTCAAGGTGTGGAACAGCCGGGCCCGCAACCGCACCGCCATGAAGCGCACCGTGCGCGGCCTGGTGGCGCTCGCCGAGGGGCGCTGGAAGCGCGCCGAGAAGGCCCTGGTCAAGGCCGCCGATGACTCCAGTACGCCGCTGGTCAACTACCTCTCCGCGGCCCTGGCCGCCCACTATCAGGGGCGCTACGAGCAGGCCGATACCCTGCTCAAGCGGGCGCACCTGAGCACCGAGGGTGCCGACACCGCGGTGGGCATGATGCAGGCCCAGCTGATGCTGGATCGCCAGCAGTACGAGGAGGCGCTGGCGATCCTGACCCGCCTGGACCGCCACCTGCCGAACCATCCCCAGGTCCTCAAGCAGCTCAAGCAGGCCTATCTCAGCGTCAGCGACTGGGACGGCTTGCGCCGCCTGATGCCGCGGCTGGGGACTCAGCAGCTGATCTCCCGCGAGGAACGCGAGCAGCTTGAGCTGCGCGCCTACCGCGAGCTGATCGGCCAGGAGGCACGCAACCCCGGCGACATCGAACGGGTGCGCAACCTCTGGGCCGACATGCCCGATTACCTGCGTACCAACAACGACCTCATCGTGCTCTACGCCGAGGCGCTGGTGCGGGGCGACCAGGAGGGCATCGCCGAGCGGCTGCTGCGCCACTCCCTCAAGGAGCACTGGGACAGTCGCCTGGTGCTGCGCTACGGCCTGCTCGACGTGGATGCCCGCCGACAGCTGGTGGTGGCCGAGAAGTGGTTGCAGGAGCGGCCCAACGACCCGGACCTGCTGCTCGCCCTGGGACGCCTGGCGCTGCGCAACGCCTACTGGGGCAAGGCTCAGGAGTACTTCGAAGCGAGCCAGCGCCAGCGGCCCAGCGGCGTGGCATGCGCGGAGCTGGCCCGGCTCTACGCCAACCTGGGCGAGCATCAGAAGAGCCAGCTCTTCTACCGCCAGAGTGTCGAGCTGCTCGACAAGTCGCTGCCCTCCCTGCCGCAGCCTACTGAGACACCCGACTCGGCGGCGAAGACGGCCAAGGCGGCGTCCTGAGCCACGCCCGAACCTGAGCCAGGCTCGCCCGAGTCACCATGACCCGGTTCGCCATGAAGTGAACCGCACAGCAAGAGGGGCTGCCATTCGGCAGCCCCTCTTGCTGTGCGGGTGGTTGCTACGCGGCGCCAGTGGCCTCGCCTGCCGCGGCCCTGGAGGCCGTACCTTCTCGTCGGCGCGTCGATGATCGATCGCGTCGCCTTGGGGCTCTGCCGCGCCCGGCGCGACGCCACGACATGTCGTGGCCGGTCCGCCGCGACGCCCAGCCGCCCGATAAAACGACAGCGGGGCCGCCGAAGGCGACCCCGCTGTCGGGAAGGCAGGCGCCCGCGGGCGCCTGGCGGTGGGCGCCTAGACCTCGCTGTCGTTGGGCTGGCGATGGTCGGCATCGGCGATCTCCTGGACGCCGTGGCGGGTATCGTCGCCGTGGGCGGCATCGGAGGGTCGGCCACGCGACGCGGCGTCCAGCAGCCGCAGGTTGGCCGCCGGTGAGCCGCCCTGCTTGTCCTCGCCGAAGTACAGCGTGGTGTGCGGGAAGGGGATCTCGATGCCGGCCTCGTCGAAGCGCAGCTTGACCAGGCGGTTGTAGGCGCGCCCCACGGCCCACTGGTCGCCGGGCGTGGTCTTGATGACCACCCGGATATTCACCGAGCTGTCGGCCAGTGCCACCACGCCGGCCACGGTGAGCGGCTCTAGCAGCTTTTGGCCGTGCTCGTCGCTGGCCTTGAGGTCCTCGAAGGCCAGCTTGAGCTGCTCGATGGCCTCGTCGATGCTCTCGCGGTAGGCGATGCCGTATTCGCCGACGTGGTTGCCGAACTCGCGCATGTAGTTGGAGACGGTGTCGACGCTGGAGAAGGGCACGATGTGGTAGGTGCCGGACAGGTCCCGGATGCCCACCGAGCGGATGCTCAGCTTCTCGGCCGTGCCGGTGATGCCGCCCACCGTGACCACGTCGCCGGTGTTCATGGCGTTCTCGACCTGGATGAAGATGCCGGTGATGATGTCCTGGACCAGCTTCTGGGCGCCGAAGCCGATGGCCAGGCCCAGCACGCCGGCACCGGCGATCAGCGGGCCGATGTTGATGCCGATCTCGGAGAGCACGATCATCGCCGTCATGGTGACCAGGGCGATGGCCAGGGCGTTGCGGAACAGCGCCAGCAGGGTCTGGGCCCGGGCCGAGGGCACGCCGCCGCCGGTCTCGGGGTTGAGCTTATGCTCGATCAGGCTGGCGAGCCCCAGCCAGGCTGCCGCCGCCACCGCCAGGATCACGAACACGCTGACCGTCTTGCCGACGAGGTCGCGGCCGGCCTCGGAGGCGTACCAGCCGGTGAGATCGAAGGCGCCCCAGGCGCTCAGCACCACCATGGTCACCGTGATCAGGATCAGCACGCGGACGGCGCGCAGGGCGTTGGGCACGTAGCTGTTGAGGCGTGGCTCGAGCAGCGGCAGCTTGCGCCGCAGGTCGTCGGAGACCCGGATCTGGCGGCCGATGGTCTGGGTCAGGAAGGTCGATGCCAGCATGCCCACCACCACGGTCGCCAGCGTCTTGAGGGTGGCGAAGAGCACGAAGGGCAGGGCGTCCGCGGGGCGGGTCAGGGTGAGTACCAGCACCATCACGAAGTAGGCCAGGGCGAACAGGTGCCAGGTGCGGGCGAACAGCTGCAGAGAGACCCGGCTGGCGGCCATGGTCGTCTGCCGTGCCTTGCGGTTGAGGGCGTCACGCAGTCGCTTGCGGTTGCGCAGCACCACCGCCACCGCATAGACGAAGGCGGCGATCATGATTAGTGTGCCCATGCTCTGGCCTAAGGTGGGGGCCAGGTAGGCGCTGATCAGCGGCACCACCACCATCAGACCATAGCCGACCAGGCCGATGAGCCGGGCGATCCAGCGGTTCCAGTAGGAGGCCTCGTCGGCGGCGATCGGCAGCAGGCGAAGCCCCTCGTAGCGTGACGAGAACAGCATCCGCACCCCCGCCTTGAGCAGCTCGATCACCAGGAAGGCGTTGAGGAACAGCGAGGCCCGGGTGGAGAGCTCGCCGGCCTCGCCGACGGCGAAGGTGGCGACCAGGTTGCCGCCGACGTAGGCGAGCGCCACCACCAGCACGTCGATCAGCGCGGCCAGCGCGACGCAGAGCACCAGGCGCAGCACCGGGTTGAGTCCCTGGTCGGTGAGCGACCACTGGCTGATGCGCGTGAAGACCGGCTTGGCCAGCCGGCGAATGATCAGGAACAGCGCGAGGGTGGCGAGTATCACCAGGCCCAGGTTGATCGCCGCCTCGCTGAAGGCCTCCATGTCGAAGCTGGCGGTCGCCTCGGCGCTGCCCGCGACCAGGCCGCCGACCGCGTCCATCACACTGGCCAGCTGGGTGCCGATCTCGCCGGCGATACGGCTGGTGGCCTGGGCCAGCTGGCGCGGCAGGGAGGGCTCGGAGGCCGCCGCGGCCGCTTCGGCCCGTGGGGCTTCGGCGGCGGCCAGGCCGCGCAGCTGGTCGATCAGCTGTTGGCGGCTCTCGGCGTTCTCGAGCAGGTCGGCCAGGGTGGAGTAGGCCGGCGGCTCGCCGCCGGTATCGGCTTGCTGTGCCTGGGCCGGGCCGGCGAAGGCCACCAGGGCCAGCAGCAGCCAGCCGCACAGGGCTGTCAGGGCTCGCATAGGATTCACGCAGTGATCTCCGTCTCTCGGGGCGTTGGCGATGGGATGTCAGGGAAGCGGTGCATCATCGGCATGGTACGGGTTTGGCGCCGTGATCACGACCCGGAGGCTGTGGGGATATTTTTATGTACAATTATTGTACATCATGCTCGCTATCTGCCAACATTGCTCTATAGCAGCGGCCTGAGGTCGCTGCCCCCTGCAAGGCAAGCATGCGATACTCTTAGCCACCCTCTAGGGTGGCTTTTTTTTGCGTGGGCGTCGTGGGGAAGGGATGAGCATCGATTCGTTGACACTGCTGGCCGTGGCGGCCGGCGGGGGCCTGGGAGGCATGGCACGCCTGGCGCTGGGGGACGTCGTGGCGCGTCGCCTGGGCGCCGGCCTGCCGTGGGGCACCCTCGCGGTCAACCTCAGCGGCGCCCTGCTGATGGGGCTGCTTGCCGGCCTGTTGGAGCCGACGGCTTCGGGACCGGCGTGGTCGCTTGCGGCCATCGGCCTGCTGGGGGGCTACACCACCGTCTCCTCGTTCAGCCTGCAGACCCTGACCCTCGCCCGTCAGGGCCGCCGCGCCGCCGCCTTGGTCAACGTCCTCACGACCCTGGTGGCGGGGTTCGCCGCGCTGCTGGCGGGGGCCTGGCTGTCGGGCGGGCTCTCTTGATCGCCTGGCGCGCCTACGGCGCCGTGGGGCTCGGTAGCGCCTTGGGGGCGATGCTGCGCTATCTCGTCGGGGTCGCGCTGGCCGGGCCGGCCTTCCCCTGGGCCACGCTGCTGGTGAACGGTCTGGGCTCGTGGCTGATCGCCGCCTTCACCGCCTTCGCCGCCCACCGGGTCCACGGCCGGGCAGCGCGCTGGCAGCCCTTCCTGGTCGCCGGCTTCTGCGGCGGCTTCACCACCTTCTCCCTGTTCGGCCTCGAGACGCTAAGGCTGCTTCAGGTCGGTCGCCCCTGGCTGTCGCTGGGCTATGTGCTGGCGAGCGTGCCGCTGTGGCTGGTGGCGGCCTGGCTGGGACATCTCATCGGCCAGCGGGCGGCGGCGCGGGCCTGACGGCACACGATCGGGCGTCGCCGCGCCGGGCGGCTCAGTCGGTGCGCGACGACACCCAGGCGCCGGCATCGGGGATGTTCATCTCGTAGTCCCGGTCGAGCCAGGGCGAGCTGACCATGAAGTCGGCGCTGGCCGCGTTGCAGGCCACCGGGACGTTCCACAGCGCCGCCAGGCGCAGCAGCGCCTTGACGTCGGGGTCGTGGGGCTGCGGCGCGAAGGGATCCCAGAAGAAGATCAGCAGGTCGAGGCGCTGCTCGGCGATGCGCGCGCCGATCTGCTGGTCGCCACCCAGCGGGCCGCTCATCAGGCCCTCCACCGCGAGGCCCAGCTGGCGCGAGATGCGCTCTGCCGTGGTGCCGGTGCCGACCAGCTGGTGCCCGGCCAGGATCGCCTGCCAGCGGCCCACCCACTCCAGCAGTTCATCCTTCTTGCCGTCGTGAGCTACCAGCGCGATGCGCTTCTTGGCCGGCAGGGTGCGCGTTACGTTACGCGGCGGTCGATGTGACATCTCGATGCTCCTCGGAAGGGGGCGTTCCAACGATGACGATAACGCTTTAAAGGTAAGTTTACTACTTGGTGCCGTGTCTGCAGGCGTGCCAGGGGATGCGTCGCTGTTCCTTGCATGCTGGTTTTAAGGCGGTAATGGGTCGTAATAGCTTCGTGGGGCGGCGATCCGAATGGCAGTGAAGCATCGTGTCGGGTGTTGCGGTCAATGTTGTAAAATTACTTAAAAATCCTTGAGCCCCCGGGAGAGCTGGTCCACATTTAGGGCACGCGATGCGTGGCTCGACGCGCCGGGAAGAGCGCGACGGCCTCGCCAGACACAACGTTCACGTCCCGGGGCGTTCTAACCCCAGAGGGTCGAGATCACCGAACGCACCGGACCAAGGAGAATCATCTCATGACGCTCAAGATCGCCATCAACGGCTTTGGCCGCATCGGCCGCAACGTGCTCCGGGCCCTCTTCGAGAACGGCTATCGCGACCGCGTGCAGGTGGTCGCCATCAACGATCTCGGCGACCCGGCCATGAACGCACACCTGCTGCGCCACGATACCGTGCATGGCCACTTCTCCTTCGCCGTCGACCACGATGAGGAGAGTATGAGCGTGGATGGCCAGCGGATTGCCATCCTCTCCGAGCGGGACCCCGCCGCGCTGCCCTGGCAGGCCCTGGGGGTCGATCTGGTAATGGAGTGCACGGGGCTCTTCACCCAGCGGGCGGACGCCGCCCGGCACCTCGCGGCCGGGGCCAGGCGCGTGCTGATCTCCGCGCCGAGCCCGGATGCCGATGCCACCGTGGTCTTTGGTGTCAACGAGGGCGTGCTTACCGCCGAGCACGAGGTCGTCTCCAACGCCTCCTGCACCACCAACTGCCTGGCGCCGGTCGCCCAGGCGCTCCATGAGGCGGTGGGCATCGAAAACGGCCTGATGACCACGGTACATGCTTACACCAACGACCAGCACCTCTCCGACGTCTACCACCAGGACCCCTACCGGGCCCGCAGCGCGACGCACTCGATGATCCCGACCAAGACCGGTGCCGCGGCGGCGGTGGGGCTGGTGCTGCCGGCGCTTGCCGGCAAGTTCGATGGCCTGGCGGTGCGCGTGCCGGTGATCAACGTCTCGCTGGTGGACCTGACCTTCACCGCGAGCCGCGACACCAGCCGGGAGGAGATCAACGCGATCGTCGCCCGGGCCGCCGAGGCCTCCCCGGTGCTGGCGGTCAACGCCCAGCCGCTGGTCTCCATCGACTTCAACCACGATGCGCACTCCTCGACCTTCGACGCCAACCACACCCGGGTGAACGGCCGGCTGGTCAAGGTGATGGCCTGGTACGACAACGAGTGGGGCTTCTCCAACCGCATGCTGGACACCGCCCTGGCCATGCAGGCGGCTGCGACGCGCTAGGGCGTCGCCGGCCGCTCCCAGGTCACTCCGGGAGCGTGCCCCGGGCGCACCTCAGTCGGGCAGGTGCCAGGTCGCCGGGCACTGGCCGGCGGGGTAGAGCCGCTGGGCGGTATCGGCGTTGCGCCGCTCGGCCAGGCACTCGCGCCCCTCGCCGAGGGCGCGGAGCAGGGCGTCGTCGCCGTGGCGCACGTTGACCAGGGTCAGGCCGTCCCTGCGCGTCACCGCATAGTCGACACTCAGCGACTGGACGAAGGGTTCCAGGCGGGCGGGATGGCTATCCAGGCACAGCGAGAGGCGCATGGCCCCGGCATCGATCAGGCCGGCATGCAGCCCGGCCGCCACCAGCCGGCCGAGGATGTCGTGCTGGCGAGCCTCGTCCATGAAGGCGAAGTCCCGCGGGCGGATCTCCAGCAGCGTCTGATCCTCGCAGAACATGACGGCGGGCACCTCGCCGTCGCGGCGGGCATCCTCGGCGATGGTGCTGCCCGGCGCCTCGAGATCCTGGAAGGAGCGCACGGTCAGTGGGATCGCCCGCTGCTGAAGCGGTGCCAGGGTCTTGGGATGGATCACCGTGGCGCCGTGCCAGGCCAGCGCGATCGCCTCGTCGTAGGAGATCCGTTCGAGCTGCACCGCGTTGTCGACCCTGCGCGGGTCGGCGTTGAAGAGCCCCGGCACGTCCTTCCAGATGGTGACGGCCTCGGCGTCCAGGCAGTGGGCGAGGATCGCCGCGGAGTAGTCCGAGCCCTCGCGCCCCAGGGTCGTCGCCGTGCCCTCGGGGGTGGCGCCGATGAAGCCCTGGGTGACGCGGAGCCTGCCGTCGTCGAAGTCCAGGCCGCGCACCCGCTCGGCGGTGGCCGCCCAGTCGACGTTGGCCGCCTGGTGATCACCGTCGGTGACGATCAGCTCCCGGGCATCGCGCCATTCGCTGGCCAGGCCCGCTTCCTCGAGCCAGGCGGCGACGATGGTGGTGGAGAGCAGCTCGCCGAAGCACACCGTCTGGTCGTAGTGGAAGGGCCGCTCGCGGTGCGCATGGGCGCGGTGGCGCCGGTCGAGTTCATCGATGAGCGCCTTGATGCGGCGCGCCACCGGCTCGGCCTCTTCCCCGAACAGCGCCTCGACCGTGGCGAGGTGGTCGCGGCGCAGGGCCGCGAGGCGCTCGCGGTAGTCGGCGTCGTCGCTGCCCCTGGCCGCCGCGAGCAACGCCTCCAGGGCGTTGGTGGTCTTGCCCATGGCCGAGACCACCACGACCAGCGGACGCTCGGGGAAGCGGGCGAGCAGCTCGCCCAGGTGGCGGATGGCCTCGGCGTCCTGGATCGAGGCGCCGCCGAACTTGAAGACCTGGGTCATGGAGACTCCTTTCGCGGTGGCATGGTGTCGCTACCATGCGCGAAACGGAGATGCGAGGAAAGGGTGCGCCGCGGGCGACCGCCATCGATGGGGCGGACCAAACGACGACGGGCACCCGAAGGTGCCCGTAGTGTCTGCCTCGAGGAATCTGACGGCGTCAGCTCAGCCGCTGCCGGTAGTCCTCGTAGCCGAAGGTCTTCACCGTGCGCACCTCGCGGCTCGCCTCGTCGATGCGGCAGATCGACGGCAGGCGCATGCCATTGAAGGTGGTGGTCTTGACCATGGTGTAGTGGGCCATGTCGGTGAACACCAGGCGATCGCCGATCGAGAGCGGCGCATCGAAGCTGTACTCGCCCACCACGTCGCCGGCCAGGCAGGTCAGCCCGCCCAGGCGATAGGTGTGGGCCTTCTCGCCGGGCTCGCCCGCGCCGATGATCTCCGGCCGGTAGGGCATCTCCAGCACGTCGGGCATGTGCGCCGTGGCCGAGGTGTCGAGGATGGCGATGGCGCCGTCGTTCTCGACGATATCGAGCACCGTGCAGACCAGGTAGCCGGTGTTGAGCGCGATCGCCTCGCCGGGCTCCAGGTAGACCTCGAGGTGCGGATGGCGCGCCTTGAAGTCGCGGATCACCCGCACCAGCCGCTCGACGTCGTAGTCGGGACGAGTGATGTGGTGGCCGCCGCCGAAGTTGACCCACTTGCGATCGGCGAGATAGCGGCCGAAGGCCTCCTCGAAGGCCGCCAGGGTGCGCTCTAGGGCGTCGCTGTCCTGCTCGCAGAGGGTGTGGAAGTGCAGGCCGTCGAGGCCCGCGAGTTCCACGCCCTCGAGCTCCGCCGCCCGGATGCCGAGCCGCGAGCCCGTCGCGCAGGGGTCGTAGAGCGCGACCTTGCCCTCGGAGTACTCCGGGTTCACCCGCAGCCCGCAGGAGACCGTGCGCGGCGCCTCGGCCACGGCCGCGCGGTGGCGCTGCCACTGGGCCGGGGAGTTGAAGCTGAGGTGGTCCGCGTAGCGCAGCACCACCGCCATCTCCGCCTCGCTGAAGGCCGGGGAGTAGGCGTGCACCTCACCGCCGAAGGTCTCCGCGCCGAGGCGCGCCTCGTCCTGGCCGCTGGCCGTGGTGCCCACCAGGTACTGGCTGACCAGCGGGAAGGCATCCCACAGGGCGAAGCCCTTGAGCGCCAGCAGGATGCGCGCCCCGCTCTCAGCCTGGACCCGCTCGAGCAGCTCCAGGTTCTCGCGCAGCAGGGCATCGTCTACCACATAGGCCGGCGAGGGGCAGGCCGTCACGTCGAAGTCGGGCGTATCCACCATCGTCGATCAGGCCAGTGGGTCGGCGTCGGGGTCGAGCTCGACCATCTGCCACGGCAGGCCCATGTCGCCGATGCGATCCATGAAGGGGTCCGGGTCGAGCTGCTCGACGTTGTAAACGCCATCACCCTTCCACAGGCCCTCGAGCATCAGCATGGCACCGGTCACCGCCGGCACGCCGGTGGTAAAGGAGACCGCCTGGGACTGCACCTCGCGATAGCAGGCCTCGTGGTCGCAGATGTTGTAGATGTGCACCTTGCGACGCTTGCCGTCCTTGATGCCGTCGAGGATCACGCCGATGTTGGTCTTGCCCTTGGTGCGCGGCCCGAGCGAGGCGGGGTCCGGCAGCACCGCCTTGAGGAACTGCAGCGGGGTGACCTGGCGCCCCTCGAACTCGATCGGCTCGATGCTGGTCATGCCGACGTTCTCGAGCACCTTGAGGTGGGTGAGGTACTGCTCGGAGAAGGTCATCCAGAAGCGGATGCGCTTCAGGCCCGTGATGTTCTGGCAGAGGGACTCGAGCTCCTCGTGATAGAGCAGGTAGAGGTCCTTCTCGCCGATGCCGTCGAAGTCGAAGGTGCGCTTCTCGGCCAGCGGCGCGGTCTCCTTCCACTCGCCCTCTTCCCAGTAGCGACCGTTGGCGGTGATCTCGCGGATGTTGATCTCGGGATTGAAGTTGGTGGCGAACGGGTAGCCGTGATCGCCGCCGTTGGCATCGAGGATATCGATGTGATGGATCTCGTCGAACAGGTTCTTCTGGCCCCAGGCGCAGTAGATGTTGGTCATGCCGGGGTCGAAGCCGCAGCCCAGGGTGGCCATGTTGCCGGCCTTGGCGAAGCGCTCCTGGAAGGCCCACTGTTCCTTGTACTCGAACTTCGCCTCGTCGGGATGCTCGTAGTTGGCGGTGTCGAGGTAGGGGACGCCGGTGCGCAGGCAGGCCTCCATGATGGTCAGGTCCTGGTAGGGCAGGGCCACGTGGATCAGCAGGTCCGGCTGGTAGGACTCGATCAGCGCGACCAGCGCCTCGACGTCATCGGCATCGACCTGGGCCGTCTGGATGGGGCGGTCCAGCTGCGCCGCGATGGCGCGGCACTTGTCTTGGTTGCGGCTGGCCAGGCAGATCTCGGAGAAGACCTCGGGATGCTGGGCGCACTTGTGGGTAACGACACCACCGACGCCGCCGGCGCCGACAATCAGGACTTTGCTCATGGGGTTTCGAATCCAGATCGAGAAATGTTCAACGATGATAGGGTCTTATCGGTCGATGGACCGCGTCTGCGAGCCCGGACCCGATGCCACCCCGGTCGACCTAACGCGCCGAGCCCCGCAAGGTCGGCGCGAGTGCGCGATGATGGCGTCGAAGCGAGTCGGGGGCAAGTGCTTTTCGCGGTCCGCCTCATACCAAAGGCTAGGTCGTGAGCGTGGCGACGTGCCGGGGGCGTCGCCACGGCCATGGCAGCCTCGGGACCCTGGCGCGCGCCTCAGTCCGCCGTCGGGCGGGTGATGCGCTTGGGCTCCAGGTAGGCGTCGAGCCCCGCCGGGCCGAGCTCGCGGCCGATGCCGCTGCGCTTCATGCCGCCCCAGCTGGCGTGGGGCGGCGCGACCTGGTCGCAGTTGCACCAGACGTTGCCCGCCTCCAGGCGCCGGGCGATCGCCTCGGCCCGGGCCGGGGAGCCGGCCACCACGGTGGCCGCCAGGCCGAAGTCGCTGTCGTTGGCCAGGGCGATGGCCTCCTCATCATTGGCCACCCGCCGCGCGCAGAGCAGCGGCCCGAAGATCTCCTCGCGCCACAGTCGGCTGTCGGTCGGCACGTCGCGATAGAGGCGCGGCGCCACGAAGCAGCCGTGCTTGGGCGGCTCGAGGACGGGGGTGGCGCTGGCAAGCGCCTCCCGCTCGGCCTGGAGGAGAAAGCCCTGCACCCGGTCGCGCTGCACGGCGTTGGCCAGCGGGCCCATGTCGGTCTCGGTCGCCAGCGGATCGCCCAGGCGCAGCGCGCCCATGGCCTCGTCGATGGCGTCGAACAGGGCATCCGCCAGCCGCTCGTGAACCAGCAGGCGGCTGGTGGCGGAGCACATCTGACCGGCGTTGTAGCAGATGCCGGCCATCACCAGGTCCCGCGCCTGGGCGAGATCGGCATCCTCGGTGACCACGATCGGCGACTTGCCGCCGAGCTCCAGGGAGACCGGGCGCACCCCGTGGGCGGCGGCCTGCATCACCGCCTCGCCCACCGCGTTGCTGCCGGTGAAGGAGAGCTTGTCGATGCCCGGATGCCGGCTCAGCGGCGCGCCGATGCCCTGGCCGTCACCGTGCAGCAGGTTGACCACCCCGGCCGGCAGGCCCGCCTCGAGCACGAGCTCGGCCAGCGCCCGTTCCGGCAGGGGGGTGACCTCGGAGGGCTTGAACACCACCGTGCAACCGGCGGCCAGCGCCGGGGCGAGCTTCCAGGCGCTACTGACCAGCGGGAAGTTCCAGGGGGTGATCAGGCCCACGACGCCGACGGGATCCCAGTAGCGCCGGGCCGAGAGGCCCGGAAGGCCGCTCGCGTCGGCCTGGCCCTGGCGTTCGCCCAGGGCGCGGGCCTGGTCGGCGTAGTAGCGGTAGCAGTCGATGGCATCACTGAGGTCCTGGTGCGCCTCGGGCAGGGGCTTGCCGTTATTGCGGCTCGAGAGCGCGGCCAGCGACTCGCGGCGCGCCTCGAGCCCGGCGGCGATGGCGTCGAGATGCTCGCCTCGCCGACGCTCCGGGGTGGCGCGCCAGCCGGGCAGGGCGCGGCGCGCGGCGGCCACGGCCGCCTCCACGTCCGCCGGGTCGCCGGCGGTGACCTCGGCGATCACCGTCTCATGGTAGGGGTCCACCACCGGGTGGCGGGTCTCGGCCCGGCTCGGCACCCAGGCATTGTCGATGAACTGCTCGGTCAGGGAGTGCTCGGTCAGGGAGTTCATAGGGCCTCTCGTGCTCAGCGAATCGGCAGCCAGCGGCGCCGGGTCGGCCGCATGCCGGGGAAGTTCAGCTCCACCACGCGCAGCCCGAGGGTCAGCACGATGGTGGTGGCAAGGTAAATGCCGGCGATCAGCAGCAGCGGCTCGTAGATCAGGAAGGTCTCGTCGCGAATGATGTTGGCTGCCTGCAGCAGGTCCATCAGCGCGATGGTGGAGACCAGCGGTACCGACTTGAGCAGCAGGATCATCTCGCCGGTCAGGGTCGGCAGGCAGAGCTGGATGGCCCGCGGCAGCCACAGCCGGGCGAGCACCTGGACGCCGGAGAGCCCGAAGGCGCGGCCGGCCTCCAGCTCGCCCCGGGGCACGCTCTGCATGGCGCCGCGGATCACTTCGCCGGAGTAGGCGCCGACGCTGAGCATGAAGGTCAGGGCGCCGAAGAAGAAGGGATCGCGCAGCAGCGGCCAGAAGACGCTCTCGCGGATGCCCGGTACGCCTTCCAGCAGACGGCCCACGCCGTAGTAGAAGAAAAACAGCTGCACCAGCAGCGGGGTGCCGCGGATCACCGTGGTGAAGGCCAGGGCCAGCCAGGCCAGCGGCCGGGGGCCGCGCAGGCGGGCCAGGGCCACGCCCACGGCGAGGAACAGGCCGCCGGCGGCCGAGACCACCAGCAGCCACAGGGTGTTGACGAAGCCCTCCCACAGATACTCCTGATAGAAGGGATCGCTCAGCCAGGAAAAGTCCATCTCAGGCCTCCGTGGGTTGGCCGCGGCGTACCAGGCGCTCGAGGCGGGCGAACAGCGCCGTGGAGGAGAGGGTCATCAGCAGGTAGATGACCCCGGCGGCGGCGTAGAACAGGAAGTAGGCGCGGCTGCTGGCGGCGGCCTGCTGGATGGTGAAGAACAGCTCGTTGAAGCCGATCACGCTGATCAGCGCGGTGTCCTTGATCAGGATCAGCCACAGGTTGGACATGCCCGGCAGCGCATTGGGCAGCATGGCCGGCAGCACGATGCGGTGAAAGCGGGTCCAGCGCGAGAAGCCGTAGGCGTCGGCGGCCTCCAGCTGCCCCTGTGGGATGGCCAGTATGGCGCCGCGGAAGACCTCGGTCATGTAGGCCCCCTGGACGAAGGCCAGCACCCCGACGGCGGTGGCGAAGCCGGTGATCTTCACCGCGCCCGCCATGCCGAGCTTCGCCAGCAGGGCGTCCAGCGCCTGGGCGCCGGCGTAGTAGAGCAGGATGATCAGCAGAAGCTCCGGCACGGCGCGGATCAGCGTCGAGTAGGCGCCCGCCAGGGCGCGCAGCGGCGCCCAGGGGCTCAGCTTGGCGCCGGCGCCCAGCAGCCCCAGCAGCAGGCCGATGGCGTAGGCCAGCACGGCGATCTGTACCGTGGTCAGGGCCCCGGCGAGGATGGGGCCGGCCCAGTCGCCGAGCCCCTCCGGTGTCATGGAAGTCATGGTCGATGGTGTCCTTGGTCACGTGACGAAGCGCCCCGACGCGGGTGGCGTCGGGGCGGCGACTGGCGCGAGGCTCAGTCGTAGACGCAGACGTCGGTGCCCAGGTACTGCTCGGAGAGGCTGGCGCAGGTGCCGTCCTCGATCACCGTGGCGATGGCGTCGTTGAGCGAGGCCTCGAGCTCGTCGTCCGCCTGGCGCAGGCCGATGCCGACCCCCTCGCCGTAGGCCGCGTGGCGCGGCGCGGTGGCCTTGATCTCGAAGCCCTCGGCCTCGTCGCGATCGAGGAACTGCAGCATGGCGATCTCGTCGGCCAGGATCACGTCCAGGCGCCCGGAGAGCAGGTCGTTGTTGACCTGTTCGGCCTGGTTGTAGAGGCGGATGTCCACGCCGCTGTCGCGCAGTGCGCGGCGGGCGTAGGTGGCGTTGGTGGTGGCGGCCTGGACGCCCATCACTAGGCCGTCGAGGTCCTCTGGGCTGTTCATCTCACGCTCGTCGGCGGCCACGTAGGCGCCGGGCGTGAAGTAGTAGGGACGCGTGAAGTCGATGACCCGCTGGCGCTTCGCGGTGATCGACATGGAGTTCATGATCATGTCGATGCGCTCGGCGTTGAGCGAGGCGATGATGCCGCTCCAGCCGGTGGGCGTGATCTCGCAGTTGCGGCCCATGGCGTCGCAGAGGGCGAGGGCGAGATCCACCTCGAAGCCGGTCCAGTCACCGCTGGCGGCCTTGAAGGTGAAGGGCGGGTAGGGCTCGCCGGAGATGCCCACCTTGAGGGGCTCACTGGCCTGGGCGGTCACGGCGAGGCTCAGCGTGGCGGCGGCGATGGCGCTCTTGAGGGGGAATGTCATGATCTTCTCCTGTCGTTGTGGTGTGTGGAGCGTTCAGGCGGCCGGCGCGACGAAGCGGCGGCAGCGGGGATCATCGAAGACGTCCTGCGGGCTCCCCGAGGCGGCGATGCGACCCTGGTCGAGGTAGACCAGCTGGTCGGAGACCTCCCGGGCGAAGTGCATCTCGTGGGTGACCAGCAGCATGGTGCGGCCTTCGTCGGCGAGGTCGCGGATCACCCCGAGCACCTCGTTGACCCGTTCCGGGTCCAGCGCCGAGGTGGGCTCGTCGAAGAGCAGCAGGCGGGGCTCCATGGCCAGGGCACGGGCGATGGCCACCCGCTGCTGCTGGCCGCCGGAGAGGAAGGCGGGATAGGCGTCGCGGCGATCGGCCATGCCGACCCGCTCGAGGTAGTGCTCGCCGATGGCGGTGGCCCGGCGCCGGGAGAGCCCCTTGACCCGCATCGGGGCCTCGATGACGTTGCCCAGCACGCTGAGGTGGGGCCAGAGGTTGAACTGCTGGAAGACCATGGTCACCTTGGCGCGCAGCCGCTGCAGCTGGCGCCGGTCCAGGCCGACGATGTCGCCCTGGGGATTGCGGGTGAAGCGAATCGCCTCATCCGCAATCGCCAGTTCGCCCCGGTCGGGCCGTTCCAGCAGGTTCATGCAGCGCAGCAGGGTGCTCTTGCCGGAGCCGCTGGAGCCGATGATGGAGGTGACGGTGCCCTCGTCGACCTCGAGGGAGACGCCCTTGAGCACCTCCAGGTCGCCGAAGTGCTTGATCAGGTGGTGGGCCGCCACTGCGGGGGCGGCGGCCTGGGGACGGGAAGAGGGTTCGAACGATGACGTCATAGGCAATCGGCCTCCGAGGCCGGGGTCGGTGACAGGGATGCCAGGGCGCGTTCGGCGAAGGCGGCCAGGCGGCGGCTGGCGGCGGCGAGCCGCTCGGCGCCGACGGTCAGGCTGAGGCGCACGAAGCCGGCCGCCGAGGGGCCGAAGGCCTCGCCGGAGAGCACCGAGATGCCCTCCTCGTCGAGCAGGCGGTCGGCGAAGGCCTGGGAGGAGAGGCCCGTGGCGCGGATGTCGACCATCAGGAACATCCCCGCCGGCGGACGGATCGCGCTGACCGCGGCGCTCTCGGCCAGCGCCTCGCAGACGGCGTCGCGACGCACGCGATACGCCTCGCGCATCTCTTTGAGCTCGGCGGGGGGCGCGGTCAGGGCGGTGCAGGCCGCGTCCTGGATGAAGTCCGGGCAGCCGTAGAGCATGCACAGCGCCAGGTGGCTCAGGTGGCCGATCAGCGGCTCCGGGCCCATCACCCAGCCCAGCCGCCAGCCGGTCATGGCGTGGGACTTGGAGAGGCTGTTGATCACCACGCTGCGCTCGGCCATGCCCGGCAGGATGGCGGGACAGACATGCTCGCCCTCGTAGATCAGCTCGGCGTAGACCTCGTCGGAGATCAGCCATAGGTCGTGGCGGCGGCACAGCGCGGCGACGGCCTCCCAGGTCTCGGCGTCGATCAGCTGGCCGGTGGGGTTGTGGGGGCTATTGAGCAGCAGCGCCCGGGTGCGCGGGGTGATGGCCGCCTCGAGGGCCGCCGGGTCGAGGCGGAAGTCCGCCTCGCCGCGCAGCGGGACCTGTACCAGTTCGGCGCCGGTGGCGCGCAGCACCGCCTCGTAGGTGACGTAGCTGGGCTCCGGGACCAGCACCTCGTCGCCCGGATCGAGCAGGCACTGGGCGGCGGCGTAGAGGCCGCACTGGGCGCCGGCCATGACGATGACGTGCTCCGGCCCCACCTCGAGGCCCTGGCGGCGATAGCCGTCGGCGATGGCCTGGCGCAGCGAAAGCTTGCCCTGCACGTCGGCGTAGTGGGTGGCGCCGGCGCGCAGGCTCGCGACGGCGCTGTCGATGATCGGCGCCGGGGTGGTGAAGTCGGGGTCGCCCACCGAGAGCACGGTGATGTCCTCGCCGGCGGCCTGGCGGGCCAGGGCTCGGTAGTGGATGTCCCAGGCCGCGGCACCCTCGCCGGCGATCCGGTTAGTCAGTTGGGAATAGCGCATCGAAAGCTCAGCCTCGGTCGGTGTCGGGGGAGTCGGAGTGCGGCGCCAGCCGGCGCCGCTCGGCCTGCCAGGCCAGGGCGGTGCCCGCCGGGCTCTCGGCCCAGGCCTCATACTGGCGGGCCACGTGTTCGGCCATCGCCGGCGAGACGGCGAGAAGCTCGCGGCGGGTGGCCTGGGCGGCGAGCTGAGTCTGGCAGCTGCGCTCCAGGTCGCGCATGCGCAGGAAGGCCTCGCCGACGCTGCGCCCGCAGGTCAGCAGGCCGTGCTGGCGCAGCACCATGGCCATGTGGGGCCCCAGGTCATCGGTCAGGCGCTGGCGCTCGTCGAGGTCCAGCGCGATGCCCTCGTAGTCGTGGTAGGCCAGGCGGTCGTGGAACTGCAGCGCCCACTGGTTGAGCGGCAGCAGTCCCTCGGCGAGGCAGGAGAGGGCGACCCCGGCCACGGTGTGGGTGTGCAGCACGCAGGCCACCTCGGGGCGGGCGGCGTGGATGGCGCTGTGGATGGTGAAGCCGGCCGGGTTGATGCCGAGCCCGGTGGGGTCGTCGAGCACCGTGCCGTCGGCGGCAACCGTGACCAGGTCATCGGCGCGGATCTCCTCGAAGCGCAGGCCGAAGGGGTTGAGCAGGAAGCGCTCTCGTTCTTCTTTCTGGCCCTCGCCGCTCGGCGCCTCATCGGGAAGCCGCGCCGAGATGTGGGTCGAGATGCCGTCGTCCATGCCGTCCAGGGCGATCAGCCGATAGGCGGCCGCCAGGTCGCGCCGCACGCCGGCCTCGGTCTCGCGGGGCGTACTCACAGGCTCGCCTCCACGGCGGCCAGGGCGTCGCCGCCGTCGCGGGTCTCGACGCCCTCAAGGAAAGCGGCGAGGCGCTCGGGGTGCGCGGCCAGCCACTCCCGGGCCACCGCCTCGACGTCGCGCTCCTCCAGGCTGTACTCGCGGATGATGTCGCTCTGCTGGGCGGCGGTGAGCTCGAACTGGTCGAGCAGGCGGGCCAGGTTGGGGTTGGCCTCGGCGTAGGGCTTGGCGACGATGGTCTTGACGTCGCTGCGGCCGTTATCCGGGCCGTAGACGCCGGCCGGGTCGTCGAGGATGCGGGTGTCGTACTCCGGCACCATCCAGTGCGGGGTCCAGCCGTAGAAGACGATCCACTGCTCCTCCGCCACGGCGGCCTTGACCTCGGCGAGCATGCCCGGCGTCGAGGAGGCCATGCCGTCCCAGTCGCCGAGGCCGTAGGTGTCGGTCTCGATCGCGGCGTCGAGCATGTCGGTCACGGTGGAGCCGCTCTCGATGCTGTAGACGGTGCGGTCGAAGCGCTTGGCGATCTCGGGGTCAGCGAGCTGCTCGGCGCTGGTGATGCCGGCCTCCACCACGTAGCTCGGCACGGCGAAGCCCATGCGGGCGCCGGTGACGTTGTTGCCCAGGTCGACGATGGCGCCGGCCGCCATGGCGGCGTCGTAGCTCTCCTGCTGGGCGGGTAGCCAGCCGGCCAGGAAGGCATCGCTGTCGCCGCTCTGCAGGGTGCTGTAGCCGACCGTCGAGCTGAGCTGCTGCTGCTCGGCGGTGTAGCCCAGCGGCGTGATCAGCTGGGCGAGGATCTCGCTCTTCACGGTCACCCCCGGCCAGGGCGGCACCACCAGACGCAGGCGGTCGTCGCGGTCGGCGGCGAGCGCCGGCGCCGTCAGGGCCAGGCCGGTGATCAGGGTCAGGCCGTTGATGAGGGTCAGGGTGCTTCGCGTCTTGGTATCCATATGCAGACGTCTCCTTATCGTCAGGGCCAGTTATCGTCAGGGCTGATTATCGTTGTCCCCGGGGGCCCGGCCCGGGGGTAGCGGCGTGCCGCGGGCGGCGTTATGCCGATGCGGCCCAGGCGGCGGCATCCACCTCGATGATCAGCGGCGAGTCGGCGCCGTCGAGGCGTGCGAGGGCGGCGTGCAGCCCGGCCGGGTCGCCAATGGCGGCGTAGCGGCAGGCGTAGGCCGAGGCCAGGTCCCTGAAGGCCGGCGCGGCCAGGTCGACGCCCACGTGCTGCACGTCGCTTGCCGACATGTAGCGGCGAATCTCGTCGTAGCCGTCGTTGTTCCAGACCACGACCGCCAGCGGCCGACCCAGATCGCGGGCGGTGCCCAGCTCGCCGAGCACGAACTGCAGGCCGCCGTCGCCGACCAGCGCGACCACCGGCAGCTCCGGCTGGGCCAGGGCGGCGCCCAGGGCGGCGGGCAGCCCGTAGCCGAGGGTGCCGAAGCCGGTGGCGGCGTTGAACCAGCGCCGCGGGGCCGGCATGGCGGCCAGGAAGTTGCCGGCGTAGACGGGGCCGGTGGAGTCGCCGACCACCACGGCGTCGGGCAGCGCCTCGCGCAGGGTGGCGAAGAGCGGCACGTAGGGCGCGAGTTCCGGGTCCTCGGCGAGTGCCAGTTCCTGGCGCACGGCCGCGGCGCGCGCGCCGCCGTCGCGCTGGCCGGGTTCGGGCAGCTTCGCCACCAGCGCCGCGAGGGTCTCGCCGGCGTCGGCGACCAGCGCCAGATCGGTCGCCTGGTTGCGGCCCAGCTGCTGGGGATCGATGTCGACGCGGATCAACCGGCCATCGAGCCTGAAGCCCTCATCGAACACCAGGTCGTAGTCGGTCTCGCCGAGCTCGGTGCCGATGGCGAGCACCACGTCGGCCTCGGCCGCCAGCCGACGCGCGGCGGGCAGGCTGGCGGTGGCGCCCAGATCCAGCGGGTGGTCCTGGCCCAGCACGCCCTTGGCGTTGATGGTGGTCAGGGTCGGGGCGTCGAGGCGCTCGGCGAGCGAGATGGCGGCCTCGGGGGCGCTGACGCAGCCGCCGCCGAGCAGCAGCAGCGGACGCTCGGCGCCTGCCAGCCAGTCGACGGCCCGAGCGATGGCCGCGGGGGCCGGTGCCGGGGGGAACACCTCGACGGGGCGCGGCGCGAGCGCGGGGACCTCGGCATCGAAGAGGTCGATGGGGATCTCGATGTGCACTGGGCCCGGCCGGGCGCCGCGGAAGATCGCGAAGGCCCGGGCCAGAATCTCCGGCAGCGCCTCGGGGTCGTGCAGGGTGTGGCTGAAGACGCTGACCCCGGCCAGGGTCTGCTGCTGGCTCGGCAGCTCGTGCAGGCGCCCCTGGCCGCGGCCCAGGGTCGGGCGGCGGTTGACGCTGGAGATCACCAGCATCGGCACCGAGTCGGCCAGCGCCTGGCCCATGGCGGTGGCGATGTTGGTCATCCCGGGGCCGGAGATGATGAAGCACGCCGCCGGCCGGCCGCTGGCGCGGGCATAGCCGTCGGCCATGAAGCCGGCGCCCTGCTCGTGGCGCGGGGTCACGTGGCGCAGGCGGCTCTCGCTCAGCTCGCGATAGAGCTCGATGGTGTGCACCCCGGGGATGCCGAAGGCGGTGTCGACGCCATAGGCTTCCAGCAGGCGCAGCAGCTGGCGGGCACAGGTCTGGCTCATGGGGTCGCCTCCCCGTTCGCCGACGCTTTCACCGGCTCATCCACCGGCTCATCCACCGGCTCTTTGACAAGATCAGGCAGGCCGCCGCGCACCGGGCGGCCCAGCACCCGCTCCACCATGGGCACGAAGTGCTCGAGGGGCAGGGTGTCGTAGTCGGGGTCGAAGCTCGCCTGGTCCCAGTCGTCGCAGAAGCGCACGGTGCGCGCGTAGGCGGGGTGGTCGCGGAACTGTTCCCGGGCGTGGGGGTTCTGGCCGAAGAAGTGGCGGTAGTGGTAGCCCTGGAAGAGCTCGTGGTGGCGAATCATCCAGGCGTTGAGCGGATCGACGAAGGGCTCGAGGATCGCCGCGGCGATCTCGGCGTGATTGGCCGGGGCCAGGTCGTCGCCGATGTCGTGGAGCAGCGCGCAGACCACCATCTCCTCGTCGGCGCCGTCGCGCAGCGCCCGGGTCGCGGTCTGCAGGCTGTGCTGGTAGCGATCCACCGGATAGCCGTGGGTGTCGCCGGCCAGGTTGTGCAGGTGGGCCAGCACCCGGCGCGGGGCATCGGCGACGTAGTCGCGAAAGCGGGCGTCGATCAGCGCCCAGTCGTCGCGGCGTGCCTCGCCGAAGTGGCGGAAGGTGGCCTGGTTCATGCGGGGTCTCCAGCGGTCGGGGCGGGGGTGGCCTGGTGGCGCAGTATCCGGCGGCGGCTGGCGGTGCTGTCGCGGTCGACGTAGCCCTGGCGCAGGTGGCGTACGCCGCCGGCCAGCTGGAAGGCGCTGCGGCCGTGCAGCAGGCGGTAGTTGTCCATGATCAGCATCTGGCCCGGGTCGAGCTTGAGGTGCAGAGTCAGCTCCTCGCCGGTGATCAGGCGATAGAACGCCGTGCGCGCGGCGTAGTAGGCCTCCAGCTCTTCGGGGGGCAGGGCCGGCACGCGCTCGGTGCGGTTGGAGTAGCGCACCCGGACCGGCTCGCCCTGGCTGTCCAGCTCGATCAGCGGCCCCTCGCCCTCTAGGTGGGTGGTGTCGTCGCGGTAGCGAAAGCCCGGGGTGACGCGGGTCAGGCAGTCGTAGGCCGCCGGGTCGCGCTCGCGCAGCAGGCGGGCGGCCATGAAGCCGTCGGCCAGGGTGCTGTCGCCGCCGTCGGCGGCATTGGTCAGGCAGTGCAGCCAGATGTAGCCGGGGATGGGGTCCCGATAGGGGTTGTCCGTATGCGGCTCCAGGCCGCGCTGGGTCATGGTCAGGTCGTAGGCGTCGGCCACCGACTTGACGTCGGCGATGCCGCCCCAGTTGGTGCGCCGCAGCGGGCCGATGCGATCGATCAGCGGCTGCATGCCGTGCTCCTCGGTGGGCACGCCGGAGACCAGCACGAAGCCGTCGCGATGCAGCGCCTCGAGCATGCCGAGCAGGGCCGCGTCGTCCTCCACGGCGGCGGCGAAGTCGGCCTCGGGGCGCGGCGCGCTGGCCGCATCCCAGAGTCGCTGGGGCGGGTCGCTCGGCGCGTCGTTCACCAGCGCGTCGAGATCGAAGACGCCGTGATGCCCGTCGCTGAAGCGTAGGCGCAGTGCGCCGTCGCGGACCTCGGCCGACTCCACGGCGAGGGTGAGCGGCAGCTCGGCCGCCTCGATCAGTCGCTGTCCGGTGCGCGGGTCCAGGGTCTCGGCATCGGGGCAGCGCTCACGCAGCCAGAGGGCGGCGAATTCGCGGGTCCGGCCGTGGTGGTCGATGACCAGGCGTCGGTTATTGGCCAGGGGTGTGACATGTGTCATGGCGGCGTCTCCACGGACTGTGCTTCGGGGTCGCGCTCAACCATAACCGCCTGCGACGACTATGACTTGATTAAATTAGCCTCAGGCTTGACTCTATTGGCCATGATCGATGCTCCCGACGGCGCCTGGCCCTATCCGCGCCCCGATTCCCCGCCCCTGCTCACTCCGGAGCAGGCCGAATACACCCTCGATGTGTGGCTGGTGCCGCGCTTCTCCATGCTGACCCTGTTCTGCCTGCTGGAGCCGCTGCGCGTGGCCAACCGTTTCGGCCGCGATCTCTTCGCCTGGCGGCTGCTGTCGGCGGACGGCGAGGCGGTGGTGGCCAGCAACGGAGTGCGTATCGACGTGGACGGCCCGCTGGAGTCGCTGGAGGACAGCGCGCGCCTGATGGTCGTCTCCTCCTACGAGGCAGAGGCGACGGTGCGTTTCCAGGATCGGGCCGTGCTGCGGCGCATCGCCGCCCACGGCGGCTGGCTGGGCGGGCTGGACACCGCGCCCTTCATCCTGGCCCGGGCGGGGGTGCTGGAGGGGTGCCGGGTGGCGCTGCATTGGGAGAGCGTGCCGGCCTTCCGCCTCGAGTTTCCGGAGCTGGAGATCAGCCCGGTGCGCTATGAGTTCGATGCCACGCGGATGACCGGGTCCGGCGGGGCGGCGAGCATTGACATGATGCTGGAGTGGATCGAGCGCGCCTACGGGCCCGCCCTGGCCGACGCCGTGGGTCGACAGCTGGTGCACGAGCGGGGGCGCGGCGAGGGCGGCGCCCCGCGGCACCGCTACTGGGACCTGCCGCGCAGCGTGGTGCGAGCGCTGGCGGTCATGGAGGCCAACCTGGTCCAGGCGCTGCCGATCCCCGAGGTGTGTCGGCTGGCGGGGCAGTCTCAGCGCCAGCTGACGCGGCTCTTCCAGCGCCACTTCGGCGAGACGCCACGTCAGTGCTACCTGGGCATGCGCCTGGACCGGGCGCGCCAGTTGCTGGCCGATAGCCGCTGCCTGGTCACTGAGGCGGCCCTGGCGACCGGCTTCACCCAGCCAGCGCACTTCACCCGGGCCTATCGAAGCCGCTTCGAGGAAGCGCCCAGCGTCACCGCCGAGCGCGGCAGCAGCGTCGAGCAGGGCGCGTGACGGCGGATGGGTCGCCTAGCGGTGAGCGATGCGTCGGGCGTTGAGGCGCTAGTGATGGGCGGTCAGAAACGAAAAAAGCGCCCGTAGGCGCTTGATTCGTCGACTGTTTGGTGGAGGCGGCGGGAATTGAACCCGCGTCCGCCGGCACGCACCCATTGGCTCTACATGCTTAGTTTCGTCATTTGATTTAACGCTACTGGCTCCGACGACCAGGATCCAGCAACGCGATTCCTCGTCAGGTTTAACGACAGGCGAGAGGACACCACCTATCGCGATCCCATCAGTCCTGGCTCATATCCCGTCAGCAATGAATGGGCACATTGCCTTCGGGCCGGGCTAGAAGCTAGCGGCGTTTAAGCTGCCAGCGCGCCCTGAGCGTAGTTGTCGTCGTTTGCGACTATTTAGTCGTGATGTTGGATTTACGAGATACATCACGCTCTCGGCATGCACCTCAGGGATTGTCACCGGCGTCGAAACCGTGTCGCCCCCGTACTTGGGCATCCTAACAGGATGCTAGGGCTTGTGACACCTCAGGCCTTGGTTTGTTCGCGCATGATGCGCCCTTTCTGGCGCTGCCAGTCGCGGTCTTTCTCGGTGGCGCGCTTGTCGTGCAGCTTCTTGCCGGTCACCAGTGCCAGCTCGCACTTCACCAGGTTGTCCTTCCAGTAGAGCTTGAGCGGCACGCAGGTGTGGCCCTTCTCCTGGGTGCGCGAGAAGATCTTGGCGATCTCCTTGCGATGCAGCAGCAGCTTGCGGGTCCGCGTGGGGTCTGCGATCTCGTGGGTGCTGGCGGTATTGAGCGGCGTGATGTGGGTGCCGAGCAGCCACGCCTCGCCGTTCTTGATCAGGATGTAGGTGTCGGTGAGCTGCGCCTTGCCGGCGCGCAGACTCTTCACCTCCCAGCCGGCCAGCACCACGCCCGCCTCGAAGCTCTCGTCGATATGGTATTCGAAGCGTGCCTTCTTGTTCTGGGCGATGACGTTGCCGCCTGGACCCTTGCTCTTGCCTTTCTTGTTGGCCATGAAACCTCGTGTCCTGTATCTGCCGGTGGCGCTTGCCCTTCGATGTGGGGGGAAGCGTGGTACCATTCAAGGCCTGAAATAACCGCTCATGATACGCCCTGGGCACTGTGAAGTCAGCGGAGAGCTCAATGCCAACGGTCAATCGGTCCGCCATGGTGCGGCACACCCCCCAGGACATGTTCGACCTGGTCAACGACTTCGAGCGCTACCCGGAATTCCTCCCGGGGTGCCGGAACGCCCGCCTGCTGGAGCGTGACGACGCGCACCTGATCGGCGAGATGACCCTGGGTCGTGCCGGCATCGAGCAGAGCTTCACCACCCGCAACGACCTGATCGAACCCGAGCGCATCGAAATGTCGCTGGTCAGCGGCCCCTTCAAGCGCCTGCGTGGCCGCTGGCTGTTCATACCGATGGGTGAGGGGGCCTGCAAGATCAGCCTCGAACTGGAGTTCGAGTTCGCCAATCGCCTGTTGGGGATGGCCTTCGGCAAGCTCTTCCAGCAGGTCGCCGGGCAGCTGGTGGACTCCTTCACCCGCCGCGCGGACAGCCTCTATGGGCGCTAGGGCGCCGGGCGCGATCGAGATCGAGGTGGCCTTCGCCCTGCCCGAGCGGCAGTGCATCGTGCCGCTTTCCGTGAGCGAGGGCACCACGGCTCGGCAGGCGGTCGCGATGGCCGGGCTGGAAGCGAGGTTTCCGGAGCTTCCGCCGGCGACCTTCCTCGATGCCGACCTGGGTCTCTTCGGCAAACTGCTGCGCGATCCCGACGCCCAGCGCCTGAAGGCGGGGGATCGCGTCGAGGTCTACCGGCCGCTCAAGATCGATCCCAAGGCGGTGCGCGCCGAGCGCGCCGCGCGCAAGACGCGCTGACGCCCCGCCCGGCGGGTGCCGGGGCGGGGTGTCAGGGACAGGCTGGCGCGGGTCGGCTCAGGGGCGATCCGGCGTGAGGTTGTCGAGCGGCGCTTCCTGATCGTCCGCGGCGGCCTCGCGGTCCGGCCCGATGCCGCGCTCGTCACCGAGCGGCGGCGCCGTCGAGAAGTCGCCTTCGCGCTCGATCTCCACGACGCGCCCGCCATTAAAGGTCAGGGTAATGCGCCGCTGCTCGACGCCGCCGTAGGCTTCGTCGAGGCGATAGACATAGTCCCACTGGCGGGCATCGAAGGGCGCCTCGAGCAGCGGGCTGCCCATCAGGTCGACGACCTGCCGGCGGCTCATGCCCGGCCGCAGCTGTTCGGCCATGCCCTCGGTCACCAGGTTGCCCTGGGGGAGGTCGCGCTTGTAGACTCCGAAGTAGCTGCAGCCGCTGATCATCAGCAGGGCGAGGGAAAGGGTGACGATTCTTGTCAGCTTTTGCATTTGCGCCTGTTCTTCACTATCGTGGATTCGGTCGATCATAACCGACCCTACCCGATACTGCGAAGAGCGACCATGGCCGACCAGAACCATGAATTGCGCAAGGCCGGTCTCAAAGTGACCCTGCCGCGCGTCAAGATCCTGCAGATCCTCGAGAGCGCCTCCGAGAAGCATCACCTGAGCGCCGAGGATGTGTACAAGACCCTATTGGACGCGGGCGAGGACGTGGGCCTGGCCACCGTCTATCGTGTGCTGACCCAGTTCGAGACCGCCGGCCTGGTGATTCGCCACAACTTCGATGGCGGACATGCCGTGTTCGAGCTCTCTCAAGAGGAGCACCACGACCATATGGTGTGCCTGGAGAGCGGTGAGATCATCGAGTTCTTCGATGAGACCATCGAGCGGCGCCAGCAGGAGATCGCCGAGGAGCACGGCTACGAGCTCGTCGATCACGCCCTGGTGCTCTATGTGCGGCCCCGCGGCTCCCGGGCGACTCGCCAGGAAGGCATCCAGAAGAAGTAGTGTCGCCATCGTGGCGACGGGGCACTCCCCCGAACGGCAGCACAGCGCGGCCCCGATCCGAGGATCGGGGCCGCGCTGCGTTGGGGCCTTGGTTCGCGCCTTGCTCGGCGGGGTCAGTGGTGGGCGCGCTGGCTGGCGTCGAGCATCTCCCGGGCGTGGGCCAGGGTGCGGTCGGAGAGGTTCACGCCGCCCAGCATGCGCGCCAGCTCGCCGACCCGGCCGGCCTCGTCGAGCAGGGCCATGCGGGTCAGGGTGGAGGCCTTCTCGGCCTGCTTCTCGATGTGCAGGTGGTGATGCGCCTGGGCGGCCACCTGAGGCAGGTGGGTCACGGTCATCACCTGGCCGTTCTCACCCAGCCGGCGCAGCAGCTGGCCGACGATCTCGGCGGTGGCTCCGGAGACCCCCACGTCCACCTCGTCGAAGACCAGGCTGGCGATGGTCGAGTGCTGCGCCGCCACCACCTGGATCGCCAGGCTGATGCGCGACAGCTCGCCCCCCGAGGCCACCTTGGCCAGCGGGCGCGCCGGCTGGCCGGGATTGGTGCTGATCAGCATGCGGGCGCCTTCCAGCCCCTCGAGGGCCGGAGTCTCACGGGGGGCGAACTCGACTTCGAACGTCGCCTTGCCCATGGCCAGGAAGGCCAGCTGCTCCTGCACGGCCCGGCCGAAGCGGCGGGCGGCCTGGCGGCGCGCCTTGGAGATCGCCGAGGCCTGCTCGTGCCAGCGCGCCTTCAGCGCCTCGACCTCGGCGGCCAGCGTCTCGAGGTCGCCGTCGCCGCCCTCCAGGCCCTCGAGCTCCTCGGCCAGGCGCCGGTGCAGGTCGACCAGCTCTTCGGGCAGCACGTGGTGCTTGCGGGCGATGCGGTGCATCTCGCCCAAACGCTCTTCCACCCAGGCCAGCCGCTCCGGGTCAAGCTCGACGCCGGCGGCGAAGTGGCCGAGCTCGCGGCCGGCCTCCTCGACCTGGATGCGCGCCTCGCCGAGCATGGTGAGGGTGTCGGCGAGGCTGCCGCGGTCGCTGCCCGGTAGCTCCGAGAGATGCTGGATCGCCTGGTTGAGCAGTGACAGGGCCCCGGCCTCGTCGCCGTCGCAGCATTCGGCGGCGAACTGCGCCTCGCGCAGCCGTTCCTCGGCGTGGGCCAGTTCCTCTTGTTCCTCCTCGAGCCCCTTGAGCTCGCCCTCGGCCAGGGCCAGCGTATCCAGTTCCTCCACCTGATAGCGCAGCAGCTGGCGGCGGGCGCGGATCTCGTCGCCGTCCTCGGCCAGGCGCGCGAGCCGCCGGCGGCCCGCCTGCCACTCGCGGAAGGCCAGCTGCATCTCGGCCACCCGCTCGCGATGGCCGGCGAAGTCGTCGAGCAGGCGCAGGTGAGTCTCCTCGTGCAGCAGCGCCTGGTGGGCGTGCTGGCCGTGGATCTCGATGAGGTGCTCGCCCAGGCCGCGCAGGTCGGCCACCGTGGCCGGCTGGCCGTTGATCCAGGCCTTGGAGCGACCGCCGCGCGTTACCACGCGGCGCAGCAGGCAGTCGTCGACGGGCAGCTCGCGGGACTCGAGCCAGGCGCGCGCCTCGGGCAGGGCCTCGAGATCGAAGCGGGCGCTCAGGTCGGCGCGTTCGCTGCCATGACGCACGCTGGCGCTGTCGGCGCGCTCGCCCAGGCAGAGCCCCAGGGCGCCGAGCAGGATGGACTTGCCGGCCCCCGTCTCGCCGGTGATGGCGGTCATGCCGCCGGCCAGGTCCAGCTCGAGGTGGTCGACGATGGCGAAGTCGCGAATGGCAAGCTCTGTCAGCATGGTGCCTCCCGGGGGCCTGTCTGGGGATACCGTTCTGGAAGTACGGTCTTTCAAGACGGTCTTTCGAGTACCGTCCCTCAAGTACTGTCTTTCAAATACTGTGCATCCATACAAGTATTGTGTATTTATACAGTAGTCAAGCGGCCCCCACAATGCACCCGCAAATTCGTCTCGCGATGATGCCTTGAGTTCACCGCGGCCAGCCCCATATACCTCGCAGACCGTTATTCAAGCCATCATTCATGCCTTGCCAGCGGCCCTGGCCGCTGATTGCCATTCAGGAGACCCCACATGGCTAAAGACCCTCAGACCCCGCTGGACGACGAACTCGCTCGCGAGGAGCGGGAAGCCGCGCCGCAGGCCGAGACCGTGGAGGGTGAGCTGGAGGACGCCATCGAGGGCGCCGATCAGGCCGCCACCGAGGCCGAGGCCGCCGGCGATCCAGAGGCCGAGGTGCTGGCGGCACGCGTCGAGGAGCTCGAACAGAGCGTCGCCGAGGCCAAGGATCAGGCCATGCGGGCGGCCGCCGAGGCACAGAACGTGCGGCGTCGCGCCGAGCAGGAGGCCGAGAAGGCCCGCAAGTTCGCGCTGGAGAAGTTCGTCAAGGAGCTGCTGCCGGTGATCGACAGCCTCGAGAAGGCGCTCGAGTCCATGGGCGACGAGGCCAGCGAGGCGCACATCGAGGGCGTCTCCATGACGCTCAAAATGCAGCACGACGTGATGACCAAGTTCGGCGTCGAGGTGGTGGAGCCCCATGGTGAGCCCTTCGACCCGCAGTACCACGAGGCCATGGCCATGGTGCCCAATCCCGAGATGGAGCCCAACTCCGTGATGGAGGTGGTGCAGAAGGGCTACCTGCTCAACGGGCGCCTGGTCCGTCCGGCCATGGTGGTCGTCAGCCAGGCCGCCGGCTGACACCGACCATAGAAAAGCGGCCCTCGGGTCTTGAAAAGGTTTCGAGGGCCCCCAGATAGACGGCAACCCCGCGGCGAAAGCCGCAGATCACGAATTCAACTGCCAGTTTGAGGATTTCCTATGGGACGCATCATCGGTATTGACCTGGGGACCACCAACTCTTGCGTCGCCGTGCTCGACGGTGACCAGGCCAAGGTGATCGAGAACGCCGAAGGCGCACGGACTACGCCGTCCATCATTGCCTACACCGAGGACGGTGAGACGCTGGTGGGCCAGGCGGCCAAGCGCCAGGCGGTCACCAACCCCGAGAACACCCTGTACGCCATCAAGCGCCTGATCGGCCGTCGCTTCAAGGACGATGTCGTCCAGAAAGACGTCAAGATGGTTCCCTACACCATCACCGAAGCCGACAACGGCGATGCCTGGGTGCAGGTCAAGGACAAGAAGCTGGCGCCGCCGCAGGTCAGCGCCGAAGTCCTGAAGAAGATGAAGAAGACCGCCGAGGACTACCTGGGCGAAGAAGTGACCGAGGCGGTGATCACCGTGCCGGCCTACTTCAACGACTCCCAGCGTCAGGCCACCAAGGACGCGGGTCGTATCGCCGGCCTCGAGGTCAAGCGCATCATCAACGAGCCGACCGCGGCCGCGCTGGCCTACGGCATGGACAAGTCTCGCGGCGACAAGACCATCGCGGTCTATGACCTGGGTGGCGGCACCTTCGATATCTCCATCATCGAAGTGGCCGACGTCGACGGCGAGACTCAGTTCGAGGTGCTGGCCACCAACGGCGACACCTTCCTGGGCGGCGAAGACTTCGACATGAAGCTGATCAACTACCTGGTTGATCAGTTCAAGGCCGACAGTGGCATCGACCTGTCCGGCGACAACCTGGCCATGCAGCGCCTCAAGGAAGCCGCCGAGAAGGCCAAGATCGAGCTGTCCAGCGCCCAGCAGACCGACGTCAACCTGCCCTACATCACCGCCGACAACACCGGTCCCAAGCACCTCAACGTGAAGGTGACCCGGGCCAAGCTGGAGTCGCTGGTGGAGGAGCTGGTCAAGCGCTCCCTCGAGCCGTGCAAGACCGCGCTCAAGGATGCCGGCCTGTCCAACGGCGAGATCGACGACGTCATCCTGGTCGGCGGTCAGACCCGCATGCCCATGGTGCAGAAGTCCGTGGCCGAGTTCTTCGGCAAGGACGCCCGCAAGGACGTCAACCCGGACGAGGCCGTGGCCGTGGGCGCGGCGATCCAGGGCGGCGTGCTGGGCGGTGACGTCAAGGACGTGTTGCTGCTCGACGTCACCCCGCTGACCCTGGGCATCGAGACCCTGGGTGGCGTGATGACGCCGCTGATCGAGAAGAACACCACCATCCCGACCAAGAAGACGCAGACCTTCTCGACCGCGGATGACAACCAGACGGCCGTGACCATTCACGTGCTGCAGGGTGAGCGCAAGCAGTCTGGCGGCAACAAGTCGCTCGGTCGCTTCGACCTGGCCGACATTCCGCCGGCGCCGCGCGGCGTGCCGCAGATCGAGGTCGCCTTCGACCTGGACGCCAACGGCATCCTGAACGTGTCCGCCAAGGACAAGGCCACCGGCAAGGAACAGTCCATCGTGATCAAGGCCTCCAGCGGCCTTTCCGAGGAAGAAGTCGAGCAGATGGTCCAGGATGCCGAGGCGCACGCCGACGAGGACAAGAAGTTCGAGGAGCTGGTCCAGCTGCGCAACCAGGCCGACGGCATGATCCACGCCGCCCGCAAGACCCTCGAAGAGGCCGGCGACAAGGCCAGCGATGAAGAGAAGCAGGCCATCGAGACCGCCGCTTCCGAGCTGGAAGAGGCGATCAAGGGCGACGACCAGGAGGACATTCAGGCCAAGCTCGACAAGCTGACCGAGGCCTCCGGCACCCTGGCGCAGAAGATGTACGCCGAGCAGGGTGAGGCCGCGCAGCAGGCCGGCGAGGCCGATGAGGGCGCCGCCAAGCAGGAAGATGACGTGGTCGACGCCGAGTACGAAGAAGTCAACGACGACCAGAAAAAGCAGTAAACCACGACATCTGTTTGACGGATGATGCCAGCGCGGGGGCCTGACTCCCGCGTTGGTGTTTCCGCAGAGTCCCTACGGAGGCGGACAGACTCATGTCCAAGCGTGATTATTACGAAGTACTGGGCGTCGAGCGCGGTGCCGACCAGAAGGACATCAAGAAGGCCTACCGACGCCTCGCCCAGAAATTCCACCCGGACCGCAATCCGGATGATGACTCGGCAGCCGAGAAGTTCCGCGAGGTCTCCGAGGCCTACGAGGTCCTGAGTGACGGCGAGAAGCGTTCGGCCTACGACCAGTTCGGCCATGCCGGCGTCGACGGCCAGGCCGGCGGCGGTGGCGGCTTCGGTGGCGCCGGGGCCGGTGCCGGCGGCTTCAGCGACATCTTCGGCGATGTGTTCGGCGACATCTTCGGCGGGGGCGGCGGTCGTCGCCACCCCAACGCCCCGCAGCGCGGCAGCGACCTTCGCTACAATCTCGAGCTCGACCTCGAGGACGCCGTGGCCGGCACCAGCGTGGACATCCGCGTGCCGCGCCATGTCGAGTGCGAGCGCTGCGACGGTGGCGGTGCCGAGCCGGGCTCCAGCAAGGAGACCTGCCCGACCTGTAACGGCATGGGTCAGGTGCGCATGCAGCAGGGCTTCTTCGCCGTGCAGCAGACCTGCCCGACCTGTCACGGCGGCGGCGAGCACATCAAAGTGCCGTGCCACAAGTGCCATGGCGAGGGCCGGGTGCGCGAGACTCGCACCCTCTCGGTGAAGATCCCGGCCGGCGTGGATACCGGCGACCGCATTCGCCTGAACGGCGAGGGCGAGGCCGGCGTCAATGGCGGACCACCCGGGGATCTCTATGTGCAGGTGGCGATCAAGCCGCACCACATCTTCCAGCGCGACGGCCGTCACCTGCAGTGCGAGGTGCCGATCAACTTCGTCGACGCGGCGCTGGGCGGCGAGCTCGAGGTGCCCACCCTGGAGGCTCGGGTCAAGCTGAAGATCCCGCCCGAGACCCAGACCGGCAAGTTGTTCCGCCTGCGCGGCAAGGGCGTCAAGCCGGTGCGCGGCGGTCCCCCCGGCGATCTGCTGTGCAAGGTCGTAGTGGAGACTCCGGTCAAGCTCAGCGAGGAGCAGAAGGACCTGCTGCGCGCTTTCCAGGACAGCCTGGAGGGCAGTAAGAGCCATCACTCGCCGAAGAAGTCGAGCTTCTTCGACGGCGTGAAGAAGTTCTTCGAGGACATGAAGCCGTAAGGCTAGTCCCGCAGGAACCGACAGGGCCCCGCACTCCGAGAGGAGGCGGGGCCTTCTCGTGTCCGTTGCTGGGCTGCGGCCTGCGGCGTGGCTCGCTATAGCCACCCCGCCCGCCGGAAGCGTCGGTAGAGCACGCCGCAGGCGCCACCCATCACCAGCAGGGCCAGGGGGTAGCCCAGGCGCCAGTCGAGTTCCGGCATGTGGGCGAAGTTCATGCCCCAGATGCCGGCGAGAATGGTGGCCACGGCGAAGATGGCGGCCCAGGCCGCGAGCCGCTTGTGCACCTCGCCCTCGTCGATGGCCACCATCGAGAGGTTCACCTGGATGGCGGTGATGATCATCTCGCGGATGGTGTCCACCGCCGCCTCGATGCGGTGCAGGTGGTCGTAGACGTCGCGGAAGTACTCCCGGGTCTTGCGGCACAGCGCCGGCACCCGGCCGCCGAACAGGTGGCTCACCGCCTCGCCCAGCGGCATGGCGGCGTGCTTGAGCCGCATGGTCTGGCGCTTGAGCTGATAGAGCCGCTCGAGGCTGGCGCGCGCCGAGCCCCTGACGAAGATCTGGTCCTCGATGCTCTCCAGCTCGGCCTCCAGCGCCTCGACCACCGGAAAGTAGCGGTCGACCACCGCGTCCAGCAGCGCGTAGAGCACGAAGGCCGGGCCGTGTTTGAGCAGCTTGGGCTCGTGCTCGCAGCGGCGGCGCACCTCGGCGAAGCCGCGGCTCGGGTGCAGGCGCACCGAGAGCACATAGCCGGGCCCGGCGAACACCGCCACCTGGCCGGCCTGCAGCTCGCCGTCAATCATCGTCATCATGTGCATGATCACGAACAGCGCCTCGCCGTACTCCTCGAGCTTGGGCCGCTGGTCGCCCTTCAGGGCGTCCTCCACGGCCAGCTCGTGGAGGCCGAAGATTGCCTGGAAGCGGGCCATCTCCCCCTCGTCGGGGTTGTGCAGAGCCACCCACACGAAGCGCCCGGGCTGATCCAGGTGGGCGCGGATCTCCTCGGGCGTGATATCGCACAGGCGGCGCCCCTGCTCATAGGCTACGCAGTTGACGAGCATCTCCCTGTTCTCCCGGTCGGCGGCCTCGGTCCTCAGCGTAGCCCGGGCGCGGCGCGATCGAAGGAAAGCCTGCCAACGCTGGAACGCCAGGCGCCTGTACCTCGTGCCGGCGCGGCCTCGTCGCGGCGGGGTGGCGTTGGCGGTGGCTGTCGTCATAGGCTGGAGGCTCATATCCAAGGAACACGGAGTCACCCATGCCGATTTCACGTGCCGATATTCCCGCCGAGGATGCCAAGGGGCTGATCGAGCGGCTGTGCCAGGAGTGGGCCGACGCCCAGCCGATCGATAGGGAAGCGACCCAGGCGCGGGTGAGCTTCGACGAGGGCAGCTGTCTGCTCGAGGCTCGGCCGCAGCACCTGAGCGTGGCCGTCGAGACGCTGGATGATGAGAGCCTGGATCAGCTGGAGGGCAGAGTAAATGCCGCCCTCGAGGGGCTCGCGGGGGTGACCCTGGAGATCGTCTGGGAAAATTGAACGCGCCACTCTCGGTTCGTGCCGCCCACCTCGGCATGCTGCTGTGGGCGGTGTTGGTGGGGCTCTCGTTCCCCGCGGTGGGGGTGATGAGCGAGCTGCCACCGCTATCGCTGACCGCACTGCGCTTTCTCATCGCCTGTGCGGGCCTCTGGTGGCTGGCCCGGTGCTCGCCGGACTTCCTGCCCGATGGGCGAACCCTGCCGCTCTACGCGCTGATGGGGCTCTGTCTGGCCGGCTTCTTCGGCGCCATGTTCTGGGCGGCACATCATGCCACGGCGCTCTCCATGTCCACCCTGTTCGTCACGGTGCCGCTGCTGGCCTTCCTGCTCGGGGCGGGCGTCGGGGTCGAGCGGCTGAGCTGGCGGTTGCCATTGATCCTGGCGCTCGGCGCGGCGGGCGCGCTGGGGCTTGCCATCGCCGAGTCCCTGGGGCAGGGCGGGCGTCTGCGGTTCGGCATCGGCGAGGCCGTGTTCTTCCTCGGCTGCCTGGCCACGGCGCTCTATCCGGTGCTCAGCAAGTGGGGGATGTCGACCGGGCGCCTGCCGGCCTCGGCCGCGGTGCGCACTTTCTGGAGCTTGGGGCTCGGCGCCGTCCTGGTCGGGCTGGCGGGCCTCGCCGTCGAGCCGGTGACGCGCCTGGCGACCATGACCGGCCGTGACCTGCTGCTGCTGATCTATCTGGGCCTCTTCTCCAGCGCCCTGACCTTCTGGCTGCTGCAGCGCGCCACCGCGGTGCTGACGCCGGGGGCGGTCACCGCCTACAGCTACCTGGTGCCCTTCGTCTCGATGCTGCTGCTGTTCGTCCGCGACCCGGGGCGGATCGACTGGGTCTGGCTGCCGGGCAGCCTGCTGGTGGTGTTGGCGATGGCGCTGCTGCTGCGTCGCGACGACGCGGCGTCATGAGGTCGCGGCCCCTTGCCGGCGTTCGACTGACTTCCTAGTCTGGATGAATATATTGATGCGAGGAGCGACCATGACGCAGGAAACGCAGCGCACGACCCTGCCCATCGTGCAGATGGCCAAGGACAACGACGAGTTTCGCCAGGTGATATGGACCGGCGAGCAGAGTCAGCTGGTGCTGATGGCCATCCCCCAGGGCGGGGAGATCGGCGGTGAGGTCCACGAGGGCCACGACCAGCTGCTCTATTTCGTCGAAGGAGAGGGTGAGGCCACGGTTGGCGAGGTCAAGGTAGCCGTGCAGGCCGGCGACGTGAGCATCGTGCCCTCCGGCGTCTTCCACAATTTCAAGAATATCGGTAGCGGCATGCTCAAGCTTTACACCACCTACAGCCCGCCCGAACATGCGCCGGGCACCGAGCATGTCACGAAGCGCGAGGCGGATGCCGAGTAGTCGTCTCTTCTGATCGCTGCGCGTGTTCGCGGGCCCGGCCATGCCGGGCCCGCTCTGTTATACTGCCGGCGCTTTCCATCATCGCATTCGCAGGAGTCCGCATGACCCGTATCGCCATCGTCGGCGTCGCCGGCCGCATGGGCCGCACCCTGGTCAACGCCGTACAGCAGGACGCCGAGGCCACCCTGGCCGGCGGGGTCGTCGAGCCGGGCAGCTCGCTGGTCGGCGCCGATATCGGCGAACTGGCCGGCATCGGCAAGCTGGGCGTGACGGCGGCGGACAGCCTCGGCGCCATCGTCGACGACTTCGACGTGCTGATCGACTTCACCGCCCCGCAGGTGACCCTGGCCAACCTGGCCTTCTGTGCCGAGCACGGCAAGCGCATGGTCATCGGCACCACCGGCCTCGATGACGCCGAGCTCGCCGAGCTCGATGGCTATGGCGATCGCGTGCCGATGGTCTTCGCGCCGAACATGAGCGTGGGGGTCAACCTGACCCTCAAGCTCTTGGAGACCGCGGCCAAGGCGCTGGGCGACGAGGGCTACGATATAGAGGTGATCGAGTCCCACCATCGTCACAAGGTCGACGCCCCCTCTGGCACCGCGCTCAAGATGGGCGAGGTGATGGCCGACGCCCTGGAGCGTCCGCTCAAGGAGTACGGCGTGTTCGAGCGGGTCGGCCAGTGCGGCCCGCGTACCGACAAGGAGATCGGTTTCGCCACCGTGCGCGCCGGCGACATCGTCGGCGAGCACACGGTGATGTTCGCCACCGAGGGCGAGCGCATCGAGATCACCCACAAGGCGTCGAGCCGCATGACCTTCGCCAAGGGCGCGGTGCGTGCGGCACGCTGGGTGGCCGGCCAGGGCAATGGCCGCTACGCGATGCAGGACGTGCTGGGCCTGGAATAAGAAGGCCGGTCCTTGGCACAGGGCACGAGGCTGTTCCGGCGGCAGCTCTTCGAGGGGGCGCTGTGAATACGTCCCTGTACGCTACCTCCGCCATCCCTGGGCTTCGGACCCCCTCTACGACCTGCCCCCGGCGCCTCTCGCGGCATGTGCCGTGGCTCGCCGGGGACTGTCGTCCCTCCAGGGGGTAGTCGCGAGGCGTCGTTTCCTGTAATATCCCGAAAATTTTGGCCGGGCGCACGGGCGAAAGCCCCTTCACAGCGCTTGTTGCTTCGGCCCAGGCATTCCGAGCGAATGACAACAAGCGGGATGAAACCGGTCTAGCCATCGGGTTCGTCCCGCTTTTTTGCGGCCCGGCGAATGGCACGGCTTGACGAGCTGTCTCTTAACACTTGGGAGGATCTAGCATTGAACAGACCCGCGATACTGGCCCTGGAAGACGGAAGTGTATTCCACGGCACGGCCATCGGCGCCGATGGACAAACCAGCGGTGAGGTGGTGTTCAATACGGCCATGACCGGCTACCAGGAAATCCTGACCGACCCCTCCTATACCCGACAGATCGTCACTCTCACCTATCCCCATATCGGCAACACCGGCGTCAATGCCGAGGACGTCGAGTCCGGCGGCATCGCCGCGGCGGGCCTGGTGATTCGCGACCTGCCGCTGCTGGCCAGCAGCTTTCGTAGCGAGCAGTCGCTCTCCGACTACCTCAAGGGCGAGAACGTGCTCGGCATCGCCGACATCGATACCCGCCGCCTGACCCGCATCCTGCGCGACAAGGGCGCCCAGAATGGCGCCATCCTGGCGGGCAGCGAGGCCGAGGGTGAGGACGCCGTCGAGCGCGCCCTGGCCGCGGCCCGTGCCTTCCCGGGCCTCAAGGGCATGGATCTCGCCAAGGTGGTCTCCTGCCAGACCGCCCACGACTGGCACGAGGGTGAGTGGGCCCTGGGTCAGGGCTACGCCGATGCGAGCGCCATCGAGCGCCCCTATCACGTCGTCGCCTACGACTTCGGCGCCAAGCGCAACATCCTGCGCATGCTGGCCTCGCGCGGCTGCCGGCTGACCGTGGTGCCGGCCCAGACTCCGTCCGACGAGGTGCTGGCGATGGCCCCGGACGGCATCTTCCTCTCCAACGGCCCCGGCGACCCCGAGCCCTGCGACTACGCCATCACGGCCATCGAGGCGTTCCTCGAGACCGAGATCCCGCTGTTCGGCATCTGCCTGGGCCACCAGCTGCTGGCGCTGGCCAGCGGCGCCAAGACGGTGAAGATGGGTCATGGCCACCACGGCGCCAACCACCCGGTACAGGATCTCGACACCGGCAAGGTGATGATCACCAGCCAGAACCACGGCTTCGCCGCCGACGAGGCGAGCCTGCCGGCTACCCTGCGCGCCACCCATCGCTCGCTGTTCGACGGCACCCTGCAGGGCATCGAGCGCACCGACCGTCCGGCCTTCAGCTTCCAGGGTCACCCCGAGGCGAGCCCGGGCCCGCGCGACGTGGCGCCGCTGTTCGACCGTTTCGTCACCATGATGAAGGAACGCCGCTAGGCGCGAATCGCCCTACATCAGACCGTCATTCATCGATTAGCCGCGGAAACCGTCATGCCCAAGCGTACCGACATCAAGAGCATCCTGATCATTGGTGCTGGCCCCATCGTCATCGGCCAGGCCTGCGAATTCGACTACTCCGGCGCCCAGGCCTGCAAGGCGCTGCGCGAGGAGGGCTACCGGGTCATCCTGGTCAACTCCAACCCGGCCACCATCATGACCGACCCGGCGATGGCCGATGCCACCTACATCGAGCCGATCACCTGGCAGACGGTGGAGAAGATCATCGAGGCCGAGCGCCCGGACGTCATCCTGCCCACCATGGGCGGGCAGACCGCGCTGAACTGCGCCCTGGAGCTCGACAAGCACGGCGTGCTCGCCAAGTACGGCGTGGAGATGATCGGCGCCAACGCCGATGCCATCAACAAGGCCGAGGATCGCGACCTCTTCGATAAGGCGATGAAGAACATCGGCCTGGAGTGCCCCAAGGCCAAGGTGGCGCACAGCATGCAGGAGGCCTGGGAGATCCAGGCCGAGCTGGGCTTCCCGACCATCATCCGCCCCTCCTACACCATGGGCGGCTCCGGCGGCGGCGTGGCCTACAACAAGGAGGAGTTCGACGAGATCTGCCAGCGCGGCTTCGAGCTCTCGAATAACCATGAGCTCTTGATCGACGAGTCGCTGCTCGGCTGGAAGGAGTACGAGATGGAGGTCGTGCGCGACAAGCACGACAACTGCATCATCGTCTGCGCCATCGAGAACTTCGACCCCATGGGCGTGCACACCGGCGATTCCATCACCGTGGCCCCGGCCCAGACGCTGACCGACAAGGAATACCAGATCATGCGCGACGCCTCGCTGGCGGTGCTGCGTGAGATCGGCGTCGAGACCGGCGGCTCCAACGTCCAGTTCGGCATGGATCCGCAGACCGGGCGCATGGTGGTCATCGAGATGAACCCGCGGGTGTCGCGCTCCTCGGCGCTGGCCTCCAAGGCGACCGGCTTCCCGATCGCCAAGATCGCCGCCAAGCTGGCCGTGGGCTACACCCTGGACGAGCTGCAGAACGACATCACCGGCGGCCGCACCCCGGCGTCCTTCGAGCCGGCCATCGACTACGTGGTCACCAAGATCCCGCGCTTCACCTTCGAGAAGTTCCCTCAGGCCAACGATCGCCTGACCACCCAGATGAAGTCGGTGGGCGAGGTGATGGCCATCGGCCGGACCTTCCAGGAGTCGCTGCACAAGGCGCTGCGCGGCATGGAGACCGGCAACGACGGCCTCGATCCCGTGTTTCCCGAGCAGAAGCCCGGCGCGTTCACCGCCGAGGCCATGGCGCACATCAAGGGCGAGCTGCAGGCCGCCGGCGCCGAGCGCATCTTCTTCGTCGCCGACGCCATGCGCGCCGGGATGAGCCTCGAGGAGGTCTTCGCCCTGACCAACATCGATCGCTGGTTCCTGGTGCAGATCGAGGAGCTGATCCGGATCGAGGCCGAGGTGGCCACGCGCCCGCTCTCCGAGTTCACCCCGCGCGAGCTCTACCGGCTCAAGCGCAAGGGCTTCAGTGACGCCCGCCTGGCGCGCCTGCTGGGCGTCGCCGAGAAGGAGTTCCGGCGTACGCGTCAGCGGGCCGGCATCCGCCCGGTCTACAAGCGCGTCGACACCTGTGCCGCCGAGTTCGCCTCCGACACCGCCTACATGTATTCCACCTACGAGGAAGAGTGCGAGGCCGAGGTCAGCGACAAGAAGAAGATCATGGTGCTCGGCGGCGGACCCAACCGCATCGGCCAGGGCATCGAGTTCGACTACTGCTGCGTCCATGCCGCCTTCGCCATGCACGACGACGGCTATGAGACCATCATGGTCAACTGCAACCCGGAAACCGTCTCCACCGACTACGACACCTCGGATCGCCTCTACTTCGAGCCGGTGACCCTGGAGGACGTGCTGGAGATCGCCGACAAGGAGCAGCCGGTCGGCGTGATCGTGCAGTTCGGCGGCCAGACCCCGCTCAAGCTCGCCCGCGAGCTCGAGGCCGCCGGTGTGCCGATCATCGGCACCACCCCGGACGCCATCGACCGCGCCGAGGATCGCGAGCGCTTCCAGCAGATGATCGACAAGCTGGGCCTCAAGCAGCCGCCCAACGCCACCGCGCGCAGTTTCGACGAGGCCTTCGCCAAGGCCGAGGCGATCGGCTACCCGCTGGTGGTGCGCCCCAGCTACGTGCTCGGCGGTCGCGCCATGGAGATCGTCTACGACGCCTCCGAGCTCGAGAACTACATGACCCACGCGGTGAAGGTCTCCAACGACTCGCCGGTACTGCTCGATCACTTCCTCAATGCCGCCATCGAGATCGACATCGACGCGGTCAGCGACGGCAGCCAAGTGGTGATCGGCGGCATCATGCAGCATATCGAGCAGGCCGGCGTGCACTCCGGCGACTCCGCCTGTGCGCTGCCGCCCTATTCGCTGCCCGCCGAGGTGCAAGACGCGATGCGCGAGCAGGTCAAGCAGATGGCCGTGGAGCTCGGCGTCAAGGGCCTGATGAACGTCCAGCTGGCCTGGCAGGACGACGAGATCTACGTCATCGAGGTCAACCCGCGCGCCTCGCGCACCGTGCCCTTCGTCTCCAAGTGCATCGGCACCTCCCTGGCCCAGGTCGCCGCGCGCTGCATGGCCGGCCAGACCCTGACCGAGCAGGGCTTCGAGGCCGAGATCGTGCCGCACTTCTACAGCGTCAAGGAGGCGGTCTTCCCGTTCAACAAGTTCCCGGGGGTCGATCCGATCCTCTCGCCGGAGATGAAGTCCACCGGCGAGGTGATGGGCTCGGGCGACACCTTCGCCGAGGCCTTCTACAAGGCGCAGCTGGGTGCCGGCGAGGCGATCCCGCGGCTCGAGGGTAAGCGCAAGGCGTTCCTCTCGGTGCGCGACCCGGACAAGGCAGGCATTATCGAGGTGGCCCGTTCTCTGGTAACCTTGGGGTTCACACTCTGCGCGACCCGCGGCACGGCGAAGGCCCTCGAGGGCACCGAGCTGTCGGTTCAGATCGTCAACAAGGTCTATGAAGGCCGTCCCCACATCGTCGATCTGCTCAAGAACGACGAGGTCGCCTATATCGTCAATACCACCGAGGGCCGCCAGGCCATCAATGACTCCTCGGTGATCCGCCGCACCGCACTCGCTCGCAAGGTTCCCTACGCCACCACCCTGGCAGGAGCCAACGCCGTGTGCATGGCGCTCGAGTATGGCAACGCCATCACCGTGCGGCGGCTACAGGAACTGCATGCAGGAGCTACGCAATGAACAAGGTCCCGATGACCGTCGCCGGTGAGCAGCGGCTTCGCAAGGAGCTCGAGGAGCTGAAAGGCGAGGCGCGCCCTAGGGTGATCGCCGCCATCGCCGAGGCTCGTGAGCACGGCGACCTGAAGGAGAACGCCGAGTACCATGCGGCTCGTGAGCAGCAGGGCTTCATCGAGGGGCGTATCCAGGAGATCGAGGGCAAGCTCTCCAACGCCCAGGTGATCGACGTCGCCAAGCTGCCCCAGACCGGCAAGGTGATCTTCGGCGTCACCGTGGGGTTGATCAACCTCGACAACGACGAGGAGGTGACCTATCGCATCGTCGGCGAGGACGAGGCTGACATCAAGGCGCGTCGCATCTCGGTCACCTCGCCCATCGCCCGTGCCCTGATCGGCAAGGAAGAGGGCGAAGTGGTGGTGGTGAAGACGCCCGGCGGCGAGGTCGAGTACGAGATCGCCAGCGTCGAGCACCTGTAGGCGCTTGCCGCCCCGCCGCTCGCCGGCGGGGTTGGTGGGGCAGCATCAGCGAGCGCCATGCCCGTCAGACAAGAAGAAACCCCGCGGACCGGAGTCGGCGGGGTTTCTTTTTTACGGTCTTGCGTCGTGGCCTCTGGCGATCATAGACCGCCGGGCGCCTCAGCGCCGCCCGTGGTGTTCCTCGAAGCGCGTGATGTTGGAGAGCTTCGGATTGACCTTGGGGTTGTGGCGATAGAGCAGGGCCATCTTGCCGATCTTCTGCACCGGCTCGGCGCCACTCGCCGTGACCAGCTCGTCGAGCATGGCCGCGCGGTCGTCGCGGTCGGGCAGGGCGAGCTTGACCTTGACCAGCTCGTGGTCGCGCAGAGCGCGGTCGAGTTCGGCGAGCACCCCTTCGGAGGCGCCGTTCTCGGAGACCGTGACCACGGGATCGAGATGGTGGCCGATGCTGCGAAATGCTTTCTTTTGTGCCTGTGACAAGCTCATGGTATCTTGCTTCTTCCCGGTTGGCGCGCAGCGCACATGGTACGGCGAATCGTCTCGCGGCGAAAGCTCGTTACCCGTTGCCTGCTTCTCCATCGACCGGGTCCGCAGGTCAGCACCCCGTCGCACCTCCCTCGGGTCTTCCCGGATTTCGCTCGACTACCTGTCATTCATGGCCATTCACAGGTGATGCCGTGGCACGTCCCCATGCTTCCCGCGCCAAGGGCGCTGCCGGCAAGAAGCCGGCCAGCAAGGCCTCCGCCAGCAAGACCAGTAAGACCAGCAAGGACTGGATGAAGGAGCACTTCGACGACCGGTTCGTGAAGCAGAGCTGGCAGGACGGCTATCGCAGCCGGGCCAGCTACAAGCTGCTGGCGCTGGACGAGAAGGATCGTCTGTTGCGCCCCGGCATGACCGTGATCGATCTGGGTGCCGCCCCGGGCGGGTGGAGCCAGGTGGCCGCCGAGAAGGTCGGGTCGAGCGGTGTGGTGATCGCCTCGGACATCCTCGAGATGGATGCCCTGGCCGATGTCGACATCGTGCAGGGCGATTTCACCGAAGAGCACGTGCTCGAGGCGATACTCGAAACCCTCGGCGATCGTCCAGTAGACCTTGTGATGTCGGACATGGCCCCCAATATGAGTGGGATGGCCGCCATCGACCAGCCCCAGGCGATGTATCTGGTGGAGCTGGCACTGGAGCTGGCGCGCCAGACGCTGTCACCCGGCGGCACCTTCCTGGCCAAGGTCTTCCAAGGCGAGGGGTTCGACGAGTTCCTGACGGAGCTGCGCGGCAGCTTCAAGCGCGTGGTGACGCGCAAGCCGGAGGCCTCACGGGCCCGCTCGCGTGAGGTTTACCTGCTGGCGGAAGGATTTCGCGGCTGAGGCGTGCCTCGGTCGCAATACGGGGCACTGCCCCGATAGGCAGCGACTAATGGGCCGATTGTCGGACAGGATGACGGGACTGTGTCACAGTGACGGATATTCCCGCTCCGGCCGTAGGCTGGCTGAACATGTGCCGCTCATGTAGTGTCGAAGGACCAGGCATTTTCGGCCGACAGATTCTTGCAATGAGGGTAGTCCCTTGAACGACATGGCGAAGAACCTGATTCTGTGGTTGGTCATCGCGGCAGTGCTGCTGACGGTGTTCAACAATTTCAGCGTCGACAGCTCACCGCAGGCGATGAACTATTCCCAGTTCGTCCAGCAGGTGCAGAACCAGCAGGTCAAGAGCGTGACCATCGATGGCTACACCATCGCCGGTGAGCGCACCGATGGCTCGCAGTTCCGGACCATCCGCCCGGCGGCGGAGGATCCCAAGCTGATGGACGATCTGTTGGCCAATGACGTTACCGTGGTGGGCAAGGAGCCCGAGCAGCAGAGCCTGTGGATGCGCCTGCTGATCGCCAGCTTCCCGATCCTGCTCATCCTGGCCATCTTCATGTTCTTCATGCGCCAGATGCAGGGCGGCGGGGCCGGCAAGGGTGGGCCCATGAGCTTCGGCAAGTCCAAGGCCAAGCTGCTCTCCCAGGACCAGATCAAGACCACCTTTGCCGACGTCGCCGGCTGCGACGAGGCCAAGGAAGAGGTCGAGGAGCTAGTCGACTTCCTGCGTGATCCGACCAAGTTCCAGCGCCTGGGCGGTACCATCCCGCGCGGCGTGCTGATGGTCGGCCCGCCCGGTACCGGCAAGACGCTGCTCGCCAAGTCCATCGCCGGCGAGGCCAAGGTGCCGTTCTTCTCGATCTCCGGTTCCGACTTCGTCGAGATGTTCGTCGGTGTGGGTGCCTCCCGCGTGCGTGACATGTTCGAGCAGGCCAAGAAGCAGTCGCCCTGCATCATCTTCATCGACGAGATCGATGCGGTGGGTCGCTCGCGCGGCGCCGGCATGGGCGGTGGCAACGACGAGCGCGAGCAGACGCTGAACCAGCTGCTGGTCGAGATGGACGGCTTCGAGGCCAACGAGGGCGTCATCGTCATCGCCGCCACCAACCGTCCCGACGTGCTCGATCCGGCGCTGCTGCGCCCGGGCCGCTTCGACCGTCAGGTGGTGGTGCCGCTGCCGGACATCCGCGGCCGTGAGCACATCCTCAACGTGCACTTGCGCAAGGTGCCGCTGGCCGACGACGTCAAGCCGTCGCTGATCGCCCGCGGCACGCCCGGCTTCTCCGGCGCCGATCTGGCCAACCTGGTCAACGAGTCCGCCCTGTTCGCCGCGCGTCGCAACAAGCGCCTGGTGGGCATGGAGGAGCTCGAGCTCGCCAAGGACAAGATCATGATGGGCGCCGAGCGCAAGTCCATGGTCATGACCGACAAGGAGAAGCTCAACACCGCCTATCACGAGTCGGGCCACGCCATCATCGGCCTGGTGATGCCAGAGCACGACCCGGTCTACAAGGTCACCATCATCCCCCGCGGCCGGGCGCTGGGCGTGACGATGTTCCTCCCCGAGGAGGATCGCTACAGCCTGTCGCGCCAGCAGATCATCAGCCAGATCTGCTCGCTGTTCGGCGGCCGCATCGCCGAGGAGATGACGCTGGGACCGAACGGTGTCACCACCGGTGCCTCCAACGACATCAAGCGGGCCACCGAGCTTGCGCACAACATGGTCGCCAAATGGGGCCTCTCCGAGGAGATGGGGCCGATCATGTACGACGAGGACGAGTCCCATCAGTTCCTCGGCGGCCCCGGCCAGGGGGGCAAGCTCAAGTCCGGCGAGACGACCTCCAAGCTCGACAAGGAGGTGCGCAAGATCATCGACGGCTGCTACGAGCAGGCTCAGCAGATCCTCAGCGAGAATCGCGAGAAGCTGGACGCCATGGCCGATGCGCTGATGAAGTACGAGACCATCGACTCCACTCAGCTCAAGGACATCATGGCCGGTCGCGACCCGCGTCCGCCCGAGGGCTGGGATGATCCGAGCGGCGGTGCCCCCACCGGCGGCGAGCCGCATGCCGAGACCGGCCCGGCGGCGAGCGACGACGCCGAAGACGACGACACGCCTTCGCGTCGACCCTCCGACCCGCTGGGTGGCCCGGCCGGCAGCTGAGCCGCACCGGCAGTACTCTCAGGCGCCCTGCGGGGCGCCTTTGCCGTTCGATCACGCCGTTCGATCAACAGGAAGACGATGGATACCAGCACAGCGACCCACCTGCAGTGCGGCCGGCACCGCCTCGACCTCTCCTTTCCCCGCGTCATGGGGATCCTCAACGTCACTCCCGACTCCTTCTCCGACGGCGGGCGCCACGCGGTGCCGGACGACGCCCTGCGTCATGCCGAGCAGATGCTCGCCGAGGGCGCCGCGATCATCGACGTGGGCGGTGAGTCCACGCGCCCCGGGGCCGAGCCGGTATCGCCCCAGCAGGAGCTGGACCGAGTGGTGCCGGTGGTCGAGGCGCTGGTGCGCGAGTTCGATGCGCTGGTCTCGGTGGATACCAGCACCCCCGAGGTGATGCAGGCGACGGCCGAGGCCGGGGCCGGCATGATCAACGACGTGCGCAACCTGCGCCGCGAGGGCGCGCTGTCGGCGGCGATCGCCAGCGGCCTGCCGGTGTGCCTGATGCACATGCTCGGCGAGCCCGGCGACATGCAGCAGGAGCCGCATTACGATGTGCCGGTGGAAGAGGCCGTGGCCGATTTCCTGGCGCAGCGGGTGGCCGCCTGCGAGGCCGCCGGGCTGCGTCGCGAGCGCCTGTTACTCGATCCCGGTTTCGGCTTCGCCAAGACCGTGGAGCACAACCTGCGCCTGCTCAAGCACATGGATCAGCTGGCGCCCCTGGGGTTGCCCCTTCTCGTCGGCATGTCGCGCAAGAGCATGATCGGCAAGGTGCTCGGGCGGCCGGTAGAGGAGCGTCTCTCCGGCGGCCTGGCGCTCACCGCCATGGCGGTGGAGCGCGGCGCACGCATCCTGCGCGTTCACGACGTGGGGCCCCACGTGGACGCGGTGAACATGACCTGGGCCGTACTCGAGGAAGGCGGTACGCATGACTAGACGCTATTTCGGCACCGACGGCATTCGTGGCACCGTGGGAGAGCCTCCCATCACCGCCGATTTCATGCTCAAGCTGGGCTGGGCCACCGGTCGCGTGCTGACGCGTGAGACCGGGCGGGCCCGGGTGATGATCGGCAAGGACACGCGGATCTCCGGCTACATGTTCGAGTCGGCGCTGGAGTCCGGGCTCTCCGCCGCCGGCGTCGATGTGATGCTGCTGGGGCCGATGCCGACGCCGGCCATCGCCTATCTGACGCGCACCTTCCGCGCCGACGCGGGCATCGTCATCTCGGCCTCGCACAATCCCTTCCAGGACAACGGCATCAAGTTCTTCTCCGCCGCCGGGACCAAGCTGGCCGATGCGGTCGAGGCTGACATCGAGGCGATGCTCGAGGAGCCGCTGACCACCGTGGGGCCGTCTCGGCTGGGCAAGGCGATGCGGGTCGATGATGCCCCCGGCCGCTACATCGAGTTCTGCAAATCGACCATTCCCGACCGGGTCAGCCTGCACGGGCTGAAGATGGTGATCGACTGCGCCCACGGTGCCACCTACCACATCGCGCCCAGCGTGTTCCGCGAGATGGGGGCCGAGGTCAGCCTGATCGGCGCCTCGCCCGACGGCCTCAACATCAACCAGGCGGTGGGTTCGACCCATCCCGCCGCCCTGAGCGCCGCGGTGGTCGATCAGGGCGCCGACCTCGGCGTGGCCTTCGACGGCGACGGCGACCGAGTGCTGCTGGTGGATGCCGACGGCCGCGAGATCGACGGCGACGACATCCTCTACCTGATCGCCTGCGATCGGCATGCCCGGGGTGATCTGGGCGGCGGCGTGGTGGGCACCCTGATGTCCAACTTCGGCCTGGCTACGGCCATGGAAGCGCTCGAGATCCCCTTCGAGCGCGCCAAGGTCGGCGACCGCTACGTCATGGAGCGCCTGGCGGCCAACGGCTGGCAGCTGGGCGGCGAGTCTTCGGGGCACATCGTCTGCGGCCATGTGCAGACCACCGGCGACGGTATCGTCTCGGCGCTCCAGGTGCTGGCGATCATGGTTCGCACGGGCGAATCGCTGGAGCGCCTGCTCGCCGGGCTCGAGAAGGCGCCGCAGGCGCTGGTCAACGTGCGCCTGACGCCGGGCAGTGACGCCAAGGCGCTGCTCGATCAGTCGGCGCTTAAGCAGGCGGTGAGCGCCCTGGAGGAGGAGCTCGGCGATCAGGGGCGCGTGCTGCTGCGCGCCTCGGGCACCGAGCCGCTGATTCGCGTGATGGTCGAGGGTCGGGCCCACCTGGACGTCGACGGCCTGGCGCGGCGCCTGGCCGATGACGTCGAGGCGCTGCTCTGCTGAGCGTCGGGGGCGACGGCCCCGGTTGTCCTGGCTCTGGTTGTCTTGACTCTGGTTGTCTTGATTGGGCCCCTCCTATACCATTTCGCACCACCTTGAAAGAGGAAGCTCCATGCGCATGCCGCTGATCGCCGGGAACTGGAAGATGAACGGCTCCCTGACCCTGGTCGAGGAGTTCGGCCGGGCCTTCGCCGGGGGCTCCCTGCCCGTGAACGTCGAGGTGGCGCTGATGGTGCCCTTCCCCTTCCTGGGGGCCGCGTCTCAGGCGCTTGGCGAGACCGCCGTGACGGTGGGCGCGCAGACGCTCAGCGATCGACCCTCCGGCGCCTTCACCGGCGAGGTCAGCGGTGCCATGCTGCGCGAGTGCGGCGCCCGCCTGGTGCTGGTCGGCCACTCCGAGCGCCGTGCCCTGTTCGGCGAGGACGACGCGGCGGTGCTGGCGCGCGTCAAAGCGGCGCTTCACGAGGGGGTCACCCCGGTGCTCTGCGTCGGCGAGACCCTCGAGGAGCGTGAGGCCGGGTGCACCGAGGCGGTGGTGCTGGGCCAGCTCGAGGCGGTGTTCGAGGCCCTCGACCCGGCCGAGCACTCGCGCCTGATCGTGGCCTACGAGCCGGTCTGGGCGATCGGCACCGGCCGCACCGCCACGCCCGAGCAGGCGCAGGCGGTTCACGCTGCCCTGCGCGAGCGCCTGGCGCGCCATGACGAGACGCTCGCCGCCGGCATGCGTCTGCTGTACGGCGGCAGCATGAAGGCGGATAATGCCGCCGAGTTGCTCGCCCAACCCGACATCGACGGCGGCCTGGTGGGGGGTGCCTCCCTCAAGGTCGACGATTTCCTAGCCATTTGTCAGTCAGCAGGTTGAATCCATGCAAGTTGCCATTCTCATGACCCACGTGGCGATCGCCATCGCCCTGGTCGTCCTGATCCTGCTGCAGCAGGGCAAGGGCGCCGAAGCCGGTGCCGCCTTCGGTGGCGGTGCCTCCCAGACCGTGTTCGGCTCGCGGGGCAGCGGTAACTTCCTGGCGAAGTTCACCGGCCTGCTGGCCGCGGCCTTCTTCGCCACCTCGCTGACCCTGGCGTACTTCGCCTCTCAGGCCGGCGATGCGCCCGAGGCTGGCATTCCCGATGCCGAGCTGATCGAGCAACAGAATGCCGTGCCGACCCTTGACGGCGGCAGCAGTGATGTGGATAATACTGCGCCAGTGCTGGAGGAAAGCGGCGACTGAGTCGTCATCCAGCCTCCCCCGATGCCGAAGTGGTGGAATTGGTAGACACGCTATCTTGAGGGGGTAGTGACCTTACGGTCGTGCGGGTTCAAGTCCCGCCTTCGGCACCAAATCGAAGCAAGCGAGCAGTTCGCACCTTCGAAGCAGGATTGGCAGAAAGCGGTGTTGCCACTTGACCATCGAGTCATGTGGGCTTACAATCACCGACCTAGATTGATGCGGGGTGGAGCAGTCTGGTAGCTCGTCGGGCTCATAACCCGAAGGTCATCGGTTCAAATCCGGTCCCCGCTACCATCTTCTTGGCAGGCATGCGCAGTAGCAGGAGCGTGCCAGAGTGCCGAAGTGGTATACAGGTTTCTTGTAAAAGCCCCTTCCTGTGAAGGGGCTTTTTGTTAGCAGCATGTCAGCCGGAAACGCCGGCGGCGCTGCTCGGGCAACGCCAATCAGCCACCTGACTCTTCTCTCAACTCCCGGCCAGGTGCCTGATGCAACGGCTGTAGGAGCTTTCTTCCGTGGCAATCAAGGACGCTGCGCTGCATGCGCTGATCGAACCGGTGGTCTCGGCCATGGGGTTCGAACTCTGGGGCATCGATCATCTGTCTCAGGGCAAACATTCCCGCCTGGTGATCTACATCGACCATGAGAACGGGATAAGCGTGGACGACTGCGCCGACGTCAGTCGCCAGGTCAGCGCGGTGTTCGATGTCGAGGACCCGGTGCCGGGCGAGTATCGACTGGAAGTCTCCTCGCCGGGCATGGATCGGCCGCTCTTCACCCTCGAGCAGTTCGCCCAGTACGCGGGCCATGTGGTCACCGTGAAGCTGCGCGCGCCCTTCGACGGCCGGCGCAAGTTCAAGGGGCTGCTGGCCGGGGTCGAGAACGACGAGGTGCTGCTGCAGGTCGACGGCGAGGAGTATTGCTTTCCCATCGAGGGCATCGATCAGGCGCGGGTCGTCCCGCAGTTCACGTGATGAGCTCGGTGTATAAGGACAGGTTCACTGGCGAGGCTAAGGCATGAGTAAAGAAATTCTGGCGGTCGTCGACACGATCTCCAACGAGAAGGGGGTCTCCCGCGAGGTGATCTTCGAGGCCGTCGAGGCGGCCCTGGCCAGTGCATCGCGCAAGCGCTTCGAAGACGAGGAAGCCAGCGTGCGCGTGCACATCGATCGCTACACGGGCGATTACGAGACCTTCCGCCGCTGGGAGGTGGTCGAGGACGATGACTTCGACGGGCCCGATGCCCAGATCAAACTCACCTTCGCCGAGCGTCGCGACCCGCCCCTGGGGCTGGGTGACGTGGTTGAGGAGCGCATCGAGAACGCCGCCTTCGGCCGTATCGCCGCGCAGACCGCCAAGCAGGTCATCGTGCAGAAGGTCCGCGAGGCTGAGCGCGCCGAAGTGGTGCGCCAGTATGCCGAGCGTGAGGGCGAGCTGGTCGCCGGCATCGTCAAGAAGACCACCCGCGATGGCCTGATCATCGATCTGGGCGAGAACGCCGAGGCGTTCCTGCCGCGCAGCGAGATGATTCCGGGCGAGCGCTACCGCATGAATGAGCGGGTCCGCGCGCTGCTGGTCAAGGTCGATGCCGAGGCCCGCGGCGCCCAGCTGATTCTCTCGCGCACCTGCCCGGAGCTGATCATCGAGCTGTTCAGCATCGAGGTGCCGGAGATCGCCGAGCAGCTCATCGAGATCAAGGGCGCGGCACGCGACCCGGGCTCCCGGGCCAAGATCGCGGTCAAGACCAACGATCGTCGCATCGATCCGGTCGGCGCCTGTGTCGGCATGCGCGGTTCGCGCGTGCAGGCCGTCTCCTCGGAGCTGCAGAACGAACGCGTGGACATCGTGCTGTGGGACGACAATCCCGCCCAGCTGGTGATCAACGCCATGGCGCCGGCCGATGTCGCCTCGATCCTCGTCGACGAGGAGTCCCACGCCATGGACGTCGCCGTCGCCGAGGACAACCTGGCCCAGGCCATCGGCCGCAGTGGCCAGAACGTGCGCCTGGCCTCCGAACTCACCGGCTGGCGTCTCAACGTCATGACCGAGGAAGAGGCCGAGGCCAAGCGCGACCAGGAAGTGGATAGCCTCGTCGAGCATTTCATTCAGCATCTGAGCATCGACGAGGACGTGGCGCGCCTGCTGGTGGACGAAGGTTTCACCTCCCTGGAGGAGGTCGCCTACGTGCCGGTCGAGGAGATGCTGGAGATCGAGGAGTTCGACGAGGATCTCATCGAAGAGCTGCGCGCTCGCGCCAAGGATGAACTGCTGAACCTCGCCATCGCCTCCGAGGAGGAACTCGACGGCGCCCAGCCGGCCGACGACCTGCTGGAGATGGACGGCATGGAGCGTCATCTGGCCTTCATTCTGGCCAGTCGGGGCATTGTCACCATGGAGGACCTGGCCGAGCAGTCCGTCGATGATCTGACCGACATCGAGGGTATCGACGAGGAGCGCGCCGCGGCACTGATCATGACTGCCCGTGCGCCATGGTTCGAGAACGAACAGTAAACGGGTCACGGGCTGAGGAGGGTCGTAATGTCAGAAATGACCGTTAAGGATTTTGCAGCGAAGGTGGGGCGCGACGTGCCTCGCCTGCTGGAGCAGATGAAAGAAGCAGGGCTTGGCCAGAAGGCCGAGAGTGACGCCGTGTCCGAAGAGGACAAGCGTCAGCTGCTCGACTATCTCACCAAGAGTCACGGCGGCAGCGGCGCCGGGCCAGCGAAGAATCGCATCACCCTGACGCGCAAGACGCGCAGCCGCATCAATACCGGCGAGCGCGGCAAGAGCATCGAGGTGCAGGTTCGCAAGAAGCGCACCTACGTCAAGCGCGCCGAGGAAGAGACCGACAAGAGCCAGCCCGAGGTCGATGCCGGCCCGCGCCAGCTGGTCGGCGACATGGCCGATTCCCAGCAGGCCCAGGCCGCCAAGGATGCTCGCGAGGCCGAGGAAGCCAAGGTGCGTGCCGCCGAGGAGTCTGCGCGCGAGGCCGCCGCCAAGCTCGAGGCCGAGAAGGCCGAGAAGGCTGCCAGCGAGCCGGCGATCCCGGTGCCGGAGCTGGAAACGCAGCCGTCCTCCGACGAGCCGCCCGCTCCCCCCAAGGAGGGGCGTGCCGAGCCGCGTCGTGCCGCGGTCAAGAAAGCCAGCGGCAAGGCTGGCAAGAAGGGCCGTGACGATCGTGAAGACGACCGTGGTGATCGCGAGGAGCGTCGCCGGGGCGGCAAGAAGGCCAAGCGCGCCGAGCGTCGCGGCGGTCGCCGCGGTGGCGCCGGCCAGAGCGGCGGCAAGCACGGCTTCCAGAAGCCGACTCAGCCGATCGTCCGCGAGGTCTCCATCCCCGAGTCGATCAGCGTCGCCGACCTGGCCGACAAGATGTCGATCAAGGCGAACGAGGTCATCAAGGCCATGTTCACCATGGGTGCGGCGGTGACCATCAACCAGACCATCGATCAGGACACCGCGGCCATCGTGGTCGAGGAGATGGGGCACACGCCCAAGCTGGTCAAGGACGATGCGCTGGAGACCGAGGTCCTCGAGGGCATCTCCTACGAGGGCGAGGAGATCACCCGCTCGCCGGTGGTCACGGTCATGGGTCACGTCGACCACGGCAAGACCTCGCTGCTCGACTACATCCGCAAGGCCAAGGTGGCCACCGGTGAGGCTGGCGGCATCACCCAGCACATCGGCGCCTACCATGTGGAAGACGATCACGGCGGCGTGACCTTCCTGGATACTCCGGGCCACGCGGCGTTCACCGCCATGCGTGCTCGCGGTGCCAAGGCCACCGACGTGGTGGTGCTGGTGGTGGCCGCCGATGACGGCGTCATGCCCCAGACCATCGAGGCCATCGAGCACTCGAAGGCCGCCGAGGTTCCGATGGTGGTCGCGGTCAACAAGATCGACAAGGCGGGCGCCGATCCGGACCGGGTCAAGAACGAGCTGTCCCAGCACGGCGTCATCTCCGAGGCGTGGGGCGGCGACACTCAGTTCGTGCACGTCTCCGCGCACACCGGGGAGGGCATCGAGACGCTGCTGGAGTCGATCCAGCTGGTCTCCGAGGTGCTCGAGCTCAAGGCCGTGCCCGAAGCGCCCGGCAAGGGCGTGGTGGTCGAGTCGCGCCTGGACAAGGGACGTGGCCCGGTAGCCACCGTGCTGGTCCAGAACGGCACCCTGAAGAAGGGCGACATCGTGCTCGCCGGCCTGCACTACGGCCGCGTGCGTGCGCTGACCAACGAGCTTGGCAAGCAGGTCGACGAGGCTGGTCCCTCCACCCCGGTGGAGATCCAGGGCCTGGGCGGCACCCCCGAAGCCGGTGACGACTTCATGGTGCTGGCCGACGAGAAGAAGGCCCGCGAGGTCGCCAACTTCCGTCAGGGCAAGTACCGCGAGGTGCGTCTGGCTCGCCAGCAGAAGGCCAAGCTGGAGAACATGTTCAGCCAGATGGGCCAGGATGTCGCCGCCAAGCTCAACATCGTGCTCAAGGCCGACGTGCAAGGCTCGCTGGAGGCGATCAAGGGCGCCCTGGAAGAGCTCTCCACGGGCGAGGTCGAGGTGGCCGTGGTCTCCTCCGCCGTGGGCGGCATCACCGGCACCGACGCCAACCTGGCGCTCGCCAGTGACGCCATCGTGGTCGGCTTCAACGTGCGTGCCGACGCTGCAGCCCGCGAGATCATCGAGCGTGAAGGCCTGGATCTGCGCTATTACAGCGTGATCTACCAGCTGATCGACGAGGTCAAGCAGGCCATGAGCGGCATGCTGGCACCGGAGTGGAAGGAAGAGATCGTCGGCGTGGCCGAGGTCCGTGACGTCTTCCGCGCACCGAAGATCGGCGCCGTGGCCGGCTGCATGGTCGTCGAGGGCAGCGTGCATCGCAACAAGAAGATCCGCGTGCTGCGCGACAACGTGGTGATCTACGAGGGCGAGCTCGAGTCGCTGCGCCGCTTCAAGGACGACGTCCAGGAAGTGCGCAACGGCATGGAGTGCGGCATCGGCGTGAAGAACTACAACGACGTCCAGGTCGGCGACAAGATCGAGGTCTTCGATCAGGTCAAGGTCGAGCGGACGCTCTAAGGGCCCCAGGAGGCGACCATGCGGGAATTCAAGCGTACCGACCGGGTCGCCGACCAGCTCCAGAAGGAGCTGGCGGTGCTCATCCAGCGCGAGGTCAAGGACCCGCGCCTGGGCATGGTCACCGTCAGCGGCGTCGAGGTCAGTCGCGACCTCGGCTATGCCGATGTCCACGTGACCCTGCTGGGTGAGCAGGAGCCCGAGCGCATCAAGGAAAACCTGGCGGTGCTCAAGCGCGCCGCCGGTTTCCTGCGCAGCCAGATCGCCCGACGCATCAAGTTGCGCCACGTGCCGGAGCTGCGCTTTCACTACGATGAGAGCGTGGTACGCGGTCAGCGGCTGTCGTCGCTGATCGACGAGGCCGTGGCCAGCGATCGCGATCAGCATGACGAGGCACCGGAGGATGGTGCCTCGGGTCAGGGGCCGACAGAAAGCGACGAGCGCCACTGATGGCACGGCGACGTCGCGGACTGCCGGTGAACGGCGTGCTGCTGCTGGACAAGCCCGCGGGGGCATCCAGCAATCACGCCCTGCAGCGGGCGCGGCGCCTGTTTCAGGCCCAGAAGGCCGGCCACACCGGAACGCTCGATCCCATGGCCACCGGCCTGCTGCCGGTCTGCTTCGGCGAGGCGACCAAGTTCTCCGCGCATCTGCTGGAGGCCGATAAGGTCTACCGTACTCGGGTGGAGCTCGGGGTGGTCACCGACAGCGGCGATGCCGAGGGTGCGGTGATCGAGCGTCACGCGGTGCCGCGGCTCACCGAGGCCGATATAGAGGGCGTGCTGGCGCGCTTTCGCGGCGAGATCGATCAGATTCCGCCGATGTATTCGGCCCTCAAACACCAGGGCCGCAAGCTCTACGAACTCGCCCGCGAGGGCAAGTCGATCGAGCGTGCAGCCCGCCGTGTGACGGTGTATGATGCCCGGCTTCTTGCCTGCGAGGCCGAGGCCTTCGAGCTGGAGGTCCGCGTCAGCAAGGGCACCTACGTCCGCACGCTGGCCGAGGACATCGGCCGCGCCCTGGGATGCGGGGCCCACATCAGTGCGCTGCGGCGGCTGGCGACCGGCCCCTTCACGAGCGACGGCATGCAGGACTTTGCCGCGCTCGAGGCCCTGGCCGATCAGGCCGAGCGCGAGGCCGGGCTTCTGCCGGTCGACGCACTGATCGATCATCTGCCGCGCCTCGACGTTGACGGCGAGGCGGCGGGACGCCTGACCCACGGCCAGTCGGCCCGGGTCGAGGCCCGCGGGCTCGCCGAGGGCGAGACGGCAAGACTCTATCGTGGCGAGGCCTTCCTGGGCCTCGGTACGGTGACGGGGCCACAGGAGGTGGCGCCGAAACGGCTGCTGAGCACCGCAGCCGAGTGAAGGGAGAAACGCCCGAGACTGCAAATATGCGTGGTCTCACACATTCAACCCCAAGCATATTGCTTACTGGAGAGACAGATGGCACTGACAGCCGAGCAGAAGTCCACAATCGTCAGCGAGTACGGTCGTGGCGACAACGACACCGGTTCCCCCGAAGTTCAGGTGGCCCTGCTGAGCGCCAACATCGATGGCCTGCAGGATCACTTCAAGACCAACAAGCAGGATCACCACTCTCGTCGTGGCCTGATCCGCATGGTCAACCAGCGCCGCAAGCTGCTGGACTACCTGAAGCGCAAGGACTTCGAGCGCTATCAGTCGCTGATCCAGCGTCTGGGCCTGCGTCGCTAAGCGTCGCACCCCACGCGGTAACGAAACGGGCAGCCTTCGGGCTGCCCGTTTTGCGTTGGCGGCGGCGATATCGGCGGGCGCCGGGGACGGGCCGCAGGGGAGGTCCGAGTACCAGGGGTGAGGAGCACTGCTCCGAACGGGCTGTCCATGGATGGCCAGCACCGGACCTGCAAGCGGAGCGGGACGCGAGAGCGCCGCAGGGCCGAGGTAGCGTACAGGGACGTATTCACAGCGCCTCCCCGGAGGCCTGTCGCCGGGTCAGCCCCGCCAATGGGGGCGCGGAAATGTCGCCGCCTGGTGGTCCCGGCGGGCGTCACGCCCTAAAATGGTTGGCGAGTCAAAACGACCCAAACACAGAAAAGTAACGTTGAAGGAAGTCGCCGTGAATCCGGTCAAGAAGACATTTCAGTACGGTCGCAGCACCGTCACCCTGGAAACCGGGCGCATCGCCCGCCAGGCCACCGGTGCCGTGATGGTCACCATGGACGACACTGTGGTGCTGTGCACCGTGGTGGCCAAGAAGGAGGCCAACCCGGCCCAGCCCTTCTTCCCGCTCTCCGTCCACTATCAGGAGAAGACCTACGCCGTCGGCAAGATTCCCGGTGGCTTCTTCAAGCGCGAGGGGCGTCCTACCGAGAAGGAGACCCTCACCTCGCGGCTGATCGACCGCCCGATCCGCCCGCTCTTCCCCAAGGGCTTCATGAACGAGGTGCAGGTGGTCTGCTCGGTGCTCTCCACCGACCGCAACCACGATCCGGATATCGCGGCGATGCTCGGCACCTCCGCGGCGCTGGCGATCTCCGGCGTGCCCTTCAAGGGCCCGATCGGCGCCGCGCGGGTGGGCTTCACCGAGGACAACGGCTACTTCCTCAACCCGACCGTGGAAGAGCTGGGCGACTCCGAGCTCAACATGGTGGTCGCCGGTACCGAGAAGGCGGTGCTGATGGTCGAGTCCGAGGCCAAGGAGCTGCTCGAGGACGAGATGCTGGGCGCGGTGCTCTATGCGCACCAGGAGATGCAGGTGGCGATCACCGCCATCAACGAGCTGACCGCCGAGGCCGGCAAGGCGAAGTGGGAGTGGCAGGCCCCCGCCGAGAACGTTGCCCTCAAGGGCGCCATGGCCGAGGCCTTCGAGGCGAAGGTCGGCGAGGCTTACCGCGTCACCGACAAGATGGCCCGCCAGGACGCCCTGTCCGCCCTCAAGGATCAGGCGGTCGAGCAGTTCGCCGGTGAGGAAGACGGCCAGTTCGCCGCCGACGAGGTGAAGGGCGCCTTCGCCGGCCTCGAGAAGCGCGTGGTGCGCTCGCGGGTGGTCAAGGGCGAGCCGCGCATCGACGGCCGCGATCACAAGACCGTGCGTCCGCTCTCCATCGAGGTCGGTGGCCTGCCCAAGACCCACGGCTCGGCAATCTTCACCCGCGGCGAGACTCAGGCCATCGTGGTGGCGACGCTGGGCACCCTGCGCGACTCCCAGCTGATCGAGTCGCTGGAGGGCGAGCGCAAGGACCGCTTCCTGCTGCACTACAACTTCCCTCCCTACAGCGTGGGTGAGGCGGGCTTCATGGGCGGGCCCAAGCGTCGCGAGATCGGCCACGGCCGTCTGGCGCGCCGCGGCGTCCAGGCCATGCTGCCCAACGAGGCGGACTTCCCCTACACCATCCGCGTGGTCTCCGAGATCACCGAGTCCAACGGCTCGAGCTCCATGGCCTCCGTGTGCGGCTCGTCGCTCGCGCTGATGGATGCCGGCGTGCCGATGAAGGCGCCGGTGGCCGGCATCGCCATGGGCCTGGTCAAGGATGACGACGGCTTCGCCGTGCTCACCGACATCCTCGGCGACGAGGATCACCTGGGCGACATGGACTTCAAGGTGGCCGGTTCCTCCGAGGGCGTCACCGCCCTGCAGATGGACATCAAGATCGAGGGCATCAACGAAGAGATCATGGAGCAGGCGCTGCAGCAGGCCCACGAGGCTCGCCAGCAGATCCTCGAGCAGATGAACACCGTGATCGCCCAGAGCCGCACCGAGGTCTCCGAGAACGCGCCCTCCATGGCGACCCTCAAGATCGACCCGGAGAAGATCCGCGACGTCATCGGCAAGGGCGGCGCCACCATCCGCAAGATCTGCGAGGATACCGGCGCCTCCATCGACCTGGACGACGACGGCACCGTGCGCATCTACGCCGAGGACAAGACGGCGGCCAAGGCGGCCATCGACACGGTGCTCGCGATCACCGCCGAGCCCGAGATCGGCAAGCTCTACCGCGGCAAGGTGGTGCGCATCGCCGACTTCGGCGCCTTCGTCAACATCATGCCGGGCACCGACGGGCTGGTGCACATCTCCCAGATCGTGCCGGAGCGGGTCAACGACGTGCGCGACTTCCTCAACGAGGGCGACGAGCCCATCGTCAAGGTGCTCGACATCGACAACCGCAACCGGGTGAAGCTCACCATCAAGGAGATCACCCCGGAAGAGAAGGCCGCCTTCGAGGCCGAAGCGGCCGCCGAGCCCGAGCTGTAAGCGACCGCCCTCGGCGAGCCGATCGCCGACGCGGTAACGAAACCGCCCCCGCAGCCTGGCTGCGGGGGCGGTTCTTTTAGTTCTGGCTTAGAGGAGGCGCTGATTCATGTCGCGAGCGATGAGAGGCTGATCGCCGTAAGCGCTCCACAAACCCCATCTTCTGCAACTGAATAGTGTCCATCAGACTGGTGTCACCCGATCCCAAGGAGGACACCATGACCGACCTGACCCCGACACAGGCCTTCTGGCTGGGCCATCTGTTCCATGCTTCCTCTCGGCAATTGCCGTTGAGTGAGAACGCAGCGGAGCAGGGACTGGAGCTGGCGTCACTGCTGGCGTGGGAGCAGCGCCTGGTGGTGCAGGAGGTACCAGTACCACCTCGTCATCGCCCGCAGCGCTTCGTCGCCGTGGAGGTGGCCCGATGATTCGGCCAGACACGGGACTGAGGGTCTACCTGTGCCGCGAGCCGGTCGACATG
>NZ_FPAQ01000005.1:78603-122292 GCF_900116405.1 Halomonas saccharevitans | reverse complement strand
CAGCTGGCGGATCAGCGTGTCGATGGCCGTGGGCTCATTGGCGATCTCACCACGAAACTCCGGCTCATGCCGTCCCGCCTCGGCGATGGATACCGCAATGCTGGCCTTATGCACATCCAGCCCGATATAGGCGGCATGGACGTCGCTGGCGGCGCTGAGCCGCTCGGCGGCAGTGCGCTCCACAACGACCTGCTGAGTTGCGTTAGACTGTGTCATGACCTGCCTCCCTCAATAGTGGCTCTGTGTTGTTGCCCAACCTCAACGTAACCCACGACGTTGAGGAGGGGCAGGTCAATCCATCATGTCTACGCCAAGGAAGGCGTCGGTAGCGCCCAGGGACGGGTTTACAGCGCCCCCTCGACGGTCCGGCGCTCCGGGGCCTGTCGCCGGAACCCGCGAACGAGGCTGAGCCGCCGCTCGTCAGCTGCTATGCTGCCGAGCCTGCAGTCACCGAACTCAACCGAAGGATGCCGACCCGATGAAAGCCAGCGTGAAATGGACCGATGGACGCCAATTCGTTGCCGAGAGCGGCAGCGGCCACAGCGTAGTCATCGACGGCCCGCCCGACCACGGCGGCCGCAACACCGGCGCGCGCCCCATGGAGATGCTGCTGATGGGCATGGGCGCCTGCACCTCCTTCGACGTCCTCAACATCCTCGAGAAGGCCCGGGCCGACGTGACCGACTGTGTGGCGAGCCTCGAGGCCGAACGCGCCGACGCCACGCCCAGCGTGTTCACGTCGATCCACGTGCACTTCACCGTCAGCGGCCGCGGCCTGAAGGAGAAGCAGGTGGCCCGCGCCGTGGAGCTCTCCGCCGAGAAGTACTGCAGCGCCTCCATCATGCTGGTCAAGGGCGGCGTGGAGATCACCCACTCCTTCACCATCGTCGAGGAGTAGGCGCTTACTGGAGCCTTTCGCCTCCGCGGCTATTCTGGCGACAGGTCTACGAGGGGGCGCTGTGAACTCTTCCTTGGGCGCTACCGATGCCATCCCTGGCATCGGACCCCCTCTACGACCTGTCCCCAGCGCCGCTTCCGTCGATATCCACTGATCAGGCTGGTTTAGACGCGATAGACGCTGGTGGTCATCACCTTGGACATCAGCTTCATGCCGAGCTTGACCGGTGCGGGGAAGCGGCTGCCTCCCGCCTCCAGGGCCAGCTGGGCGTGGTGTGCCTCGTCGATGGCCATCTGGCGCAGCACGGCGCGGGAGCGATGATCGCTCGCCGGCAGCTTGACCAGGTGCTCCTCCAGGTGATGACCGACCTGCTCCTCGGTGGCGGCCACGAAGCCCAGGCTCACCTGGTCACCGATGGCGCCCGCCGCGGCGCCCAGGCCGAAGGAGGCCGCGTAGAACAGCGGATTGAGCAGGCTCGGGCGGGCGTCGAGCTCCTGGAGCCGCTCGTCGCACCAGGCCAGGTGGTCGATCTCCTCCTGGGCGGCCTGCTCCATCTGGCCGCGAACCTCGGGCAACTTGGCGGTCATCCCCTGGCCCTGGTAGAGCGCCTGGGCGCACACCTCGCCGGTGTGGTTGATGCGCATCAGCCCCGCGGCGTGACGCTCCTCCTCCATGTTCATCGGCTCGTCGTGCACCGCCGGGGTCGCCGGCGAGACGCGCGAGGGAGTCGCCGCGTGGGGCACCAGGGTCCTCAGCACGGTATCGAACTGGTGGATCAGGTTGTCGGCACGGGATAGGGAGCGGGTCATGACGAAATCTCTCGAGAATGCACCTGATGCGTCGTACGCCGGGTCGCGCGCGGCCTCGGCCGCAGGGCGCCGGCTAGCCAGCCGGCCAGGTAAAGCGACGACCGCCCATCAGGTGCATGTGGATATGATAGACGGTCTGGCCGCCATGATCGTTGCAGTTCATCACCACCCGATAGCCGTCTTCGGCGAAGCCCTGCTCGGCCGCCAGTTTCGCGGCGGTGAACTGCAGACGCCCCACCAGCGCCAGGTCGCCCTCCTCCTCGATGTCGTTGAGGGTGGCGATGTGGCGCTTGGGCACGATCAGCATGTGGGTCGGCGCCTGGGGATTGATGTCGTTGAAGGCGAGCACGTGATCGTCTTCGTAGACGATATCGGCGGGAATCTCGCGCTCGATGATCTTGCAGAACAGGCAATCCATGGGCGGTTCTCCTTGCGTGAGGGTCGGTGTCGGCGTCAGCGAAAGCGCCGCTGGGCCAGCAGGTGGCGCACCAATGGGCCGAGGATCAGCTCCATGGCCAGCGACAGCCGCGAGCCCGGCACCACCAGGGTGTGCGGGCGGCTCATGAAGGCATCCTGGATCATCGCCAGCAGGTAGGGGAAGTCCACCGTCGCGGGATCGCGGAAGCGGATGACCACGAAGGACTCGGCGTCGGTGGGGATGTCCTGGACCTCGAAGGGGTTGGAGGTATCCACCGTGGGCACCCGCTGGAAGTTGATATGGGTGCGCGAGAACTGCGGCTGGATGTAGCGCACGTAGTCGTCCATGCGTCCCAGGATGGTGTCGATCACCGCCTCCTGGGAGTAGCCGCGGTGGCGCATGTCGCGATCGATCTTCTGGATCCACTCCAGGTTCATCGTCGGCGCGACCCCCACCAGCAGGTCGACGTGGCGGGCGATGTCAAGCTCGGCGGTCACGAGCCCCCCGTGCAGCCCCTCGTAGAACAGCAGGTCGGTGCCGCAGGGCAGCGACTGCCACTCGGTGAAGGTGCCGACCTGATAGCCGGCCTCGATCATCTGCTTGTCTTCGGCATGGATATAGTGGCGGAAGGAGCCGTTGCCGTGCTGGCCATACTCCCGGAACAGCGCCTCGAGCCGGTCGAGCAGGTTGGCCTCCACCGCGAAGTGGGAGAGCTCGTCCTTGCGATCGGGCTCGTCGAGAAGTATCTGCGCCAGCTCCTGGCGGGTATAGCGGTGAAAGGCATCGCCGTCGACGTAGGCGGCGTGCACGGCCTCCCGGGCGAACATCCGCTCGAAGGTGCGCTTCACCGTCGTAGTGCCGGCCCCGGAGGAGCCGGTGAGGGCGATGATCGGATACTCCCGCGACATCAGCGCGCTCCCGCCAGGGTATCGCGCAGGGCCCCGGGGATCGCCACCGGGCGGCCGGTGGCGGGGTCGATCAGCATCAGATTGATCCGGGCGGTGGCGACCGTGACGTCGTCGGCCTCGCGCAGGATGCGATGGTAGACGCCGATCGCCTTGCGCGCCGGCGCCGGGATGGCGGTCTCCACCGCCAGCGCATCGGGCCAGCGTGTCTCGGCCTGATACTGCACGGCGAGATCGGCCGCCACGCAGGGGAAGCCGCCGAGGTCCCACTCGTGGAGCCCTCGTGAGGCCAGCGCGGCGACGCGCGCCTCGTGCAGCAGCGAGATCAGCGCATCGTGGCCCAGGTGGCGACCGTAGTTCATGTCGGTGATGCGTACCGTCAGCGGATGACGGTGCATGACCTCATCGACGGGAAAGCTCAGTCGGACACGCTCCATGCTCGCTCCTGCATCGTGTTGTAGGGGATCGCTCGGGCTCAGGCGTCACCACGTTCACGGGCGATGGCCCGGTGGGCGATGTCGCGGCGGTAGAGCACCTCGGGCCAGCGGATCTCGGCGACGCCCCGGTAGGCCAGGTCACGCGCCGCCGCCACGTCGTCGCCCAGCGCCGTGACGCAGAGCACCCGGCCGCCGGCGGTGACCACCTGGCCGTCCCGCTCGGCCGTGCCGGCGTGGAAGACCTTGCAGCCGGTGGCCTCGGCGGCGCCGAGCCCCTCGATGGCATCGCCCTTGCGGTAGCTGCCCGGGTAGCCGCCGGCGGCCAGCACCACGCCCACCGCGGGGCGCGGTTCCCAATCGCAGGAAAGTCCCGCCAGCTCGCCGCGCGCGCCGGCCAGGCACAGCTCGGCCAGGTCGGAGCGCAGCCGCAGCATGATCGGCTGGGTCTCCGGGTCGCCGAAGCGGCAGTTGTACTCGATCACCTTGGGGTTGCCCTCGGCGTCGATCATCAGGCCGGCGTAGAGGAAGCCGGTGTAGGCGTGGCCTTCCTCGGCCATGCCCCGCACCGTGGGGCGGATCACCCGCGCCATGATGCGCTCGAAAACGCTGTCGGTGACCACCGGCGCCGGGGAGTAGGCGCCCATGCCGCCGGTGTTGGGGCCGGCATCGCCATCGAAGGCGCGCTTGTGGTCCTGACTGGTCGCCATGGGCAGGATGGTCTCGCCGTCGACCATGACGATGAAGCTCGCCTCCTCGCCCTGCAGGAACTCCTCGATCACCACCCGGGCACCGGCATCGCCGAAGGCGTTGGCCTCGAGCATGTCGCGCACCGCCGCCTCGGCCTCGGCGAGGGTCATCGCCACGATCACGCCCTTGCCGGCCGCCAGGCCGTCGGCCTTGATGACGATGGGCGCGCCCTTCTCGGCCAGGTACTCGAGGGCCGGCGCCACCGCGGTGAAGGTGCGATAGTCGGCGGAGGGGATGGCGTGACGGGCCAGGAAGTCCTTGGTGAACGCCTTGGAGCCCTCGAGCTGGGCCGCGCCGGCCGTGGGGCCGAAGATCGCCAGGCCCGCCTCGCGGAAGCGGTCGACCACGCCCTCGACCAGCGGCGCCTCGGGGCCGACGATGGTCAGCTCGACACCCTCCTCCCGGGCGAAGGCCACCAGGCCCGCCAGGTCGTCGACGCCGATCGCGACGTTGGTGAGCCCCGGCTCCAGGGCCGTGCCGGCATTGCCGGGGGCCACGAAGACCGTCTCCACTCGGGGTGACTGGGCGACCTTCCAGGCCAGGGCGTGTTCGCGGCCACCGCCGCCGATGATCAGGACCTTCATCCGCTTGACTACCTCAGAACCGTGCAAGAAACGTCGCGGCATTATGTCAGAAACCGACGCGCGGCGCCGCCTACGGCTTGCCCTTGCCCGAGTCGTCGTCGCTCGGGGTGCCGGCCTGGTTAATGGTCTTCTGCCAGAACTTCATGTTCTCCTCGGCCATCTCGCGCATCAGCTCCATGGGCGAGTGGCGCATGGCCTGCTGCCACTGATCCTGCATGCGGTGCTGCTGCTCGAGCATCAGTTTGGTGCCCTGCTCCAGATAGCGTGACAGGGGCAACGGCTGGGCCATGTCGTAGACCCGGATGAACTGCGCCAGCAGGTCGTTGGAGAACACCTGGGCGTCGCCGTCGGCCTGCTCCTGCTCGATGATGATCGACAGCAGGATGGTGCGGGTCAGGTCCTCGCCGCTCTTGGCATCCTCGACCCTGAAGGGCACCTCGTCGATGATCAGGCCGCGCAGATCCTCGAGGGTCACGTAGCGGCTCTGTTCGGTATCATAGAGCCTGCGGTTGGCATACTTGCGAATCACGCGCACGGCGCTGCTCCTTGTCCGATGAGGGCGGTTGCCCCCCGTAACGCTATTGTGCACCGCGACACCATCCATGCAAGGCATAGCCCCTATTCAGTCTCAAACACGGCGAGGCGCCATGAACCTGATCCTGCTCTCCCCCGAGGACGTCGAGAACCATCGCCTGGCCCGGGTTCGCGACCCGCGCCGCCTGGCGCACCTGCGCGAGGTCCATCGTGCTCACCCCGGGGACACCCTGACGCTGGGCATCGCGGGAGGGGCGCTGGGGCGCGGCGAGCTGCTGAGCCTCGACGACCACGAGGCGTGCTTCGATGTCTCCGCGCTGGATCAGCCGGCGCCGCCTTCGCTGCCGGTCCACCTGGTGCTCGCCCTGCCGCGTCCGCGAATGCTGGCGCGCAGCCTGGAGCACGTCACCGCCCTGGGCGTAAAGCAGATCACCCTGCTCAATACCCGTCGCGTGGAGAAGAGCTACTGGCAGTCGCCGGAGCTCGACGACGAGAAGATCCACCGCCACCTGGTGCTGGGCCTGGAGCAGGCCCGCGACACCCGGCTGCCCGAGGTGACACTGGCCAAGGGCTTTCGCCCCTTCGTCGAGGACAGGCTGCCGGGGCTGCTCGCGGGGCGGCGCGGCCTGGTGGCGCACCCGGGCATGCCCGACGACTGCCCCCGCGGGCTCGACGAGCCGGCGGTGCTGCTGGTGGGGCCGGAGGGCGGCTTCATTCCCTGGGAGGTGGAGCGACTGCTCGAGGCCGGCTGCCAGGGCATTCACCTGGGGCCGCGCATCCTGCGGGTGGAGACCGCGGTCACCGCGCTGCTCGCCCGGCTCTTCTGAGTCGAGTGTTGACGCGGCCGAGCCCGTCCGGGCCCGGCCGCGAGGGGGTAACAGCGGCGCTACTCTGCCTCGTCGGGATCGTGGGGCACGAAGGGGGCGTCGTCGTCGCAGTCGGGCTCGGTGAGGAAGGTCTCGCGCACGTCGAGCAGGCCGAGGTGGCCGATGGAGCGGCGCCCGAGCAGCAGCGGGTAGTTCATCTCCTCGCGATCACGCAGGCTGAACTGCTCCTCGTAGACGGTATCGCCCAGGCAGACGTTCATCAGCACCACCGGCCGCTCGTCCACGCCGCCGGCGCCACGCACCCGTAGGTCGCGGTAGAGCGGCAGCTCCATGCGCTCGGTGAAGGTCTCACCGCTGGCCTCGTCCTCGAGTTTCAGGCGAAAGCGCACCCAGTCGTCGCCCTCCTTCTCGAAGGTCTCGATATTGCGGGCGTCCAGCGACGAGGTCAGGGCGCCGCTGTCGAGCTTGGCCTTCACCTCGACGCCCCAGGGTTCCAGCGTCGCCTTCTCCACCCAGCCAAAGACACGATCGACATCGTCGTCGGCGAGCACCGCCGGCGCCGCGCTCGAGAGCAGGGCGGCCAGCAGCAGCGGGCGGTAACGGGTCGGGATCATGATCACCTCCGAAACGGTGCTCAGCGCCGCAGGCGCTGGAGCAGGGTGAGGGTCGCGAAGCCATCCGGCGTGACGCCGATGGCGCCCTGAAAGGCGCGCAGACCGCGCCGGGTATTGGGGCCCATGATGCCATCCGGCGCGCCCACCTCGAAGCCGCGCTCGTTGAGCAGGCGCTGCATCTCGCGCACCTGGCCGCGGCTCAGCGGCTGCTGCTCCCGGGGCCAGGCCTGCACCACGCCCTCGCGGCCGGCGATCTCGTCGGAGAGCACACCCACCGCCAGGGCATAGCTGGTGGCGTTGTTGTAGCGCAGGATCGCCCGGAAGTTGCGCCCCACCAGGAAGGCCGGGCCCTCGGCGCCGGCGGGCACGATCACCGAGGCGGCGCCGAACTCGGGCAGCGGCTCGCCGCTCAGGGTGCGCACGCCCTGCTCGGCCCACTCGGCGCTCGAGAGGCGATGAGAGAGCTCGGTACGGGCGTAGTCGAACCCCTCGGGGAGACGGACCTCGACGCCCCAGGGCTCACCCGCCTGCCAGCCGGCGCGGTCGAGATAGTGGGCGGTGGAGGCCATCACGTCGGGGATGCTGCCCCAGATATCGCGACGCCCGTCGCCATCGCCGTCCACGGCGTAGGCCACGAAGCTCGAGGGGATGAACTGGGTGTGCCCCATGGCGCCGGCCCAGGAGCCGATCATGCGCTCGGGCGAGATATCCCCCGCCTCGAGGATGCGCAGCGCCGCGAGCAGCTCGGTGCGGGCGAAGTCGCTCCGGCGGCCCTCGAAGGCCAGGGTGGCCAGCGCCTCGAGGGTCGAGAAGTCGCCGAAGTTGCCGCCGTAGTTGCTCTCGATGCCCCAGATGGCGACGATCACCTCGGCCGGCACCCCGTAGCGACGCTCCATCTCACGGGCCGTGTCGCGGTGCTCGGCCAGACGCGCCTGCCCGTTGCTGACCCGGGTCGACGACACGGCGCTGTCCAGGTACTGCCAGATCGGCCGCACGAACTCGGGCTGAGAACGGTCGAGTTCGATCACCCGCGGGCGGTAGCGCAGGCCGTCCAGCGCCTGCGCCAGGGTCGCCTCGGCGATACCCTCGGCCCTCGCCTCGCGCCGAAAGCGGGATAGCCAGCCCTGAAAGTTCGCCACCGCGGCCGGCGCCGTGTCCGCCGGCTGGGCGGTCTCGGCGACGGCCGCCGTGGTCGCCCCGTCAGGCGTCTGTGCCTGGGCCTCGCTGGGCGGGGCCGCCTGACAGCCGGCCAGCAGGGCCAATAGCAGAGGGGGGGTCAGCATCCGTTTCATCGTCGCTCCTGCAGGGCATTGTCCATTTAACCGGGCGATCATCGCCCAGAAGCGCCCGTCAGGAAAGCCCCTTCAGGCGCCGGTGAGCCGCCAGATCACCAGACCATGACAGGCCAGTACCACCAGGGTCAGGAGCGTACGCAGGGATTGATACCAGTCGGGCAGCTGCGCCCGACCGTCCCGGGAGCGCTCGTGGAAGCGCACCAGCAGAAAGCCCGCGACCAGCACCCAGGCGCCGGTGAGCGGATGCAGCAGCAGCGCCGGCCAGGCCAGCAGGCTCGGCACCATGGCAAGCAGCATGCGTGCGCGAAACGGCGCCTCGCCGGGACGCTCCCGGCACATGGCCACGCCCCACTGCACCCCGCCCAGGAAGGAGAGAATTACCGCGGCATAGGCGAGGAAGGCGCGGATGGCGACGACCTGCCAGGCGATTGGCGCAAGCCAGGTCGCCGCCGCCGTCGCGACGAACGGAAGCAGGCCGGCCAGGCCCAGCAGCCGGGGCAAGGTGGGCGTGGCGATACGGTTCATGGCGGCTCCTTATCCAGGAAGAGAGGGAATGGAAGCGGCGGCGGTGCTGGGGATCGGGCACACCCTCGGGCTAGTCATCCCGGGTCTCCTGGGGCAGCAGCCAATCGCGCCAGCCCGCCGCCTCCACCACGGGCGAGGCGAAGCGCCTGGGCGCCACCCGCCAGGGCTGATGCCGGGCCTGGCCGGGCGGCAGTTCGGCGAGCTCGGGCTGCCAGTGGGCGACGTAGTTGCCCGCGGGATCGTAGTCGCGCGCCTGCTTGAGCACGTTGAACCAGCGATCACGGGTGTCGCGCCCCACCCCGGCCACATAGCGCCAGTTGCCCCAGTTGCTGGCCACATCGTAATCGACCAGGCAGGCCTCGAACCAGGCCGCCCCCAGCCGCCAGTCGCCTTCCAGCTCGTTGATCAGGAAGCTCGCCACGTTCTGACGCGCGCGGTTGGAAAGCCAGCCGGTGGCAGAGAGCTCGCGCATCGCCGCATCCACGAAGGGCACCCCGGTACGCCCCTCGCACCAGGTGCGAAAGCCGTCGCCCGGCGCTGGCAGCCGACGGTCGCCATAAAGCGCCGAGCCCTCCTGACGCGCCGCCCAGTGGAAGTACTCGCGCCACAAGAGTTCGAACACGACCCAGTAGCTCGACTCGCTGGCCCCGTGCCGGGCCTCCCAGGCGCACACCGCATCGCGTACCTGACGCGCCGACAGGCAGCCGTGGGCGAGCCACGGCGAGAGCCGGGTGGAAAAATCAGCACCCACCAGGCCGTTGCGGGTCTGCTTGTAGCGGGCGATGGCCCCGCTCTGCCAGAGGTAGTGATCGAGGCGCGCCAGGCCCGCCGCCTCGCCGCCGGCAAAGGCGAACTCGCCGCGGGCGTCCGGCGCCCAGCCGGCCGCCTGGGCGCACACCTGACCCAGCGGCGGAAAGCCGCGCGGCGCGCCCTCGGGCCAGCCGGGCAGGGTCACCGGCGCCGGGGCGGCATCGGGAATCGCCCAGGCGCGCTCGACCCGGCGGCGAAATGCGGAAAAGCTCCCCGGCAGCTCGTCGAGCGCCGTGGGCAGCGAGGCCTCATCGAGCAGCATGCCGGTGTCATGACAGCTCAGCGCCACCCCCTCGCCCAGCCGCGTGGCCAGCTGCGCCACGGCCTGCTGCTCCTCCCAGCCGGGGTCGGCACGCACCCTCACCTCGTCGAGGGCGTACTCGTCGATCAGTCCCGCCATCACCTGGACGGGGTCTCCGATGCGCACCAGCAGGTCGCTGCCGCGCTTGAGCAGCTCGCCGCGCAGCTCGATCAGGCTCTCCCACAAAAAGCGCAGGCGAGCAGGCCCGATGCGCGGCGTCTCTAACCCGGGCGGCGGCTCGAGCCAGGCCTCATCCAGCGCAAACACACAGATCAGCGCCTCCGGGGGCGTGGCGAAGAAAAACAGCGAATTATCGGCCAGGCGCAGGTCGCCGCGCAGCCATATCAGGGTCCGGTTCATAGCACTCGCTCCTGGCGTCGAGCCTCGCGGCGACAGCGCCCGCTGCAGTGGCGAACCTCCTCCCAGCAGCGTGACCACTTGCGTCGCCAGGCGAAGGAGCGCGCACAGTGGGCGCAGACCTTGTGCGGGAGATGCGGCTTGCGATGCATGAGGCAGCCTCAAAGGTGGACATGACGCTTTAATAGTATAGCATTTGTACAAATAAAAACTCCGGCGGCCACCAGGACGGCGACGAGTCATTCAACGCGGCCGCTGCTCACGACCACTCCTCCAGGGGCCAACCCTCATGACCCAACGAGAAGGGGCCGCCCTAAGGCGGCCCCATCGGCGGTCGTTGCGCATGGGAGGAGCGCGAATGTCAGGAGGCGTCCGGCTCGTCGGGGGGGCGACGCTCGTGCTCTTCGGCCGGCGCGCCGCTCTTCAAGTCGCGGGTCAGGGGGTCGAAGTGGGGCTTGAGCTCGTCCTTGACGGTGCCCGCCCACAGCCGGGCACCGACGATATAGCCCGCCCGACCGATCACGTGGGCCGCCACCGGGGCGGTCATCATGATGAAGAGGATCACCCCGAAGGCGCGCGCCACCACCGCCACCTCGGCGAAGTGCAGCGCCACCGCCAGCATGATCAGGGCGGTGCCCAGGGTCGCCGCCTTGGTGGTGGCGTGCATGCGGGTGAGCAGGTCGGGCATGCGCAGCACCCCCAACGCCGCCAGGAACATGAAGAGCGCGCCGGCAAGGATCAGGCCGCCCTCGAGGGTCTCAATCATCGCGGGGTCCTCCGCGCTCCAGGAAACGGGCGAAGCCGATGGCGGCCATGAAGGCCATCAGCGCCATGACGATGGCCACGTCCAACAGGCTCGGCACGTCGGTGGCGATGGCGATCACCCCGATGATGCCGACGAGGATCGACGAGAAGAGCTCCAGGGCCACCACTCGATCCGGCAGGGTGGGGCCGCGGAACAGGCGAACGAAGGCCAGGCACAGCGCCAGGACCATCACCGCCAGGCTCACAAGGATCACGGGGGACACCGGATCACCTCCTATGTCGAATGGAAAAGGCTCGGCTCTAGTGGAACAGGGCCAGCGCCCGGCGCTCGAGCTCGGCCAGGCTGCGCCGCAGCGCCGGTTCGTCGTCCAGGAACATGGCATGGATGTAGAGCACGCGGCGGTCGTCGGAGACGTCGAGGCTCAGGGTGCCCGGCGTCAGCGAAATCAAGTTGGCGACCAGGGCGATCTCGAATTCGGTGGTGGCCCGCAGCGGCATGGCGATCACCCCCGGCTTCATGTACCAGGTCGGAGTGATGATATCGAAGGCGACCTTGAGGTTGGCCATCACCAGCTCCTTGAGGAAGAAACCGATGAAGCGGATCAGTCGCGGCAGGCGCTGGGCATTCCCGGTCAGCGCCGGCACCTGGGGCTGGATGAGCGCCAGCACCAGGTAGCCGAAGAGCAGCCCGGCCAGCAGGTTGCGGCCACTGAAATCGCCGGTGAGCACGATCCAGGCGAAGCCGAGCATCAGGTTCCAGGCGGCTCCGATCATGGCGTGCCCTCCCCCGCTGTGCCCGGCTCTATTCCTGATCCAAGAACCGCCTCGATGTAGCGCTCGGGCGCCAGCAGTTGGCCGGCCGAGGCCTCGGCCAGGGCGTAGATCGGTCCGGCGTTGAGTCCGATGAACAGGGTACACAGCGCCAGGCCCGCTACCGTCGCCGACATCAGCCACATCGCCCGCGGCTCGACCGCCGGCACGGCCTCGAGCTCCTCTTCCGGCGCCGCCTTCCAGAACACCTCGGCCCAGATCTTGATCATCGAATAGAGGGTGAGCAGCCCCACCAGCAGGGCGATGAAGGTCACCCCGTAGGCCTCGGCCTCGATGCCGGCGCGTATCACGATGAACTTGGCGAAGAAGCCCGACAGCGGTGGCATGCCGGCAAGCGACAGCGCCGGGATCAAAAACAGCACGGCAAGCCAGGGGTGGCTACGATAGAAGCCGCCCAGCGAAGCGAGCTGGTAGGTGCCGCGCAGCCGGTGGACGATGCCGCTGACCAGGAAGAGATTCGTCTTCACGATGATGTGATGAATGATGTAGAAGACCCCGCCGATGATCGCCAGCGGCGTGAACAGCGCCAGGCCCAGGATCATATAGCCGATCTGGCTGACGATGTGAAACGACAAAATGCGGCGGAACTCGAACTGCGCCGCCGCCCCGAGCACGCCGGAGAGCATGGTGAGGCCTGCGCCCCACAGCAGGATCTCATGGGTGTAGCCGGGGCTGTGGTGGAAGATCAGCGTGAACACCCGGTAGAGCGCATAGACCCCGACCTTGGTCAGCAGGCCGGCGAACAGCGCCGAGACTGCCACCGGCGGGGTGTGGTAGGAGGCCGGCAGCCAGAAGAACAGCGGGAAGGCCGCCGCCTTGATGCCGAAGGCCACCATGAACATCATCGCCAGGACATCGACCATGCCGTCGTCCTCGAGGGTCGCCAGGCGACGGGCGATGTCGGCCATGTTGAGCGTGCCGACCATGCCGTAGAGCAGCCCCACGGCGACCAGGAAGGTCACCGAGGAGACCAGGTTGAGGGTGACGTACTTGATCGCCCCCTCCATCTGCGCCTTCTCGCTACCCAGGATCAGCAGCGCGAAAGAGGCCACCAGCATCACCTCGAACCAGACGTAGAGGTTGAAGATATCGCCGGTGAGAAAAGCCCCGGCGACGCCGGCCAGCAGCAGGTGCATCAGCGGAAAATAGCCGTAGGCCTCGTGGCCGCGGCCTACCGTGGCCAGCGAGAAGAGCGCCACGGCGAGGCCGATGATGCCGGTGAGCACCACCATGATCGCGCCCAGCAGGTCGGCCACCAGGCTGATGCCGAAGGGTGCCGTCCAGCTCCCCATGTGCATCACCTGGATTCCGTCGCGCTGGACCGTGGCCAAGAGCCACAGGCCGGTCAGCAGCAGACCCGCGGTGCCGGCCACGGCGATGAAGCGCTGCATGCTCCGGGAACGCCAGAACAGCAACGACAAGGTGCCCGACAGCAGCGGGATGAGGATGGGCAGCGCGATCTGAGGCGTCACGTGTCGGTATCCCTCATCTTGTCCAGGTCATCGGCGCCCACGATCTCCCAGGCGCGGCGCACCAGCACCACGGCGAACGACAGCACCCCGAAGGCGATGACGATGGCCGTGAGCACCAGCGCCTGGGGCAGCGGGTCGGCCACCGGGCCCACCGGCGCCGAGAGGCCCTCGGGCACCAGCGGTGGGGCGCCGCGCACCATGCCCGCCGTGGCGAAGATCAGCAGGTTGGCGGCGTTGGAGATCAGCATCAGCCCGATCACCAGCTTGACGATGGAGCGGCGCAGCATCATGTAGACGGCGGCGGCGAAGAGAATGCCGATCGCGACGGCTATCAGGGGTTCCATGGCGCCTCCTCAGCGTTCGTCTTCATGCTGGTCGGTCTTGACCAGGGCGGTGATGGCCGTGAGCACCGAGCCCACGACCACCAGGTAGACCCCGACATCGAAGATCAGCACCGTCGAGGCCTTGAAGTCGATGATCGGGATGGTCCACCACTGGGCCGTGAAGAAGGGCTCGCCGACCCACCATGCGGGCAGCGTCGAGCCCACCCCGAGCAGCAGTCCCATGGCGACCAGGTCGCGGGGCGACACCGCAAGCATTCGGCTCAGGGGGCGACGCCCGAAGGCGAAGAGATAGAGCGCGAAGGCCGCCGCCGCCACCAGCCCGGCGATGAAGCCCCCGCCCGGCTCGTCGTGGCCGCGCAGCAGCAGGAACAGCGAAAAGAGCAGCTGCAGCGGCAGCAGTAGCCGCGCCGCGGCGTTGAGGATCAAGGTGCCCGATTTAGCCATCGTCGCTCTCCCTCGGCGGCGCGGGACGCGCGGTAGCGTGGTCCCGGGCATGAAAGCGCAGCATGGCATAGACGCCGGTGGCCGCCAGCGCCAGCACGAACATCTCGCCCAGGGTATCCAGCGCCCGGAAGTCGACCAGGATGACGTTGACGATGTTGTGGCCGTGACCGAGCGGCTGGCTGTTGGCGACCATGTAGTCTGAGATGCGCGGCAGGCGCTCCCCGGAGAGCACCGAGAGCATCAGCAGGGTGATCAGCCCGCCGGTGAGAGCGGCGACGGCGAGATCGCGCAGCCGCTCAAGCGGAGTGGAGAGGGTCGCGAATCGCGGCAGGCGAAACAGCACCAGCACCAGCAGGATGACCGTCAGGGTCTCCACCAGCAGCTGGGTGATCGCCAGATCCGGAGCGCTGAACAGCACGAAGGTCAAGGCGATCGAGAAGCCCATGGTGCCCAGCGCCGCCACCGCCGCCAGGCGCGAGCGCATCACGCAGGCGGCCACGGCCCCGGCGACCATCAGGCCGGCGACCACGGCCTCGTGGAGGTAGACATCCAGGTCGACGTCGAGCGTGAAGGTGTGGCGAAAGAACAGCGCATGGCCGACCAGGCCGACCAGCACCAGCAGGGTCATGGCCAGGTAGTTGCGAATGTGTCCGTTCTGCAGCAGCCGCGTCTGCCAGCCGGCAAAGGCCACCATGCCGGCCATCAGCGCCTCATAGCCGGCCTCGGGGCCGCGCGCCATGAGCGGCGCGAGGCACGCCAGCCGCGCCCGCAGGCGATCCCAGTAGCGGTAGGTCAGAAGGCCCAGCGCCAGGCTCAACAGCGACAGCGCCAGCGGCAGGTTGAGCCCGTGCCACAGCGCCAGGTGCACGCCGGACGCGGGCGCGCCGATGCCGGCCAGGGTGGCAGCCACCAGCGGGTCGAGCAGGCCCGGCGCCAGGCCGAAGACGAGCGACAGCGCGGCCAGCAGCGCGGGCCCCGCGAGCATCGCCGACGGCGCCTCGTGGGGCGAGGTCGGGGTCTCGCGCGGGGCGCCGAAGAAGGGACGCAGGGCGACGATGGCGGCGACGGCCAGGGTCAGGAAGGCGGCCGTGAAGGCGAGCAGCAGGATCAGCGGCCGCCAGGCCTCGGCGGCCAGCACCGAGGCGAGCATCGCCTCCTTGCCGACGAAGCCCAGCAGCGGCGGCAGCCCGGCCAGCGAGAGGGCCGCGGCACCCGCCACGGCGGCGGTGCGCGGCATCGCCCGACGCAGACCACCCATGGCGGTGACGTCCTTGGTGCCGGTCTCATGGTCGAGGATGCCGGCCACCATGAACAGCGCCCCCTTGTAGAGCGAGTGGGCCAGCAGGAAGACCACGAAGGCGGTGAGCGCCTGGGGGGTGCCGAGGCCGAGCAGCATGGTCAGGGTGCCCAGCGCCATCACCGTGGAGTAAGCCAGCAGCGTCTTGATGTTGGTGTGCCGGATCGCCAGAAAGGCGCCGGTGGCCATGGTCAGCGCGCCGACCAGCGACAGGGTGGTCACCCAGAGCTCGGTGCCGCCCAGCGCCGGATGAAGCCGCGCCAGCAGGTAGATGCCCGCCTTGACCATGGTCGCCGAGTGCAGGTAGGCCGAGACCGGCGTGGGGGCAGCCATGGCGTTGGGCAACCAGAAGTGGAAGGGGAACTGCGCCGACTTGGTGAAGGCGCCGATCAGCACGCAGAGCAGCAGCGGCGTGTAGAGCGCATGGTCGCGCAACGTCTCGCCGCGCTGCACGAGTTCGGCAAGCGACCAGCTGTCGCCGGCCACGGCGAGCATGACGAAGCCGGCAAGCAGCGCCAGCCCGCCGCCCACGGTGACGAAGAGCCCCTGCAGGGCCGCCTTGCGGGCCGCGGGATCGGTGTGATTGAAACCGATCAGCAGATAGGAGGTGATGCTGGTGAGCTCCCAGAACACGAACAGCGTGACCAGGTTGTCGGCGAGCACCAGGCCGAGCATCGACATCATGAAGGCGGTGATCACTACCAGGAAACGCGGCAGGTCGCGATGGCCGTGCAGGTACTCTCCGGAGTAGACCAGCACCAGGGCGCCGATGACCGTGATCAGCAGGGCAAATAGCCAAGATAGGCCGTCGATCAGGAAGGTCAGGGTGATATCGAGCCCCGGCACCCAAGCCCACTCCAGCAGCAGGACCTCGCCGGCGGCTATTACCGGCCACTGGCCGAGCAGCCAGGCGGCGATCGCGGCGGGCAGCAGGGCCATGACCCGCGGCGTCTGAGCCCCGAACCACTGGTGCAGCAGCGGAGCCAGGCTCGCCATCGCGAAGCCTCCCAGCACGGCAAGTTGCATCGGCCACCCTCCCTGTGACGAGGGAGCACGCGACGGCGGCGCCCCCTCGATGAGGTTCCCTACTCTAGAGAGACAAAGTGTTGAAAGGCAAGGAGGCAGCGGGAGAATTCGCTTTGCGTTAAAGTGGCAGGGAGCCAAACCATGGGGGGCCTTGACCCAGGGACGGGGGTGCGATCGAGCGTCGCTTGCCTCATCCTGTTCCCCGGGCGCGTGATTCAGACGCCCTCCCCGTTTCCGAACCCGCGCAGGATGACCGATCGATGACACTGCTGTGGATAGCCCTGCTGCCCCTGCTGGGGGTTCTGGTGCCCGCGTTCACCGCGCAACGCGGGCGACGCTTCTGCTCCCTGGCCACCGCTGCGCTGCCCGCGCTGGCGCTTGCGATGACCCTTGGCCAGCTGCCGACCCTGGCGGCCGGCGAGACGCTTCGCGTCGCCGTTGACTGGGTCCCCACCCTCGGCCTCGAGCTCGCCTTCCGGCTGGACGGCCTGTCGGTGCTGTTCAACCTGCTGATCATGGGCATCGGCCTGCTGATCCTGCTCTACGCGCACTACTACCTGTCGCCGGAGGAGCCCTTCGGTCGCTTCTACGCCTACCTGATCCTGTTCATGGCCTCCATGGTCGGCATCGTGATGGCCGACAACCTGCTGCTGCTGTGGCTTTTCTGGGAGCTGACCAGCCTCTCCTCCTTCCTGCTGATCGGCTTCTGGTCGCACCGGAGCGATGCCCGCAAGGGCGCGCGCATGGCGCTGACCGTGACCGGCGCCGGCGGCCTGGCACTGCTCGCCGGCCTGCTGCTGCTGGGCGACATGGTCGGCAGCTACGACATGCAGGTGGTACTCGAGAGCGGCAGCATGATCCTCGCCGACCCGCGCTACCCCTGGATGCTGGGGCTGGTGCTGCTCGGCGCCTTCACCAAGTCGGCGCAGTTTCCCTTCCAGTTCTGGCTGCCTCACGCCATGGCCGCCCCCACCCCGGTCTCGGCCTATCTGCACTCGGCGACCATGGTCAAGGCGGGCATCTTCCTGATGGCGCGCCTGCACCCGGCCATTGCCGGCAGTGAGCTGTGGACGGTGGTCGTCTCGCTCATCGGCATGGCGACGCTGCTCTACGGCGCCTGGTTCGCGCTGATGAAGACCGACCTCAAGGGCATCCTGGCCTTCTCCACGGTGAGCCACCTCGGCCTGATCACCGTGCTGCTGGGGATCGGCAGCCCCATGGCGGTGCTCGCCGCGCTCTTCCATATCCTCAACCACGCCACCTTCAAGGCGGCACTGTTCATGTGCGCGGGGATCATCGACCACGAGACCGGCACTCGCGAGCTCAAGCGGCTGGGCGGGCTCCGGCGCGCCATGCCGGTCACCGCCCTGCTGACCACCCTGGCCGGCGCCGCCATGGCCGGGGTGCCGCTGTTCAATGGTTTCCTCTCCAAGGAGATGTTCTTCACCGAGACCCTGGAAAGCCCGGTGCTCGGCGGGCTGAGCTGGCTGCTGCCGGTGCTCGCCACCCTGGGCGGCATCCTCTCGGTGGCCTACTCGCTGCGCCTGGTGCATGCGGTGTTCTTCAAGCCGGCCCGTGAGGCGCCGCCCAAGTCGCCCCACGAGCCGCCCTGGCTGATGCGCGCCCCGGTGGCGCTGCTGGTAATACTCTGCGTGCTCGTGGGGCTCGCCCCGGTGCTGGCCGAGGGCCTGCTGGGCCTGGCGCTCGCGCCGGTGCTCGGCGAGGCGATGAGCTTTCACCTGGCGATCTGGCACGGGTTCAACCTGCCGCTCGCCATGAGCGGGGTGGCGCTGGTCGCCGGCGTAGCGATGTACGCCCGACACTCCGACCTGCAGCGCTTCCTCAAGGGCTTTCGCCCGGTGGACGCGCGCCTGGTGTTCGAGGGCGCCGTGCAGCGGCTCACCGTCTGGTCCGAGACAACGCTGCGCGGCATCGACAACGGCTCCCAGCAGCGCTACGTGGGCCTGCTGCTACTGGCCTCCCTGGTGGTGGCGGGGTTCGGCCTCGCCGGCATGCCGCTGCTCACCGGCAGCCAGGGCAACCAGCCCGTCGACGGCGTACTGCTGGTGGGGGCCGGCCTGCTGATCTTCGGCGGCATCGCCACCGCTGCCACCCACCGCTACCGACTGATCTCGCTGCTGATGCTCTCGGTAGTGGGGCTGGTGGTGGCGCTGACCTTCGCGCGCTTCTCGGCGCCCGACCTGGCACTGACTCAGCTGTCGGTGGAGGTGGTGACCATGATCCTGCTGATGCTGGCGCTCTATTTCCTGCCCCAGCGCACCTCCCGGGAGACCTCGGCGGCGCGCAACGTCCGCGACATCGTGCTGGCCGGCACCCTGGGCATGGCGGTGGCCAGCCTCAACTACGCGGTGCTGACCCGCGACACCACCAGTATCTCGAGCTTCTTCCTGGAGAACAGCGTGTCGGGCGGCGGGGGCCACAACGTGGTCAACGTCATCCTCGTCGACTTCCGCGGCTTCGATACCCTGGGCGAGATCACCGTGCTGGCCCTGGCGGGGCTGGCCATCTTCAAGCTGCTGCGGCGCCTGCGCCTGTTCATGCCCCACAGCGATACCGAGGGCCGCCTGTGGTCGCCGGACCGCTACCCCTCGATCCTCACCTCGATCTCCATGGCCCTGCTGCCGCTGGCCCTGCTGGTCTCTGCGTTCATCTTCCTGCGCGGCCACAACATGCCCGGCGGCGGCTTTATCGCCGGGCTGGTCACCGCCGTGGCCATGATCCTGCTCTACATGGCCCGCGGCGTGGAGTGGGCCCAGGAGCGACTGCAGTTCGAATATCAGCCGGTGGCCATCGCCGGCGTCGGCATCGCAACCCTGACGGGGCTCGGCAGCTGGCTGTTCGGCGAGCCGTTCCTGACCTCGGCCTTCGGGCACTTCCACCTGCCGCTGATCGGCGACTTCGAGCTGGCCACCGCCATGCTCTTCGACCTGGGCGTCTACCTGGCGGTGGTCGGCGCCACCCTGATGATCCTGGCCAACCTGGGCAAGGTCACCACGCCTCACAGCCCGGCCAAGGGCGCCCCGGCCACCGACGAGAACCTGTCTCGTTCCAGCAAGGAGAAACACTGATGGAAAGCCTCTACGCCATCACCACCGGCGTACTGACCGCCTGCGGGCTCTACCTGACGCTGCGCGGCCGGACCTTCCCGGTCGTCGTCGGGCTGACCCTGCTCTCCTATGCGGTGAACCTCTTCCTGTTCTCCATGGGCGGGCTGACGACCGGCGGCGCGGCGATCATCGATGGCCAGTCCCATTTCGCCGACCCCCTGCCCCAGGCACTGGTGCTGACCGCCATCGTGATCGGCTTCGCCATGACGGCCTTCGTGGTCATCCTGGCCATGCGCGCCCGCAGCGAGCTGGGCAATGACCACGTCGACGGTCGCAAGCGAGAGGAGCCTCACCGGTGATGCAGCACCTGATCGTTCTTCCAGTCGTCCTGCCGCTGGTGGTGGGTCTGATCCTGCTGCGCACCCGACACGGCGCCATGCGCACCCACCGTACGGTGGGCGTCGCGGCCACCGCCCTGCTGGTCGTGGTGGCGATGGTCATGCTGGCCCGAGCCGCCGGCGGCGAGGTCACCTACTACGCGCTGGGCGGCTGGCAGCCGCCCTTCGGCATCGTGCTGGTGCTCGACCGCCTCTCGGCCCTGATGATCATGGTCACCTCGGTGCTGGCGCTGGGCTGCGTGATCTTCGCCTGCGCCGGCGACGACGAGCGCGGCAGCAACTTCCACGGCCTCTTCCAGCTGCAGCTAGTGGGCATCAACGGCGCCTTCCTGACCGGCGACCTGTTCAACCTCTTCGTGTTCTTCGAGGTGCTGCTGCTGGCCTCCTACGCGCTGCTGATCCACGGCGGCGGCAAGTCGCGGATCCAGTCGGCGGTGCACTACGTGGTGCTCAACCTGGTCGGCTCGTCGCTGTTCTTGATCAGCGTGGGCGTGCTGTATGGCGCCACCGGCACCCTCAACATGGCCGACATGGCCGTGCGTCTGACCGAGCTTCCCGCCGAACACAGGGGGCTGGTCACCGCGGGCGGCCTGATGCTGCTGGTGGTGTTCGGCCTCAAGGCCGCCATCCTGCCGCTCTACTTCTGGCTGCCACGGGCCTATGCCGCCGCCCCGGCGCCGGTCGCCGCGCTCTTCGCAATCATGACCAAGGTCGGCATCTACGCCATCCTGCGGGTCTACTCGCTGATCTTCGGCGAGCAGGCCGGGGTGCTGGAGGCCCTCGAGCGCCCCTGGGTGTGGTGGCTGTCGCTGGCGACCATGGTGATAGCCGGCATCGGCGTGCTGGCCGCCCGCGACCTGCGCCTGATGGTGGCCTACCTGGTGGTCATCTCGGTGGGCACGCTGCTGGCCGGCATCGGCATGGGCTCGCCGGAGGCCGTCTCCGCCCTGCTCTTCTACCTGGTGCACAGCACCCTGATCACCGGCGCGCTCTTCCTGCTGGCCGAGATGATCGGCCTGCAGCGGGGCAAGGCGGGCACGCGGCTGGTCAAGGGACGTCCGCTGCGCGATGGCCGCCTGCTGGCCGGGCTGTTCTTCGTCGGGGCGATCGCGGTGGCCGGCCTGCCGCCGCTGTCGGGCGCCATCGGCAAGGCCCTGCTGCTCGACGCCGCCGCGCCCTGGCAGCAGCCGTGGCTGTGGCCGATCCTGCTCGGCACGGGCCTGGTCACCCTCGTCGCCCTCTCCCGGGCCGGCTCGACGCTGTTCTGGCGCAGCCACGACGGCGAGGCCGGCGGCGAGGCACTCTTGCGCTCGCGCTGGCTGGGGGTCGGGTGGCTGCTTGCCGCCTCGCCGCTGCTGGTCGCCCTGGCGGGCCCGGTCAGCGACTATACCCGCGCCACCGCCGACCAGCTGGCCGACCCGGATGTCCTGGTGCGTGCCGTCCTGTCTGATGCCGGAGAGTCCCCATGATCACGCCTCGTCGCTGGCTCCCCCTACCCCTGCTGTCGATCCTGCTACTGGTCGTCTGGCTGCTGATGGCTCGCAGCATCGCGCCGGGACAGATCCTGCTGGGCGGAGTGCTGGCCCTGCTCATTCCGCTGGCCACCTACCGCTTCTGGGACGCCCAGCCCCACGTGGCGCGGCCCTGGCTGCTGCTGCGCTTCGTGGCGCGCGTGCTCGTCGACATCCTGATCGCCAACATCCAGGTGGCCTGGCTGATCATCAGCCCACGCCAGCGCATGCGCCCGGCCTTCGTCGAGTACCCGCTGATGCTGGAGGAGCGCTTCACCATCACCCTGCTGGCCAGCACCATCAGCCTCACCCCGGGCACGGTATCGGCCAACCTGCGCATGGACGGCAAGTCGCTGCTGATCCATACCCTCGACATGGAGGATGAGGACGCGCTGATCGAGACCATACGCGAGCGCTACGAGCGGCCGCTGAAGGAGATCTACGAATGCTAGACATCGCCCTGAAGATCAGCATCACCCTGATCCTGATGTCCATCCTGCTGAACGCCTACCGGCTGACGGTGGGGCCCGACATGCCCGACCGAATCCTGGCGCTGGACACCATGTACGTGAACTCCATCGCGCTGATCGTGCTGATGGGTCTGTGGCTGAACACCAAGACCTATTTCGAGGCCGCCCTGCTGATCGCCATGCTCGGCTTCATCAGCACGGTGGCGGTCTGCAAGTACATCCTGCGCGGTGACATCATCGAATAGGCCAGCAACGTCGGAGCCATCATGAACTTCTTCGTCATACTCGAGGGCGTCATCGCCTTCTTCCTGATCGCCGGGGGGCTCTTCGCCTTCATCGGCTCGCTGGGCATGGCCCACCTGCGCGACTTCTACATGCGCCTGCACGGGCCGACCAAGGCGACCACCCTGGGGATCGGCTGCATCCTGATCAGCTCGATGCTCTACTTCTCGACCACCCAGGGCGAACCCATCATCCAGGAGATGCTGATCACCCTGTTTTTGTTCATCACCGCACCGGTGAGCGCCCACCTGCTGGCCAAGACGGGCCTTCACCTCAAGCTCAAGCACGTGCCCAAGACCCTCGGCAAGCCCGTGGAGCTCTATCGCGAGGAGGTCGGCGAGAAGCCCGTCCCACACCCGGAGCGGTGACCGCAGCCACCGCGCCGGCGCGCCACTAGACCCAACCGCCAAGCTCGTTCTCGATCACCGAGAGCAGCGCGGCGATGTGATCGTCGCGAGCGTTCAGGCAGGGAATGTAGGTGAAGGTCTCGCCGCCGGCCTCGAGGAAGGCGTCGCGGATCTCCTCCTCGATCTCCTCGAGGGTCTCCACGCAGTCGGCCGAGAAGGCCGGCGAGACCACCGCGATGTGCTTCTTGCCCTGGCGGGCCAGCTCGGCGACGTGCTCCACGGTGGCCGGCCCCACCCACTCCTCGGGACCGAACTTCGACTGGAAGGCCGTCTGCACGGCCTGCTCGTCCCAGCCCAGGCGCTCGCGCAGCAGGCGCGTGGTCTTCTGGCACTGGCAGTGGTAGGGGTCGCCCTCCAGCAGGTAGCGCTTGGGCACGCCATGGTAGGAGGCCACCAGCACCTCCGGGGGCGTCTCGGCGGCCTCATAAGCCTCGCGTACCGAGCTCGCCAGGGCGTCGAGATAGGCGGGGTGTTCGAAGTAGGCCGGCACGGTGCGCAGCGACGGCTGCCACTTGAGCTTCATCAGGGTGCGAAAGGCCTGATCGTTGGCGGTGGCCGTGGTCGGCCCGGCGTACTGGGGGTAGAGCGGGAAGAAGAGTATTCGCTCACAGCCCTCGGCCTGCAGACGGCGCAGCACGCTATCGGTGGAGGGATTGCCGTAGCGCATGCAGAAATCCACCACCACCTTGTCGCCGTGGCGTTCAGTCAGCTCCTCGGCCACCTTGCGTGTCTGCTCCCGAGTGGTGGTCAGCAGCGGACTCTCGTTCTTCTCGGTGTTCCAGATCCCCCGATAGGCCTCGCCGGACTTGAACGGCCGGCGCGAGAGGATGATCAGCTGCAGCAGCGGCTGCCACTTCCAGTCGGGGTAGTCGACGACCCGCTTGTCGGAAAGAAACTCGCTCAGGTAGCGGCGCATCGACCAGTAGTCGGTGGCATCCGGCGTGCCGAGATTCGCCAGCACCACGCCCACCTTGCCCCGCGCAACGGCGGGATGATCGGCGGGAGCGTGGGGCGGGCGGTCCGCCCTGGGCTGGTCGTGGTCGGAGGCGGCGAGCGGCGTCTCGGAGGCGGCCATGGGGTCATCCTTGTGATAGCACTTGTGGAAGCACGGGTGAAGGGGATCGCGGTGTGCGATGCAGGGTAAAGCCTACCATCGACGGGCACCAACGCGGAATCGAGTTATACTATGGCAACCATTTGTACAACTCCTGGCTAACTCATGACCACACCGCTGATCCTGGTCCTCGGCGACCAGCTGAGCCATGACCTCGCCACCCTGCGCGACCTGCCGGACGAGGCAATCGTCGCCCTGTGCGAGGTAGGCACCGAGGCGAGCTACGTGCCCCACCACCCCCAGAAGATCGCGCTGATCTTCTCGGCCATGCGCCACTTCGCCGAGTCGCTACGCGAGCGCGGCCGCTTCGTGCACTACAGCGCCCTGGGAGACGACGACAACGCCCAGGACCTGATCCGTGAGGCCGAGCGGCTGGCCGCGCACTATGGCTGCGACGAGATTCGCGCGGTGCGCCCCGGTGAATGGCGGCTGTGGCAGGCGATGCGCGAGCGGGCCGAGGCCGAACTGCCCTGGCGGCTCGTCGAGGACGATCGCTTCTTCAGCACTCCCGAGGAATTCGACGCCTGGGCCCGGGGCCGCAAGGCGCCGCGCCAGGAGCACTTCTATCGTCTGATGCGCCGCCAGACCGGTCTCTTGATGGAAAACGGCGAGCCCGTCGGCGGCCAGTGGAACTTCGATCACGACAACCGCGAGCCGTTACCGGCCGATTTCTCGGTACCGAAGCCACCCCGTCATCGCCACGACGCCACCACCCGGGCGGTGCTCATGCTCGTGGCCGAGCGTTACGGCGAGCACTTCGGCAGCCTCGAGGGCTTCCACTGGCCGGTGACGCGGCGCCAGGCCCTGGTCGACATGCGCCATTTCATCGAGCACCTGCTGCCCGCCTTCGGGCGCTACCAGGATGCCATCAGCGACCGCGAACCATTCCTCTATCACTCTCGGCTCGCCGCGGCGCTCAACCTCGGGCTGCTCTCGCCCCGCGAGGTGTGCGAGGCCGTAGAGCGCGAATACTCCGAGGGGCGCGCCCCGCTGAATGCCGTCGAGGGCTTCATCCGCCAGGTGCTGGGCTGGCGGGAGTACGTGCGCGGGCTCTACTGGACGCGCATGCCCGACTACAAGCGCAGCAACACCCTGGGCGCCAGCCGCGGCCTGCCGAGCTTCTTCTGGAACGGCGAGACCGAGATGCGCTGCCTGCGACGCGCCATCGAGATGACCCGCGACCACGCCTATGCCCACCACATCCAGCGGCTGATGGTCACCGGCAACTTCGCGCTGCTCTGCGACGTAGCGCCCGAGGCGCTCTGCGACTGGTATCTGGCCGTCTACGCCGACGCCTGCGAGTGGGTGGAGCTGCCCAACACCCTGGGGATGGTGCTGCACGCCGACGGCGGGCTGATGGGCTCCAAGCCCTACTGCGCCTCGGGCAAGTACATCGATCGCATGTCGGATCACTGCCAACACTGCCGCTTCGACCCGAAAAAGGTCACGGGCCCCGACGCCTGCCCGTTCAACAGCCTCTACTGGGACTTCCTCGAGCGCCACGCCGAGACCCTCGGCGCCAATCCGCGCATGAAGCTGATCTACGGCAGCCTGTCGCGGATGAGCGATGACAAGCGCGCCACCATGCGTGAGCAGGCCGGCGCTTTTCTCGAACAGCTCGATGCCGCGCCCGCCTATGCACCCGCCGGGGAACACCGCGCGGGCTATGGCGATGCCGGCTCCCGCCACGCCCCCACCACCGCCAAGGAGACGACGCCATGAGCCGCCGCGCCACGCTCCTTGCCCGGGCCCCGGTGACCCTCTTTCACGACGGCCACTGCCCGCTGTGCCAGCGCGAGGTCGCCTGGCTATCGCGTCATCCGCGCCGTGAACGCGTCAAGCTGGTGGATATCCAGGCGCCGGACTTCGATGCCGAACGCCTCGACAGCAGCTTCGCGGCGATGATGGGGCGGCTGCACGTCCGCGACGAGGACGGACGCTGGTACGTGGGCATGGACGCCAGCCGCGCGCTCTATGCGGTGCTGGGCTATCGACGACTGGTCTGGCTGAGCACCCTGCCGGGGGTCGGCGGAATGATGGATGCGGGATACCGCTGGTTCGCCCGCCGTCGTCTGCGCCTGGGGCGCTGGCTACAACGGCGGGGCAAGGCTGGCTCGAGGGGCTGAGTCGAAGGACCGGCTCGAAAGGCCGGTCAGCAATCGCTGGCTCAGAAGACCAGCGGCATGCGCGAGGTCAAGGGGTCGTGGTAGTGCGTCTCGCGCCCGATGACCTCGTCGTGGGGCACCTGCTGCACGAGATAGGCACGGTGGATGCCGGCACGTCGGAGCTCGTTGTAGACATCGTCCAGCGAGCGGAACAGGATCGGCTTGCCGGCACGCGTCAGCATGTGGCGGCTTCCCTCCACATCCTCGAGTTCGACCTGGTAGAAGCGGCTGCCGGCGTGGCCGATCACGCGTATCTCGAAATTGTCGTGGTGAGCCACGAAGGCCTTCAACGCCTGGAAATCCATGGGCCATCCTCCTGATGTCCGGTCGGTAGTGTCGGAGTACACGCTCGGGACAGCCTGAGACATCCCGATGACGATCGCGTGTCGCCGATGTGTCCTTCCAGTGACCCTGGCCTCCCGGGCGAGGTTCCGGCGCTACTGATATTCGGAGGGATCGATGGCCTTGCCCAGGGAGTTGCGGTCGACCCACTTGCCGGCCTTGGTCTCCTTGTAGCGGAACACCACCTTGTCGCCGACCTTCACCGGCAGCTCGGAATCCTCGGTCTGATAGCTGTAGGCCTCGCCGTCCACCTGCAGGTAGTAGCGATAGAGATCGGGCATCCCCAGCCACTCCTTGAAGGGACCCTCACGCTCCATCGACTGGAGCTCGCCGCGCCCCTCGAGTTTCGGGATGCGCTGGCGATTGCCGCGTCGAAATCCGCCTGCCATGGTGTCTCCTTCCTGTGTGGTTCAAGGGAACGGCATTATACGGGGCCGCCGACGGGACTCAAGGACGCCGTCACTCGCCGAAGGCCTCGCGATAGCTGTCCGGCGCCAGGTCCTCGAAGCGAGTGTACTTGCCGATGAAGGCCATGTGCACCGTGCCGATGGGACCGTTACGCTGCTTGCCGATGATCACCTCGGCCAGCCCCTGATTGTCGGGGTTATCCGGATTGTAGACCTCGTCACGATAGACGAAGCCGATGATATCGGCGTCCTGCTCGATGGCGCCGGACTCGCGCAGGTCCGACATCACCGGGCGCTTGTTGGGACGCTGCTCCAGGGAGCGGTTGAGCTGGGAGAGCGCCACCACCGGGCAGCCGAACTCCTTGGCCAGCCCCTTGAGCGAGCGGGATATCTCAGATATCTCGCCGGTCCGGTTCTCCGAGAAGCCCGGAATCTGCATCAGCTGCAGATAGTCGATCATGATCAGTCCCAGGTTGCCCTGTTCGCGCACCACGCGGCGGATGCGCGAGCGCATCTCGCTGGGCGAGAGCGCCGCGGTGTCGTCGATGAACAACTGCTTGTCCTTGAGCAGGTTCACCGCCGAGGTCAGCCGCGGCCAGTCCTCGTCCTCGAGCTGGCCGGTGCGCACCCGGGTCTGGTCGATGCGACCCAGCGAGGAGAGCATGCGCAGCATCAGCGAGTCTGCGGGCATCTCCATGGAAAACACCATCACCGGCTTGTCGCTGGAGATCACCGCGTGCTCGACCAGGTTCATGGCGAAGGTGGTCTTGCCCATGGAGGGGCGCCCAGCAATGATCACCAGATCCGAGGGCTGCAGGCCCGAGGTCATCTCGTCGAGATCGCGAAAGCCGGTCGAGAGTCCGGTCATCTCGCCCTGCATGTTGAACAGCTCGTCGATGCGGTCGACCGCCTTGGTCAGAAGCTCGCTCATGCCGATGGGGCCACCCGACTTGGGACGCTCCTCGCTGATCTGGAAGACCAGCCGCTCAGCCTCGTCGACCAGCTCATCGGCGGGGCGCCCCTGGGGGCTGAAGGCGCCGTCGGCGATCTGGCTGGCCGCGCGGATCAGCTTGCGCAGGGTGGCGCGCTCGCGAACGATATCGGCATAGGCGCGGATATTGCTGGCCGAGGGCGTGTTGCGCGCCAGCTCGGCGAGGTAGGCCAGCCCCCCCACGGTATCCAGCTGGTCGCGCCCCTCCAGCGCCTCGGAGAGGGTCACCACGTCCAGCGGCCGTCCCGACTCGGCCAGGCTCGCCATGACGTTGAAGACCAGGCGATGCTCGTAGCGATGGAAGTCGTCCGCCACCAGGCGGTCGGCCACGTTGTCCCACGCCTGGTTGTCGAGCATCAGGCCACCGAGCACCGACTGCTCGGCCTCCACGGAGTGGGGCGGCACCTTGAGGGCGGCGGTTTCCCGATCGAGGGGAAGAGATTCGTTCATGGTACGCGGACCTTCAGGGGGGAGACGGGACCAACACATTCTACCCGATGGGCGGCGGCGACCCCATGCCCGGGCGTCGCCCGGCGCCTGCGCAGGGGACGAAACGCGACGACAGGCAGGGAACGAAAAACGGGGACGAAAAAAAGGGCGAGGATTCGCTCCTCGCCCCCTTGGTCACGGCACGCCCCGAAGCGCGTGCCGCTGGCCATGGCCTTACTCGGCCACTACCACCACGCGCACAGTGGCGTCGACTTCGGCATGCAGGCGCAGGTCGATGTCGTACTCGCCGGTCTGGCGGATCGGGCCTTGCGGCATGCGCACTTCGCTCTTGGCCACTTCGATCCCGGCGCTGGAGATGGCATCGGCCAGATCGCGCGGACCGATGGAACCGAACAGCTTGCCCTCGTCGCCGGCCTTGGAGACCAGAGAGAGTTCGATGTCGTTGAGCTGTTCGGCACGCGCCTCGGCGACGGCCTTGCGCTCGGCGGCCTCGGCCTCGAGCTCGGCACGCTGCGCCTGGAAGGCCTCGATGTTGTCCTTGGTGGCCGGAACGGCGAGACCGTAGGGCACCAGGTAGTTGCGGCCGTAACCGGGCTTGACGGTGACCTGGTCACCCAGACCGCCCAGCTTGCCAATCTTGTCGAGCAGAATGACGTCCATTCTCGTAAACCTCTTGTCAGTGGCTGCGGGCCAGTCGTCCACGGAAATCCGCGAACGTGTCGATGAAGGCCATGAGCAGCACAATGAGAATCATGGGCCAGGTGGTGATCAGCAGCACATAGAAGGCGACCAGCCACAGCCCGTTCATTCCCTTCAATCCGATAAAACCATGCACCAGCGCGATGCCGGCCACCAGCAGCGGTACCCAGGCCAGCATGCCCAGGGCCGGAAGCCCCAGCACGCCGCCGAGAATCCCGAGCAGCACCAGCAGGACGAGCTCGCGGGGCGCCAGGCGCAGCGCGTGGAACTCCTCGCGAAACCCGCCCGGGTTGTAGAGCCCGGCCTGCCAGCCCCGCGCCAGGGCCAGGCAGGCCACGGCGGCGAGCAGCACGATCAGCGCGGTCACGCCGCTGATCATCAGGCCGGCCAGCTGCTCGGTGTCCATGCCCTGAGCCGAGAGCTCGCTGAGCATCGCCGCGATGTCCGGCGAGCCCTGGCGCAGCTGCTCCAGCACGAAGGCGGCCCCGCCCGGCGGCAGGAAGATGCCCAGCTGGATCATGCCCGACCCGGCCAGGGTGCCGGCGATGATCGCCTCACTCCAGCTCAGACGGGCACGCAGCACCACCGCCATCAGCGTCACCAGCAGCACGCTGGCGAGCGGAATGACGTCTCCCTGGGTCCACCAGAGGCCGGCGGGTATCGCCGCGGCGAGAATCACCGGCAGCGAGGCGGCCATACCCTGGCGCAGCGTGACCAGGGCCACCACGGCGGCCCCCAGCCAGAACAGCCAGGGAATGGCGATGCCCGCGGCGGCTCCGAGAGCCGCGTAGGGCGTGCCGCGCATCATCCAGCGGGCGACGGGCAACATCACGCGCAGTGCTTACTGGTGGCTGTCGGTGTAGGGCAGCAGTGCCAGATAGCGTGCCCGCTTGATGGCGGTGGACAGCTGGCGCTGGTAACGGGCCTTGGTCCCGGTGATGCGGCTGGGAACGATCTTGCCGGTCTCGGTGATGTAGGCCTTGAGCGTGTCCAGATCCTTGTAGTCGATCTGCTTCACGCCTTCAGCGGTAAAGCGGCAGAACTTGCGGCGACGGAAAAAGCGTGCCATGGGAAGACTCCTTCAGAGGTGCGATGGGTGTGCTCAGGCGGATTCGGTGCTGCGCGGCTTCTCGTCGCGACGGACACGCTTCTCTTCCACCGGCTTCATCATCGGAGAGGCCTCGGTGACGGCTTCCTTGGCGCGAACCACCAGGCTGCGGATGATGGCATCGTTGAAGCGGAAGATGTTCTCGATTTCATCGAGAGTCTCACCGCTGCACTCGACGTTCATCAGCACGTAGTGAGCCTTGTGGATCTTGTTGATCGGGTAGGCCATGTGGCGACGGCCCCAATCTTCGAGGCGATGCACGGTGCCGCCGTTCTCGGTGACGAGGCCGGTGTAGCGCTCGACCATGGCCGGGACCTGTTCGCTCTGGTCCGGGTGGACCATGAAGACGATCTCGTAGTGACGCATGGGATCTCCTTGCGGTTTGGCAGCTTCCACAGTGGCAACCTCGGGTCGCTCAGGGGAAGCAAGGAGTGATTGTCAAAAGACGGGTTGTCAGAAGACAGGAATACCCACTCGCAAGGCGAGCGGGCGCAGGTATTCTAATGATCTGCGGCCCGACTGGCAAGGTGCGGCTGCTCAGCGGCTTTTGCCCTGTCGCTGGCGCACCGCCTCGAACAGGCAGATGCCGGTGGCCACCGAGACGTTGAGGCTGGAGACGCTGCCGGCCATGGGCAACTTGACCAGGGTATCGCAGCCCTCGCGGGTCAGTCGTCGCATGCCCTTGCCCTCGGCGCCCATCACCAGGGCTGCGGGGCCGGTGAAGTCGGCCTCATAGAGGCTCGCCTCGGCCTCGCCGGCGGTGCCGGTGATCCACACCCCCAACTCCTTCATCTTGGCCAGGGTCCGCGCCAGGTTGGTGACCTGATAGACCGGCATGCTCTCGGCGGCCCCGCAGGACACCTTGCGCACCGCGGCATTGAGCGGCGCCGCCTTGTCCTTGGGCACGATGACGCCGTGGACCCCGGCGGCATCGGCGCTGCGCAGGCAGGCGCCAAAGTTGTGCACGTCGGTGACGCCGTCGAGCACCAGCAGCAGCGGCGGCGCCGCATGCGGCCAGCCCTCGAGCCTGAGCCACAGCGAGGCCTCGCCCTCGAAGGCGAGCGGGGTGGCAAAGGCGATGATGCCCTGATGAGAAGCCCCCTGGGCGAGCTGGTCGAGCTCGTCACGGGGCCGTGACTGCAGGCGCGCGCCGCCCTGGCGCGCGGCCTCGACCAGATCGGCCAGGCGGGCCCCGGCGCTGCCCTCCTGCACCCAGACCTCACGGGGCGTCTCACCACGATCGAGCAGCGCCCGCACCGCGTGCACGCCGAACACGGCCTCGAGCCCGCCGGGCGTCGACGGCGCCCGACGCGGGGCGCCGCGAGAGGCGCGGGGTTTCCTGTGCCCTGCCGCCATCAGCCGCGGCCCTTCGACCGCCGCGGGCCGCGGCGACGCTTGCCGCCCTTGCCCGCCTTGTCGTCGGACCGGCTGCCCTTGTCGGCGCCGCCGCCGCCACCCGAGCCGCCGCGAGGCTTGCGCGGCTGGCGCTTGGGACGCGGCTTCTCGTCGGCCAGCTCGAAATCGATCTTGCGGTCGTCGAGGTCGACGCGGGCCACCTGCACGGAGACACCGTCGCCGAGGCGATAGCTGATCCCGCTGCGCTCGCCCTTGAGGCGATGCTTCTCGGGCTCGTAGTGGTAGTAGTCGGAGGGCAGCGAGGTGACGTGCACCAGCCCCTCGACGTACACCTCGTCGAGGCGCACGAAAATGCCGAACTGGGTCACCGAGGCGATGCTGCCGTCGTAGACCTCGCCGAGCTTGTCGGACATGAACTCGCACTTGAGCCAGTCCTCGACGTCGCGGGTGGCGTCATCGGCACGGCGCTCGGTCATCGAGCAGTGCTCACCGAGTTCGAGCATCTGCTCGAAGGTGTAGGGCGACCACTTGCTCGGCGGCTCGACCGCGGCGCCCTCGGCGCGCAGCACGGTATTGGTCTGGCGCGGCCCGCGAATCACCGAGCGGATGGCGCGGTGGACCAGCAGGTCCGGATAGCGGCGGATCGGCGAGGTAAAGTGCGCATAGGCCGGATAGGCCAGGCCGAAGTGGCCGTCGTTCTGCGGCGAATAGACCGCCCGGCTCATCGAGCGCAGCATCACGGTCTGGATCACGTCGGCGTCGTCGCGGCCCTTGATGGCCTCGGCCAGGTCGCGATAGTCCTGGGGACTCGGGTCGTCGCCGCCCGGCAGCGACAGGCCCAGCTCGTTGAGGAACAGGCGCAGCTTGTCGAGCCGCTCCGGCGAGGGCTTCTCGTGGATGCGGTAGAGCGCCGGCAGGTCGTGCTTGTCGAGGAAGCGCGCCGTGGCGACGTTGGCCGCCAGCATGCACTCCTCGATGATCTTGTGGGCGTCGTTACGACTGCGCGGCACGATCTTCTCGATCTTGCGCTCGTCGTTGAAGACGATCGCCGTCTCGGTGGTCTCGAAGTCGAGGGCACCGCGCTCCACGCGGGCCTCGCGCAGCAGCTGGTAGAGCGAGTGCAGGTTCTTCAGTGACGGCACCAGCTCGCTGTACTCCTCGCGCAGGGCTTCGCCCTGCTCGCCCTCGTCGTCGAGGATGGAGGCGACCTTGTTATAGGTCAGGCGCGCGTGAGACTGGAAGACCGCCTCGTAGAAGCGGTAGCGGCTGATCGCCCCGCTCTGGGAGATGTTCATCTCGCAGACCAGCGCCAGGCGATCGACGGCCGGGTTCAGCGAGCAGAGCCCGTTGGAGAGCAGCTCCGGCAGCATCGGCACCACCTGCCCCGGGAAGTAGACCGAATTGCCGCGGGTGATGGCCTCCTGATCCAGGGCGCTGCCCGGACGCACGTAGTGGGAGACGTCGGCGATGGCCACCAGCAGCTTCCAGCTGCCCGACTTGGTCTTCCAGGCGCAGACGGCGTCATCGAAGTCCTTGGCGGTCTCGTCATCGATGGTCACCAGCGGCACGTGACGCAGGTCGATGCGGTTCCCCTTGTCTGCCTCATCCACCTCGGCCGACATGCCGGCAATCTGATCGTTGACCTCGGGCGGAAACTCGGCGGGAATCTCGTAGCTGCGGATGGCGATGTCGATCTCCATGCCGGGATCCATGCGCTCGCCAAGCACCTCGATCACTTCGCCCACCGGCTGCACCCGGGTCTCGGGCTGCTGGGTGATCTTCGCGGAGATCACCTGGCCATCCTGCGCGCCACCACAGGCGCTGTGGGGGATGATGATCTCCTGGGTGATGCGCGGGTTCTCGGGAATCAACACCCCGAATTCCGGCGTGTTGGCCCGATAGACGCCGACGATCTCCTGGGTGTTGCGCGCCAGCACCTCGACGATGGTCGCCTCGTCGCGCCCACGGCGATCGCGGCCGCTGACGCGCACCAGCACGTGGTCGCCGTGGAAGACGCGACGCATCTGGCGGGGCGGCATGACCAGATCCGGTTTCTTGCCGTCATCGCGCAGCAGGAAGCCGAAGCCGTCACGATGCCCAAGTACCTTGCCCTTGATCAGATCGAGCTTGTCGATCAGCGCATAGGCGTTGCGCCGATTGCGCAGCACCTGCCCATCGCGCTCCATCGCCGCCAGGCGACGCCGCACCGCCTCCTGGAGGTCCTCGTCCTCGAGACCCAGCTGTTGACTCATCGCCTCGTGGGTCAGCGGCTTGCCGGCCTCTTCGAGACGCGCCAGCAGGTATTCTCGGCTGGGTGCAGGCTTGTCGTACTTGTGAGCTTCGCGTTTCGCGTGCGGATCGTCGCTGAGCGTCCAGTGGGTCATGCGGAAGGCATCCTTGGCGGCATCATGGGCAGCGTGATCAAAAGAGCGCCGGGACGGCGTCCGGCGCGTGGCATCTGGCGTTTCGTGTAGTTTGTCATGCGCGCAGTATAGCGCTGGCGCCCCCATCACCCAACCATGGTGGCGCCACGAACTCCCGGCCGGCTACAAAAAAACCGGCTTTTCCATCGCTCTCCCGCTTGCATCACCGAATGAATCCGGTACCATACGCCTCGCTTGCCCAGATGGCGGAATTGGTAGACGCGCTAGCTTCAGGTGCTAGTGTCCTAACGGACGTGGAGGTTCAAGTCCTCTTCTGGGCACCATCGATATCCCGTCGATCTTCGATCGGATATCCGGGAGTTCACTCCCACGCTCTTTGTCAGCTCGAGTCATTCGTGTTCGCCCAGGTGGCGGAATTGGTAGACGCGCTAGCTTCAGGTGCTAGTATCCTTACGGATGTGGAGGTTCAAGTCCTCTCCTGGGCACCATCGCTCCATGCGATGCGCCCGAACACGACGACAGCATGATGCGCCCAGGTGGCGGAATTGGTAGACGCGCTAGCTTCAGGTGCTAGTATCCTTACGGATGTGGAGGTTCAAGTCCTCTCCTGGGCACCACTTCTCGCGTCATGCAGACGAGCCTTACATCGATGCCCTACAGGAAACCGCGACACTGGATCGCGGTTTTTTTGTGCCTGTCTTTCCCGTGCCTGTCTTTGATGCCACCTCATCCGGCGCCACCCTGACGCCCTGCCCGGGATGATGACCATCGGGATCGTCGGCCGCTCAGAAGCGCCCGGGCAGCCTGGCCACCGCCTCGAGCCCCCAGCCGGCGGTATCGACCCGCGCCTCTAACGCCTCGGCCGACGCCGGCGCGAGTTGCGGCAGGAAGTCCAGGCCGGTGCGCGCCTCCACCTCGTCGATGCTCACCAGGAAGTCGTCCAGCGGCTCGTCGCCCGAGACACGCTGCGGCATGATGAAAGCCAGCGCACGGGGCTCATCGCCCGGCACCACCAGGATCTTATAGAAGGCCTGGGGCACCTCCACCAGGCCGACGCGATTGAGCACGTTATCCTGGAAACGCGCGGGGAAGATCGGGCCGGTAATCACCTGCAGGGCGGCGAAGCGTGGTACGAAGTGATCCATCACCACCTCCTCGAGCCGCTGCCAGAGGCGTCGATTGAGCTCGGGCCGCTGGGGCGACATGTTGCTCATCAGGAAGGTATCGCGCTGGGCCCCGCGGCCATGCACCGCCGCGATGGCGTAGTTGGGCGCGAGATGCCCGCGATCGTAGCCGCTGCCGAAGTAGCTCTCCGTGGAGATCGGCCAGAGCGCGCGCCAGTCGCGGCGAAAGCCGGGGCGAGGCCCGGAGGAGGGATCGTCGACACGCTGCAGCAGGTAGCTGACCCACAGCGGATTGACGCGCACATCGGACCAGCCCACCAGGAAGCCGTCGTTGCGTAGCACGCGGTGGAAGGTCAGCGGCGTCAGATCCTCCCAGGTCGTCACCCCCTGCCAGCTCAGGCCATCGCGAAGCTCACGTTCCTGAAAATGCCAGAGCCCCGTGGCAACCGCCAGGAAGAGGGCCGTGATAGCGAAGCGACGCACCCGATGCCGCCAGCGATGGGCGATACGCCCCCGACGTGCTGCCATATTCGAACCACCCTTCTTTTCGCCCACTCCGTGGCCTTGTGACTCGCGGGCTCATCACCAACCCAGCGAGAACATGGTCTCCAGGTCGTGGCGGGAGTGCACCTGCATGGCGTTGAGGGTTTCGGTGTCGCGGATGCCTTCGACGGCATTAAGCCGCCCGGTAACCAGCTCAGCCAGGCTCTCGAAGTCGCGAGTCCGCGCGATGGCCACCAGGTCGTAGCGCCCACAGGTGGAGTAGACCTCGCTGACACCCTCGACCTCGGCCAGCCGCTCGGCCACGGCCTTGACCTGGCCCTTGTCGGCATTGATCAGAATCACGGCATTCTGCATCGCACTTCTCCCTGTCAAAGGCGCTATCGCGCACGTCATGTACCGGTCGGACGGCAGGCCACCGCCGCTGGCGCGAGTATAGCAGCGCCGTCGCGGGCGCTGCACCGGCAGCTTGGCGACCGCCGGCTATCGGCGCGCAAGTGCCTGACCACGTGACGGATTGCCGCAGTGACCGTGCGCGATTCGCGATGCCTCATTCAGTTGACTATCATGGGTCGGGCGAACTCCGCTGGCGAATGCCTGTCGGATCAAAGGTGGCGCGGCACGCCACCGTCGCGACTGGCGCGACATGCAAGGCCCGAACCGCCAGAGTCGGGAAGCAAGACATAGACAGACAAGACATAGAATAGCCGTCGCTCGAAACCAGAAGCGATCAATAAGCGCGGGCACCAAGCATGCCCCGCCACGATTCATCCCTACCGTGATGACAAGGAGAGACCATGGCCGATCGCAATCGTCGTGACTTCATGCGTAACAGCCTGCTGGGCCTCGCTGCCCTGCCCCTGGGTGCCGGCATCCTGTCCAAGAGCGCCTTCGCACAGGAACTGCCCGCCCTGGACCCCAGCGCCGAACAGGCCAAGGCCCTGAACTACGTCAAGGTCGCCAGTGAGGCCAGCGACCACCCCGCCTACGAAGAAGGCGAACTGTGCGAAAACTGCATGTTCTACCAGGCGGATAGCCAGGGCTGTCAGCTTTTCCCCCAGAACAGTGTCGAGCCCGGTGGCTGGTGCCAGTCCTGGACGGCCCAGGCCTGAGTCGACGTCGCACGCCGACACACAAGACCCGCGCCACGGCGCGGGTCTTTTCATTTCAGGGCCTGTCACCAGGCCGTTCGTTTCAGGCGATTTTCCAGGGCTGCTCGTTCCCGGACAGCGGCTCCTTCTAGGGCAGCCGCCCGAGCACCGTCACTCGCGCCGCTCCTCCTCGGCCAGGGGCCAGTGGTAGCGGCGCACCACCTCGTCGTTTTCCACCGATTCCAGCCGCACCGGGAAGCCCCATAGCTGGTGGAGGTGACGGATGACCGGGTAGACGCTGCGCGCCAGCGGCCGACGACCGTCCTGAACGTGACGCAGGGTCAGCGAGCGGTCGCCGCGGATATCCGCCGCGTAGACCTGGATGTTGGGCTCGCGCACCGCCAGGGCGTACTGGACGGACAGGGAGTCGCGTAGGCGTCGATAGCCGCGCTCGTCGTGGATCGCCGCCACCTCGAGCATCTCCTCCTGATCGTCGTCGACCACCATGAACAGCTTGAGGTCGCGCATCACCTTGGGTGAGAGGAACTGCTGGATGAAGGACTCGTCCTTGAAGTTGCGCATCGCGAATTCCAGGGTCTCGCGCCAGTCACTGCCGGCGGTATCGGGGAACCATTCGCGATCCTCCTGGGTTGGGGCCTCGCAGATGCGCTTGAGGTCGGTGAAGATGGCGAAGCCCAGCGCGTAAGGGTTGATGCCGCTGAAGTAGGGGCTGTCGAAGGCCGGCTGCTGCACCACCGAGGTGTGGGACTGCAGGAACTCCAGCATCAGCCCCTCGTCCACCAGGCCTTCTTCGTAGAGACGATTCATCAGGGTGTAGTGCCAGAAGCAGGCCCAGCCTTCGTTCATCACCTGAGTCTGACGCTGGGGGTAGAAGTACTGAGCCAGCTTGCGCACGATGCGCACCACCTCGCGCTGCCAGGGGGCCAGCAGTGGCGCGTTCTTCTCGATGAAGTAAAGCAGGTTCTCCTGGGGCTCGGGCGGATAGCGTCCACCACCGTGCAGGCCCAGCGGATCTTCTTCATCGACCATGCCGGCCAGGGCATCGCCGCGCGGCCTCCCGGGAATGGTGCGCCACAGCATGTTGACCTGCGCCTGGAGGTGCTCCTCGCGCTCCGTCTGGCGGCGCGACTCCTCCTCCGCGGAGACCGGCGAGGGCCGCTTGTAGCGATCGACCCCGTAGTTCTGCAGGGCGTGGCAGGCATCCAGCAGCTGCTCGACCGCCTCAACGCCGTGGCGTTCCTCGCACTCGCTGATGTACTTCCGGGCAAACACCAGGTAGTCGACGATGGAGGGAGCGTCCGTCCAGGTGCGAAACAGGTAGTTGCCCTTGAAGAAGGAGTTGTGGCCATAGCAGGCGTGCGCCATGACCAGCACCTGCATCATCAGGGTGTTCTCCTCCATCAGGTAGGCGATGCAGGGATCGGAATTGATGACCAGCTCGTAGGCCAGGCCCATCTGGCCGCGGCGATAGGCCTGCTCAACGGCCAGGAACTGCTTGCCGAAGGACCAGTGGTGGTAACCCACCGGCATACCCACGCTGGCGTAGGCATCCATCATCTGCTCGGTGGTGATGACCTCGATCTGGTTGGGGTAGGTGTCCAGGCGATACTCGTCGGCCAGGCGAGCGATCTCGTGCTCGAAGGCGTCGAGGATCTCGAAGTTCCAGTCGGAGCCGGTGGCGATGGGCTGACGTCGGGTCATGCTGCCTCCTCAGGCCGCCTCAGGGGGCGACTCGGCGCTTGAACAGCTCGCGGAAGACCGGATAGATATCACCGGCCTCGACGATCTGGCGCATTGCGAAGCGCTTGTCATACTCGGCCTCCACGCGCTCATACTCCTCCCACAGCGCCTGATGGGCATGGGGCGTGATCTCCACGTAGGTGAAGTACTGGAGCCTCGGCATCAGGCGCTCGACCAGCAGCTTGCGGCAGGCGACGGAGTCGTCGTCCCAGTTGTCCCCGTCGGAGGCCTGCGCCACATAGAGGTTCCACTGCCCGGCGGGATAGCGCGCCTCGATGATCTCATCGACCAGGGTCAGGGCGCTGGAGACGATGGTGCCGCCGGTCTCCCGCGAGTAGAAGAACTCCTCCTCGTCGACCTCCTTGGCCGCGGTGTGATGGCGCACGAAGACCAGCTCGACCTTCTCGTAGTTGCGTTCCAGGAACAGGTAGAGCAACAGATAGAAGCGCTTGGCGATGTCCTTGTGGGCCTGAGTCATCGAGCCCGAAACGTCCATCACGCAGAACATCACCGCCTTGCTCGACGGCTGGGGCTGATCGATCAGGTTGTTGTAGCGCAGGTCGTAGGTATCGATGAAGGGCACCGCCTCGAGGCGCTTCTCCAGCCGCTCGATCTCCTCCTTGAGCTCACTGATACGGGCCGGATTGCGCAGCACCGGATCCTTGCGCTCCTCCTCGGCCAGCGCCTCCACGGCTTCGCGCAGGGCCCGACGAATCGGCGCGCGCATGGCGATGCGCCGCGCCTGGGCCTCTCGCATAGAGCGCACGATGTTGATGCGCGCCGGCGTCCCGTCCCGGGAGACCCCCGCTCGCACCTGACGCACCTCGTCGAGGTCCACCAGGTTCTTGCGCTCCAGATGGGGGAGCTCGAGGCCGTCGAAGACGAAGTCGAGAAACTCCTCCCGCGACAGGGTGAAGGCGAACTCGTCCACCCCCTCGCCTTGGTTGGAGGCACTCCCCTCTCCCGAGCCGTCGCCGCCGCCTCCGCCGCCGGGGCGACGCAGCCGATCCCCCTCGACGAACTCCTTGTTGCCGGGGGCGACGATGGCGCGCTCACCCCCCGGACCATGCTGGAAGACCGGCTCGGAAATGTCCCGCGCCGGGATCGAGACCTTCTCGCCCCGCTCCATGTCAGTGATCGAGCGGCGGTTCACCGCCTCCTCGACCGACCGCTTGATGCGGGTACGATAGCGGTCGAGGAAGCGCTGTCGATTGACCGCGCTCTTGTGCTTGGCATTGGCTCGTCGATCGATGAAATAGGTCATGGCGACCTCCTCGCCCTACTGCGACTTGCGCACCCGCAGGTACCACTCGGAGAGCAGCCGCACCTGCTTCTCGGTGTAGCCACGGTCGACCATCCGCGCCACGAAATCCTCGTGCTTCTTCTGGTCCGAGGTCGAGGCCTTGGCATTGAAGGAGATCACCGGCAGGAGCTCCTCGGTGTTGGCGAACATCTTGTGCTCGATCACCCCCCGGAGCTTCTCGTAGGACTGCCAGCTGGGGTTCATGCCGTTGTTCTGGGCCCGGGCCCGCAGCACGAAGTTGACCACCTCGTGACGGAAGTCCTTGGGATTGGAGATACCGGCCGGCTTCTCGATCTTCTCCAGCTCCTCGTTCAAGGCCTGACGATCGAGGAACTCACCGGTCTCGGGATCACGGTACTCCTGGTCCTGGATCCAGAAGTCGGCATAGGTGACGTAGCGATCGAAGATGTTCTGGCCGTACTCGGAGTAGGACTCGAGGTAGGCGGTCTGGATCTCCTTGCCGATGAAGTCGACGTAGCGCGGGGCCAGGAACTCCTTGATGAAGCGCAGATAGCGCTCGAAGGTCTCGCGGGGTAACTGTTCCTGTTCCAGGCGCTGCTCGAGCACGTAGAGCAGGTGTACCGGGTTGGCCGCCACCTCGTGATTGTCGAAGTTGAACACCTTGGAGAGGATCTTGAAGGCGAAGCGCGTGGACAGCCCCTCCATGCCCTCGTCGACACCGGCACTGTCGCGATACTCCTGGATCGACTTGGCCTTGGGGTCGGTGTCCTTGAGGTTCTCGCCGTCGTAGACCCGCATCTTGGAGTAGATGCTGGAGTTCTCGGGCTCCTTGAGTCGCGAGAGCACCGTGAACTGGGCCAGCATGCGCAGGGTATCCGGGGCACAGGGCGCCTCGTTGAGCGACGAGTGCTCGAGCAGCTTCTTGTAGATGTTGATCTCTTCGGTGACCCGCAGGCAGTAGGGCACCTTGACCATGTAGACCCGGTCGAGGAAGGCCTCGTTGTTGCGGTTGTTGCGGAAGGTCTGCCACTCGCTCTCGTTGGAGTGAGCGAGCACCACCCCGTCGAAGGGTATCGCCCCCATGCCCTCGGTGGGGTTGTAGTTGCCCTCCTGGGTCGCCGTCAGCAGCGGATGCAGCACCTTGATCGGCGCCTTGAACATCTCGACGAACTCCATCAGCCCCTGGTTGGCGCGGCACAGGCCGCCGGAGAAGCTGTAGGCGTCCGGGTCATCCTGGGAATAGAGCTCGAGCTGGCGGATATCCACCTTGCCGACCAGCGAGGAGATGTCCTGATTGTTCTCGTCGCCAGGCTCGGTCTTGGAGATGGCGATCTGGTTGAGCCGCGAGGGGTAGAGGCGCACCACCCGGAACTGGGAAATATCGCCGCCGCGCTCCTTGAGTCGCTTGGCGGCCCAGGGCGACATCACGCTCCTCAGGTAGCGCTGGGGAATGCCGTACTCCTTCTCCAGCAGCTCACCGTCTTCCTCGGGGGAGAACAGCCCCAGCGGCGATTCATAGACCGGGGAGTCCTTGATGGCATAGAAGGGCACCTTCTCCATCAGCAGCTTGAGGCGCTCCGCCAGCGACGACTTGCCGCCGCCCACCGGCCCCAGCAGATAGAGGATCTGCTTGCGCTCCTCGAGCCCCTGGGCGGCGTGGCGGAAGTAGGCGACGATCTGCTCGATGGCCTCCTCCATGCCGTAGAATTCGGCGAAGGCCGGGTAGCGGCGAATCACCTTGTTGGAGAAGATGCGCGACAGTCGCGAATCCTTGGCGGTGTCGATCACCTCCGGTGCGCCGATGGCCTCCAGCATCCGCTCGGCGGCAGTGGCGTAGGCCACCGGTTCTCGGCGACAGAGTTCCAGGTACTCCTGCAGGCTCATCTCTTCCTGCTGGACGCGAGAGAAGCGGCTCTGCACATGGTCGAAGATGCTCATCGATGCCTCCTTAAAGCCCGATTCCCCGGCCACGACGACGTGGTGATAAAAAGCCGGGTAGGGTCTCATCAGCGTAGTCAGCATCAGCGGATAACGGTTTAGCCCACCAATCAACGCTCCCGAGCCCTCATCCCTGAGAGCCCGGGAACGTCCGTCGGTTCATGAAGATCGTCGAGAGATTAAACGCTGCAACGACGCTGGCCGCCGGAGACACCGGCGGCCAGCGGACAGGGAGAGACGCTCAGGGCCGATCGCGGGCGGGGCGAGAGGAACGAGGCGAAGCGTGGCCGAGCGGCCCACCAGGACGGGTGCCGCTCGGCGCCTCAGAGGCCCGCGGCGAGACGAGTGCCCTGGGCGATGGCCCGCCGGGCATCGAGCTCGGCGGCCTCGTCGGCTCCGCCGATCACGTGCACGGCCACCCCGGCGGCGCGCAGCGGCTGGAGCAGCTCCCGCACCGGCTCCTGACCGGCACACACCACCACGGTATCAACCTCGAGCCGGCGCGGCTCGCCCCCGACGCGCAGCGCCAGGCCGTCATCGTCGATGCCGACGTACTCGCAGTCGGCGATCATCTCGACCCCGCGATGGCGAAGCGAGGCGCGATGGACCCAGCCGGTGGTCTTGCCGAGCCCCTTGCCGGGCCGCGAGGCCCGGCGCTGCAGCAGGAAGACCCGGCGCGGGGTCGCGGGCGGTCGCGCCGCCTTGAGTCCGCCGGGCTGGGCCAGGTCGAGATCCACGCCCCATTCGTCGCACCAGGCCGAGACATCCAGGGAGGAGTGACCGGCATGCGTCAGCAGCTCCGCCACGTCGAAGCCGATGCCGCCGGCGCCGATGATCGCGACCCGCGCCCCGACCCGCTCGGGATGGGTGATGGCCTCGGGGTAGCTCATCACCATGGCGTGATCGATGCCCGGCAGCGCGAGCCGGCGAGGGCGCACGCCGGTGGCCAGGACCACCGCGTCGAAGGCGCGCAACTCCTCGACCCCGGCCTCGACGTTCAGCCGCACCTCCACGTCATGCTTGTCGAGCATCACCCGGTAGTAGCGCAGGGTCTCGTCGAACTCCTCCTTGCCGGGGATGCGCCGCGCATGATTGAACTGGCCGCCCAGTTCGCTGGCGCGCTCGAAAAGAGTGACCGCATGCCCCCGCTCGGCGGCGGTCACGGCCGCGGCGAGCCCCGCCGGGCCGCCGCCCACCACGGCGACGCACCTCGAGCGCTCGGTCGGCGTGACGACCAGCTCGGTCTCATGACAGGCGCGTGGATTGACCAGGCAGGAGGTGAGCCGACCCAGGAAAACCTGGTCCAGGCAGGCCTGGTTGCAGGCGATGCAGGTATTGATCTCGTCGTCGCGCCCGGCGGCGGCCTTGCTCACCCAGGCCGGATCGGCCAGGAAGGGGCGCGCCATGGAGACCATATCGGCATGCCCCTCGGCCAGCACCCGCTCAGCCACATCGGGCATGTTGATGCGGTTGGTGGTGATCAGTGGCACGCCGAGTGCTTCGCGCATGCGCCGCGTCACCTCGGTGAAGGCGGCGCGCGGCACGCTGGTGACGATGGTCGGCACTCGCGCCTCATGCCAGCCGATGCCGGTATTGATCAGGTCGGCGCCGGCGGCCTCGATCGCGCGCCCGAGTGCCAGGACCTCCTCGCGGCTGCTGCCCTCCTCCACCAGATCGATCATCGACAGGCGAAAGATCAGCAGGAACTCATCGCCCACCGCGTCGCGGATGCGCCGCACGATCTCGACGGCGAAACGGATGCGGCGCTCGAAGCTGCCGCCCCAGGCGTCGTCTCGATGGTTGGTGCGTGGACAGATGAACTGATTGATGAGATAGCCCTCAGAGCCCATCACCTCGACCCCGTCATAGCCGGCCTGGCGTGCCAGCGTGGCGCAGCGCACGTAGGCCTCGATGCGCGCCTCCACCTCGTCGCTCGTGAGCTCACGCGGCGTGAAAGGGGTGATCGGCGACTGGATCGGCGACGGTGCCACCAACTCCGGGGTATAGGCATAGCGGCCGGCATGCAGGATCTGCAGACAGATGCGCCCACCGGCCTCGTGCACGCCCTCGACCACGCGACGATGCTCCGCCACCTGCTCGGGCTGTTCGAGGGTCGCGGCGCCCTGGAAGACGGCGCCCTCGGCGAGCGGTGCGATGCCGCCGGTGACGATCAGCCCCACTCCCTCCCGGGCCCGCTCGGCATAGAAGGCCGCCAGCCGCTCGAAGCCCCCGGGGGCCTCCTCGAGGTTGGTGTGCATCGAGCCCATCAGCACCCGATTGGGAAGCGTCAGGTGGCCGACCCGCAGGGGGCGGAACAGCTGGGGGTAAGCACTCACGGCAGGATCCTCATGGTCGAAACGGCGACGATTTCAAACAACTGTATGATAGTCGCGGCGCAGGACGCAAAGATTCATCGCACATGCGTTCGAAAAGTAGGCGAACAGCCGAGGGAAAATCAGGATAGAGCAGGCTCAGGAGGGCGTGAAACGAAACAGCCCCGAGACCAAGAGGTATCGGGGCTGAAGAATTCGTGTGCAGATGGCGGACCGGACGGGACTCGAACCCGCGACCTCCGGCGTGACAGGCCGGCATTCTAACCAACTGAACTACCGGTCCGC
>NZ_FPAQ01000005.1:0-78577 GCF_900116405.1 Halomonas saccharevitans | reverse complement strand
TGGCGGACCGGACGGGACTCGAACCCGCGACCTCCGGCGTGACAGGCCGGCATTCTAACCAACTGAACTACCGGTCCGCTGCTATCTTCTACTACGTAATCGGGTCATTGCCGTGGCAATGGTGGGTGGTACAGGGTTCGAACCTGTGACCCCCAGCTTGTAAGGCTGGTGCTCTCCCAGCTGAGCTAACCACCCCCGGTCACGTGGCGCTGCATTCTACAGGGGGCCCGATCAATGTCAACGCTTTTTGCGCTGCCATCGTGAACCTTTTCGTGAAGAAGAATCGCCACCCTTTCATCCACTTGGCCACACCGCCCGCGCCACGCGGCCTTCAGCATTTTTGCTCATGAATGGTCGCGCATAAACGCGGCGATCGCCTCCGACGCCTCGACGATCAGTGCCGCCTGATCGCGACCCGAGGCGCGCCTAGGTTGCCAGTCGTGATCGCCGTCCTCGAGCCAGTGCAGACGTGCCACCTCGGGCAGCGCATAGCCGACGACCTGCTCGCGGGTGCCGAAGGGATCACGGGTCCCCTGCACCGCCAGGGTCGGACAGGCGAGCGACGGCCAGTGGGCGAGGCGCAGTCGCTCCGGCTTGCCGGGGGGATGAAAGGGGTAGCCGCACAGCACCAGGCCCCGAACGGACGCTCGGTGGGAGGCCTGCGCCGCCAGCATGCTGGCCACGCGACCGCCCATGGACTTGCCCCCCAGCCAGGGTGGCGGAAGGTCACAGTGCGACACGCTGTCGCACCATAGGGACAGTTCGTCGACCAGACGATCAACCCGCGGCGGAGGACGACGGCGCCCTTCGCGGCGCATCGTCTGCAGGTAATCGAACTCGAAAGCCAGGGTCTGGACGCCGACGGTGGCGAGGGATTCGCGCAACCGTTGCATAAAGGTTGAATCCTGGCCCGCTCCGGCCCCGTGGGCGATAAGCAGACGCCCTACACGGCTTTCACCGTGGACTTCCAGCGGACCGAGCCCGGCAATATTCCAGCATCCCTGCTCGCCATCGCGTAGCCGCTGGGACAGCATCAAGCGGTCGATCGACGGCAAAACCCGACAAAAACGGTCCGACAATTTAGGCCTCCTCGAGTTCATAAATCAACACATTGACATGTTCAGCTTGCCGCACGCCTGCGCTAGAATCACCCTTGGTTAAAGACCTGCATCATCCTGCGGAGGTCACCCCGAGGCAGAATGCCGCGGGACACCCCCAAACCGCGTTCGATGGGAACCTGACATGAGCACAGCATTTGAACACCCGACCTACAACTACAAGGTAGTTCGGCAGTTCGCGATCATGACGGTGGTGTGGGGCATCGTGGGCATGGCCCTCGGTGTCGTCCTCGCCTCGCAGCTGGTATGGCCGGAACTGAACCTGGGACTGCCGTGGACGAGCTTCGGCCGCCTGCGCCCCCTGCACACCAACGCCGTGATCTTCGCCTTCGGCGGCTCGGCGCTGTTTGCCACCTCCTACTACGTCGTGCAGCGAACCTGCCAGGTACGACTGTTCTCGGACAAGCTGGCCGCCTTTACCTTCTGGGGCTGGCAGGCGGTGATCCTGTCCGCGGTGGTCACCCTGCCGCTGGGCCTCACCAGCACCAAGGAGTACGCCGAGCTCGAGTGGCCGATCGACATCCTGCTGGCCGTAGTCTGGATCAGCTATGCCATCGTCTTCCTGGGAACCATCAAGCTGCGCAAGACCTCCCACATCTACGTGGCGAACTGGTTCTTCGCGGCCTTCATCATCACCGTGGCCGTGCTGCACATCGTCAACAGCGCCTCGATCCCGGTGACCTCGACCTATTCGGTCTCGCTCTACGCGGGCGCCATCGATGCGATGACCCAGTGGTGGTACGGCCATAACGCGGTGGGCTTCTTCCTGACCGCCGGCTTCCTGGGGATGATGTACTACTTCGTGCCCAAGCAGGCGGAGCGGCCGGTCTATTCCTATCGCCTCTCCATCGTCCACTTCTGGGCGCTGATCATGGTCTACATGTGGGCTGGCCCGCACCACCTGCACTACACGGCGCTGCCCAACTGGACCCAGTCGCTCGGCATGGTGCTGTCGATCATCCTGCTGGCGCCCTCCTGGGGCGGCATGATCAACGGCATGATGACCCTCTCCGGCGCCTGGCATAAGCTGCGCACCGACCCGACCCTGCGTTTCCTGGTGGTGGCCCTGTCCTTCTACGGCATGTCCACCTTCGAGGGCCCGATGATGGCGGTGAAGACCGTCAACGCCCTTTCCCACTACACCGACTGGACCATCGGTCACGTCCACGCCGGCGCCCTGGGCTGGGTGGCGATGATCACCATCGGCTCCATGTACCACCTGATCCCGCGCCTGTTCGGCCGCACCGAGATGCACTCCGTGAACCTGATCGCCGTGCACTTCTGGCTGGCGACCATCGGCACCGTGCTCTACATCGCCGCCATGTGGGTCAACGGCATCCTGCAGGGTCTGATGTGGCGCGCCGTGAACCCCGACGGCACCCTGATGTACACCTTCGTCGAGTCGGTGGAAGCCAGCGGCCCGGGTTACATCGTGCGACTGATCGGTGGCCTGTGCTGGGTGGCCGGCATGCTGATCATGGCCTTCAACGTGTACATGACCGTGCGGCGCGGTGAAGGCGCCCGTCAGCCGATTCCGCAGACCGCCTGAGCCAACCAGGGAACGAGACACCAATGAGACACGAGATAGTCGAAAAGAACGTCGGTCTGCTCGCCGTGCTGATCCTGGTAGTGATCAGTTTCGGGGGCCTGGCGGAGATCGTGCCGCTATTCTTCCAGAAGCAGACCACCGAGCCGGTCGAGGGCCTCGAGCCTCTCTCCCCCCTGGAGCTCGCGGGTCGCGGCGTCTATCGTCGCGAGGGCTGCGTTGGCTGCCACTCGCAGATGGTGCGCCCCTTCCGCGCCGAGACCGAGCGTTACGGCCCCTACAGCGTCGCCGGCGAACAGGTCTACGAGCACAACTTCCTGTGGGGCTCCAAGCGCACCGGGCCGGACCTCGCCCGCGTCGGCGGCCGCTACAGCGACGACTGGCACCGTGCCCACCTCTACAACCCGCGTGACGTGGTGCCGGAGTCGATCATGCCGGCCTACCCGTGGCTGTTCGAGAACACGCTGAGCGGCGAGCGCATCGACGACGAGATGCGCGTCATGCAGACGCTGGGCGTCCCCTACACCGACGAGCAGATTGCCAACGCCAGCGAGGAGGTTCGCGGCGAGCGGGAGATTACCGCCCTGGTCGCCTACCTGCAGCAGCTCGGCACCGTGCTCAAGGATTCGCGCTGATCATGGATAACGGGATCGTCAACGGGGTGATCATCATCCTGCTGATCATCGCCTTCGCGGGGCTCACCATGTGGGCCTACTCGAAGCGACGCAAGCCGGACTTCGACGAGGCGGCCAACCTGCCCTTCGCCGATGAGGATGAACCGCCGCACCGTGACCAGAACGCCTCCCGAGAGGCCGATTCCCGACACGACAAGGGAGAGAGGAACACATGAACAATTTTTGGGGTGACTCCCTTTCCAGCTTCTGGAGCGCCTGGATCATCGTCATCACGCTGGGCACCATCGGCATCAGTGCCTGGCTGCTCTTCGCCAACCGCAAGACCGACAAGACCCCGGATGCCGAGGGCAACGTCGACACCACGGGCCACGCCGCCGACGGGATCGAGGAGTACGACAACCCGCTGCCGCGCTGGTGGTTCCAGCTCTACGTCGGCACCGTGATCTTTTCGCTGGGCTATCTGGTGCTCTACCCGGGCCTCGGCAACTTCTCCGGCCTGCTGGGCTGGAGCCAGGAGAGCCAGTGGGAGGAAGAGGTCGCCCGCGCCGAGGAGCGCTTCGCGCCGATCTTCGCCCAGTACCAGGAAGTGCCGATCCCGGAGCTGTCCCAGGACGGCGAGGCCATGCAGGTCGCCGAGCGCATCTACCTCAACAACTGCGCGATCTGCCACGGCTCCAACGCCAAGGGTGGCTACGGCTTCCCCAACCTGACCGACGATGCCTGGCTGTACGGCGGCGCGCCGGAAAACATCGTCCATACTCTGAACAATGGACGTAACGGCCTGATGCCGTCCTGGCAGCAGCTGGGCAGCGAAAACATCGAGAACGTGACCCAGCACGTGCTCTCGCTCTCCGGCAACGCCGAGGATGCCGAGCGGGCCGAACAGGGCGCCAGCGTGTTCGCCTCGGTGTGCGCCGCCTGCCACATGCCCGACGGCACCGGCAACCAGGCGCTGGGCGCGCCCAACCTGACCGACGATGCCTGGCTCTACCAGGCGCCGGGGCAGTCGCTCGCCGACTCGGTACGCCAGACCCTGCGTAACGGCCGCAACGGCCACATGCCGGCACAGGCCGCCTACATCGGTGAGGACAAGGTCCACCTCGTCGCCGCCTACGTCTACGGCCTGAGCCGCGAGGACTGAGCCTGCGATCGATGACGGCATGCAAAGGGTGCGGCCTCCGGTCGCACCCTTTCTCGTTATGCGGCCGCGCCGATACAATGTCGATTGTCCGCAGCGGGTTACCCCCGACGGCCCTCCCCTCCTTGCCAGCCACGAGCCTGCCATGAGCGAGAAGATCCCGACCCACGACGTCACCCCGGATCCGGTGCAGCAGCACGCGCCGAACGAGGCGGTCACCCAGCACATGTACCAAAGCCGGCGGCATATCTATGTCCGCGAGATCAAGGGCTTCTTCCAGCGCCTGCGCCGCGGATCCAACTGGGCCCTGATGCTGTCCTTCTTCCTGCTTCCCTGGGTGCCCTGGGGCGACCGCCCGGCCATCTGGTTCGACCTCCCCGGCCGGGAATTTCACATCTTCTCGGCGACCTTCTATCCCCAGGAGTTCATGCTGCTCTCGTGGCTCTTGATCATCTGCGCCTTCGGCCTGTTCTTCATCACGGTGTTCGCCGGGCGCGTCTGGTGCGGCTACACCTGTCCCCAGAGCGTCTGGACCTTCCTGTTCATCTGGGTCGAGCATCGCCTGGAGGGCTCGCGCAACCGCCGCATCAAGCTCGACAAGCAGTCCATGACCCGCGACAAGCTGTGGCGCAAGGGCGCCAAGCACGCCATCTGGCTGCTGATAGCCCTGGCCACGGGCCTCACCTTCGTCGGCTACTTCACGCCGATCCGCGACCTGGTCGTGGAGCTACCGACCCTCGAGGCCCACGGCTGGTCCTACTTCTGGGTCGGCTTCTTCCTGGTCTTCACCTACCTCAACGCCGGCTGGCTGCGCGAGCAGGTGTGCATCTACATGTGCCCCTACGCCCGCTTCCAGTCGGTGATGTTCGACCGCGACACCCTGATCGTCTCCTACGACGCCGCCCGCGGCGAGCCCCGCGGCCCGCGCAAGAAGACGCTAAGTCACGAGCAGGCGCAAGCTGCCGGCCACGGCGACTGCATCGACTGCGACCTCTGCGTGCAGGTCTGCCCCACCGGCATCGACATCCGCGACGGCCTGCAGTACGAGTGCATCACCTGCGCGGCCTGCATCGATGCCTGCGACAGCGTGATGGACAAGATGGGCTATCCCCGCGGCCTGATCCGCTACACCACGGAGAACGCCCTGGAGGGCAAGCCGACGCATATCCTGCGCCCGCGCCTGATGGGCTATCTCGCCGCCCTGCTGGTGATGATCGGCGTCTTCGCCTGGGCGGTGGCCGATCGCACGCCGCTGGACTTCGACGTCGAGCGCGAGCGCAACCAGCTGTTCCAGACGACTCAGGAAGGCCGCATCAGCAACGTCTACACCCTGATCGTACGTAACCTCGACGATCGGCCGCACAGCTACCGCCTGGAGGCCTCCGGCCTGCCCGGCCTGACCCTGGATACCCACGAGATCAGCGTGCCGGCCAGCGAATCGCGTCAGCTGGTGATCCAGGCCAGCGTACCGCCCGAGTCCATCGACCGGCCCAGCGCCGAGATCATCCTGCGCCTGGAGGCCACGGACGCCGACATCGCCATCGAACGTGACAGCCGTTTCCTAGGAGAGACCCGCTGATGAGTGCGGAACCCGAGAGCATCCCCCCCTGGTACAAGCAGTTCTGGCCGTGGTTCTTGATCGGCCTGCTGGCCTCGTCGGTAACCTTCAGCATCACCTACCTGGTGCTGTCGATTCACTTCTACGACGGCACGGTGGAGCAGGACTACTACAAGCAGGGGCTGGCCATCAACGAACAGCTGGCCAAGCAGGAGCACGCTCGCCAACTGGGCCTCGAGGCGGTCATGCGCGCCGACCCGCGCACCGGCGACATCGTCATCGACCTGGCGGGCGAGCGCCAGCCGGAGCGGCTCTACCTCGACCTGATCTTTCCCACCGAGAGCAGCCGCGATCGCTCGATGGTGCTGGAGCACGTGCGCGACGGGCGCTACGTGACGTCGATCGATCAGACGCTTGAATATCGCTGGTACCTGCACCTGCAGCCGGCCGAGGGCCGGGACGCCGAGTGGCGCCTGACCGGCGAGGCGCACTTCCCGACGGAAGGCGAGATCTCGCTCTCTCCCGGCATCTAGATGACCGCGACCGCGACATCCTCCCCGACGACCGAGGCCCCCGGCTGTTACCACTGTGGCAACCGGGTGCCCGCGGGCGCACCCTGGTCGATCACCCTGGACGACGAACGCCGGCCGCTGTGCTGTCCCGGCTGCGAGGCCGTGGCCCACGCCATCGTCGACGGGGGCCTTGCGAGCTACTACCGCTTTCGCACCGAGCTGCCCGAGCGGCCGGACGATCGCCAGGCGGTCAAGGCCGAGACCTGGGCGGTGTTCGATGACCCCGGCCTGCAGGCACGCTTCGTGCATCCCGACGGCGAGGGCGGCGGAGTGCACGCCACTCTGGCCGTGGACGGCATCACCTGCGCGGCCTGCGCCTGGCTGATCGAGCACCGCCTCAACGCCCTTCCCGGCATCGAGGCCAGCGCCGTCAACCTCTCCCACCATCGCCTGCGCGTCAGCTGGGATCCCGAGCGGGTAGCGCTGTCGCGGATCCTCGCCGAGATGGCCGCCATCGGCTATCCGGCACAGCCCTACGAGCCCGATGCGGCCCAGAGCCGGCTGCAGCACGAGGAGCGCATGAACGTGCGCCGACTGATCGTCGCCGCGGTGGCGATGATGCAGGTGCTGATGTTCTCGATCCCTATCTATGTGGCCGACCCCGGCGATCTCAGCGCCGACTTCGATGCCCTCTTCCACTGGCTCTCCTTCGCGCTGGCCACCCCGGTGGTGCTCTTCTCGGCGCAGCCCTTCTTCACCAATGCCCTGCGTGACCTGAAGACCCGCACCCTGGGCATGGACGTGCCGGTATCGCTGGCCATCGGTGGCGCCTACCTGGCCAGCGGCTATGCGGTGGTGGTCGGGCATGGCGACGTCTATTTCGATTCGGTGGCGATGTTCACCTTCTTCCTGCTGTTCGGCCGCTATGTCGAGGTGCGCGCCCGGCGCCGCAGCGGCCACAGCGGCAACGCCCTCGCAGGCGTATTGCCCCTCTCGGCGATCCGCCTCACCGAGGACGGGGAGGAGCGCATCCTGCCCTCCAGCGAGCTCGCCGCGGGCGACCGGGTACTGATCAAGCCCGGCCACGGCGTGCCGGCCGACGGCGTGATCGAGAGCGGCGAGTCGAGCCTCGACGAATCGATGCTCACCGGCGAGTACCTGCCGGTGACTCGACGGATCGGCGATCGCGTCACCGGCGGCAGCCAGAACATCGAGAGCCCGCTGACGGTGCGCGTCACCCATGCCGGCCGCGATGCGCGGGTCGCCGGCATCGTCGACCTCACCGATCGCGCCTTCGCCAGCCGGCCGCGCATCGCCCAGCTGGCGGCGCGCATGGCTCACCACTTCGTGCTGCAGGTGCTGCTGATCTCCGTCGGCGTGGCCGTCGCCTGGTGGTTCATCGATGCCGACCGCATGCTCTGGGTCACCCTGTCGGTGCTGGTGGTGACCTGCCCCTGCGCCCTGGCGCTGGCCACCCCCACGGCCCTGACCGCCGGCCACGGCCGGCTGCACCGACGCGGCGTGCTGATCACCCGCGCCGACGCCCTGGAAGCGCTGTCGCAGCTCGACCGGGTGATCTTCGACAAGACCGGCACCCTGACCAGCGGCGAGATGAGCCTGGTGGAGACTCGCCCGGTCGGCGACACCCTCGACGAAGCGCGCGCGCGTGCCCTGGCGGCCGCCCTGGAGGCCCAGTCCGAGCACCCCATCGCCCGCGCCTTCCACCCCTTCCGCGAGGCCGACATCAGCGCCGACGAGGTGCTCAGCCGCCCCGGCCGGGGCCTGGAGGGCCACATCGACGGGCGCCGTTGGCGCCTCGGCACCCCCGCCTTCGCCGCGCCCGAGGCAACGCCCGAGGCCCCCGGTGAGGGCCAGTGGCTGCTGCTGGCCGAGGACGGCACGCCACGCGCCTGGTTCGCCCTCCACGACCAGCTTCGCGAAGATGCTCGAGAGACCGTCGAGGCCCTCCAGGCGCGCGGCCTCGCGGTGGAGCTACTCTCCGGCGATACCGAATCGGCGGTGGCGGCCATGGCCGGACGCCTGGGTATCGCGACCTGGCAGGCGGCGGCCTCGCCGGAAGACAAGCTGGCACGCATCCAGTCACTGCAGTCTGCCGGTGAGCGGGTGGCCATGGTGGGCGACGGCATCAACGACGTGCCGGTGCTGGCCGGGGCCGACGTGGCCATCGCCATGAACGGCGCCACCGACCTCGCCCGCACCCGCGCCGACGCCGTCTTGCTGGGCCCTCGGCTGGGGCGTATCGTCGAGGCCATCGCGACCAGCCGTGCCACCCGGCGGATCATCCGCCAGAACCTGGCCTGGTCGCTGATCTACAACGTCTCGGCGCTGCCCCTGGCGGCAATGGGCTTCGTGCCCCCCTGGCTCGCCGCCATCGGCATGTCGGCGAGCTCGCTGGTCGTCGTCGGCAACGCCCTGCGCCTGACCCGCACCGGGCCTGAACGGCCCACCGGCACCGACTCCCCCAGGCTGGTAAACGCATGAGCATTCTCTACCTGTTGATCCCCCTCTCGCTGATCCTGCTGGGACTGGCGGTCTGGGCCTTCTTCTGGGCCGTCAAGCACGACCAGTTCGAGGACCTCGAGGGTCCCGCCTACCGCATCCTCTTCGACGAGGACGAAAACGACCGCCCGCGCGCCCCATCGGACGGCGATGCCGGCGCCGACGCGCCCCGGGACGAGGATCGCCGCAACTGATGGACCCCACCGGACTCGACCTTCCCCCGCTGGCGGCGGCCTTCGTCTTCGGCCTGCTCGGCGGCGCCCACTGCATCGGCATGTGCGGCGGCATCATGAGCGCCCTGACCTTCGCCGTGCCGCCCAGCATGAGAAGCCCGGCCCGACTCTCGGGGCTGCTGCTCGGCTACAATCTAGGGCGCATCACGAGCTACATGATGGCCGGCGCCCTGGTGGCGGGACTCGGTACGCTGATCGCCCTGAGTCCCCAGGCACGCCTGGTGCTGCAGGGCCTGGCCGCGGTAATGCTGATCCTGATGGCGCTTTACATCGCCGACTGGTGGAAGGGGCTACTCAAGGTCGAAGCGGTCGGCAGGCGCCTGTGGCGCCACCTCGAGCCCGTGGGGCGGCGGCTGATGCCGGTGGTCCGGGTGCCCCAGGCGTTCGCCCTGGGCGCCGTCTGGGGCTGGCTGCCGTGCGGCCTGGTCTACTCGATGCTCGCCTGGAGCCTGGCCATCGCCGACCCCTGGCGGGGCGCGACACTGATGGGCGCCTTCGGCCTCGGCACCCTGCCGGCCCTGCTGGCCACCGGCCTCGCCGCGCGCCAGCTCGGCGCCCTGATTCGCCATCCGGCCACCCGCACGCTGTCCGCGCTGTCGATCATCGCCTTCGCCCTCTGGCAGCTGTGGACGCTGCTGCCCGGGGCGACGATGCACTGACGACTCCGCCGATCGCGGCTTCGCTTGACGCAGCTCAACGCGGCAAAACTGGCGCCTCGCTAGCATAAAGGCATGTTTCCCTCCGGAGGGCCGACCATGCCCCCTCGCGCGTCAACCGCACCCGCTAGCGACGCCCCCTTCGCGGCGGCTTCGCCGGCTCCCGCCTATGGCTTCTACCCCACGCCCCAGGCGATGGGCGACGGCATTGGCGCCGAGGACTACCGCCAGGCACTCGAGCACAGCAACGCCGCGGCGCGTCCGCTGTCGCTCTACGTGCATCTGCCCTTCTGCCAGCAGGCCTGCTACCACTGCACCCGTCGGCCGGTCACCACCTCGGACACCCGACTGACCGAGGCCTATCTCACTCGACTCGACCGCGAGATGGTGCTGACCAGTCGCCATCTGGACGCTCGCCGGGAGGTCCGCTCCCTGCAGTGGGGCGGCGGTACGCCGACCTTCCTGACCCTGAACCAGATGGGCGACCTGATCGATCGGCTGGATGCCCGCTTCCGGCTGGCCGGCGATCGCGACCGGGAGTACCTCATCGAGATCGACCCCCGGGAGGCCGACGTCTTCACCCTGCGTCATCTCGAGGCCCTGGGCTTCAACCGACTGAGCCTCGAGGTGCTCGACCTGGACCCCGAGGTCCAGCGGGCGATCAATCGCCAGCAGGGCCGCGGCCTGACCGAACAGCTGCTCGACGAGGCGGACCGGCTGGGCTTCAACTCCGTGAACCTGAACCTGATTCTCGGCCTGCCCCGCCAGACCCTTGGCGGCTTCGTCGCCACGCTCGATCAGGTCATCGCCATGGCACCGTCGCGGCTGTCGCTGTTTCAGTACCAGCACCACCCCGAGCGCTTTCCCCACCAGCGCCAGATCCGTCCCGAGGACCTGCCCGCCCCGCTGGAGGTCCAGGGAATGCTGCAGGCGGCCATCGAGCGGCTCGCCGCCGCGGGCTACGTGCATCTCGGCCACGACCGCTTCGTGCGCGGCGACGACCGCCTGGCCAGGGCCCTCGTGACCGGGCGAGAGCGCCACGACCTGGTGGGCCTGGGCGTCACGGCCGTCTCCCGCCTGGAGGACCTGCACGTTCGCAACCCGCAGAGGCTCGAGGACTACGAGGCCGCCCTCGAGCGGGGGGAGCTGCCCACCGCCGTCGGCCACCGGCTGAGCCTGGACGATCGGCTGCGAAGCGCTGCCATCGAGAGGCTGATGTGCGATCTCCATCTCGACCTGGAGGAGCTCGGCGCGGCCTTCGGCCTGGACGCCGAGGCCCATCTCGCCGGACCGCTGGCGCGCCTGGCCCGCGCCGAGTCGCAGGGCCTGATCGCGTGCCGGGGCGCACAGTGGCGCGTGACTCCCACCGGTCGCCTGCTGATCCGTCAGCTGGCGGCGGCCTTCGACGCCTACCCCGCCGCGTCCTGAATGCCACGCCCCGACTGCCAAGTTCAGCGACGAGGTGTTAAGCGGTGCTTTGCCGGTGGGCGACTATCCCCCATAATGAGCACTGAGCCATCATCCATGGAGGAGAGCATGCCCGACCCCGCAACCGGCAGGCGCCGCGCACTGCTGAACGAGACTCGCTGCCAGACCTGCAGCCTGAGCTCGCTCTGCCTGCCGCTGGCGCTCGAAGTGCAGGACATGGATCAGTTTGAGGCCATCATCCGCCGCCGACCGCCGTTGAAGAAGGGCGAGGCACTGTTCCGCCAGGGCACTCACTTCACCAGCGTCTTCGCGGTGCGCTCGGGCAGCCTCAAGCAGGTGACCACCGAGGGCAGCGGCGAGGACCAGCTGACCAACTTCTACCTGCCCAGCGAACTGGTGGGCCTCGACGGCATCGACGAGGAGCGCTATCCAGGCACGGTGGTGGCCCTTGAGACCACCACGGTCTGCGAGATCCCCTTCGATCGCCTCGACGCCCTCTCCGAATCCCTGCCGGAGCTGCGCGGCCAGCTCTACCGCAGCATGAGCAAGGAGATGCGTGACGATCGCCGCATGATGCGCCTGCTGTCGCGCAAGACCGCCGACCAGCGCCTGGCGACCTTCTTCACCAGCCTCTCCGACCGCTTCCGGCGGCGTGGCTACTCGCCCTACAGCTTCCGGCTGTCCATGTCGCGGGCCGACATCGGCAACTACCTGGGGCTCGCGGTGGAGACCGTCAGCCGCATCCTGAGTCGCTTCCAGTCCCAGGGCCTGGTGGCCGTGTCCGGCCGCGAAGTGAACATCCTCGACCTGGAATCGCTGATCGAGGTGGCCGAACAGGAAGGCTGCCGCTAGCAGCGCCAAGCCGTAGGTTGACCAAGCCGCTACGGATCAGTCACTAACAAGGAACCCCATCGGAGCTCGTCTCCGATGGGGTTCCTTGTTTTAAGACTGCCGCCCTTCAGTGAGCCGCTCGGCGCTATCAGATTGGCCGCTCAGAGCTCGTTGTGCAGCGCGATGCGGTCGGCATTGAGGCGCGCCTGCTTCTCCTCGAGGCCCGCGAAATCGAAGAGCTCGCGGTCGGCAAGCTGGGAGGGCGCCACGTTGGTGACCGCCTTGAACATGCTCTCGAGCCGCCCCGGATGCGACGTCTCCCACTCGGCCAGCATCTCCTTGACCACCTGGCGCTGCAGGTTCGGCTGGGAGCCGCAGAGGTTGCAGGGAATGATCGGGAATTCCATGCGCCGGGCGAACTCGGCGATGTCGGCCTCCCGGCAGTAGGCGAGCGGACGAATGACCATGTTGCGGCCGTCGTCGGAGAGCAGCTTGGGCGGCATCGCCTTGAGGCTGCCGCCGAAGAACATGTTGAGAAACAGCGTCTCGAGGATATCCTCGCGATGGTGGCCCAGCGCCACCTTGGTGGCACCGATCTCCTCGGCGAAGCCGTACAGCGAGCCGCGCCGCAGCCGCGAGCAGAGCGCGCAGGTGGTCTTGCCCTCGGGCGTTTTCTCCTTGACCACCGAGTAGGTATCGCGCTCGAGGATGTGGTACTCGACGTCGAGCCTGTCCAGGTACTCCGGAAGCACGTGCTCGGGGAAGCCGGGCTGCTTCTGGTCCAGGTTGACCGCCACCAGGGAGAAGTTCACCGGCGCGTTGCGCTGCAGGTTGCGCAGGATCTCCAGCAGGGTGTAGCTGTCCTTGCCCCCTGAGAGGCAGACCATCACCCGGTCCCCCTCATGAATCATCCCATAATCGATGATGGCGTTGCCCACCTGGCGACGCAGCCGCTTCTGCAGCTTGTTGAAGGCGCGCTTTTCCGAGGCGTCGAGCTCGTCGGGAGGCGTCGCGGGGTCGGCGACGGGCCGCGGGGCGGTGTCGCGGGGATCGAACATCAGGGCGTCTGGCATGGTATCGGCGCTGCCTGGGCGGCTGGAAAATGGCGGGCGCTATCCTACCACTCTCGCCGCCGACAGGCGACGCGGGGCCGCCCGTATCGCAGCGATCAATAGACACGCGGCGATCAGCAGAAACGTTCAATCTCGGGCGGGCTGCGGGTCAGGCGCAGGTGGATCAGCGCCGTGGTCACGGCGTCACCGAGCGCCGTGTGCCGCCCCATCACCGGCACCCCCAGGCGCTCGGCCACCTGCTCGAAGCGCGGCCGGGTAACGAGTTCGGGATGGCTGCGACGCAGCCTGCGATAGTAGGCCTGAGCCACGTCGATGCAGGCGTTGGGCAGGTCGAACCCGAAGCGCGGCCGCAGGTAGCGGTTGAGCAGCGTCAGGTCGTCATCCAGGCGCCAGCCGATCAGCGGGCGATTGCCGACGAAGTCCAGGAACTGTGCCAGCGCCTCGTCGATGCCGGCCCCCTCCGCCAGGTCGATGCCGCGCAGGCCGTGCCGGCGGATCGAATCGCCACCGAGGCTGGAGGGACACGCCAGCCGCAGGTCGAGGGAGTCGCTGGTCAGGACGCGATCCCCGCGCAGGCGCACCGCCGCCAGCGACAAAAGCTCGGCCCGACGCGGGTCGGGGCCGGTGGTCACGCAGTCGATGGCGACCAGCTCCTCGCCGGTATAGGGCGCGAAGAGCCAGCCGTGATCGCCGTCGATCTGACGGCGTCGATCCGCGGCGCGGCGCAGGGCCCTTAGCATCAGGCCACCTCCTGTTGTTGAGTGGATCGAGCAGCGTCGAGACGCGTGGTGCGTCAGGAGTACTCGAGGTGGAAACGGTGCGACAGCCGCTGCTTGAATTCCTTGACGATGTGCAGGGCCTCGCGGAGCAGGTCCCGCTCCAGGGAGGAGAGCTCCTGCACCACCACCCGGTCGGGCTCCTCGCCCTTGCCTTCAGGGTCATCGAGGCGCTCGAGCTGCTGGCGAAGCCTCAGCTCGGTGAACAGCGACAGGGCCTCGCCCAGGTCCTCGGCGAAACGCTCCTCCAGCCGGCCGTCGGCAACCAGCGCGCCCAGCCGCTCCAGGGTGGAGGTCGCGGTGATGCGCCGCTCGAGTGCCAGGGTGCGTACCCCGTGGACGATGGGGAAGATGCCGCCCTTCTTGATGTCCACTCCGTGCTGAGGCTTCTTCAGCGACCCGAACAGCGTCAGCGGCGTGGAGAAACGCAGCGCGGTGCGGGCGAAGTAGGAGAGCAGGATCTCGTCGCGGCTGCAGCGCTCGAAGAGCTCCTCGCGCAGCCGCTCGAGCAGCGAGGCGTTGCCGGCCACTGCATGGGCGTCGAGCATGATCGCCAGGCGCATGAGGCTCTCGCCGTCGCGCTTCGCCGCCCACTGCGCGATGCGCTCGCGCCACTGGCTCTCGGTGCCCACCCACTCGGGGTTGGAGACCATGATGTCGCCGGGGCAGGGCGGGTAGCCCAGCTCGATCAGCGTCTCGGTGAGGCGTTGCATCTGCGCCTGGCAGTCGGGCCAGTCGAGATCGTCGGCCACTATCAGGCCGTTGTCCTGGTCGGTCTTGAGGATCTGTTCGCCACGCCCTTCGCTGCCCATCACGATCAGGCAGCTCTCCGAGTGATACTGCTCGTCGATCAGAAATCCCCAGGCCTTGTTCATGATGCGCCCGTTGAGCGCCGCCAACAGCCCCATGGCGAAGCGCAGCTTGACGCCCTGGGCCATCAGCGCCTTGACCAGCTCCGGCGTGCGACGGCTGGCGGCGGACAGCGCCTCGAGGCTGTCCGCCTGCTCCACCTGCAGGCTCACCACGTAGCTGCGGCTGGAGAAGTAGCTGAGCACATCGGTCAGCTCGACCACGCCGCAGGGCCGGTCGCCTTCCATGACCACGACGCGCTCCACCTTGCAGCGGGTCATCTGGACCAGCACCTCGAACAGGTACTGCTCGGGCGTCGCCGTGATCAGCGCGAAGTGCGCCACGTCCTGCACCGGGCTCTGCTGGGTCAGGCCCTCGAGCACCAGGGCGTTGAGCAGGTCGGTCTTGGTGACCATGCCCGGCCCCTGCTCGCCCTCGACCAGCAGGCTGTCGGCGTGGCTGTCATTCAGGGTATGTACCGCCTCGGCCAGGCTGGTGCTGGCCGCCACCAGCAGGGGGGAACGCATGCACTCACTGACGCGAGCCAGCATGAAGCCCGCCATGGTGACGCCGCCCTCGGCGCGGCGCTCGGTGAGCAGGCGTGTCTTCTGGGCCAGGCGCTGGCGGAAGAACTCGGCGAAGGCCGGATAGGCCGTACAGAGCTGCTTGAAAACCCCCTTGGGCAGCAGGTAGCAGAGGCTCTCCTGTTCGGCCCGGAAGCGATAGCGGCTCTTGCCGTTGAGGATGCTGATGGCGCCGAACAGGTCGCCGGCCGTGTAGTGACCGATATGCGACTGAGCGCCGGGCAGGGTCGGGTCCAGCTCGGCGACCTCGCCCTTGTGAATCAGAAAGAGATATTCCCCGGCCTGGCCGGCATCGAGAATGATTTCCTCGCGGTCGAAATAGGCCAGGTCGATGCTGCGGCGAACGCGCTCGCGGCCTTCCTCGTCGAGGAAGGTGAAGGGGGGATGGGAGAGTTCTACATCGACCATGGGGCTGTCCTCGTTGCGCGGCGTTCACCACCCCGCTGACCTCGGCGCACTCGGCGTCCAGCAAGCCTTCAAGATAGCAAAGTCGGTGCGGTATAAAGACCTAGACAATCGTCCTAACCTGGCCGTCTTAGACCATCGTCAAACACTGCCCTTCGACGCCCCTCAACCCGGTGGCATTTCGAGGCTATACCATCGTCCTATGCACGCCCCGAAGAGAATAAAAACGCCTTCTAAATAATAACGTAAACGCTTGATTAAAAAACAATTAACAAAAACACCCTATGCCAATTTTTCATCATGATACGAAAGTCTGGGATTTATTTTCGGCGTTTGCTGCCCAGACTTGGGCATGAGCCATACAGGGCATTCCCGCGTCGACACTTCACCACGACCGGCCGCGGGCCACCCGATGACAGGCCAGCTCAGACTCCGCCATCGAGGCTGTTCCGTCGGCACGACTGTCCTGATGAGTGATGCAAACGCTCCGGGCAACTTTCCAATCTCAACAACAAGTGGAGAGCAACACTATGGCAGACGACAAGTCTAATGCCGCTGCTTACTGGAAGGCGAACGTACGCCTGATTACGGGGTGCCTGATCGTCTGGGCCTTCGTGTCGTACGGCTTTGCCATCCTGTTTCGCCCGCTACTGGCTGGCATTCCAGTAGGAGGAACGGACCTGGGCTTCTGGTTCGCCCAGCAGGGATCGATCCTGACCTTCATCGCGATCATCTTCTTCTACGCCTGGAAGATGAACCGTCTCGACAAACAGTTCGGACTCGGGGAGTAAGCCAGCATGAGTCAGTTTGCCATCAACCTGCTGTTCGTAGGGGCCTCGTTCGCCCTCTACATCGGCATCGCGATCTGGGCCCGCGCCGGGTCGACCAAGGACTTCTACGTCGCCGGCGGCGGGGTTCACCCGATCACCAACGGCATGGCCACCGCCGCCGACTGGATGTCCGCGGCGTCCTTCATCTCCATGGCCGGCCTGCTGGCCTCCGGCGGCTATGCCAACTCCACCTTCCTGATGGGCTGGACCGGCGGCTACGTCATCCTGGCCATGCTGCTCGCGCCCTACCTGCGCAAGTTCGGCAAGTTCACGGTGCCAGACTTCATCGGCGACCGTTTCTACAGCAACACCGCCCGCCTGGTTGCGGTCATCTGCCTGATCGTCGCCTCGATCACCTACGTCATCGGCCAGATGACCGGTGCCGGCGTGGCCTTCTCGCGCTTCCTCGAGGTCAGCAACACCTGGGGCATCTGGATCGCCGCCTTCATCGTCTTCCTGTATGCCGTGTTCGGCGGCATGAAGGGCATCACCTATACTCAGGTCGCCCAGTACGTGGTACTGATCATCGCCTACACCATCCCGGCGGTGTTCATCGCCCTTGAGCTGACCGGTAACCCGATCCCGGGGCTGGGCATGTTCAGCACCCACACCGAATCCGGCGTGCCGCTGCTCGAGAAGCTGGATGACGTGGTCAACGCGCTCGGCTTCCGCGACTACACGGCCGACGTCGACAACAAGCTGAACATGGTGCTGTTCACCCTGTCGCTGATGGTCGGTACCGCGGGCCTGCCCCACGTCATCATCCGCTTCTTCACCGTGCCGAAGGTGGCCGATGCGCGCTGGTCCGCCGGCTGGGCCCTGGTCTTCATCGCCCTGCTCTACCTGACCGCGCCCGCCGTGGGTTCCATGGCTCGCCTGAACCTGATGACTACCGTCTATCCGGACATGGCCGGCCAGGTGGAAAGCTATGAAGACGCCGCGACCAACCCGATCCGCTACGAGGAGCGTCCCGAGTGGGTGCGGACCTGGGAAGAGACCGGCCTGATCCAGTTCGAGGACAAGAACAACGACGGCCGCATCCAGGTCTACAACGACAGCAGCGAGGCCTTCGCCGACACCGCCGAACAGCGCGGCTGGAACGGCAGCGAGCTCAACGTCAACAACGACATCCTGGTGCTCGCCAATCCCGAGATCGCCAACCTGCCCAGCTGGGTCATCGGCCTGATCGCCGCCGGTGGTATCGCCGCGGCACTGTCCACGGCCGCCGGCCTGCTGCTGGCCATCTCCTCGGCCATCAGTCACGACCTGATCAAGACCATGATCAACCCGAAGATCACCGAGAAGGGCGAGATGCTGGCGGCGCGTATTTCCATGGGCGGCGCCATCCTGCTGGCGACTTACCTCGGCCTGAACCCGCCCGGCTTCGCGGCGCAGACGGTGGCCCTGGCCTTCGGGATCGCCGGTGCCTCTCTGTTCCCGGTGCTGATGATGGGCATCTTCTCCAAGCGGGTGAACAACAAGGGCGCCGTCGCGGGCATGCTGACCGGTCTCGGCACGACCCTGCTCTACATCTTCACCTACCTGGGCTGGTTCTTCATCCCGGAGACCAACATGCTGCCCAACACGCCGGATAACTGGATTCTGGGCATCTCACCGCTCTCCTTCGGTGCGGTCGGCGCGATCTTCAACTTCGCGGTCGCCTTCACCGTCTCCAACGCCACCGAGGAGCCTCCGCAGGAGATCCAGGACCTGGTGGAGAGCGTTCGCTATCCCAAGGGCGCGGGTATCGCCACCGGGCACTGACGTCTCAGGACCTTCTGGGCCATAATGGCCCCCTGGCCCGGCCAGTCCGGGCCGCACAACCTCACCGATCGGGCTTCCTCAGGGAAGCCCGATTGCTTTAAGGATGAATGATCTATGATTTGGCACCTGATTGCGGCGGTCTTCGCCGGCCTCGGCGCCGCGGGGGTCGGGCTGATCCTGCGCCTGGCCAGCGGCAAGCGCCTGCCGCGCTGGATCGTCCCGGTCTGCGCCGGCCTCGGCATGCTGGCCTACCAGATCCATCACGAGTACTCCTGGTTCGAGCACAAGCGCCAGCAGCTGCCCGACTCGGCCGAGGTGGTCGACGTGAAGCAGAGCCAGGTCTTCTGGCGTCCCTGGACCTTCCTCTTTCCGATGACCACGGCCTTCACCATCGTCGAGCAGGACAAGCTGGCGGTGAGCCGGGCCGACGGCGAGCGGCTGGTCGAGTTCCTCCTCTATCGCTTCGAGAAGGAGTACGTGGATCAGGTGAGCCACCAGGCCTGGCTGATGAACTGCGCGACCCGGGAAATGCTGCCCCTCGAGGGCGAGGCGCGAACGCCCGGTACCGAGGAAATGCGTCGCCTCGAGGCGTCCGCCCCGCTCTACGGGGTGCTCTGCCCGCGGGCCTGACCCCCGAGGCGGCTGCCCCACGCACCGGCCTTGCCCTAGAATGGGCGTCTTCGGAAGGGAGTTGAGTGCATGTTCGCCGGCTGGCTGCTGATTGTCGTTTCACTGCTGTACATCACCGTGCTGTTCGCCATCGCCTGGCGCGGCGATCGCCACGCTCGCCAGCACGGGGCGAGCCGACGCCGGCCGGTGATCTACAGCCTGGCGCTGGCCATCTACTGCACCTCCTGGACCTTCCATGGTGCCGTGGGCCAGGCGGCCACGTCCGGCTGGTCGTTCGCCAGCATCTTCGTCGGCCCGATCCTCACCCTGCTGCTGTTCTGGCCGGTGCTGGCCAAGATGATCCGCGTCGCCAAGCACCAGAACGTCACCTCCATCGCCGACTTCATCGCCTCGCGCTACGGCAAGACCCAGTCGCTGGCGGCCTTCGCGAGCCTCGTGGCACTGATCGGCACCCTGCCCTACATCGCCCTGCAGCTGAAGGCGGTCGCGACCTCCTTCAGCGTGATCACCGCCGCCTCGGACATCACCCGGGCCCCGCTGTTCGGCGACACCGCCTTCTACGTGGCACTGGTGATGGCCGCCTTCGCCATCCTCTTCGGCACCCGCCACACCGATGCCACCGAGCACCACGAGGGGCTGATCCACGCCGTGGCCTTCGAGTCGCTGGTCAAGCTGGTGGCCTTCCTGGCGCTCGGCACCTACGTCACCTGGGGCATGTTCGACGGCCTGGGCGACCTTCTGGGCCGCGCCGAGGAGCAGCTGGCGCTGCAGCGCCAGCTCGCCGATCAGGACTTCGGCCAGAGCTTCTGGGCCCAGACCCTGCTGGCCATGCTGGCGATCCTCTGTCTGCCCCGCCAGTTCCACGTCGCGGTGGTCGAGAACATCCACCGCGACGACGCCACCAAGGCGCGCTGGCTCTTCCCCCTCTACCTGCTGGCCTTCGCCTTCTTCGTCATCCCGATCGCCGCGGCCGGCCTGACCGTCTTCTCCGAGAGCCGCATCGAGCCCGACACCTATGTGCTGGCCCTGCCGATGGCGGCCGACAACGCCTGGCTGACGCTGTTGACCTTCATCGGCGGCTTCTCGGCGGCCACCGGCATGGTGATCGTCGCCGCCGTGGCGGTCTCGATCATGATCTCCAACGAGATCGTCATCCCGGCGCTGTTTCGCCTGCGCTGGTTCGATACCAAGCCGCGGGACTACGGCCGCCTGGTGCTGCGCGCCCGGCGCATCACCATCGTGGTGATCCTGGCGATGGCCTACGGCGTCTATCACCTGATCGGCGAGTTCAGCTCGCTGGCCAACATCGGCATGCTGTCCTTCGCCGCCGCGGCGCAGTTCGCCCCGGCGCTGATCGGCGGCCTCTACTGGAAGCGTGGCAACCGGCTCGGGGTGATCGTCGGCATGAACGCCGGCTTCGCCATCTGGGCCTACAGCCTGCTGATGCCGACCATGATCACCACCGGCGTGCTGCCGGTCGACTGGGCCCACGGCGGCCCGCTGGACATCGCCTGGCTGGCCCCCACCTCGCTGTTCGGCCTCAACGTCGGCGACAGCTTCACCCACGGCGTGATGCTCTCGCTGGGCGTGAACCTCTTCTGCTACATCTTCGTCTCCCAGATGACCCCCCAGCGGGTGGTCGAGCGCATCCAGGCCTCGCTGTTCGTCGACAGCGTCGAGACCCGCCAGACCTCGGTGAACCGCCCCTGGACCGGCGCCACCACCGTGGGCGACCTGAAGGTGCTGTGCGAGCGCTTCCTGGGCGCCGGCCAGGTGAGCCGCGCCTTCGAAGACTATGCCCGGCGCACCGGCAAGCCGCTGGAGGACAATACCCGGGCCTCCATCGACGTCATCCAGTTCACCGAACGCTTCCTGGCCTCGGTGCTCGGCGCCTCCTCGGCGCGTATCGTCGTCAACTCCGCCCTGCAGGGCCGCGGCATCGGCATCTCCGACGTGATCTCGATCGTCGACGAGGCCTCCCAGGTGCTGGAGTTCAACCGCGCCCTGCTCCAGGCCACCATCGAGAACATCAACCAGGGCATCAGCGTGGTCGACCAGAACCTGCGCCTGGTGGTGTGGAACCAGCGCTACCTGGAGCTGTTCCGCTTCCCCGACCACCTGATCCGGGTCGGCGCGCCGATGGACAAGATCTTTCGCTACAACGCCCACAACGGCGAATACGGGCCCGGCGACCCCGAGGAGCACGTGCGACTGCTGATCGACAACATCCGCGAGGGCCAGCCCCACCGCTACGTGCGCTACCGCCAGGACGGCAGCGTGCTGGAGGTGCAGGGCAACCCCATGCCGGGCGGCGGCTTCGTCTACACCTATCAGGACATCACCCAGCAGAAGCGCATCGAGGAGGCGCTGATCCGCTCGGAGAACAACATCCGCATCTACACGGACAACGTGCCGGCGCTGATCGCCTACTTCGACAAGGAGTGTCGCTACCTCTTCACCAACCGCGCCTATGAGCAGGCCTTCGGCATCGACCGCAATGCGGTGATCGGCAAGCGCATCGACGAGGCCATCGCGCCCGACATGGCCCACGAGCGGGCCCCCTGGATCGAGCGCGCCCTGGCCGGCGAGCGGGTCAGCTTCGAGGTCTCACTGCCCATCGGCGAGGCGCGGCGCTACATGCTGGTCACCTACACGCCGCACTTCGGCGACAGCGGGGCGATACTCGGCTTCTTCGCCCTCTATCAGGACATCACCGAGCGGCGCCGGGCCGAGATCGCCCTCAAGGAGACCAACGAGACCCTCGAGGAGCGCGTGCGCGAGCGCACCCAGGCACTCTCCGAGGCCAATGCCGCGCTGCGCCAGGAGAACCGGGTGCGCGCCGAGGCCGAGCTGGCCCTGCGCCAGGCCAAGCAGCTCGCCGAGGACGCCAACGCCTCGAAGACGCGCTTCTTGGCCGCGGCCAGCCACGACCTACTGCAGCCGCTCAACGCCGCGCGGCTCTTCACCTCGGCGCTGGCCCAGCAGATGGACGCCGACGACACCAAGCGCACCATCGGCCATATCGACAACTCCCTGCAGGCCGCCGAGGAGCTGCTCGGCACCCTGCTCGACATCTCCAAGCTCGATGCCGGCGCGCTGACCCCCAGGCGCAGCCACTTCGCCCTGGCCGACATCATCCGGCCGCTGCGTGCCGAGTTCGCGGTGATGGCCGAGGAGCGCGGGCTGGACCTGGTGGTGGTGCCGACCGGCCAGTGGGTCGACAGCGATCCCCAGATGCTGCGCCGCATCGTCCAGAACTTCCTGTCGAACGCCATCCGCTACACCCAGGCGGGCCGCGTCCTGCTGGGCTGTCGCCGCCACGGCGAACGGCTCACCATCGAGGTCTGGGACTCGGGCCCGGGGATTCCCGAGGCCAAGCAGACCGAGATCTTCCAGGAGTTCCGGCGCCTCGATCAGGCCACCCGGCACAAGGAGAGTGAGAAGGGCCTGGGACTCGGGCTCTCCATCGCCGATCGCATGGCCCGGGTGCTCGACCACCCCATCCGGGTGCGCTCCTGGGAGGGGGTGGGCACCATGTTCTCGGTCAGCGTACCGACCGTGGCACCGCGCACCGCGACCCAGCAGGCCGAGGACGCCGCCCCGAAGCGGGCCGGCAACAAGCTCGACGGCACGCGCATCCTGTGCATCGACAACGAGTCGCTGATTCTCGAGGGCATGAAGGCGATGCTCTCGGGCTGGGGCTGTGAGGTCTTCACGGCCACCACCATCGGCGGCGCCAAATCCGTGCTGCGCCACCTGGACGGCGCCCCGGACGCGATCCTCGCCGACTACCATCTGGACAACGAGGTCACCGGCCTGATGGCCCTGGAGGCCCTCGGCGACCGGCTGGAGGAGGCCGTGCCGGGCATCGTGATCACCGCCGATCGCACCGAGGAGGTCGCCGAGGAGGTCAAGCGGTCGGGCTATCAGCTGCTGTTGAAGCCGGTGCGCCCCGCCGCCCTGCGCGCCCTGCTCACCCGCACCCTGCAGGCCAGCCGCGCGGAGCGACACTCCTAGTGCCGTTAGCGCCATGACGATCCGCGAGCGACGCGGCGGCGAGCCGCGTCAATAAAAACCGCCGATGAAAGGCCGCGTTTAACGACACACCCCGCTCTACGACACACCCCGAAACGAAACGCCCCGCCGGATGCAATCCGGCGGGGCGTTGTCGTGCGGGCGGCGCGTGGCGGGTGAACGCCCCGAGTCAGGACTCGACCTTGGGCGGCTCGACCTCGAGCTTCTGGGCGGCGATCACCGCCTGGGTGCGGGAGTGCACGCCGAGCTTTCTGAGGATGGCGGTGACGTGGGCCTTGATGGTGGCCTCGGAGACGCTCAGCTCATAGGCGATCTGCTTGTTGAGCAGCCCCTCGGTGAGCATGTTGAGCACCCGGAACTGCTGCGGGGTCAGCGAGGCGATCGCCTCGGCGAACTTGGTCTCGTCCTCGTTGGCCTCGCCCAGGGCGTCGGCCATCTCGGCCGGCAGCCATACCTCGCCGTCGAGAATCTCGCCCACCGCCTCGGCGATCAGCTGCAGGGAGGAAGACTTGGGAATGAAGCCCGAGGCGCCATAGTCGATGGCGCGGCGCACCACGTAGACCTCATCGCTGCCCGAGACCACCGCCACAGGGATGTCCGGCGTCTGGCCGCGCAGCTGAATCAGGCCGGAGAAGCCATGGGCGCCCGGCATGTGCAGGTCCAGCAGGATCAGGTCGGCATCGGGATGCCGGGTGACCACGTCGGTAGTGGCCTCCATGGTATCGGATTCGACGATCTCGGCCTGGGGCGCCAGCTGGCGCAGGGCCTGGGTCAGGGCCGCGCGGAACAGCGGATGGTCATCGGCAACGATGAATTTCTGGGCAAAGGCCATGGATCTTCCTCCGGTTCCTCGAGCGGCGGACCGACGACCGCCACGCTGGGCTCTCGATTTGTTATCGCATGTTACCCCATGGCCTAGGCGATTCCCAAGAGGCGAGAAACAATGAGGCGCTTATCGGCTATCGCCGGCCCTTCACCCTTCATCGACCGCACACGAAGAAGCCGGCCCGTGGGGCCGGCTCGGTTTCTGCTGTCACATCTGGGGCGCTGCCCTCAGCGGTTGGCGCGATGCTCGATCAGCTCGTCGACCACCGAGGGATCCGCCAGGGTGCTGGTGTCGCCCAGGCCGTCACACTCGTTGGCGGCGATCTTGCGCAGGATGCGGCGCATGATCTTGCCCGAGCGGGTCTTGGGCAGCCCCGGGGCCCACTGGATGACGTCCGGCGAGGCGATCGGCCCGATGTCCTTGCGCACCCACTTGGTCAGCTCCTTCTTGAGCTCGTCGCTCTCCTCGAAGCCGTCGCCCAGGGTCACGTAGATGTAGATGCCCTGGCCCTTGATGTCGTGGGGGAAGCCGACCACGGCCGCCTCGGCCACGGCCTCGTGAGCCACCAGCGAGGACTCGATCTCGGCGGTGCCCATGCGATGACCGGAGACGTTGAGCACGTCGTCGACGCGGCCGGTGATCCAGTAGTAGCCGTCTTCGTCGCGGCGGCAGCCGTCACCGGTGAAGTACATGCCCTTGTAGGTCGAGAAGTAGGTCTGCACGAAGCGATCGTGATCGCCCCAGATGGAGCGCGCCTGGCCCGGCCAGGAGTCGAGAATCACCAGGTTGCCCTCGGCGGCGCCCTGGAGCTCGTTGCCCTCGTTGTCGACCAACGCCGGCATCACGCCGAAGAACGGCAGGGTCGCGGAGCCCGGCTTGAGATCCGTGGCGCCGGGCAGCGGGGCGATCATGATGCCGCCGGTCTCGGTCTGCCACCAGGTATCGACGATGGGGCACTTCGAATTGCCGATCACCCGATGGAACCACTCCCAGGCCTCGGGGTTGATCGGCTCGCCCACCGAGCCGAGCAGGCGCAGGCTGTCGCGCTGGCTGGAGGCCATGACGTCGTCGCCATGAGCCATCAGGGCCCGCACCGCGGTGGGAGCGGTGTAGAGGATGCTGACGTTGTGCTTGTCGACGATCTCACCCATGCGGCCATGGGTCGGATAGCTGGGCACGCCCTCGAACATCAGGGTGGTGCCGCCGTTGGCCAGCGGACCATAGACGATGTAGCTGTGGCCGGTGACCCAGCCCACATCGGCGGTGCACCAGTAGACCTCGCCGTCCTGATAGTCGAAGACGTAGCGGTGGGTCATGGAGGCGTGCAGCAGGTAGCCGCCGGTGGTGTGCTTGAGGCCCTTGGGCGCGCCGGTGGAGCCCGAGGTGTAGAGAATGAACAGCGGATCCTCGGCGCTCATCTCCTCGGCCGGGCAGTCGGTGGACTGCTTGGCGACGACGTCCTCATACCAGACGTCGCGGCCGTCCTTCCAGTCGATCTCGCCGCCGGTGCGCTTGACCACCAGCACGCTCTCGCAGACCTCGGTGCCGTCGCGGGTCAGGGCGGCATCAACGTTGTCCTTGAGCGGCACCTGCTTGCCGCCGCGCACGGACTCGTCGGCGGTGATGATCAGCTTGGACTGGGCGCCGACCACCCGCTGGGCGACGGCGTCCGGCGAGAAGCCACCGAAGACCACCGAGTGCACCGCACCGATGCGGGCACAGGCCAGCATCGCCATCGCGGCCTCGGGAATCATCGGCATGTAGAGCGTGACCACGTCACCCTTGCCGACCCCCAGCTCCTTCAAGCCGTTGGCCAGCTGGCAGGTCTGCTCATAGAGCTCGCGATAGGTGAGGGTCTTGTCGTCCTTGGGATCGTCGCCTTCCCAGATGATTGCCGGCTGGTCGCCGCGGGCCTCGAGGTGACGATCGAGGCAGTTGACGCTGGCGTTGAGGGTACCGTCCTCGAACCAGCGGATGTCGACGTTATGCGCGTCGAAGGAGGTGTGCTTGATCTTGGTGGGCGCCTTGAACCACTCCAGGCTCTTGGCCTGCTCGCCCCAGAACCCCTGCGGGTCGTCCACCGACTGCCGGTACATGGCCTCGTAGGTGGCCTTGTCGGCGTTGGCCTTGGCGGCGAAGTCGTCGCTTACCGGGTAGACGTTCTGATGCTCGGTCATGGATATGCCTCTGTCCGGGAGGATGCGCCCTCCAGGTGGATGTTGCCGGCCGCGCGGATGTTGGACGTGCCGGTTCCATAGAACTGCCCACCAGCATATACGTCCCGGCGCGGCCTTCCCTTTAGACATTGGTATGATCAAATTTCTTTTTTATAACAATGACTTAAACGGTCTTTTCAAACACCTGCCGGCCGCAATAGACCAAGGTCTGAGCGCAGTGGCGGCAGCGATAGCGGCTCCCGCGACGGGCCAGGGCGTGGCGACGCGCCGTGAAGCCGTGTTCGCGACAGGCGCAGCGGTAGCGAAAGGGGGCGGGGCTCGCCCGCCCGGTATCGAAGCGGTGGGTGGTGCTGGGGGGAAGTCCGAAGAGACGCCGCATCACGGTCTGCCACTCGCGACCGTGGGGCCGCGCCCGACCGCCATCCTCGAGGTGATGCACCAGCCAGTGCGCCATCTCGTGGGGCACCACCTCGACCAGGAAGGCTCGGCGGTTCTCCTCGTAAAGCACCGGATTGAAGCGCAGCCCGCCGCGCCCGAAATGGGCCTGTCCGGCCGACTTGCCGCGCAGGTCCAGCCACACCGCCGGGCGCGGCAGGGCCGGGTGTACCTCGCGGCACAGCTGCCAGGCCGCCTCGACCCGGTCGAGCAGGGCACGGTACAGGGCCTCGCCCTCGAGGGCGTCGAGCCGGGCGGTGTCGGGGTCGGAAAGCGCGGGAGCCATCATGGGATGCTAGAATGGCCGCTCTGTCTCGACACGACAAGCCCGGGGCACCGCGCCCGCGGCGCCACCCCGTTTACCCTGCACCCTTTCCCTGCGAGAGCCGTCATGTCCGATGCCGAAACGCCCCTCCCCCAGCCGCTACTCGAGGATCAGGAGCTCGATCTGCTGGATGACTTCCTCGACTCCGAGCGCGTCGATGCCGACGCCCTGGACCTGATCGGCGCCCATGGCTTCCTGGTGGCGCTGGCGGTGGCCCCGCGCGACGTGCCGGCGGCGACCTGGGTCGCCGAGCTCTTCCACGGCGAGCCGACCTTCGAGGACGACGCCGAGCGCGAGGCGATCCTCGGGCTGCTGGAGCGCCTGCGCGCCAAGGCCATCGAGGTGCTGGAGGGCGGCGGGCTGCCCGAGCTGCCCTTCGAGCTCGAACTGGGCGAGGTGCCGCCCGAGGAGACGCCGATCGGCGACTGGTGCGCCGGCTTCATGGAGGGCGTATTCCTCGACGAGGCCGCCTGGTTCGACGATGACGAGGAGGCCGCCGCCACCCTGCTGCTGCCCTTCATGCTGCTCTCGGGGCTGTTCGAGGACGAGCCCGATATGGCCGAGCTGGCCGGCGACCAGGCGCGGCTGGAGAGCCTGGTCGGCCAGCTGCCGGAGCTGCTGCTGGATCTCTACCTGCACTACCGCGTGCCGCCGGAGACGCCCAAGCCCAAGCCGCGGCGCAAGGCGCCCGCCGGTCGCGGCAAGGGCAAGCGGTAAACGCCGGGCGCCGGGGCTGGGCGCCCGGCACGACGCTAGGTCAGCCGCGTCAGCAGGCCGTCCACCAGGCCGAACAGCCACTCCTTGAAACGCTGCCAGCGCGGTCGTCGGGACCAGGCCTCGGAGTCGATCTCCTCGCTGGTCGCGAAGTTGCGCTCGAAGAGCTCTGCGACCTCGGCGGCGAAGCGGGCATCGTCCACCTCCTGGTTGGCCTCCAGGTTCCACTGCAGGCTCCAGTGGTCGAAGTTGCAGGAGCCGAGGCTGACCCAGTGGTCGACCAGCGAGAACTTGGCATGGATGAAGGTGGGCTGGAACTCGAAGATCCGCACCCCGGCACGCAGCAGCCGGCCGTAGAAGCGCTGGCCGGCATAGCGCACGCCGGGGTGGTCGTGGGTCTTGCCGGGCAGCAGCAGCCGCACATCGACCCCACCCCGCGCCGCCCGCGCCAGGCGATTACGCAGGGTGAGCGTGGGCACGAAGTAGGGAGTGCAGATCCACAGGCGCCGCTCTGACGCCGCGACCCGACGATGCAGGGAGTGGCGGATCGCCTGGTAGCGATAGCCCTGGCCCCATACCACGCGTCCGCGCATGCCGTGATAGCCCTCGTCCCGGCGCGGCGAAGGCTCGATCCCCCGCACCAGCGAGGGCGCACCGGGGCCACGGCTCAGCGGCGAGTCCCAGACCCGACAGAACAGACGCACCCAGTCGGCAACCACCGGCCCCTCGATGTGCACCGCGACTTCATACCAGGCATCAAGGAACTCGTCTACGGCACCGAAGCCGCCGGTGAAGGCCTCGGCGCCATCGACCACCACCAGCTTGCGGTGATCCCGAGTGAGGTTGCGCACCGGCGACTCGAACCCCAGGGGATTGAAGAAGCGCAGCGCCACTCCACCGGCCTTCAGGCGCTGGCGATCGGCCTCGTCGAGGCCCATGGCGCCGTAGCCGTCGAGCAGCAGCATCACCGACACGTCGCGTTCGGCGGCCCGCAGCAGCGCCTCGGTGAGGGCCGTGGCCAGCCGGCCCGTCTCCATCAGATAGAGTTCGATCAGCACGAAGTGGCGCGCCCGATCGACGGCCTCGAACATCGCCGGCAGGAAGCGCGACGCCTCGGGCAGCAGTGCGAAGTGATTGCCGTCTCGCCACATGCCGTGCATGGCATCGCCCCTGTCTCCGTCCGTTACGGCATTGACGCATGTTTACCGCTCGGGGAAAAGGCCGCCCGCTGCCCGCCGCATCTGGGGGCGTTATACTGAGGATTCATTTCCGGTCGAGGCAAACGGATGGGCCTTGCACGCATGCTCGCCGGCGCGCTGCGCGCACCGCTCACGCAGCTGATGTCCCGCGGGTGCCAGATCCGACTGATCGAGCCCGCACCCGATGCGCTGCCGCTGGAACCGACGCTGCCGGTGCTCTACGTGCTGTCGCGCCCGGCGCTCTCCGACACCCTGCTGCTGGAGACGCTGGCTCACTCCCACGGCCTGCCGGCGGCCGGCGGCCAACGCCGCGTAGGGAGCGTGACCCTGCCCGCCTGCCTGGCGCTGCCCGCCCCGGGGCGACGCCTGTGGCGCCGCGGACGGCGATCGGCGGCGCCCTTCCAGCCGCTGATCGAGCAGTACCGCCGCGATCCCGCGCACGATGCGCAGCTGGTGCCGGTGAGCGTCTTCTGGGGACGCGCCCCGGGCAAGCGCTTCGGCGTCTGGCAGCTGCTGGCCGCCGATAGCTGGCGACTCACCGGGCGGCTGCGCCGCCTGCTCTCGGTAGTGGTCAACGGGCGCGACGTCGAGGTGCAGTTCGGCACGCCGCTGCTTCTCTCCGAGCTCGATGACGACCGCGACCCCGCGCTCACCAATCGCAAGGTGGCCAGGCTCTTACGAGGGCATTTTCGACGCACCCGCACCCGGGTGCTGGGCCCCGACCTCTCCCACCGGCGCACACTGATCGACGGCGTGGTGGCCAGCGCCGAAGTGCAGCGTGCCATCGGAGAGGTGGCCGCGGCCGAGAAAGCAACGCGGCCGCGGATCGCCCGACGCGCCCGCCGCTACGGCCGCGAGATCGCCTCCGACATGACCTACCCGGTGATGCGCTTCATGGCAGGCGCCCTGCGTCGCCTGTGGAACCGCCTCTACGATGGCGTCGGGGTGCGCGGCCTGTCGCGGGTCAAGGCCGTCGCTGGCGATCACACCCTGGTCTATGTGCCCTGCCACCGCAGCCACATCGACTACCTGCTGCTCTCCTACGCGCTCTACCGCGAGGGGCTGATGCCGCCGCACATCGCCGCCGGGCGCAACCTCGACATGCCGCTGATCGGCCCGCTGCTGCGCCGCGGCGGCGCCTTCTTCATGCGCCGCAGCTTTCGCGACAATCGCCTCTATGCGGCGGTCTTCAACGAGTACCTGCACCGCCTGCTGTCGCGGGGCCACCCCCTGGAGTACTTCATGGAGGGCGGGCGCTCGCGCAGCGGCCGCCTGCTGCCGGCCCGCCCGGGGATGCTCGCCATGACCCTGCGCTCCTTCCTGCGCAGCCGACGGGAGGGCGGCCGAGATGTGCTCTTCGTGCCCGTCTACCTCGGCTACGAGCGCATCCTCGAGAACGCCAGCTACCAGCGCGAGATGCGCGGGGCCGACAAGCGCAAGGAGTCGCCGCTGGCACTGCTCGGCGTGACGCGTCGGCTGCGCCAGCCTCACGGGCGGGTGGACGTGAACGTCGGCGAGCCGCTGTCGCTCTCCGCCTTCCTCGACGCTCAGGTGCCGGGCTGGCGGCATGCGCCCGAGGCGCCACGTCCGGCCTGGCTCAATAGGGTCGTGCCGGCGCTCGGCGAGACCCTCTCGCAGCGCATCAACGCCGCCGCCGCGCTCAACCCGGTCAACCTGGTGGCCCTGGTGCTGCTGGCCACGCCCCACCGCGCCATCGAGGCCGGGCTGCTGACCCAGCAGCTGGCGCTGCTGGTGGCCCTGCAGCGGCGCCTGCCGGGCGGGCGCGACGCGAGCCTGCCGACGGGCACGCCCGAGGCGTGGATCGATCAGGTGGCCGCGCTCGGTATGATCGGCCGCCACCCCCACCCGCTGGGCGACATCATCGTCGCCGACGCGCGCCAGGCCGGGCTCTTGGGCTGGTACCGCAACAACGTGCTGCACCTCTTCGCCCTGGCCGGCCTCACCGCCTTCGCCTTTCGTCATCAGGCCTGCCATCGCCTGGACGATCTCGCCGCCCTGCTCGGCCCCGGCTGGCCGATACTCGCCCGGGAGCTCGCCATCGAGCCCGCGCCGGCGCCGGCGCCGGCGCTGCATGAGGATCTCGCCGCGATGCTCGAGGCGCTGGTCGAACAGGGCCTCTTGGAGCGCGAGGACGAGGGCTGGCGGCGGCCCCGGGAGTCGCTCGCGGCCGGGGAGCAGCTCGACATGCTCGGTGCGCTGATGCAGCCCTCGCTGGAGCGGGGCTACCTGCTGCTCTCGGTGCTGTTGAGCGAGCCCCCGGGGCACTTCACCGCCGAGGCGCTCACCGAGCGAAGCCGGCTATTGGCCGAACGGCTGGCCCTGCTCTCGGGACGCGACGCCCCGGAATTCTTCGATGCGCGGCTGTTCGCCGGCCTGGTGGAGAGCCTCGCGGCCTGCGGATGGCTCGCCACCGATGACGGCCGCCTGACCTTTGGTGAGGCGCTGCGCGAGGCGGCCCGGCAAAGCCGGGCGCTGTTCGACCCGGCGCTGCGCCACCGACTGCAGCTGGTCAGCCGCCGGGGTGACGAATGAAAGGCAAAGGATGAGCGGTGAAGGATGAGAGGCGAGGGCTGAGCTCAGGCGCCGAGCCGGCGATGCACGTAGAGATCGTAGCGGCTGGTCTTGTCCGCGATGACGTGTCGCGGCGGCGGGCCCTCCAGGGGCGGTGCCTTGCGCGGTCGTTTGACCACCACCCGATGGGTCGCCACGTCCAGCGCCGCCTCGAGCAGCCGCGGGGCGTCCGGGTCGTCGCCGGCCAGGTTGCGGAAGAGGCGCATCTCCTTCTTGACCAGCGCGGACTTCTCGCGGTGGGGAAACATCGGGTCGAGATGGATCACCTCAGGGGCCACGCCGGCGCTCGCCACCAGGGTCGCCAGCTCGCGGGAGGCATCGCCATGCACCAGGTGCATGCGTGCCGCGATGTCGCGGGTCTCGGGATCGGCCAGCGCCCGCGCCAGGCCGTCCTCGAGCAGCGCGAAGATCGCCGCGACCCGCTCCATCAGCAGCACCTCGGCCCCGAGGCTTGCCAGCACGAAGGCGTCGCGGCCGAGCCCCGCGGTGGCATCCACCACCGAGGGCGTGACGCCCTTGGCCAGGCCGCAGGCGCGGGCGATGAGCTGGCCTCGACCGCCGCCGAAGCGCCGCCGATGGGCGGCGCGCCCGCTGACGAAGTCCACCGCCAGCGGGTGGCCGTAGCGGCGCGGATCGCCGGCCAGCACCAGGCGGTCGTCCTGGCGGGCGAGAGTCAGCTCCGCCCCGTCATCGTCGCCCGCAATACCGGGCGCTATGTCGGCGGACGCTGCATCGGTCACCCCTGCCTCGGCCATCCCTGCTTCTGCCACCGTGGGCAGCCCCAGGCGCCGGGCGAGCGGATACAGGTCGGGGTCCCGCACCGCCACGCCGCTCATCGGCTCTTCTGCCAGGCGACCCGATCGCGCAGGTAGACCGGCTGCACCTCGTGGGCCGGGCGGGCCTCGCCCCGCTCCAGGGCCTCCATGGCCAGCAGCGCCATGTCGGCGGCCTCGGCCTCCACCTCGGGCAGGCACAGACCGAGCCCCGCCTGCACCTCGACGCTCATCTGCTCGCGAAGATGCCAGCCGGAACCGATGCCGACCCAGTCGGCGTCACCCTGAGCACTGTCCTCGAGATCGGGCAGGCAGAGCCGCGAGGGTGGCATCACTGCCTCCTGTGAGAGCGGCAGCACGCGACCGTCGCGACACTGCCAGGCGGCCACGTAGATCTCGCCCATGCGGGCGTCCAGGGCGGTGATCAGCCGGCGATAGTGATGGCGGCGATGCCCGCCCAGGGCCAGCGCCTCGAGTGTCGAGACGCCGACCATCGGGCGGTCGAGGCCGAAGGCGAGCCCCTGGGCGACGCCGGCGGCGATGCGCAGTCCGGTGAAGGAGCCGGGACCCCGGCCATAGGCCACGGCGTCGAGCGCCGAGGCCGCCAGGCCCGCCTCGGCGAGCACCTCGTCGACCATCGGCAGCAGGCGGCGAGTGTGCTCCCGCGGGGTCAGGGCGAAGCGTGAGATCAGTTCGTCGGCATGGCCGTCACGGCGGCTCAGCAGGGCGGCGGAACAGGCGCTCGAGGAAGCGTCCAGGGCCAGCAGGATCGGCATGGGAGATCACGTCGTGGCGAGAAATGTCCGCGCATTATACGCGCGCCGCCGCCAACGACGAAGGCCCGCGCATGCGGGCCTTCGGCGACGTGCAGTGCACGAATGAGACTGGAAGCGAGACTCAGCCTTCGAGGGCCTCGATCACCTGACCGGTGATGTCGTCGATGCTGCCCACGCCCTCGACACGATGGTAGGCCGGGGCCGCCTCGGGCGCCTCCTCGGCCCACTGCTGGTAGTAGTCGACCAGCGGCGCGGTCTGCTCGTGGTAGACCGCCAGACGGTTGCGCACCGTGGACTCGCGATCATCGTCGCGCTGGATCAGGGCCTCGCCGGTGACGTCGTCCTTGCCCTCTCCCTTCGGCGGCTGGTACTCGAGGTGGTAGACGCGACCCGAGCCCGGGTGGACGCGGCGGCCGGCCAGTCGCTTGACGATCTCCTCGTCATCGACGGCGATCTCCAGCACGTGATCGATCTTCACCTCGGCATCGCGCATGGCCTGAGCCTGCGGGATGGTGCGCGGGAAGCCGTCGAACAGGAAGCCGTTGGCGCAGTCGGGCTGGCTGATGCGCTCCTTGACCAGGGCGATGATGATGTCGTCGGACACCAGGCCGCCGCTGTTCATGATCTCCTTGACCTTGAGCCCCAGATCGCTGCCCTCCTTCACCGCGGCGCGCAGCATGTCGCCAGTGGAGATCTGCGGAATGTTGAAACGCTCGCAGATGAACTGGGCCTGAGTACCCTTGCCGGCACCCGGGGCGCCCAAAAGGATCAAACGCATCTGACTGCTCCTTAGAAGTGTGTATTGCGGATAGAGGAAGAAAGGTAAGAAGCGAACGATAACCGCGCCGCCGGGCGCAGACAAGCGAAGGGCCCGGATTCGCGTCGCTAAAGAGAGAAAAAAGGGTGCGGCATCAAGCCCCTGCGACCAAGTTGCACTTTGGTCTGCCCTACACGAGCGGGGCCCACAAACGACAACGGCGCCTCGCGGCGCCGTTGTCGGTGGCAGGGAGCGACTTACAGCAGCAGTCGACGGATGTCCGTCAGCACCTGACCCAGGAAGGCAGTGAAGCGCGCGGCGTCGGCTCCGTTGACCGCCCGGTGGTCGTAGGAGAGGCACAGCGGCATCATCAGCCGCGGCTGGAAGGCCGCGCCGTCCCACACCGGCTTCATCGACGCCTTGGAGATGCCGAGGATGGCAACCTCCGGGGCGTTGACGATCGGCGTGAAGGCGGTGCCGCCGATGGAGCCCAGGCTCGAGATGGTGAAGCAGCCGCCGGTCATCTCGTCGCGCTTGAGCTTCTTCGACTGCGCCTTGCCAGCCAGCTCCACCGACTCCTTGGCCAGTTCGATCAGCGACTTCTGGTCGGCGTTGCGGATCACCGGCACCATCAGGCCGTCCGGAGTGTCCACGGCGATGCCGATGTGCACGTACTTCTTGTGCACGATCGTCTCGCCGTCACTCTTCAGGCTGACGTTGAACTGCGGGTACTTCTTCAGCGCGAAGGCACAGGCCTTGATCAGGAAGGGCAGCGGCGTGAGCTTGGCGCCCTGCGCCTCGGCCTCGGCCTTCATCGACTTGCGGAAGGCCTCGAGCTCGCTGATGTCCGCCTCGTCGAACTGCGTGACGTGGGGCAGGTTGACCCAGCTGCGATGCAGGTTGGTGGCGCCCATCTTCATAAGGCGACCCATCGGCTTCTCTTCCACCTCGCCGAACTGGCTGAAGTCCTGATCCGGGATCGGCGGAATGCCGCTGCCGGCGGCAGCCGGTGCCGCGGCGGGCGTCTGGGCCTTGCCGTCCATGACCTGCTTGACGTAGGCGTGGACGTCCTCCTTGAGCACGCGCTCCTTGGGGCCGCTGGGCTTGACCAGCCCCAGGTCGACGCCCAGCTCACGGGCCAGCATGCGCACCGCCGGACCGGCGTGCACCAGCTTGCCGTCGCGCGGCTTGTGGGCGGCCATCTGCGCCTCGGGGCTCGGCGAACCGGCAGGGGTGCCAGACGACTTCGCGGCCGGCGCCTGCGCCTTCTGCTCGGGCTTCTTGTCCGCCTTCTGCTCGGGAGCCTTCGCCGCCGGCTTGGCGGCGGGCTTGCTACCCGCGACCGGAGTGCCGGCCACTTCGATATAGCCGATCAGGTCGCCCTCGGAGACGGTATCGCCCTCCTTGACGGTCAGCTCGAGGAGCTTGCCCTTGTAGGGGCTGGGCACGTCCATGGAAGCCTTGTCGGACTCCAGGGTGATCAGCGGATCTTCCTCGTCGACCTCGTCGCCGGCGCTGGCGGCGATCTCGATGATCGGCACGTCGGCGGAACCCGAGAGGTCCGGCACGCGCACTTCCTTGCGCTCCGGCTCGCCGCCGCTCTCTTCCTGCTCGGCCGGGGCGTCCTCCTGCGGGGCACTCTCGGCCGGCGCGGGTGCCGACTCGGCGGGCTCGGCGTCACCGCCACCCTCGCCTTCGACTTCCATGGTACCGATGACGTCACCCTCGGAGACGGTATCGCCCTCCTTGACGGTGAGCGTGACCAGCTTGCCGGCCTGAGGGCTCGGCACGTCCATGGAGGCCTTGTCGGACTCCAGGGTGATCAGGGTGTCTTCCGCGTCGACCTGGTCACCCGCGGCTACCGCCACCTCGATGATCTCCACGTCGGCGGAGCCGCCGAGGTCGGGCACCTTGATCTCGACGGTCTGCTTGCCGCCGCCGCTCTTGGCCGCGGGCTTCTCCGGCGCGGGCTCGGCCGCCTTCTCGGGCTCGGGGGCCTTCTGGGGCTCGGGGGCCTTCTCGGCCTCTTCCTTGCCACCGGCGTCGGCGTCGCCGCCACCCTCGGCCTCGATCTCGACGATGTCGTCACCCTCGGAGACGGTATCGCCCTCCTTGACCAGGACCTTCAGCACCTTGCCGCCCTTGGGCGCCGGCACGTCCATGCTGGCCTTGTCGGATTCCAGCGTGATCAGGGTGTCCTCGGGGGCGATGACGTCGCCCTCGGCCACCGCGATCTCGATGATCTCGACATCGGTATCGCCACCGATGTCCGGAACTTTGATGATTTCGCTACTCAAGGTCGCGCTCCTTCAAACTCTTGACGGGGGCGGGCCCGCGGGCCCGCCATGCCACCGAATCGCTCGGGCGACGCCTCACACCGCAAGCGGGTTGGGCTTGGCCGGATCGATGCCATACTTCTTGAGCGCCTCGCCGACGACCTTGCGATCCAGCTCGCCACGGTCGGCCAGCGCCTTGAGCGCGGCCACGGTAACGAAGCGACGGTCGACCTCGAAGAAGTGACGCAGCTTCTCGCGGGTGTCGGAGCGGCCGTAACCGTCGGTCCCGAGTACATGATAGTCGGTCGGCACCCAGGCGCGGACCTGGTCGGCGAACAGCTTCATGTAGTCGGTGGAGACGATCGCCGGACCCTCACGGCCCTCCAGGCAGGCGGTGACGTGGGGCTTGACCGCCTCGGCCTCGGGGTTGATGAAGGCCTGACGGTCGATCTCCAGGGCCTCGCGACGCAGCTCGTTGAAGCTGGTGACGCTCCAGATGTCGGCGCCCACGCCCCACTCCTCGGCGAGCATCTCGGCGGCCGCCTCGACCTCGCGCAGGATGGTGCCACAGCCCATCAGCTGCACGCGGCCCTTCTTGCCCTTTGTCTCGCGCAGCAGGTACATGCCCTTGATGATGTCGGCGGCGGGCACTTCCTCCATGACCGGCTGTTCGTAGTTCTCGTTCATCACCGTCAGGTAGTAGAAGCAGTTCTCCTTGTCGGTGAACATGCGCTTCAGGCCGTCCTGGACGATCACCGCCACCTCATGGGCATAGGTCGGATCGTAGCTGCGGCAGTTCGGGATCATCGACGCCTGCAGGTGGCTGTGGCCGTCCTGGTGCTGCAGCCCCTCACCGTTCAAGGTGGTGCGACCGGCGGTACCGCCAACCATGAAGCCGCGCGCCTGCATGTCGCCGGCGGCCCAGGCCAGGTCACCGATGCGCTGGAAACCGAACATCGAGTAGTAGACGTAGAACGGCAGCAGCGTCGTGGCGTTGTTCGAGTAGGAGGTCGCGGCGGCGATCCACGCCGACATGGCGCCGGCCTCGGTGATGCCCTCCTCGAGGATCTGGCCCTTCTGATCCTCGCGGTAGAACATGATCTGGCCTTTATCCACCGGCTCGTACTTCTGACCTTCCGAGGTGTAGATGCCGAGCTGGCGGAACATGCCCTCCATGCCGAAGGTACGCGCCTCGTCGGGAATGATCGGCACCACGCGGTCGCCGATCTTCTTGTCCTTGACCAGGCCGTTCAGGATGCGCACGAAGGCCATGGTGGTGGAGACCTCGCGACCCTTGGAACCGCCGGTCTGTGAGGCAAAAGTCTTGTCCGTAAGCTCAGGGATCGGCAGCGACTCGAAGTCGTTGCGACGGCTCGGCAGGTAGCCACCCAGGCGCTCACGCTGCAGGTGCATGTACTTGAGCTCCGGGGAGTCGTCCTCGGGCTTGTAGTACGGCACCTCCTTGAGCTGCTCGTCGGTCAGCGGGATGCCGAAGCGGTCGCGGAAACGACGCAGCGCCTCGTACTCCATGGTCTTGACCTGGTGCGCCTCGTTGGCGGCCTCGCCATCGCCACCGCCCATGCCGTAGCCCTTGACGGTGTGCGCCAGGATCACGGTGGGACGGCCGTTGGGGTTCTGGGTCGCCTCGTGGTAAGCCGCATAGACCTTGAACGGGTCGTGGCCGCCACGATTGAGCTTCCAGATGTCCTCGTCGGACATGTCCTTGACCATCTCGGCGGTCTCCGGGTACTTCCCGAAGAAGTGCTCCTTGGTATAGGCGCCGCCGTTGGCCTTGTAGTTCTGGTAGTCGCCGTCGACCGCCTCATCCATGCGCTTTTGCAGGATGCCCTTGGTGTCCTTCTCGAAGAGCGGATCCCACAGACGGCCCCAGACGACCTTCTGCACGTTCCAGCCGGCGCCGCGGAAGACGCCCTCGAGCTCGTCCATGATCCGCGAGTTGCCGCGCACCGGGCCGTCGAGACGCTGCAGGTTGCAGTTGATGACGAAGATCAGGTTGTCGAGCTTCTCGCGGCTGGCCAGGTGAATGGCACCGAGGGACTCCGGCTCGTCACACTCGCCGTCGCCCATGAAGCACCAGATCTTGCGATCATGCATGTTCTTGAGTTCACGGGAATCCAGGTACTTCATCACGTGGGCCTGGTAAATGGCCTGGATGGGGCCGAGGCCCATGGATACCGTGGGGAACTGCCAGAAGTCCGGCATCAGCCAGGGGTGCGGATAGGACGAGAGGCCGTCACCGTCCACCTCCTGGCGATACTTGTCCATCTGGTCTTCGGTGAGGCGGCCCTCGAGGTAGGCGCGGGCGTAGACGCCCGGCGCCACGTGACCCTGGATGTAGACAAGGTCGCCTTCGAAGTCGCCGTTCGGGGCGCGGAAGAAGTGGTTGAAGCCCACGTCATACAGGGTCGCCGCCGACATGAAGCTGGCAATGTGCCCGCCCAGACCCGGGTTGGCGCGGTTGTTGCGGATGACCTGGGCGATGGCGTTGTAGCGAATCAGCGAGCGGATTCGACGTTCCATGAACAGGTCGCCCGGCATCGGCGCTTCGCGGTGCACCGGAATGGTGTTGCGATGCGGGGTAGTCACCGAGAAGGGCACCTGCATGCCATCGCGCCGCACCCGGTCGGCCAGGCGAGTCATCAGGTACCGGGCACGATCCTCGCCCTCGCGATCCAGGACCGATTCCAGGGAATCCAGCCATTCCGTGGTTTCGACCGGATCGAGATCTTCTCTTGTTTCCAGACTCATAGACGTCTCTCCGAATGACGGTGGGGAACTGCGGCCCCGCAGAGGGGCGAAATGGCACTCATGATCGGGATCGGCGCCCCAACGCGTCAGACCTGTAGTTGTTTTACAAGACAGTGCTTAGGGTGCCGCTGCTGATGGCGCGAAGATACCGTAAACGCTGGCTTCTGCCAATTCAAGATAGAGTGGAAATATTTTTCAAATACAACATATTGCACCGCAGCGCAGGGAATTAGCGCCGCTCACCTCCGTCAGGCCATGCGAACCCTACCCCTGTAAGACGACTACCCGTCGATGAACAGGCCAGGCGCATGGAATGCCCCTTCCGCCGCGCCTCTCCGCCAAACTTGGTGCCTAAGTACGTATTTTTCCGAGCTCCTGGCGAAAATAGGCCCAGTCGAAGGCGGGGCCGGGATCGGTCTTGCGCAGAGGGGCCACCCGGGCGTGGCTGGTGATGCGACGCGTCGTGAGCGCCGGATAGTGCGCCAGCAGTGCCGCCGTGGCGCTTGCCAGGGCCCGGTACTGGGCGCCGGTGTAGGGCGTCACCTCGTCGCCTTCCAGCTCGATGCCCACGGCGAAATCGTTCAAGGCGCGTCGCTCATGGGCGCCATCCTGCCAGCATGAGCGGCCGGCGTGCCAGGCGCGGGCCGCGAAGGGCACGAACTGCACGCACTCCCCGTCGCGACGGATCAGCAGATGCGCCGAGACGCGCAGCTCGGCGATCGCGGCAAAGAAGGGGTGCGCCGCGGGATCGAGCCGGTTGGTGAAGAGCCGCTCGATATGCTCGCCGCCGAACTCCCTCGGCGGCAGGCTGATCGAGTGCAGCACCAGCAGCGAGACCTCCCCCGCCGGGCGAGCGTCCTGGTTGGGCGAGGCGAGCCGCCGGGCGGGCGCCAGCCAGCCGTCGTCGATGCGCATGGTTTTTCCCTGACGTCGATGCATGGGTTTCCCCTATAATGACTCGCTCAAGCTTCCCCGCACAGAGATGGACCCGCCATGCATTATCAGGACGCCATTGCCGAAGAGATCCGTGACAGTGCCGCTCGGCTGCTGGCCGAGGACGTCGGCCCCGGTGACATCACCGCCCAGCTGATTCCCGAGAAGCAGATGGCCCGCGCGCGGGTGATCACCCGCGAGGCGACGATCCTCTGCGGCGTGGCCTGGGTCGACGAACTCTTTCGGCGTCTCGACCCCCGAGTCAGCCTGCACTGGCAGGCCGCGGACGGCGACCGCCTCGCGGCCGGCCAGGGCTTCCTGGAGCTGGAGGGCCCGGCGCGCAGCCTGCTCACCGGCGAGCGCGCCGCGCTCAACCTGCTGCAGACCCTCTCGGCCACGGCGACCCGCACTCGCCACTACGTGGACCTGCTCGAGGGTACCGGGGTGCGCCTGCTCGACACCCGCAAGACCCTGCCCGGCCTGCGCCTGGCGCAGAAGTACGCGGTGACCTGCGGCGGTGGGCATAACCATCGCATCGGCCTCTATGACGCCTTTTTGATCAAGGAGAACCATATCGCCGCCTGCGGGGGGATCGAGGCCGCGGTGAAAGAGGCCCGGGACATCGCCCGCGACCTGCCGGTGGAGGTTGAGGTGGAGACCTTCGAGGAGCTCGACCTGGCGCTGGCCGCCGGCGCCGACGTGATCATGCTCGACAACTTCAACCTCGACGACATGCGCGAGGCGGTCGCCCGCAACGCAGGGCGCGCCACCCTGGAGGCCTCGGGCAACGTCGACGAGACCACCCTGCGCGCCATCGCCGAGACCGGGGTGAACTGCATCTCCAGCGGCGCGCTGACCAAGGACCTGAAGGCCATCGATCTGTCGATGCGCTTCATCGACCAGCCAGGCTGAGGCACGCCATAGGCGACGAGGGGCAGCCGAGAGGCGGTTTCAGGTCTCGACGGCGACCAGGCGCTTCTCCAGGCGCTGGCGATAGAGCCGCTCGCCGCCGCGCTCGACCCAGTCGTCGCCCCGCTGCTGCCAGCCGCGGTGCACCAGGCCATCGGCCAACACGGCGCTGGCCTCGATGCGGGCGCGGCTCACTCCCTGCTCCAGCAACATCCGCTCGGCATGCACCAGCAGCGTCGAGCCGATGCCGCGCCGCCCCAGCGACGGCCAGACATAGAGGGTCTCGATCCGGCCCTCGGCCAGATCCAGTTCGAGAAAGCCCACGCAGCGCCCCTCGCAGTCGGCCACCAGGGTGGTGAAGAGCGCCTGGCGCGCCGACCAGGCACTGGCGTCCCGCGGCAGGGCCATCGCCCAGGCCTCACGCTCGGCCAGCGTATAGTGCCCCGCGGCACCCTGCATCACGGCGTGATGAAAGACCTCGGCCTGGTCGGCGGCGTCGCGGGCGCGAGCCGTGCGGTAGACGATGCGCGGGCCGCGGCGCGCCCCGGGGAGCGCCTCAGAGGGCGGCTCGGCGCCGGCGTTGGGGTGATCGGCATGACGCATGCGTGAGCTTCCTGCGATGATGGTCAGCCAGCAGACTACCCAAGCCCTGCCTCGGGGCCAATCCCCGCGACGGAAAGGATCCTCAATGCACGACCGCCCCGCCCCGCCCGAGGCCTTCACCGTGACGCCCATCGGCGTCATCGAGAGCGACTTCCCGGACAAGTTCGGCATTCCGCGCCAGCCGGGGCTCGCCGACACGGCCCGGGCGAGCCTGGTGCTGCTGCCACCCTTCGATGATCCGCTGACGGTGCGGGGCCTCGAGGCCTTCAGCCACCTCTGGCTGACCTTCGTCTTCCACCAGAGCCCCGAGCGCTGGACGCCGCTGGTGCGCCCGCCGCGCCTGGGCGGCAACGCCCGGGTAGGCGTCTTCGCCAGCCGCAGCACCCATCGCCCCAACCGTCTGGGGCTCTCGCTGGTGGAGCTGGTCGACATCGACACCGCCGACGGCGTACGCCTGGCCCTGCGCGGCGCCGACCTGGTCAGCGGCACGCCGGTGCTCGACCTCAAGCCCTATCTGCCCTGGGCGGAGTCGCGCCCCGAGGCGCGCGCCGGCTTCGCCCCCGAGGCACCGCCCACGCTGGCGGTGGGTTTTTCCCCCGCCGCCGAGACGGTACTGGCGCGCCGGGAGGACGGCGACAGCCTGCGCGAGCTGATCCGCGAGGTGCTCGCCCAGGACCCGCGCCCCGCCTATCGCCGCGGCGCCGAGGAACGGGTCTACGGAATGCGCCTACGCGACGTGGACGTCCGCTTCCAGGCGCGCACCGACGCCGCGGGCGAGACGCGCCTGGAGGTCGTCGAGATCGTGACAATGTAGACAAAGGACACATAAGACGACGCCCTCCGTAGAGGGCGTCATCGTATGCCGTTCGATCATTTCGACCGGGCTTGTCTGAATGATCCACATGGCAAGAAGATGTGCTGATTCATGTCGCGAGCGATGAGAGGTGGGGGCGCCCAGCCTGGCCGCCGCCGGAGCACAGCCACCGGAATGTAGCCTGCTACATGAGGATGGCGACGGTCCGACGCCTCGGCACCGCCGGCGGCCAGGATCGCTAGGCTCGTTCCCGACGAGCCAACGCACTTCCCACTTCCCTGTGGGTCGTCGAGCGCAGCAATGAATCAGTGCGTCTTCAAGAGAAGTCGATGCCGATACGCCGGCCAACCTCCTCATAGGACTCGATCACGTTACCAAGCCCCTGGCGAAAGCGGTCCTTGTCGAGCTTCTCGCGGGTCTCGGCATCCCACAAACGGCAGCCGTCCGGCGAGAACTCATCGCCCAGCACGATCTTGCCGTGGAAGAGCCCGAACTCGAGCTTGTAGTCCACCAGCAGCATGCCGCCCTCTTCGAACAGCGCCTTGAGCACCTCGTTGACCCGGAAGGTCAGCGCCTTCATCTCGGCCAGCTGCTCAGAGCTAGCCCAGCCGAAGGTCTCGGCCAGCGACTCGTTGATCATCGGGTCGTGGAGCTCATCGTTCTTCAGGAACAGCTGGAAGGTCGGCGGTGTGAGGGTCTGGCCCTCCTCGACGCCGAGAGTCTTGACCACGCTGCCGGCGGCGATGTTGCGCACCACGCACTCGACCGGGATCATCTCGAGGTTCTTGACCACGCACTCGTCATCGGAGAGCAGGCTCTCGAAGTGGGTGGGAATCCCCGCTTCCTGGAGCTTGCCCATGATGAAGGCATTGAAGCGGTTGTTGACCTGGCCCTTGCGCTCGAGGGCCTCCATACGACGGCCGTCGAAGGCGCTGGTGTCGTTGCGGAAGTGCAGGATCAGGCGATCCGGATCATCGGTGGCATAGACCGACTTGGCCTTGCCGACAAAGAGTTCTTGGCGCTTTTCCATGGGAGCCTCCAGGGGCGAGGATACGGGTAAGGATGGTCGTTCAGCCGAGGGTCTGCCATGCCAGGCCATCGTCCTGGGCGGCGATCCTCAGCCGGGAGTCGTCGCCGTCGAGCAGGGGCACCAGGGCCTCCAGGGCCAGCTCGGGGCGGTTGTTGTGTTCGGACAGGTGCGAGCAGACGATGCGCTGCAGGCGATCGAGCCCCAGCCGCTGCAGCAGCCAGGCCGCCTGGACGTTGGCCAGGTGCCCCCAGTCGCCGCCCACTCGGCGCTTGAGGCTGGCGGGATAGGGCCCTTCGGCGAGCATCCGGCGGTCGTGATTGCACTCCAGCACCAGGCCGTCGCAGCCGGCGAAGGCCTCGACCACATGCGCGCTGGGATGCCCGAGGTCGGTGAGCAGGCCCAGCCGGCGACCGCCGCCGGCGATGCCGAACTGCACCGGCTCGCGGGCGTCGTGGGGCACGGTGATCGGGTCGATGGAAAGCCCCTTGACGGCGAACCTGGCCTGGGGGGTGATCCAGTGGCGGTGTGGCAGCTCGCCGAGGCGCCCCGACAGCCAGGTGCCCGGCGTCAGGTAGACCGGCACCTGGTGACGCCGCGCCAGGGGCCCGACGCCGCGGATGTGATCACCGTGCTCGTGGGTCACCAGCACGGCGTCGAGCTGGCGGGGGTGCAGGCCCAGTCGGGCCAGGCGGCGCTCGGTCTCCTTCAGGCCGAAGCCGCAGTCGACCAGCAGATGCGTCTCGCCGTCGCTGACCAGGGTGGCGTTGCCCTTGCTGCCGCTGCCCAGGGAGGCGAAGGTCAGGCCACCCGACGCCGTGTCGCTCATCAGCGCAGCAGGCCTGCCACCCGCTCGAGCAGCTCGCGCTGGTCCTCCTCGGGCAGCGAACCGTCCTCGCCGACGCCCATCGCGCGCAGCACGGTCTCCTCGGGGCCACGCGCCTCGAGGGTCAGCCGCACCGGTTGCGGCTCGGCGCCGAGCTCGAGGGAGGCCAGCGAGCTCAGCAGGCCCTGCTCGCGCCCTTCCCGGGTCAAATAGCCGACCAGGAAGGTGTGTGCGCTCGGATCGCGCTCGCGCAGCTCGCGGCGACCCTCGACGACGAAATCGTTTTCCAGCTGGTGGCTGAGTTCGGCCCACAGGCGATCGATGTCGTAGGGCAGGATCACCTGCCAGTCATCGCCGCGCTGCGCGAACTGGGCGCGGTCCTGCACCTCGGGCCGCTGGGCGGTCAGCGACGCGGCGCTTGCCGAGGCGCTGAGCGACTGAAAGTGGCGCTCCAGGGCCCGCAGGCAGCCCGCGTCGACGACGCCACCGCGCTCGCAGTGCAGCTCGCTGTCGCCGCGGCGCAGCCCCTGGCGAACGCTCAGACGGGACTGCTCGGTCGACAGCACCCCGCGGCTCGGATCACGGGCGACGACGTCCAGCCCGCGTCCCCGCACGAAGCGCTCGAGCTCCGGCCACACCGAAGCCGGCTCGGCGCCCACCACCAGCCAGGCGTCGCTGCCGATCTCGCGCCGCTCCACGTAGCCGCGCCCCCGGGCCCGCCCGGGGGACAGGGCCTGGGGCAGCGGCGCTTCCACCACGCCGTCCGTGGCGGGACGCGCGCCGCTTACCTCGGGCACGGGCATGGCGTCCCGAAAGCGCGCCGAGTTGTGGGCCTCCGGCAGCACCAGGGGCGCCGTCTCCTCGGCCTCGGCGTAGTCGAGGTTGCGATCGTGATAGTAGCCATCACGGGCGCAACCGACCGTGGCCAGCGCGATCGTCGCCACCAGCATCCCTTTCAGCGCAGAGTTCATGCGTCCACCTTGCCTCGTGTTGTGCGGAGTGCGGTGCCGAGCACCGCTCAGTCGTCGATCATCCCCGCCAGCTGAAGGGCCTCGCTGACGGTGGAGTGGTACTTCTCTGAGAGCCAGGTCAGCGGCAGGCGGATGCCCGGCTCCACATAGCCCATGCGATACAGCGCCCACTTGACCGGAATCGGATTGGACTCGACGCCCAGGTTGGTATGCAGCGGTATCAGGCGGGTATTGATCTGGTGAGCCTTGTCGACGTCGCCGGCCACGGCGGCGCTGCACAGCTCGTGCATGGTTCGCGGGGCGACGTTGGCGGTCACCGAGATGTCGCCGTGGCCGCCCATCAGCATGAAGTCGCAGGCGGTGGCGTCGTCGCCGGAATAGAGCATGAAGTCGCTGCCCTTGAGACGCGCGATCAGGTCCTCGGCGCGCTCCAGGTTGCCGGTGGCATCCTTGAGGCCGATGATTCCGTCGACCTCGGCGAGACGCATCACGGTCTCGTTGTAGATGTCGGAGCAGGTGCGGCCCGGCACGTTGTAGAGGATCACCGGCAGGTCGCTGGCTTCGGCGATGGCCTTGAAGTGCTGGAACAGGCCTTCCTGGGTCGGCTTGTTGTAGTAGGGCGCGACCGTCAGGCAGTAGTCGGCGCCAACCTCCTTGGCGTAGCGGGTCAGCTCGACCGCCTCGGTGGTGTTGTTGGAGCCGGTGCCGGCGATCACCGGAATGCGTCCGTCGACCTCTTCCACCACGGTGCGGATGACATCGAAGTGCTCGGCGAAGGACATGGTCGTCGGCTCGCCGGTGGTGCCGGCCGCCACGATCGCGTCGGTGCCGTTGTCGAGGTGAAAGTGCACCAGGCGACGCAGGGCCTCCCAGTCGATATCGCCGTTGACCTTCATCGGCGTCGCCAGCGCGACGATACTACCAGTGATCATCCTCTCGATTCCTCTCGATTCACCTGCATTCACGGCCCACAGGCCCCGGAAGCGCCGGGACCTGCCCCGGGGCCAGGGGCCAAATGGTACTCAGGCCTCGAGAGCCTGTACAGCCGCGACTTTACAGTTCGCCCGGGGTTGCGTGTAATCGACGCTCGCTGGTCCGACTCACCCCGTCCGACCGGCGGTGTTTCACCGTCCCACGCCACCCTCACAAGGAGTCGTTTCATGAGCGTCAGCCTCGGCGAGCCCGTCCCCGATTTCAGCGCCACCGCCACCAGCGAGTCCACCCTCACCCTCTCCGAGCTGCGCGGCCGGCAGGTGGTGATCTACTTCTATCCCAAGGCCAGCACCCCGGGCTGCACCACCGAGGGCGGCGACTTCCGCGATCGCAAGGAGGCCTTCGAGGCCGCCAATACCGTGATCCTGGGCGTCTCCCGGGACGGCATCCGCGCCCAGGAGAACTTCAAGGCCAAGCAGGGGTTCAACTTCGCGCTGATCTCCGACAAGGACGAGGCCGTCTGCCGGCTGTTCGACGTCATCAAGCTGAAGAAGCTCTACGGCAAGGAGCACCTAGGCATCGAGCGCAGCACCTTCCTGATCGATGCCGAGGGCCGGCTCGCCCGCGAGTGGCGCGGCGTCAAGGTCAAGGGTCACGTCGAGGAGGTCCTCGAAGCGGCACAGGCCCTGCACGCCGGCTGAATCCGTCGCCCTACCGCCCCCTCGGTCGGTACTGAGGCAGCGGGGAGCGGGCGCGTCACGCCCGGGCGGGTCGCCTCACGGCTCGACGGGCGTTTCCGGCGCCTCCCGGCGGTGGCGCTGCTGGATGCCGCGCGGCCAGGCGTAGACCAGCGCCTTGAGCAGGGTCGCCAGGGGGATCGCGAAGAAGATCCCCCAGAAGCCCCAGATGCCGCCGAAGAACAGCACCGCCAGGATGATCGATACCGGGTGCAGGTTGACCGCCTCGGAGAACAGCACCGGCACCAGCACATTGCCATCCAGCGCCTGGATCACGCCGTAGGCCACGATCACATAGAGGAACTGGTCGCTGATGCCGAAGTGGAAGCCGGCCACCGCGGCCACCGGCAGCGTGGCCACCGCGGCGCCGATGTAGGGCACCAGCACCGACAGTCCCACCAGCACGGCCAGCAGCGCCGTGTAGGGCAGCCCGAAGAAGGCGAAGGTAAAGAACGCCACGCTGCCGACGATGATGATCTCGGTGAACTTGCCGCGCACGTAGTTGGCGATCTGGTCGTCCATCTCCTGCCAGATGCGGGTCATCAGGTCGCGCCGCTGGGGCAGCAGCGAGACGGTGAAGCCCACTAGGCGGTCGCGATCCTTGAGCATGAAGAAGACCAGGATCGGCACCAGCACCAGGTAGATGATCAGCGCCAGGACGTTGCCCAGCGAGGCCAGCGAGAGCGTCAGGGCCCGCTGGCCGAGCTGAGTCACCTCGCGCCCGGCCATGCCGATCCAGTTCTGGATCTGATCCGGCGTCACCAGCTGCGGGTAGCGCGCCTGAAGATCATCGAGCAGCTGCTGGCCGCTGGCGAACATCCGCGGCGTCTCCTGGATCAGGTTGACCAGCTGGGTCCAGATCAGCGGCATCAGGATCAGCGCCATGGCCAGCAGCACGCCGATGAAGCCCAGGAAGACCAGGATCACCGCCAGCAGGTGGGGCACACGGCGACGCGTCAGGCCGTTCACCGCCCCCTGCAGCAGGAAGGCGATGACCAGCGCGGTGAGGAAGGGCGCCAGCATGTGGCCCATAAAGACCACCACGGCGAAGCCGAGCGCCAGGACCACCAGCAGGATCACCGCCTCCTCGTCGGAGAAGTAGTGCTCTATCCAACCACGGAATACCGACCTCAAGGTCATGAAGGCGATGCCCCCTTGCGGATCCAGTAGTGGTAGACCTCGCCCCGCTCCTCCCTGGCCGGCATCTCGTGGGGGCTCTGGGCCACGAAGGTCTCGAAGTCGCGCCAGGAGCCCGCGTCGGTGGCCCGTATCTCGAGCAGCTGGCCGGGCGCGAGGCGTGACAGGGCCTGCTTGGCCTTGAGCAGCGGCAGCGGACAGGGAAGACCGCGGGCATCGAGCAGGTCGTCGGGTTGCAGCGCCATGTTGTCTCCCGGGAGAATGCAATGAGTCGTGCAGGCCGGCGAGCCCACACGCAAGTTCCTGCGATTTAAAGGCACTTTGCGGACCGAATCAATGTCGAAGCCCAACGCCTGCCCCTGCTTTCGCCCCGTGACGAGGATGGCCATGCTGCGTCGAACCGGAACCTGCCTCACCGCCAGCGCCCTATGCCTGGCGCTCGCCCTGCCGGTCCAGGCCCAGTCCACGGATCGCTTCGAGGCGCCCGGCCTGACCGACCGCGGCGGCACCCCGATCGCCAACGGCGACTACGGCCTGCCGAGCCTTACCTACAGCGACAGCCAGGCGATCAGCGGCGAGGAGCTGCGCCTGGGACGCGCCTGGCTGCGCCAGTTCCGCGCCCGGGCGCCCGAGTGGCAGGACGCCATCGCCCAGGACTACGTGGAATCGCTGGTGGCCCGCCTGCTGCCCCACAGCGGGCTCACCCAGGCGAACACCGTCGTCACCCTGGTGGAGAGTCGACTGCTCAACGCCTTCGCGGTGCCGGGCGGGGTGATCGGCGTCAACGCCGGGCTGTTCGCCTTCGCCGAGCAAGAGGCGGAGCTGGCCTCGGTGGTCGCCCACGAGCTTGGCCACCTCGCCCAGCGCCACTACGCCCGCGGGCGGGAGCGCGCCGAGCAGACCCAGATCCCGACCATGGCCGCCATGCTGGCCGGCATGCTGATCGCCGCCGGGGGCGGCGGCGATGCCGGCATCGCCGCCGCCATGGGCACCCAGGCGGCCTTCATCCAGGATCAGCTGCGCTACTCGCGGCGCTTCGAGCAGGAGGCCGACCGCGTCGGCCTGCAGGCGATGGCCGGCGCCGGCTACGACCCGGGCGCCATGGTCGAGATGTTTCGCGCCATGCAGCGCATGGTCAGCCTGCAGGGCGGCAACCCGCCGGAGTTCCTGCTCTCCCACCCGATGACCGAGTCGCGCATCAGCGATACCCAGGCTCGCGCCGACCAGACGCCCGTGACGACGCCGCGCGACGAGCCGCTCGAGTACGCGCTGGTGAGGGCTCGCGCCCTGCTGGCGATCCACGACCGCGATCCCCAGCAGGCCGCTACCCGGCTGGCCCAGGACCAGGCCCCCGCGGCGGCGCGCCGCTACCTGGCGGCGCTACTCGACGCCCGGGCGGGTCGCACCGACGGGGCGCTCGCCGCCCTCGACGCCCTGGCCCGCGCGCACCCGGATCTCGCCATGCTGCCCGCCACGGCGGCCCAGGTGGCCTTCGACGCCGGCCGCACCGACGATGCCATCGCACGCAGCCGGCGTCAGCTGCGGCTGATGCCGGACTACGCGCCGACCCGCCGACTGCTCGGCGAGGCGCTGCTGCAGCGCGATCCCGACGAGGCCTACCGGGTGCTGCGCGAGCTGGCCGAGCGCCGCCCCGAGGACCCCCAGGTGTTCACGCTGCTCGCCGAGGCCGCCGGGCGCAGCGGCCGGGAAGCCTGGGGCCATCTGGCCCGCGCCGAGCAGCTGCAGCTCACCGGCCGCATCGACCGGGCCATCCGCCAGATCGAGGTGGCCAAGGAGGTCGCCGAGCGCCGGGGCGATCCCGCCGCGGCCAGCGCGATCGAGCGGCGCCGGGAGGACTTCATCGGCTATCGGGAGACGCTGGAGGAGTTTCGATAGCGCCGAGCGCCGCGCGCCGCGCGCCGCAGAAAATGATGTCATGGCCATGGCTGATATCCACGAACAAACCCCACCGGACTCAACATCCGGTGGGGTTTCTCGTTTGCTCCCTCGCACCTGTCGCCCGTCAACGAGCGGCTGGGCGCTGGCAGCTCGATGCTTACTTCTTGAAGTTCAGCATCCGCTCCAGAGGCTTGAGGGCGGCCAGGCGCAGAGCATCATCGACGAACACCTCACCCGTCCCCTGGCGCAGCGCGCCGGCCAGGTTATCCAGGGCGTTCATCGCCATCCACGGGCAGTGGGCGCAGCTCTTGCAGGTCGCGCCGTTGCCGGCGGTGGGCGCCTCAAACAGCGTCTTCTCCGGCACCGCCTGCTGCATCTTGAAGAAGATGCCGCGGTCGGTAGCGACGATCAGCCGCTCGTTGGGCAGCTCCTTGGCCGCGCTGATCAGCTGGGAGGTGGAGCCCGCCACGTCGGCCAGCTCGACCACCGAGGCCGGCGACTCCGGATGCACCAGCACCGCGGCATCGGGATAGAGCGACTTGAGGTCCTCGACGCCCTTGGCCTTGAACTCCTCGTGGACGATGCAGGCCCCGTCCCAGAGCAGCATGTCGGCGCCGGTCTGCTTCTGGATGTAGCCGCCGAGGTGCTTGTCAGGGGCCCAGAGGATCTTCTCACCGCGCGCCTGGAGGTGCTCAATCACGTCCACGGCAATGGACGAGGTCACCACCCAGTCGGCCCGCGCCTTCACCGCCGCGGAGGTGTTGGCATAGACCACCACGGTGCGGTCGGGATGGGCATCGCAGAAGGCGCTGAACTCGTCGGCCGGGCAGCCCAGGTCCAGCGAGCAGGTCGCCTTCAGGGTCGGCATCAGCACGCGCTTCTCGGGCGAAAGGATCTTGGCCGTCTCGCCCATGAAACGCACGCCGGCCACCACCAGGGTATCGGCCTCGTGGCGAGCGCCGAAGCGCGCCATCTCCAGGGAATCGGCGACGCAGCCGCCGGTCTCTTCGGCCAGCTGCTGAATGGCATCGTCGGTATAGTAGTGCGCCACCAGCACGGCATTATTGGCCTCGAGGAGCGCCTTGATCTCGTCGATGCGCGCCTCATCCTCGGCGGGAATGCGGGTGGGGCAGTAGGTGCGTGCCAGCTGCTCGCGCAGATCGGCACGGGAAGTCATGATCGTCATCGTGTCTACCACTGTGACCGGCAGGGGCTCCCCCTGCAATGCACCAGGTGTCGCCGCTCGTGCACTCCGCACGGGGCCACACGCCAGAGGGTCAACCGCTGCGTCTGTCGCGATGGCCGACCCAACGCCATTCTAGACCAGAATGCCCGCCCTTTGTTCGATTCCGGGGAGAAAGTCTCGCAGTGCGGCGCTCGCGTGGCGCGATTCGCCCGCCGTTTGGCGCCCCAACGCAGAACGCCCCCGCTTCCGAGGGAAGCGGGGGCGCTGAATCTGGTGGGTCGTGTAGGATTCGAACCTACGACCAATTGGTTAAAAGCCAACTGCTCTACCAACTGAGCTAACGACCCAGAACACATGGCGGCTCAGTCGCCATGGTCACAGGTTCGGATGGTGGGTCGTGTAGGATTCGAACCTACGACCAATTGGTTAAAAGCCAACTGCTCTACCAACTGAGCTAACGACCCTTCCGAACGGGTGCAGATATTACTGATCCGCCCCCGTGATGGCAAGCGATTTTTGCCTTTGGTCGAAGAGAACGGCGCGGGTCACCGATTACGCTGGCTCTTCGGCTTGCGCATGGCCTGCACCGGCCGGCGCTTGTGCTTGTCGCGGCTCCAGCGATTCTTCTCGTCCGGGGTCAACTCCGGCACCTTGCGCGCCGAAAGGCCGGCCGTCGTGGCCAGGTCATCGATCTCGTCCTGGGAGAGTTCCACCCACTCCCCGGCCTTGGTCCGCTTGTCGAGGAAGATGTTGCCGTAGCGCACCCGCTTGAGGCGGCTCACGGTCAGTCCCTGGGACTCCCACAGCCGCCGCACCTCGCGGTTGCGTCCCTCCATGATCACCACGTGGAACCAGGTGTTGATGCCCTCGCCGCCGAACTCCTGCACGTCGGTGAAGTTCGCCGGACCGTCGTCGAGCATCACGCCCTCGACCATCGCCTTGACCTGGGCCTGGGTGACCTCGCCCATGACGCGCACGGCGTACTCGCGCTCCACCTGGGTGGAGGGGTGCATCAGCTTGTTGGCCAGCTCGCCATCGGTGGTGAACAGCAGCAGGCCACTGGTGTTGATGTCCAGGCGGCCGATGGCGATCCAGCGCTCGCCCTTGAGGCGTGGCAGGCGATCGAAGACGGTGCGGCGCCCCTCGGGATCCTTGCGGGTGCAGAGCTCACCCTCGGGCTTGTTGTACATGATCACCCGACGCGGCACGTCCTCGGCGGCGCGCAGGGTCACCGGGCGGTCGTCGAGGGCCACCCGGTCGCGCATCTCGATGCGATCGCCCAGGGTCGCCACCTTGCCGTTGACCTTGACCCGGCCGTCGGCGATGGCCGTTTCCATCTCGCGGCGCGAACCCAGCCCGGCGCGGGCCAGGACCTTCTGCAGTTTCTCGGTGGTAGTGCTCATCGGTCATCGTTCTCACTGGATGTGGATTCCGTCCCCGCGGCAGCGTCATCGTCGACGCGGCCCCGGGCACGTTCGGACAGGCGAGCCTCCAGATCGGCGAAGCTCAGCCCTGCCCGCTCGGACGCCGTCCCGGCGTGGTCGTCGTCGGCCCTCCCGGCCGTCGTGCTGGTCGTCTCCGAGACCGTCTCGGCGCTCTCGGCATCGACCTCACCGCCCCCCTCGGGAGGCGCCGTATCGTTATCTGTCTCGTCCGCCGCCTCGGAAGGCGTCGTCTCGTTGTCTGTCTCGTCCGCCGCCTCGGCATCCTCCGCCGGCGCGTCCGCCTGGGCCAGCAGGTCGTGCTGGGGCGGCGGCGCCTCCTCCTCGAGGGTCGGCTCCTCGAACTGCTTCAGCTCGTGCATCGGCGGCAGCTCGTCGAGGGTGCGCAACCCGAAGTCGTCGAGGAAGCTGCGCGTGGTGGCATAGACCGCCGGGCGGCCCGGCACGTCGCGGTGGCCCACCACGCGCACCCAGCCGCGATCGAGCAGGGTGCGCATGATCGAGCCGCTCACCGAGACCCCGCGCACCTCCTCGATGTCGCCGCGGGTCACCGGCTGGCGATAGGCGATCAGCGCCAGGGTCTCGAGCAGCGCCCGGGAGTAGCGCTGGGGGCGCTCGTCCCACAGCCGCGACACCCAGGGCGAGAGCCGCGGACGGATGCGCAGCTGGTAGCCCGAGGCGGTCTCGAGCAGCTCTAGGGCACCGCGCTCATGGCGCAGGCCGAGCCGCTCGAGGGCGTCGCGCAGCGCGCGACGCGGCGGCTGTTCATGGTCGTCGAAGAGCCCCTCCAGGCGATCCAGCCCCAGCGGCTCGCCGGCCGCCAGCAGCGCCGCCTCGAGAATATCGTCCAGGACATTGGGGGATTCCATGGCGGTCATGCCGGTTCGCTCCCGTCGTGGTCATCGTCGCGAGGGTCGTCGAAGGGGCTCTCATCGAAAGGGCTCTCGTCGCCCGCCTCGTCCTCCAGGGCCTCCTCCTCGAAGGCCGCCTCCTCGTCCAGCCGCGCCCGCACGTGGATCGGCGAGAGCGGGGCGTTCTGGACGATCTCGATCATCGCCTCCTTGGCGAGCTCGAGAATTGCCATGAAGGTCACGACCACCCCGGCGCGCCCCTCCTCGAGGGTAAACAGCGCCTCGAAGGGGGTGTAGTGCTCCCGCGAGAGCTTCGCCATGATCGAAAGCATGCGCTCTCGGGTCGAGAGCCCCTCGCGGCTGATCTGGTGGGCCTGGTTGAGCTCGGCGCGACGCAGGATGCCGGCCAGCGCGCCGAGCAGCTCACCAAGCTCCACGTCCGGGTGGATCACCCGCGCCTCGAGGGCCGGCAGCGCGGCTCGCGCCGGAAACCAGTCGCGGCCCAGGCGCGGCAGCTCGGCGAGCGCCTCGGCGGCATTCTTGAGCCGCTCGTACTCCTGCAGGCGGCGGATCAGCTCGGCGCGCGGATCCTCCTCGTCGTCCTCCTCGCCCTCCTTGGGCGGGCGCGGCAGCAGGGTGCGCGACTTGATCTCGGCGAGCATCGCCGCCATCAGCAGGTACTCCCCGGCCAGCTCGATCTCCATGGCCTTCATCAGCTCCACGTACTCGATGTACTGGCGCGTGATGGCCGCCACGTCGATGGCGAGAATATCCAGGTTCTGGCGGCGAATCAGGTAGAGCAGCAGGTCCAGCGGCCCCTCGAAGGCCTCCAGGAAGACCCGCAGCGCCTCCGGCGGGATGTAGAGATCCTCCGGCAGCTCGGTGATCGGCTCGTCGAACAGGCGGCCCAGCACGTCGGCCTGCACGTCCGGCGCCTCGGCGGCATCGCTGTCGGCCCGCTCGGGCGCTTCACTCTGGGGCGTATCGCTCACGCGGGGCCTGGCCTCTCGACTGCACGGCGGATGATCGACCGTGCAGTCTAGCAACTTCGAGGCCGGGTGGGTAATCGCCGCCGCACGCCGAGGCGCCCAAAACCGCCCTGACGGCCGCTCTGATGACAGTTCTTACGCCAACGCGCTCATGAAATCGACTCGGCCTTGCGATAGCGCCCAACGTAGTCGAACAGCTTCTCGCGCACCTGCCAGTGGCGCCCCACCTTGCGACCCACCACGAAGTCCGGCGCGCGCAGCCGGCGCTGCTCGGCGATCACCTCCTCAGGCGTGGTCGGCGACCAGCGAATGCCCGGCGCGCGCAGGTGATCACGCAGGAAGACCGCGGCGAAGGCGCCACGCTGGGCCGGGGTCTCCAGGGCGAACCACTCGGCCAGGGTCACGCCCTCCTCGTCGTGGTAGGTGACCTTGAGGCGGGCCATGCCGCGGCCGTTGACGGTGGCCTCGAGCTGCATTCCGCCGACCCGCAGCACCCGGGCATCGCGCAGCTTGAGCGCCTCCTTGAGCTTGTCGTCGGCATCCACCAGCAGCGCCTGGCAGCCATGGCAGCGCCGGGCGGCGATGTCGTTCTCGGCGCCGCAGTCGGGGCAGGTCTTGAAGCGGAAGCGAAACGCACACTGCTCCATCGCGGGCGCCGCCGCTTTTGACGTCGTCTCGTTCGCGCGAGGTCGGGCGCGATAGTCTGAATTTACGCTTTCCGCGCGGGATCGGGCGCGAGGAAAAGGCACCAGCCCCTGGCAGCGCCGCCCGAAGTGCTCGATGACCAGCTCGCCGTCGCGCTTGCCCCAGAAGAGATTGGGGTGGTCGCACTCGGGGCACGGCACCTGCACCGGCTCGCTGTCGCCGTCCGGCTTGGGGCTGCCCACCTCCGGGGCATAAAGGTCCCAAGGATTGCCGGCGTAGTCGAGGATCAGGCAGTCGGCCTTGCCCGGCGAGAGGCGCAGGCCGCGACCGACGATCTGCTGGTAGAGCCCCACCGACTCGGTGGGGCGCAGGATGGCGATCAAATCCACATGAGGGGCATCGAAGCCGGTGGTCAGCACCGCCACGTTGACCAGGTACTTGATCTCGCGCGCCTTGAAGGCGGCGATGATCCGCTCGCGCTCGGCCGAGCGGGTCGCCCCGGTGATCAGCGCCGCCTCGCCGGCCGGCAGGTAGCCCAGTATCTCCTCGGCGTGGGCTACGCTTGCCGCGAACAGCATCACGCCCTGGCGCTCCCGGGCGCGCTCGATCACCTCGGCGATGATCCCCGGGGTGGCGCGGTGGCCCGAGACCACCCGGTTGAGCTCCTCCTCGCGGAAGAGCCCGCTGGCGGCCGGCGAAAGCCGGGAGAAGTCGTAGCGCTCCACCGCGGCATCGACGCGCCGGGGCTCGGCCAGGTAGCCCTGGCGCACCATCAGGCGCAGCGGCTGCTCGAAGACGCAGTCGCGAAAGAAGCACGTCTCGTCGCCGCGCACCATGCCGTGGTGGTGGCGGTGGTAGATGAAGCCCTGGCCCAGCCGGTAGGGTGTGGCGGTCAGCCCCAGCACCTTGAGGCGCGGATTGGCCTCGCGCAGCCGATCGATCACCCGGCGATAGCTGGCCTCCTTCTCGCTGGAGACCCGGTGGCACTCGTCGATCACCAGCAGGGTGAAGGCGCCATCGTCGAAGCGCTCGAGGTTCCTCACCACCGACTGCACCGAACCGAACACCACCTGTCGGCCGCTCTCCTTGCGTCCCAGCCCGGCGCTGAAGATATCGGCCTCGAGGCCGTAGGCCTGGTACTTGGCGTGATTCTGCTCGACCAGCTCGCGCACGTGGGCCAGCACCAGCACTCGCCCCCGAGCCAGGCGCGCCAGCTCGGCGATCACCAGCGACTTGCCGCTGCCGGTAGGCAGCACCACCACCGCGGGCTCGTCGGAGGCTCGAAAGTGCTCGACCACCCGGGTGACGGCCGCCTGCTGATAGGGGCGCAGCTGGGGCACGGACGTCTCGTGCATGGACACCTCCTGTCGACGAAGCCGCCATCCTACCGGGCGGCGTCGTCCGCGTCAGGCACCCGGTGCGCTCAGCTGATCAGGCCCTGCAGCAGCAGGTAGCCCGGCACCCAGGCGGTCACCAGCCCCTGGGTCAGGGAGGTGCGTGCCATCAGCGGCTTCAGGTGCGGGCGGTGGCAGAGCATCAGGTAGAAGCCGAACCACAGCGACGCCCAGGCCAGCCAGTTGGCGCCCAACCACCAGCCCCACAGCCCCTCGGCGACCGCGAGCTGCAAGAGCCCGGTGGGCAGGGCGGTGAGCGCCACGAACAGGCAGAAGTAGCCCAGGCCGTGACCGGAGCTGCCGTTGCGGCGATTGATGGCCACCCAGAGGTAGGTCAGGGCGAACAGCAGCGTCATGGCCGCGGTGCGCACGCTGGCGGCATCGGCCCCGGGGCCGAAGGCCGCGTAGGCGGCCACGGCGAGGCTCACCCCGCCGACGAAGAAGTTGATTACCTGGATCTCGCGATCCTCGATACGCCCCATCATCCACAGGCCGTTGAGCACCAGCACCGCGCCCACGTAGAGCAGGCTCAGCCCCTCATGCATCGTCGTCTCGCTCCCTCGATAGCGGCACCCGACCCCGTGCCGGCCGCCCCGAGCGCTCTTATAGACCGGCCCGATCGGCAAGGCAACAAGCAATGGAATTATTTTTCATTTCCTTCCTGCGACACGGCCGAGGAAGCTGAGCCCTTGACCTCGCGGCCTTTCACCCTGATATCTAGAAGGGACACACGGATTATTCGATCCCCCATCGCCAATACAGGAGAGGCGCACATGAAAGTGAAGACCAGCCCGGAATGCCCCAAGTGCGGCCATCGCATGAAGCGATTCCCGCCCGGCCGCAAGGACGAGTACCACGTCCATTGCGCCGAGTGCGACTACGACTTCGGACGCTTCGATCATTTTCAGGCGCAGTTCCGCCACGCCATCGAGGAGCTCGAGGCACAGCTTCACCGCCACGATGCCGAGGAGGACGGACGCGGCTGAACCCCCGCCTCGCCGCGTACTGACGCGAGGGTCGGCGACGCCATAAGACCGGCGACAGAAGGCCTCAGTAAAAACGCCAACGCCCGAGACCAGGTCCCGGGCGTTGGCGTTTTAGCGACGGCGCGAGCGTCGCCGGAGCTCGCACATTAGCCGAGCCAGGTGCGGGCGTTGCGGAACAGGCGCATCCAAGCGCCGTCCTTCGTCCACTCGGCCGGGCGCCAGGAGTTGGTCACCGCCCGCACGACCCGCTCCGGGTGCGGCATCATGATGGTCACGCGGCCGTCCGGCGTGGTCAGGCCGGTGATGCCGGAGGGCGAGCCGTTGGGGTTGGCCGGATAGCGGGTGGTCACCTGGCCGTGGTTGTCCAGGAAGCGCAGGGCGACCTGGCCGCTGCCCTGAAGGCTTCGCAGGTGGGCGCTGTCGCGGAACTCGGCCCGGCCCTCGCCGTGGGCCACGGCGATGGGCAGGCGCGAGCCCTGCATGCCGGCGAGCAGGATCGATGGGCTCTCCTCCACCTGCACCATCGAGACCCGCGCCTCGAACTGCTCGGACTCGTTGCGCACGAAGCGCGGCCAGGCCTCGGCGCCCGGGATCAGCTCCTTGAGCTGGGCGAGCATCTGGCAGCCGTTGCACACGCCCAGCGAGAAGCTGTCGTCGCGCTCGAAGAAGGCCGCGAACTGCTCACGGGCGCGAGGGTTGAAGAGGATCGACTTGGCCCAGCCGCCGCCGGCGCCCAGCACGTCGCCGTAGGAGAAGCCGCCGCAGGCCACCAGGCCCTTGAACGCCTCGAGGCTCACCCGCCCCTCGAGGATGTCGCTCATGTGCACGTCGACGGCCTCGAAGCCGGCCTTGTCGAAGGCCCAGGCCATCTCCAGCTGACCGTTGACGCCCTGCTCGCGCAGCACCGCCACCGCCGGACGGGTCTTGTTGATCTGGGGTGCCTGAAGATAGGGCGCGGCGATGTCCTCGTCGACGTCGAAGCTCGGCTGGGCCGAGAGACCCGGGTCGCGGCCGTCGAGCAGGCCGTCGAACTCGTTCTTGGCGCACTCGGCGTTGTCGCGCAGCGCCTGCAGGCGATAGCTGGTCTCGGCCCAGGTGCGCTCGGCCAGCAGCCGGGTGGTCTCCAGCAGCGGCTCCTCGAACAGGGTGACGCGCACTTGGTCGTCGTAGCGCGGCCGGGCGATGACGCCGCAGGTCTCGATGCCCGCCGCGGCGAACTGCGCCAGCACCTCCTCGGTGTCCTGGCGGTTCACCTGGATGACCGCACCGAGCTCCTCGGCAAACAGCGCGTTGAGGGCGTCGACGGGCTCATCGATCATCCAGTCGAGCTTGATCTCCAGGCCCGTGTGGGCGGCGAAGGCCATCTCCAGCAGGGTCACCAGCAGGCCGCCGTCGCTGCGGTCGTGGTAGGCCAGCAGCTTGCCCTCGGCGTTGAGCCCCTGAATCACGGTAAAGAAGGCGCGCAGGTCCTCGGGATCGTCCAGGTCCGGGCACTCGTCGCCCACCTGGCCGTAGACCTGGGCCAGCGCCGAGCCGCCCAGGCGGTTCTTGCCACCGCCCAGATCGATCAGCAGCAGGTCGGACTCGTCCTGCTCCAGGTCGATCTGCGGGGTCAGCGTCTTCATGGCGTCGGTGACCGGGGCGAAGCCGGTGATCGACAGCGACAGCGGCGAGGTGATGCTCTTCTCCTCGCCGTCCTCCTGCCAGGCGGTGCGCATGGACATGGAGTCCTTGCCCACCGGGATGGCGATGCCCAGCGCCGGGCAGAGCTCCATGCCCACGGCGTGCACGGCGTCATACAGCGCCTGGTTCTCGCCGGGATGGTCGGCGGCGCTCATCCAGTTGGCCGAGAGCTTGATGTCCTCGAGCTTCTCGATCGGCGCGGCGGCCAGGTTGGTGATCGCCTCGGCTACCGACAGGCGCGCGCTGGCGGCGGGGTCGATCAGCGCCACCGGCGGACGCTCGCCCATGGCCATCGCCTCGCCGGCATGGGTATCGAAGCTCGCCGTGGTCACGGCGACGTCGGCCACCGGCACCTGCCAGGGGCCAACCATCTGGTCACGGGCCACCTGGCCGGTGATCGAGCGGTCGCCGATGGTGATCAGGAAGCTCTTGGAGGCCACGGCGGGCAGACGCAGCACCCGGTCCATCGCCTCACGCAGGTCGAGGTTGTCGAGCATCACGCCGGAGAGGGTGTTGGTCTGGCGGCTGAACTCGCGCTGCATCTTCGGCGGCTTGCCGAACAGCACGCTCATCGGCAGATCCACCGGCTGGCTCTCGAAGTGGCCGTCGGTCACCGCCAGGTGGTGGGCCTCGGTGGCCTCGCCGACCACGGCATAGGGGCAGCGCTCGCGGGCGCAGAGCGCCTCGAAGGTCGCCAGCGCCTCGGGGGCCACGGCGAGCACGTAGCGCTCCTGGGCCTCGTTGCACCAGATCTCCAGCGGGCTCATGCCCGGCTCGGCGTTGGGCACGGCGCGCAGATCGAAGAGCCCGCCGCGCTCGCCGTCCTTGACCAGCTCGGGCAGGGCGTTGGAGAGCCCGCCGGCACCGACGTCGTGGATGAAGCGGATCGGGTTGTCGTCGCCCATCGCCCAGCAGCGATCGATCACCTCCTGGGCGCGGCGCTCCATCTCGGGGTTGCCGCGCTGCACCGAGGCGAAGTCCAGATCGGCGCTGGAGGCGCCGGAGGCCATGGAGGAGGCGGCGCCGCCCCCGAGGCCGATCAGCATCGCCGGGCCGCCCATCACGATCAGCTTGCCGCCGACGGGGATCTCGCCCTTCTGGACGTGGCCATCGCGGATGTTGCCGTAGCCGCCCGCGAGCATGATCGGCTTGTGATAGCCGCGCCGCTCGATGCCGTCGCGGCCCAGGGCGTCCTGCTCGTAGGTGCGGAAGACGCCGGCGAGGTTCGGGCGGCCGAACTCGTTGTTGAAGGCGGCGCCGCCGATCGGGCCCTCGAGCATGATCTGTAGGGCCGACTGGATGCGCTCGGGCTTGCCGTAGTCGAAGGCCTCCCAGGGCTGCACGAACTCGGGGATGCGCAGGTTGGAGACGGTGAAGCCGGTCAGGCCCGCCTTGGGCTTGCCGCCGATGCCGGTGGCGCCCTCGTCGCGGATCTCGCCGCCGGCGCCGGTGGCCGCCCCCGGATGCGGCGCGATGGCCGTGGGGTGGTTGTGGGTCTCCACCTTCATCAGGATCTGGATCGGCTCCTGGGTGGCGCCGTAGACGGCGCGCTCGTCGCCCTGGCCAGCCAGCGACGCGGGATAGAAGCGCGGCGCATCAGAGCCCCGGATCACCGCCGCGTTGTCGCTGTAGGCGGAGAGGATATCGCCGGGCGAGCACTCGTGGGTGTTCTTGATCATCTTGAACAACGAGCGCTCCTGGGCCTCGCCGTCGATCAGCCAGTCGGCATTGAAGATCTTGTGGCGGCAATGCTCAGAGTTGGCCTGGGCGAACATCATCAGCTCGACGTCCGCGGGGTTGCGGCCCAGCTCGCGAAACGCCTCGCAGAGGTAGTCGATCTCGTCCTCGGCCAGCGCCAGCCCCAGCTCGACGTTGGCGACGGCGAGGGCCTCGCGGCCGCCCTCGAGGATGTCCACGCTACCCAGCGGTGCCGGCGCGTGGTGGGCGAACAGCCGGGCGGCGTCGGAGGCATCGGCCAGCACGGTCTCGGTCATGCGGTCATGCAGGGCCGCCTGAAGGCCCTCGAAGGCGGCCTCGGCGAGGGTGCCGGCCACCCGGACCCGATAGGCAATGCCGCGCTCGATACGCCGCACCCGGGTAAGCCCGCAGTTGTGGGCGATGTCGGTGGCCTTGGAGGACCAGGGGGACTGGGTGCCGATGCGCGGCACTACCAGGAACAGCTGGCCGTCGCCATGGGACGCGTCCTGGCGCGCGGGGCCATAGTCGAGCAGCTGCTCCAGCAGGCGCCGCTCACCCTCGTCCAGGTCGCCGTCATGGTCGACGAAGTGGACATAGTCGGCCCGCAGGGACTCGACCTCGGGAACGGATGCGCGCAGGGCGTCCAGCAGCTTGGCATGACGGAAAGCAGATAGGGCGGGCGCGCCTCGCAGTTCGAGCATATCCTGGAGCCTCTGATACAGGGGGGAATTCGGGGCCGCGGCCGGCGGCAACGAGCGCACATGATACTGGAAAGCGCCGGGCGCGAGAAATCGGCAGAGGTGACAGCCATCGATCAGCTGGTTATGGTTGAAGGCCTCTTCGCCGCACACCGCCCCTATGCCCGCATTCGCGACCGTCTCTTCCCGGCGCCTCTGGCGCGGGACAGCCCTGCTGTGCAGCGCCCTGCTGCTCGCGCTGCTGCCCCACCATGGCGGCACGCCACAGGGGGCGCACCTGCAGGAGGTGCTCGCCCGGGACTTCCTCAGCGTGCATACCCGCAACACCCCCACCACCTATTACGAAGGGCGGGAGGGCCCCACCGGGTTCGAATACGAGCTGGTGCGGCGCTTCGCCAATCATCTGGGCGTCAGCCTGACCCTGGACGCCGACCATCACATTCCCGACGTGATCGAGGCGGTGCGTGAGGAGGGTGACCTGGGCGCGGCCGCCCTGCCCCTGGACCCGACCCTCGAGGGCGTGCTGTTCAGCCGACCGATCATGCCGCTGCAGCCCCTGCTGGTCTATCGTCGCGGCCTGCATCCGCCGGAGAAGATCGAGGAGCTGGAGGGGCTGGAGATCGGCACCCTGCGCGGCTCCGGTACCGGCCGTGTGCTGCGCGAGCTGCAGGTGGAGCACCCGTGGCTGAGTTGGAAGGAGTCTGCCGAGCTGGAGGTGGCCGAGCTGCTCGGCCAGGTGGCCGGTGGCACCCTGGATGCTGCGGTGATCTTCGAGCATCAGTTCCGTCTCAACCGGCTGTTCTTCCCCGAAGTCGAGGACGGCTTCACCCTCGGCAAGCCGCTCTCCCTGGCCTGGGCCTTCCCCGCCGGCCGCGGACTGGGGCTGGTCGGCGAAGCCAATCGCTTCCTCGACGCGCTGCGTCGGAGTGGGGAGCTCGACGCCCTGGTCGCCCGCTACTTCGGTCACGATGACTACCTCGAGTACGTGGGCGCCCGCACCTTCATCGCCCATGCCCGCAAGCGTCTGCCCCGCTACGGCGAGCTGTTCCGCGAGGCCGCCCGCAACACCGGCTTCGACTGGAAGCTGCTGGCCGCGCTGGGCTATCAGGAGTCCCACTGGGAGCCCCGCGCCACCTCCCCCACCGGGGTGCGCGGCCTGATGATGCTGACCAACGCCACCGCCGGCGACCTCGGCGTCGACAACCGCCTCGACCCGGCCCAGAGCATCCACGGCGGCGCCCGCTACCTGCGCCAGATCGAGGAGCGCCTGCCGGCATCGATCGAAGGCGACGACCGCCTGTTCATGGCCATGGCCTCCTACAACGTCGGCCTCGGTCACCTCTACGACGCCCGCAAGATCACCGAGATGCGCGGCGGCGATCCCGACCGCTGGCGCGATGTGCGCGACTCGCTGCCGCTGCTCCAGGAGCGCGAGTGGCACAGCAAGACGCGTTACGGCTATGCCCGAGGCGGCGAGCCGGTGATCTACGTGCGCAACATCCGCCGCTACTACGAGATACTGGCCTACCTCGATCGCAGCCAGGAGCAGTTCCACGAGCTCAATGCACGGCTGCCTGACCGGGCCGACACCGAACTCTTCGAGCAGGTACCCCCGGTGCTCTAGTTGTGTAACCCCATCTAGCCGGCCTCGCCCTCGCCGTTCTGCCCCGCCCTGCCCCGGCGGGCGGCGAAGAACGCCTTGAGCAGTCGGGCGGCGCGGGCGGCCAGCACGCCGCCCTCTACCGTCACGCGGTGGTGATACCAGGGCTGAGCGAAGAGATTGGCCTTCGACTCCACCATGCCGCTGCGCGGCTCGGCCGCACCGTAGACCACACGGGCCAGGCGAGCATGGATGATCGCCCCGGTACACATCAGGCAGGGCTCGAGGGTCACGTAGAGGGTGCAGCCGTCCAGCCGGTAGTTGCCGAGCCGCTCGCCGGCGGCGCGCAGCGCCTGGATCTCGGCGTGGGCGCTGGGATCGTGGCCGCCCACCGGCGCATTGAAGCCGGCGCCGACGACCTCGCCCGCGGCGTCCACCACCACCGCGCCCACCGGCACCTCGCCAGCGTCCAGGCCCCGCCGGGCCTGATCCAGCGCCCGATGCATGTAGAACTCGTCGCTGCGCACTGTGCGGAACTCCCGTAGACTGGATGGCATTAAGACGATCGTATGATATCGGTGGCGTCCCTGCACGCCACCGCCCGGAGGAACCATGACACCCGATGCCTTGAACGCCCTGGTCGACCTCCTCGGTCTCGAGGCCCTGGAGGAAAACCTGTTTCGCGGCCGCAGCCAGGATCTGGGCCTACCCCAGCTGTTCGGCGGCCAGGTGCTGGGCCAGGCCCTCTCGGCCGCCAGCCAGACCGTCGACCCGAGCCGACGGGTCCACTCCCAGCACGGCTACTTCCTGCGCCCGGGAGATCCGCACCGTCCGGTGGTCTACCAAGTGGATGCGGTGCGCGATGGCGGCAGCTTCACCACGCGCCGGATCACCGCCATCCAGAAGGGGCGGCCGATCTTCTTCTGTAGCGCCTCCTTCCAGGGCGAAGAGGAGAGCATCACCCACCAGACCACGGCGCCTGCGGTGCCCACTCCCGAGACGCTTCAAGAGGGTGACGCCCGCCTCGAGCGCTTCCCTGGCCACCCCATCGAGTTCCTGCGCATCGACGAGAGCGCCGAGCCCGGCGAGGCGGCCCGCAAGCGCCTGTGGTTCCGCCTGGTGGGCGAGCTGCCCGACGACCAGGCGCTGCAGCGCAGCCTGCTCGCCTACAGCTCCGACTTCAACCTGCTGACCACCTCGCTGGTACCCCACGGCATCGCGTTTCGCGATCCGCGGCTGCAGATCGCCAGCCTCGATCACGCCCTCTGGTTCCATCGCGACGTCAGGGTCGACGACTGGCTGCTCTACGACATGGACAGCCCCTGGGCCGGCGGAGCGCGAGGTTTCGCCCGCGGCAGCCTCTACGATCGCCAGGGTCGACTGGTCGCCTCCAGCGCCCAGGAAGGGTTGACCCGGCTGCGCTCCTGACCCTCAGTCACCCTCCTGACTTGGCAGCGAATGGGGCCCGGCGCTATCCTGCCCCTGCCGCCGCAATAGCTCAGCTGGTAGAGCAACGCACTCGTAATGCGTAGGTCGGAGGTTCGAGTCCTCTTTGCGGCACCAGAAACCATCTTGAAAACGGCCACTTAGCGAATCGTCGCGGTAGCCGTTTTTCGTTGCTCGCCTTCTAGGTTCCAAATAGGTTCCAGCCGTCAGGAAGTCGCCGGCTAGGTTCCAGCAACCGGCCGGCAGGTGGGCGCACCTCGCCACGTCGCCCTGCTACCTGCCCGGTATCAGATGGCCATTGCCGGTTGCCCGGTGCGGAGCGCCTAGGGCTGCGCTACCAGGGGTAGGGGCCAGGTGCGGCTGGCGCTTGGGCATGACGCCGGCCACCAGCCGGTCAGCCGAAAAACTGGGTTAGCGATTCAGCAAAGGGGCCGTCCCGGTCGCTGGCGCCAGCGGATCCAGGAATCAGACCGCCCCCTCTCTACCGAGCACCATGCTCTCGCTCGCCTTGTGCGATCTGTCCGGAGTATCTGGTTTGTCAGGTACCGGCAGGGCGCGGAGCTATCCGACCTCATCCCGTAGATTGACCACCTCGGCCCGCAGGGCACGGGGTTCGTCGAGCACGGCATGAGTCAGCAGCGTGTCACCTGGCGTTCACGCCATTGGTGAGAGAAAGGTGCCGATAGCGGAATCTCGCTGTCGGTAGGGCTAGCACCAGGGAGCAGCGTGGATGCTGAGAGGGTGACGGGCCTGTTACTGGCGCTTGCCGCTAAAGGCGCTTCCTGGTAGTCGGCTCCAAGAGTCGAGCGCATCGACTTTCTTTTGTTTGTAGTTCTTCGGCTTCTTGCCAGCAGCTATCCTCTGTTCATTTTTGCGTTGCTGGTCGGCCTTCTTCTTCGCCTTGGCCTTGGCCTGCTTTTCCTTCAAGCGCACCCTTTTCAGGATCCGCTTCTCTTCCTGCCGCTTCGCTGTCTCAGCCATCATCTTCAGCGTGCTGATCTCATTGGTCATGGCTTGCTCCCCTATGGAATCCCTCCTGCCACAGAGTAAACCAGATGACGATGCTCAGATATGGGTATCGGTGCCCTTGTAGGTGATCTCGGCGCGGAGTGGTCTGAACCAATCGCGCGGCTTGCCATATCCGGGCTTCTTGGTCATGTGTCGTGCTCCTTGTTCGGTTGCCCCAGTACATCAGCGTCCATGAGCCAAGGTTGCCTTGCAGGGTAACGCCAGCTACCTCAACAAACCTCAACATCGAATCCCCACCTTCACCAACTCGAAACGCCGCAACCACGCGGCTCGTGGCCATCAGTGGTGGAGCACCTGGAACGCCGAAACAATGCCGACAGCCAGGCACTCGGCGCCCCGTGGCTGGTGGGGAGGGCGCCGGCCAGCACCTTGGCTTTACTCGGGAGTGGCTTCGGGTATCGACGTTGGCGAGTTCCGGTTGCCTGGAAGAACCAGCCCAGCAGTGGCGGGGCTTCAGCGCCAGCGGCAAACCGGAAGCGGAAGCGAAACGAAACCGCCGTAAATAGCGCGCGCTTGGGCCTCGGCGCCCCCTCGGGTACGGGGTAGAGGGGTGGAGTACCTTTTGTGTCGGCAATGTCCTACAGCGGTGGAGCGCATCGTGGGCCATGCTCAACGTGGCGCCTTTATCTCGCGGCCTCGGTCGCCTAGTGGGCGCGCCCAAGGGACAGTTGCCAGCACGCCGCCACGGCCACGGACGGCCAGCCCCAGAATTGTATGTCGTGTAAACCCGGCACGTGGCCAAGGGATTGGTGGGTCGTGTGCTATCGTGAAACCTAAATCCATCACGGTAGGAGCGTCATGGAAATCATAAAGTGGGCTTTCATCATAGGCGGGCCGGCTTACGTCTTCTGGTCATGCTACCGCGAGAGCAAACGCGAAGCTCGGCGTCTGGCAAAGCATGATCAGGAATAGGGGTCGAAACCCATATTGTTCTTGGTGTTGTCCCGTTATTGCCCCGCGCAGCTCGGTTAATTGGATAACATCTCTCTCATCATTGCGTTAACTATCCGTCTGCCAGCGGCTGGACTTCGGTGGGCGAGAGCTCAGAGCAGGCCGGCAAAACAGGCCTTGCAGCCTACGGTGCCTGAGCATTTCTTAGCATCCGAGCCGATGGCCGATGCCAGGTTTTGCCAGGTCGCTGGCGCCCTTCCCAACGTCAACATTTGTCAACATGCCCGGCGCCCTGCCGGCGCCCCGATGTTGGGTTTTGTTGGGGTGCCGGCAACGCACGCGCGTTATTGGTCGAAAAATCATCAGACGCCAACACGGCAAAGGCGCCCAGTCTGGGGCGCCCTTGATAAATCTTGATTGTTTTTCAATCGCCGACCCTTTTAGGGGGTACGGAAATCATCAGGCCGGCATCGTGCCAGCTCTCGCTCGATGGCCAGGCGCACAAACTCGGCGCGGTTGCGGTGGCCGTGGTGCAGCCCCTGGCTCATCAGCCGGTCGATGCCCTCCACCACCTCAGCCTCGACGCTCACGATCAGCCGCACGGGCTCGGCAAGCCGCCGTGGGTTCTTGCTCATCGTTCGCCCTCCTCTTCGGTGTCGTGGGGCAAGTCGATAGCGGGCGGCTCCAGATCAAGCTCCGGCAAGCTGTCCAGGTCGATGGCCGGCAGCGTCTCCAGATCGATGGCGCCCTTTTCTAGCCGGGAAATATCATCACCCATCAAACGCCGGTAGGCGTCGCAGGCGCCCTTTGACGGGCGAGCCTTGGGGTTGCCTCGCTTCATGGTGTCGTACCTCTCAGCATCGCGTTAGCGGTCCGCCTGCCGGCATTGTCGCGCCGCTGGGCCTGGGGCTCGGCAGCAGCGCCAGCCGCCCACGCCTCGACATAGTGCCGAGCTACCTTCATGGCCTCGGCTTCGGGTCGGGTGGCCAGGTGGTGCAGCAGGTAGCGCCGGTCATCCGGCACCAACGCACAGTGGTGCGCGGCATAGGCCAACCAGGGTGGGTCAATATGGCGCTCTGCTGGCGCCTGGGAGTCGCTGGTGGCCAGTGGCTCAGGGTATGCCGGCCAAACGGCCTTGGCCGCCTCCAGCGCCTTAGCATTCCTTAACAACCGGTGGGCCTGCTGGCGGGCAGCCTCAAGGCTCGGCGCCACCCGAAGGCGTCATCTACCACCGCCACCAGTTCGGCCCGTACCTGTCGGCTCAGAGGCGCCAGCGTCTCGCGTAGGCGATGCGCCAGCGCCGGCCCAAGGTCGCGGCCCGTGTCAGCCAGGGCGGCCAGCAGCGCCTCGACCTCATGCGCCGGCCCGGCCTCGCCCTGCCCTACCTGCTTCTGGTGGTGTCCCACGTGTCCCACCTGTCCCAACGGCTCAACCATGCGGGTTGGCGGCGGGACAGGTCCGGGACAGGTGGTGTCCCGACGTGTCCCAGCGAAGGTGCGGTAAACATCGTCCAGGCTCATGCCGCGCCCTCCTCGGTCTCAGCCGGGCGGATCGCATAGACGCGGCGGCGGCTGCCGTTGATCCGTACGCGCACGGACCGCGCGCCAGCATCGCGCTCGACTATCCAGCCGGCCACCTCCAGGGCTTCGGTGCCGCGCTTCACGTCGAAGCCGCCCAGCGCCTCGGCCAGCCCCTCGCCGCTGAATAGGTAGGTGCGGCCCTCGGCATCATCACGCCACCAGCCGGCCCGGTTATAGACCGTGGGGGTATGGGCCGGGTCGCTCTCGACACTGCTGAATCGGGCATCGCCGTGTCGCTCGATGAAACCGGACACATTGGCCAATATCTGCTCATGCTCGGACCTGACGCCGCCCTGCCCGGCGGCCCATGCATGGAGCGCCTCGATAGCGGCGGCCATGGCCTCGCCCTCATGCCAGCCCGTCAGCCCGTACTCGGTAGCCAGCTCGCCGGCCAGCCCGATCAACGCCAGCACCTTGGCGGCCCGGCCTTGCAGCGGGCGGGACGTGGCAAAGCCGTCTACCTGGGCGAAGCGGTCCACCTCGCTGGCCAGGTCGCGCTCCTCGGCCACCAGCCGCTCGATGAACGCCGGCCCAAGGTGGCCATGGTGGCGCGTCACCTCGCTTTTCAGGTGATCCGCAAAGGCGCGGCCATCAGCCAGGTGGTGCAGCAGATCGAAGGCGCCGTGGGCGCGCTTGGCGGGTATATCCAGCAGCCGGACGGCCTGCCCGGCATGGGGGTGCTTGCCGGCCTCGCTCATGTGGGCGGCCAGGGTGCGCTCGCCGCTGCTCAATACCGCGATGCGCCAGCGGTGCGGACGCCTTGCTGTGCCGTTGCGGTTGGCGCGGGCCTTGCCGGTGCCGTTGCCCAAGGCGTAGACGGTGGCGCCGATCTCTTTGCCATCGGCCTCGCCTATCTCGTCCAGCACCAGCGCCGTATCACTCAGGGCGGCGGCCGCGACCTCCAGCAACGTCGTTTTGCCGTTGGAGCTATCACCCACCAGATGAATACCTGCCGTTTGCCGGTGGCACAGGTGCAGCAGCGGGCCGGCCAGGGCGGTGGACACGGCCAACACCATCAGTGGGTTGCCACTGCACAGCCGGCCTATGGCATGGCGCCAGCTCTCCAGGTTGCCGGCGGTGGCGTACTCGTCTTGGCCGGCCACCTCGCTTTGAAAGGTGATCCGGCGGGCCAGCTCGCCCTGGGCGATGGTGCGCCAGGGCATGACGAAAACCAGCGCCTCCTCGACGCGGTGCCAGCCCACACGGGTTGCGGCCACCACCACCTCATCGGGCCGGCATTGGGACGCCCAGCGGTGTAGCGGCTTGAAGCCGTCGGGATTGATACGAATGCCCATATCCAGCAGCTCGCCGCGCATCTCCTCGCCGCTGCCCTTCAGCAGCCGCAGGGGCATCGCCCATTGCCGCCACGGCCCGTAAGGCGATTTGAAGCGCAGCAGCAGCCCGTGGTTGTCGCCGCGCTCGTCATGGGTGGCGGCCAGGCACTCGATGGGGCTGCATATCCACACGTCGAAGGGGGCCGGGTCGCCGTCGCCCTTGGGCTGGCGCTGCCCGTGGTAATACAGCCCCGGCGGCCCGTATTGGCTGGGGGCCAGGTAGCAGGCGAAGGTGGGGCGCCTCGGCTCCTTCACCTTGGCCGGCTGGGCTTTGCTGGGGTCCACCTCGCTGGCGATGGGACAGGTTGGGACAGGTGGTGTCCCTATGGTGTCCCGGCGGGAAGCCGCGTCACTGCTGGGCTGGGACAGGCGGGACAGGTCCAACGGGGTATGGGCGGGCTCAAAGTCAGGCTGCCCGAACATGTCGCAGGTGTCGGGGTCGCGGTATTCACTCACCATGGCCACCTCCCAGCCGACAAAGGCGCACGTCGGCAAAGTCGGTGCAGGTCCGGCAGCCTTCGCAGAATTTCGGCATCAGCAGGTCGCTACCAATGGCCAGGGCGGCGTGGCGGGCCTCTACCGCGCCCTTGTTGGCCTTGCCCTGGTCCGGCAGGTGCCGGTCATCGTCGCCACAGATGGTGATAGCCACCTCAGCCGGCAGGCGTTGGCGAAGGCGCCGCGCCACGGGGGCCAGGTTGTCGGCATTGCGGGCCACCACCACAGGCGCTCCCATGGCCTCATGCAAGGCGGCGGCGGTACTCCATCCCTCGGCCACCAGCACGCGCTTGGCGCCAGCCAGGCGGCCTATCAGGCTGGCCACGCCCTTGACGCGCCCACCCTTAAGGGGGCGCTTGCTGCCGTCGGGAAAGATGCGCTCAAGGTTGACCAGCTCGCCCTCGAAATACAGCGGGACCAGCAGCATCTCGCCGCGCTGGCGCAAGTTGTGGGGCGGTAGTCGCTTGCCGGCCAGCCAGGGGTGGGCAGGATCGCCGAGGCAGGCCTCGGCCCACCAGCGCCGGGCCTTGTCAGCAGCCTTGGCCGCTTGCTGCTGGCGCTCTCGCGCTTGCCGCTCGCTGACGCGCATCGCGTCCAGCCGGGCCTGGGCGGCGGCCTCGGGGTCGCTGGCGCCGTGCAGCGTCACCACCTCGGACACGTCCAGATGCCAAATGCCAAAGCTCGCCGCCTGGGGGCCATGGATGCGATACCAGCCGTTGCCGTTGCCCTTGGGCTTGTCGGGCGCGTCAAATCGCTCAAAGCGGCCTGACGCCCTGGGGGTCAGGGTCACGCCATGGGCTGCCAGGGCTTCGGCCAGTGCCGCTTCGATGCTGCTACGCTTGGGGGGCGCGTCGGTATGGGTCCGGCCCTTTGCGGGGGGCCGGGCCTTTTGCGTTTCGGGTGTCATGCCTCGCCCTCCTTGCGTCTACCGCGTCCACTTTGTCCACCTCGGCCAGTAAGCCGGCGCCAGACGCGGGCCAGCAGATGCGAAAGCTCAAACATGGCCGGCTCCCTCCTCGGCAATCTCTTGCAGGAACTCGGCTCGCTCGCCCAAGGTGCCGCCCACTAGGTCCACAGCCGTCAGCGGCCCGTGATAACGGGCCGGGGGCATGTCGCGGTCGCGTAGCACGTCCACCAGCGCCAGCAGCGCCGTATGGGCTTGGTCCAGGGCGCGAATATTGCCGACGCGCTCAGCTCGGGACAGGTTGGCGACATCCTCGAAGCTCAACCGGCCCAGCACGGTGATCGCGCCCACCAGGGCATCATTCACACGCACGGGCCTTTCATGACCGGCAGGGGGTAAGGTGGCCTCGCCCTCGGCATCGAACAGCTCGGCCACGACTCGCAGAAAGCGGGCCAGATCGCTGGCGCTCTCGCCGTGTAACGTCAGATCGATGGTGGTCATGCCGACGCCCTCCCGGCCACGTGGGCCTCGGCAGTGCTGCCGTAGGCGTTGCCATCGGCCAGCCAGTCCAGCACGTCTTTCAGCCGGTAGCGCACGGCACGGCCACGTTTCACGAAACGCGGTGCCGGCCGGCCTAACAGGCTGCCGGTGGTGCGGGCTTTGCGGGCGGTCGCCGGCTGGGCAGGTATCAGGTGGGGGAACACAGCGGCTTCGGGCAGCTCAATCAGCGCCGGGTCGAAGCCGTCGCGGTAGCGGGCCAGGGCGCTGGCCAGCATGTCGCTGGGGGGGTGTGTCTCGGTAGGCATTGAAGCGTCTCCACGTTGCTGGTTGACGCTTCAATGGTGGCCACGGCCGCGGCTGCCGTGGTGCAGGTGCATTTATGCAAAATGCAGATCGACTAGCCGCGCTTTTCCTCCCAAGCGTCCAGGGCATAGCTCAGCAACCGTTGCAGTTTGCTCTTGCTCATGCCGTACACCTCGCCAGCCTGCTGGCTCATGGCATGGGCTATCTGGGCGCAGTTCGGCTTGCCCGCATCGCCCTTTCGATATTTCGGCCCCAGCTTGGCAATCGTCTCGGTTATCAGCCCCAGCGCCTCAAGGGCACGCAGCTCCTCGCCCTCAGAGAACTGGCCTCGCGCCTCTTCCGGCGCTTCAAGGCTGTCAATGAAGGCATCAAGATTGGTTCGCCGCAGGATGATTGCACACTCCTCGGGGAGCCGGTCGGCTGGAAACCACCTCGAAGGGTCGGTGTACCGCTTCTCCCACTCCGAGATACTGTCCTCAGTTCCGCAGGCATCGTAATCGGCCTGGGTCGCCATCCGCTTGCATAACCTGTAGATGCAGCCTTCTCGCTCCAGCCACACCCCTTCCAGGCCCCATGGGTCAATATCAGGACCGCCAACCCTGGGGTAATACATTTCCTCTACCAGCGACTTTTCAAGCGAGAGCATTGGTAGGTCGTAGATGCCGCTCAACATCTGCACCCCTTGTTCGAACTCCACCACCTCAGTCTCAGAAATGCCCTCACCAACGTGAAGCGCCTCCACACGATGGTCAGCTACAGCGGTTCGTATCTCCTCGTCCAGCTTCTCAATATCTCCGGCCCTAATAACGCCTATTGCCCGAAGCTTCTTTTCCAACCGGGTGGCGGGCTCGTCCCCTCGCATCCAAGAGAGAGGATGGCCAGCCGGGCATAGGAGGACCCTGGCTTCTGTGATGTCACGGATAACCCCCTTGTTGGCATAGGTACCGGATATGAGGTTTACCGACAGCTTGAGGCGCTTTTGAATCGCAAGCTGAAGGATGTCGGAGACTGTGACTTGTTCAGCCAGAACAGAGGTCAGGTGTGAGGCTGCATCGTCAAGCGTGAGCCACTCCTTGAGGCTATACAGCTTTGAACTCATCCGGCGCTACTCCTCGCGCTCACTCCACGGAAAGTTGGCCGGCGGGCGCGGTGGAGTCGCCGCGCTTTCGGGTGTACGGCCCTAGCCGGCCAATTCGTCTTAATCGTTGGTGACGGCCACGCGGATCGCTGGTGCCTTGTCGCTGTCGCCCTCCTCCTCGGCTGGCGCCCTGGGCACCGCCTTGGCGAACGCCTCGACGGCATCGCGGGAATGGTCCGGCCGCAGGTGGGCATAAAACTTGATCGTGGTTTGAATGTCAGCGTGGGCCATCAGCTTGGAAACGGTCAGCAGGTCAACGCCGGCCATCACCAGTTGGCTGGCGAAGTTGTGCCGCAAGGTGTACAGCACCAAATCAGCGGGCAGCCCGGCCAGTTTGCGGACGGTCGCCCACGGCTTTTGCATGGCGGTGGCGCTCATGCGTTTACCGTTGCGTGGCGACGGGAATACCAGCCCGGTGGTGGGCTTGCCTTGCTGCTGGTGCCACGCCCTCAGCACGTCCACGGCCTCAGTGGACAGCGGGAAGGTCTGGGGCTCCTCACGGTGGTGCGCTGTCTTTTCAATCGTCTTGCGGACGGTGCGGAAGTCTAGGTTGACGTGATCCCAGCGCAGCCCGAACAGGTCGCCCGGCCGGAAGCCGGTGTAGTACATGGTTAGAATCCAGGGCGCGACGTGATCCACGTAAGCCACGCCGTCTAGGTCCGGCAGATGCGCCTTGCCATGGGCGCGGCTGCTACGCCGCTGGGCGCGCTTGGCCTCTTGGTACGCCTCCAGCCCGGCAAACAGCGCCAGCACCTCCTCGGCCTCCAGGTAGCGCCGCTGGGATGCTTGCTCGGCCATCTCCTCCTCGGTCATGGCCGGCCGTTGCAGCTTCACGCCCTTCAATGGGTGGGCCGGTATCACCTTGCGCTCGGCAGCGTGGGCCAACAGGCCGCACAAGGCGTCATAGGACCGCTTCAGGGTACCAAAGGCGCGGGGCTTGTCGGCGGCCTCTTGCTCGGCCTGCCAACGCTCAACATCGGCCCGCGTCAGGCTGCCCATGGGCTTATCCAGCCAGCCCGCAAAGTCTTTCTCGATGCGCCGCAGGTTGGCGGCGCCGTCTTTCTTGCGATTCTGGAAGGCGGTGTAGGGGCCGGCCAGATAGGCGGCTAGTGTCTGGTGCTGCTGGCGCTTCTCCTCAGCCTTGGCCTCCTCCATCACCGCGCGGGGGTCGCCGCCCTGGGCGACAATGGCCAGCACCTTGGCGGCATCCTTGCGGCCCTTGTCGGCGGTCATGTTGGCAACACCATAGCGGCCAAGGGTCATCACGCGGCGCTTGCCGGACAGGTTGTAGTAGGACACTCGCAGCGATAGACCGCGCTTGCCGGCCCGCACGTGGTAGCCGGCTTCTCCGCTGTCCCACACCTCGTCACCTTCGGGCAACTCCTTGGCGAGACGTTCCAGGGCTCGCGTTGTAAGCCGTTCTGTCTTTGTCGTCATGCCCCTGGCCTCAATTTCTAGGTTCCAAATAGGTTCCAAGGGCAGGATATAACGGGCTACAACGAGCTACAAACATCAAACAGCGATATACACTCATTACATTGTTTTTATTGAGATATATGGCGACACTTGCTTCTAGTCGTTTCCGCTGAAATATGAGGTTCACGCACTCGTAATGCGTAGGTCGGAGGTTCGACTCCTCTTTGCGGCACCAGAAAGATCATGAGAAACGGCCACTTCGCCCATCGGGCGGTGGCCGTTTTTCGTAGTGGGCTGTCGAGATGGCCAATAGGTGGCAGGCAACAAGAAGGGGTGAGACGGTGATTACCCGTTGCTGTAGTAATCGACCCGGCCATCGCAGGTGCTGACGTAATCGGGCAGATCGTCTCGACGGTCGTACCAGCGCATCGTCTTGCAGCGGGAACCGTATCCTCCGTTGCTATCCACGTCGTCCGGCTGGCCGAGGATGTCGATCACATCCTTCTCTTCCATGCCGATCAGGATGGTGCCACGGCTGCGGGCCTTGACCAGTTCGTTGCGGCTGATGCCCATGCCCTGGGCGCGCTCGGCCACCGAGCTCGGACCCGGCGTCGGGCGCGGCAGGATGCTGCCGGCGGAACCGTCCCCGGCGCGGGAGCGGTCGGTGTCGGGCCGAGTTTCCAGCGACGGGGCCAACGAACGCGGCTCGGGAGCGGCATAGTGGGAGATACCACCGCCCTGGAAGGCCTCGCCTCCCGGGCAGCGGTCGCTGTATGAGCCATCCGGGCATTTCATGATCTGCGCCTGCCCCATGAGCGGCAGTACCAGCAGAGCCATCGCGGTGTATCGCATGCTGTCCTCCTTGGCAGACTCCACAGGCTAGCAGCCTGCCAGGGGTACCATGCGCCGGATGGGCATTCGCTGACATCACGCGTCGGCGATCTCCTCGCCTACGGCACACCGCCGCCGCCGTGCACTCGGGCATGAGGGCGGCGGATCTTGCCTCAGTAGTCGCCCAGCAGCTGCTCGAGGCGGAAGACGGCACCCGAGAGCTCACCGAAGCTCACCGCCGGCTGCGCCGGCGCCTCGGCCGACGGCCAGGCCTGCAGCACCTCGTCGTAGGCGCTCAGCAGGGCCTGGTAGCCCTCGGCGTCATCTCTCGCGCCGAACACTTCGCCCTGGCGCTCGAGCAGCTGGCGTCCCACCTGCATCATGCCGCGCCCGTCCTGATACTCGACGACGTTGGTGAACTCGCCCTCTTCGACGGCCTCGGCGTACTCATACAGCGAGGCGGTGACCAGGGCGCGATGCACCCGGCTGACGAAGGCGGGATCCTGAAGCAGCGACGCCTCGGTGGTGGCCATGGCCTCCTCGAGCGTCGTCTCGACTTCGGCATAGCGTGATTCGAGGGCCTCCCAGGCCAGCCCCTCGCGGGCGCCCTGTTCGAGGGTCTCGAGCGAGGAATGAACGGCCTCGTGGACGCCCCGGGACGCCAGGGCCGACTCCACGGACGGATGCTGCTCGTCCAGCGGATGTGCGAAGTGCACCACGGCGGCGTCCTGCTCGCCCTGGCGATAGAGCTCACGGGCGACCTCGAGGTGGCCCTGCATCATGGCCAGGCGGGTGTAGGTGACCCCGGGGTTATCGGCGGGCGCGGAGGCGTTCCCGCCGCCTTCGCCGCCTTCACCACCTTCGCCGCCTTCACCGCCTTGAGCGGCATCCCAGCCGGAGAAGACAGCCAGCGGATCGGGACCCAGGCCACCGCCTTCGCCACCTTCGCCACCTTCTCCGCCTTCGCCGCCTTCGCCGCCTTCGCCGCCTTCGCCGCCTTGATGGTGCTGGCTCTGCTCGCCGCCTTCGCCACCCTCGTGGTGGTGGCTCTGCTCGGCGGCGTTCATCTCGCCCTCGTGGGCCTCGACGCTGTCGGCCCAGCCGGCGCTCGCCGTGCCCAGCAGGACACTCGTTCCGACGCCGATCCAGAGCTTGGTGCGGGTAGTGGCCATGATGCGTGCTTCCTCTCGTTGCATGAGTCTCGTACATGAATGTGGGCGGCAGACACCGCGACGAAACGATAGTACCGGCCAGGCAGTGAACGCAAATCCTTTTCATTCAGATATACTGGGGCCGCCCCCACCCGAATGGAGTCGATCGTGATTCTCTGCATCGCCCAGATCATCCCCGAGGAACTGCTTCAGCGGATCCAGTCCACCCTGGCCAATACGCCCTTCCAGGACGGTCGCGAGACCGCCGGCTGGCATGCTCGAACGGTCAAGCACAACCGCCAGGCAGAGGGCAGCCATCCCGCCGTGAGCGCACTACGCGAGGAGGTGACCGACCATCTCCAGCGCCATGCGCTGTTCCAGATGGCGGTACGCCCGCGGCGCATGAAGCCGCTGATGTTCAGCCGCTACGAGCCGGGCATGAGCTACGGCAACCACGTCGACGATGCCATCATGGGCAGCCCCGCCGGCGCCATGCGCACCGACATCTCCTTCACCCTCTTTCTCGGCGATCCGGACGCCTACGACGGCGGCGAGCTGCTGATCGAGACCACCGGCGGCGAGCAGACCTTCAAGCTGCCGGCCGGCTCGCTGGTGCTCTACCCTTCCTCGACCCTGCACCGGGTCGAGCCGGTCACCCGGGGCGAGCGCCTGGCGGCGGTCGGCTGGGCGCAGAGCCTGGTCCGCGATCCCCAGCAGCGGGAGGTGCTCTTCGACCTGGACAGCACCCGCCGCCGCCTCTTCGAGGAGAGCGGCAAGACGCCGACCTTCGACACCCTTTCCAAAAGCCTCGCCAACCTGCTGCGGATGTGGGCCGATACCTGAGGCGGGTGTGGGCCGACATCTGAGGCGGATACGGGCCGACACTTGAGGCGCCGACACGCCGGCGGGCGCCTAGCCGGTGCGAACGCGCATCAGCTCGTCCCAGCGGGTGGTGTAGCGCGGTGTGCGCCGTTCGCAGCGCAGCGCCCAGGCGGTGCCCGCACGCGGCAGGCCGAAGCGCACGGTATCGCGCCCCATCTCGCGGTTGAGCCGGTCCACCGCCGCCATCAGCCGCTGGCTGCGGCCACGCTCGGCCTCGCTGCGCGGCGCCAGCAGCGAGAGCTGATGGCGGTCGGCCTCCACCAGGTCGAGCAGCATCACGCCGCACTTCTGGTAGCGCGGCCCCTCGAGGAAGATCGCCTGGAGCCCCCGGGCGGCGGCCTCGAGCAGCGTGCGGCTGTCATCGCTGGGAGCCGGCAGCGGCACCACCGCGCTGTTGCGGTACTGGCGTTCGCCGATCTGGTGAGGGTTGGTGCGCAGGAAGACCATCACCGCGCGGGCCTGGCTGCCCTGGCCGCGCAGCTTCTCGGCGCCCCGGGCGGCGTGCTGGCGCACCGCCTCCTGCAGGTCGGCGAAGGCCCCGGTCAGCCGCCCGAAGGAGCGCGAGACCATGATGCGCTGGCGCGGCGCGTCGAGGTCATCGAGCACGATGGCCGGGCGACCGCGCAGCTCCCAGACGATGCGCTCCAGCACCACCGAGAAGTGGCGGCGGACCTGCTTGGGATCGGCCTCGCGCAGCTGCCAGGCGGTGTGGATCTCCATCAGCGCCAGCCGCTCGGCGGTGCGTCGCGCCACGCCCCACAGCTCGGTCACCGGCAGCCTCTCGAGCAGCGCACGGGTGGCGGGGGCGTCGGCCTCGAGCCGGCAGACGCCCTCGAAGGCCGCCTGCTTCTTGGCCGCGTGATTGGCCACCTTGGCCAGTACCCGGGTGGGCGCCAGCCCCACGCAGACCGGGATGCCGGTATCCCGGCGCACCGTCTCGCGCAGCCGCTGGGCATGCGCCTCCAGGCCGTCCGCCGCGAAACCGGTGAAGCCCACGAAGCTCTCGTCGATGGAGTAGGCCTCCACGTCCGGCGAGAACTCATCGAGGATCCGATTGACCCGCCGGCTCATGTCGCCGTAGAGCGCGTAGTTGCTGGAGAGCAGCACAGCCTGGCGGCGGATGGCCGGCGGCAGCAGGTGCAGGGGCGCCCCCATGGCCATCCCCAGCGCCTTGAGCTCGTTGGAGCGCGCCACCACGCAGCCGTCGTTGTTGGAGAGCACGCCCACCGGCCGCCCCTCCAGGCGCGGAGCGAAGGCCCGCTCGCAGCTGACGTAGAAGTTGTTGCAGTCGACCAGCGCGATCACGACTCGCCCCCCGGCAGGGCGTGGAGCACGTGGGTGACCACGCCCCACACCTGGCATTCGCGCCCGGCCAGGGGGATCGGCGCGAAGCGCGGGTTGCTGGCCACCAGGAAGGTCCGCTCGCCGCGGCGCTCCAGGCGCTTCACGGTGGGCTCACCATCCACGGCGATCACCACCACCCGCCCGGGCAGCGGCTCCAGGCTGCGGTCCACCACCAGCAGGTCGCCGTCATGGATGCCGTCGCCGAGCATGGAATCGCCCTCGGCGCGCACGAAGTAGGTGGCGGCCGGGCGGCGCACCACGTGGGCATGCAGGTCGATCTCCACGTCCAGGTGATCGTCGGCGGGGCTAGCCCGGAAATTGCACCAGACATGAAAAAGGCGGCTGAAAATCGGTTATAATTCAAGAGCCTAACCAAGAATCAACCGCATCAGCCGCCATGACAAAATGTACCACGCCGACTGCCTCCTTTCCACGCTGTAAAGGCCGCCAGGTCACCGCCGGTTTCGACGGGGGCGAGATCACCTCCGATGGCGGTGTCCTGCTGCTTCGCCAGCTGGATCGCGAGATGGGGCTGACCCGTACCATCGCGCGCCGCCTCGATGATGCTCGGGCCACTCGCCGTTGCCAGCACCGCGCCGAGACCATGCTCCGGCAGCGCGTCTTTGGTCTG
>NZ_FPAQ01000020.1 GCF_900116405.1 Halomonas saccharevitans | reverse complement strand
GGAAGCGCTGCAAGGCGTTGAGCTAACCGGTACTAATGGCCCGTGAGGCTTGACCATATAACACCCAAGCGGTCTGCCGATGGCAACCGACACGACGGATACGCGAGACGCATCTCGTCAGCATGATTCACCGTTTTTCGCCTGACGACCATAGCGTACGGGAACCACCTGATCCCTTGCCGAACTCAGCAGTGAAACCGATCAGCGCCGATGGTAGTGTGGGGACTCCCCATGCGAGAGTAGGTCATCGTCAGGCACCTATTCCGAGAAAACCCCGAGCTCATAAGAGCTCGGGGTTTTTTCATGTGGGCTCAGAAATTGTTGATCGCGCCGGCTCGTCCGGTCAACTGGTTTGGGGTGCCGGGAACGGGGCAGGGGCGGGGTAGCCAGATCATGCGTGAGCTACTAGGGTGTATGCCGGTACACGTGCAATGGATTCCGATATCTCAGGAGGAGATGATCATGAAAAAGAGAAACATGCTGCGCAAGCTTGGCCTGGCCCTGCTGATTGCCATGCTGGGGGCCGGCCTGGCCGCCTGTGAGGAGGAAGGACCTGCCGAGCAGGCGGGGGAGAACATCGATGAGTCGATGGAAGAGATGGGCGATGGCGTCGAAGAGATGGGCGATAATCTGGAGCAGGCCGCGGAAGACGCGCAGAACTGATTTCAGCATCGTGACACGAAAAAGGCCGGGCAATGCCCGGCCTTTTTGCGTTTCGGTTCGGTTCGAGGTGCGGCGAGCGATCAGCTCGGGTTCTGCTCGATGCCCTGGAGGTACCAGGGCGCGTCGTCACGTAGCTGGCGAATCAGGTGCCAGGTCTCGTTGAACTCGGTCTCCTCGCCGTTCTCGGCGATGATGCCGTGGAAGATCACCGTGGCCTCTGCCTGCTGGCCGACCTCGCGAATATCCCCCAGCTCGGCGAACAGGCGCACGATCTCGGTGCGGTTGTTGGCCGGCTGGCGATCCCGCTCCTCGCGCAGCAGATTGTAGAGCTCCGGCGTCACGTACTCCTGAATGCCGGCGAAGTCGTTGTTGTCCCAGGCGCGCTGCAGGGTCATGAAGTGCTCCTTGGCACCGCCCAGGAAGCGCTCGCGGTCGAACCACTCGGGCTCCGAGGCGAGTCCACTGCCCATCGGCGCGCTCGCGGCCTGGAAAGCCTGGGGGCGGGCTGGGGCCTCCTGGGGACCGGAGCCGCCTGCCGTGGCGGTCCGGCGACGGCTGGCAAACAGCCGGAAGAGCAGGAAGGCCACGCCGGCGACCAGCAGGATATCCATCAGGCGAAGCTCATCGAAGGCGCCGCCGAAGAACAGCGCGGCGAGCAGACCACCGGCCAGCATGCCACCGAGCATCCCGCCCAGGCGAGATTTCGGGCGGGTCTGGGTGGTGCGGTTGCCGGCGGCGTCTCGGCTGGTGGTGGCGGCGGGCTGCTGCACGCTGCGCGACTGGCTGCCGAAGCTTTTGCCGCCGCCCATGCGGCGTGCATCGGCATGGTCGACGGCGAGGCCGAAGCCCAGCACGCCGACCATGAGCATGACGAAAAGGTGACGCATCAGGGGGAATCTCCATCGGGGAAGGGGTGGGGTGATACGGGAAAAAGTCGGAAGTCTCCATTCTAGCGACTATGCTGGTCGGCCACGACAACTAACCGCGCCACCACAAGGCATCAAGGAGTCCGTTCATGCGCCTGTCACGAGAGAAGAGCCTGCTGCTGATCGTCGACCTGCAGGCCGGCCTGCTGCCGGTCATCGAACACGGCGAGCAGGCGGTCACCGAGGCGGCCTGGCTAGGGGCGCTGGCCGGCTCCCTGGAGGTGCCGGTCTGGCTCACCGAGCAGTATCCGCAGGGGCTGGGGGGCAGCGAGCCTCGCCTGCTGGAGGCGCTGGTTGATCATCGCCTCTGGCAGAAGCTGCATTTCGGCGCCCATGACGAGCCGGCCTTCGCCGAGGCCCTGGCGCAGAGCGGCAAGCGTCAGGTGATACTGTGTGGCGCCGAGGCGCATATCTGCGTGATGCAGACCGGGCTCGGCCTGCTCGAGGCTGGCTATGAGGTCTATTGGCTGGTCGAGGCGACCGCCAGTCGTCGCGCCGGGGAGGCGCGGCTGGCGAGAGAGCGGATGACCCAGGCCGGCGCGGTGGCGGTGAGTGCCGACATGGTGGCCTACGAGTGGCTGCAGCGCTGCGACGACGAGCGGTTCAAGCAGGCCCATCGCCGCTTTCTCAAGGGGCGTTCGGCGCGCCCCCTGACGTTTACGTGAGCGTTTTGCTGAGTGGGCTCAGGCGGCCCCTTCGGCACGGGTGAAGACCAGGGTGTCGCCTTCGGAGAGCGCCGCGTTGAAGGCGTAGCCGGCCACGTCGAAGTCCTTCAAGCCCTCGGGGTCGTCCAGGCGCTGACGGATCATCCAGGCGGCCATCAGGCCGCGCGCCTTCTTGGCATAGAAGCTGATGATCTTCAGCTTGCCGTTCTTCTCGTCCTTGAAGACCGGGGTGATCACCCGGGAGGCGAGCCGCTTGGTGTCGATCGCCTTGAAGTACTCGTTGGACGCCAGGTTGATCAGTACCGGGCTGCCGCTGGCGGCCACGGCGCGATCGAGCTCGGCGGTCAGCGTCGCCTTCCAGAAGGCGTAGAGATCCTTGCCCGCGGGGTTCTCGAGCCGGGTGCCCATCTCCAGGCGATAGGGCTGGATCAGGTCCAGGGGGCGCAGCAGGCCATAGAGGCCGGAGAGGATGCGCAGATGCTCCTGGGCGAAGGCGTTGTCTCCATCATCGAAGGCATCGGCCTCTAGTCCCACGTAGACGTCGCCCTGGAAGGCCTGGGCGGCGGGCTTGGCGTTGTCCGGGGTGAAGGGCGTGTGCCACTCGGCGAAGCGAGCGGCATTGAGCCCGGCGAGCTTGTCACTGATGCCCATCAGCTCGCTGAGTCGCTGGGGCGAGTAGTCCCGCAGTATCTCGATCAGCGCCTGGCTCTGCTCGAGATGATCCGGCTGAGTGTGCCGGCTCGTGGTGGCGGGGGTCTCGAAGTCCAGCGTCTTGGCGGGCGAGATCACGCTCAGCATGGGGGCGCTCCTATGGCAAAAGGGTGGCCTGACGGCGATGGCAGCCAGTATATCAAGTCGCCTGCGTGCCATGGGCTATCGGGCAGATAGCCCCTCCTCGACGCGCCTTGCAGGCGGCGGCCGCAGGGCCCCGGCGGCGCGACAAACTGCCGGGGTTGAGTCGCCGACGGGGCGAGCGTATGCTTGCCCTCCCAAAGCCCCGGCGGAGCCCGGAAGGCCATCGTTTATTGCCAGGAGGGATGCCGGACACAGGGCGTGACCGGCTTCCCTCCGCTTCACTGGACGCAGGGTAGTTGCCATGCCAGAGGCATCCTCACTGTTCACCCGGCTCGAATACCGGCTTGCACAGCAGCTGTTCCATATTCGCTGGCTGCCCCGGTCGCCGCGAACGCAGCGCCTGACCATGCACCTCTTCCAGCGCTGTGCCGATGCCGGGCATCCGGCGGCGCTGGCCCAGTACGGTCACATGCTCTTCCATCGTGGCGTCAGTCCTCAGGACAAGGCTCGTGGGGCGCGTTACGTGCTCGAGGCCGCCCAGGCCGGAGATGCCAAGGCGCAGTATCAGGCGGGCCAGATCCACGAGCACGGCTGTGCCCAGTATCCGCGGCGCGATGACCACGCCGTGACCTGGTACGCGCGTGCGGGCGAGGCGGGCCATCCCCTGGCGGCGACCCGCCTCGCCCGGGCCTATCGCCATGGCGAGCTGGCCCTGCCGGTGGATGCCGAGAAGGCCGGGCACTGGCAGGCTCTGGCCGATCGCCTGGCCGGCTTCGACGATTCGCAGGCTGCCGTCATGCCGGGCGCCGCAGTGGACAAGGCCGGAGGCGAGACGCGACACTAAGCCTTTGCCGCGACGGCACCGGTACTTCGACCAAGGACTCTCCCGCCCGTGACGCTACCCACACTGCTGGATATCGAGGCGTCCGGCTTCGGGCGCGGCAGTTACCCCATCGAGATCGGCCTCGCCCGCGCCGATGGCAGCACCTGTGCCTTCCTCGTCCAGCCGCTGGATGAGTGGACGCACTGGGATCCTAAGGCCGAGCTGCTGCACGGCATCAGCCGCGGCCGGCTGCAGCGCGAGGGGTATCCGGTGCGCCAGGTGGCGCGCTGGCTCAACGACGAGCTCGGAGAAATCGGCATCGCCTACAGCGACAGCTGGGGCTACGACAACACCTGGCTGTCGCTGCTCTTCCATCATGCCGGCATGCTGCCGGCCTTCCGCCTGGAAGCCCTGCGCATCCTGCTGAGCGAATCCCAGCAGGCGCAGTGGAGTCGCACCAAGGAAGCCCTCATCCTCGAACAAGGCATCCATCGGCATCGCGCCGGGGAAGACGCCCGCCTGCTGCAGCTTACCTACCAGCGCACCCTCGAGCTCGATGCCGACGCCTGAACCTTCAGGCGTCACGGTCCAGCCGGTCCTCCAGGGCATCCAGCAGCTCAACGGGGTCGGTGGCATCGATCAGCTCGGCTCGGGTCCGGCCGTTCAGGAATCCCTGTTCCACCGTGCTGTCGAGGAAGGTCAGCAGCGGGGCATAGAAACCGGCGGTGTCGAGCACGCCGATGGGCTTGTCGTGCAGGCCGAGATACTGCCAAGTCCAGGCCTCGAAGAACTCCTCAAGGGTGCCGATGCCGCCGGGCAGGGCGATGAAGGCATCGGCACGGGCGGCCATGCTGGCCTTGCGCTCGTGCATGTTGCGCACCCGCACCAGCTCATTGAGGCCGTGGTGGGCCTGCTCGCGCTCGACCAGGTGGTCGGGCATCACCCCGATCACTTCGCCGCCGGCGGCCATCACGGCATCGGCCAGGCGGCCCATCAGGCCGACACGGGCGCCGCCGTAGACCAGGCCGTGGCCGCGGCGAGCCAGCGCCTCGCCAAGCCGCTCGGCGGCCTCGAGGTGTTGCGGGTCGCGGCCCTCCCGGGACCCCAGGTAGACGCAGAATCTCGACATGCTCTCCTCCTTGGCAGGGCCATTATCCTAGCCCGTCCTGCCGCGGCACCGGAAGGGCCGGTCCGCAAACGCGAAGGGCGCCTCAAGGGCGCCCTTCGTGGTCGTGGTGGCCGGCTCAGCGAGCGCCTGAGGCGTCGCGCTTGATGGCCTGGCGCAGCAGCTTGATGCCCACGCCGCTGATGACGATCATGCTGGCGATCAGCGCGAGACTGGCAATCACATGGGTGTCCAGGTACATCCGGGAATTCTCCTTATGTTATCGGAATCGTGTCGTCGGGGACGGTGTCGCGGGGGTGATGCGATCGGCTCGGAGCCGGCGTCACGGCAGGCAGTCGGCGACGCCATAGTGTTCGTCGAGCCACTGGCCGATGACGTTCTCGCCGCACAGGTGGTGCGCATACTGTGTGTGCAGGCAGCGGACCTGGTCGCGGTTGGCGATCCCGCCGATGCCGCGCGCGGTGAGCACGCCATCATACCCGAGGCGGAAGACCTCCGCCTTCTGCGCCTCGCTCATGTAGTTCCAGCGCGCCGCCACGTAGGCATCGTGGCTGCGGTGGTAGGCGGTCAGGAAGTCGGGGTCTTCCTGCAGGCGGGTCTCCAGCTGCTTGATCACCCCGGCGGCCTCGATGTGCGAGATCTCGACCTTGAGCCGCTCCGAGCTGAGCCAGTAGAGCGTCGGGAAGGGCTTCCCATCGACGATGGGGGCCATGCGCAGCACCAGCGGAGTGCCCTCGCCATCGGTGGCGGCCAGGGCCTCGATGCCGCGGGGCGCGCGGCCGAGCTGCTCGGCGATGATGGCCAGCTGGCGCTCATCAGGGGCCTGATCGGTTCGGATCACCATCGTCGTTGTCCCGTACAAACTTGTTCGAGTGCCCCACGGCCAGGAAGAAGGCGCGGTTGAGCTGCTCGGGGGTGGGCACGTAGCGCCATTCCCGCTCGCAATACTCGCCGGCCCTTGCCATCAGCACGTCGTAGAGGCGGTTGAACGGCGCATCATAATCGTAAGGGTCGGCGCCGAACAAGCGGATGTGCGGATAGTCGGCGAAGCGGTCGATGAAGTAGCGCTTCAGGTCGGCTTCGACGGCGCGGTGGCGAGGAGTATCGTCCGGGTCCAGCCAGAGGGTGTAGCGGATGGCCATGGGGGCTCCCGTGGATGGAGGGCTGTGGGGATATGACAGCGGCGGGCCGAATTTGGCTCGGGGCGATGCGCATGGGCCTCGGCTCAGCGCCGCGCCAGCGGGGCCTCGCGGGCGCTGGTGAGGCGCGCCAGGTCGCCCGGGGCGAGGCGGATCTCGAGCCCCCGCCGGCCGCCGCTGACGTGGATCGTCTCGAGGCGCCGGGCGCTCTCATCGAGGAAGGTAGGCAGGCGCTTGCGCTGGCCCAGCGGGCTGATGCCGCCCACCACGTAGCCGGTGGCCCGCTCGGCCTCGGCGGGATCGGCGAGGCTCGCCTTGCGCGCCCCGGCGGCTCGGGCCAGGGCCTTGAGGTCGAGCTGGCAGGGCACCGGCACGATGGCCACCGCCAGGCGGCCGTCGTCGAGGCGGGCGAGCAGGGTCTTGAACACCTCGTCGGGCGGCAGGCCCAGCGCCCGGGCGGCCTCTTCGCCGTAGGCGGGAGAGCGCGGATCGTGCTCGTAGCTTGCCAGCTGGAAGGCCACGCCGGCTTTCTCCAGCATCTTCACGGCCGGGGTCATGCGTCTGCCGGCTCCTCCTGGCGATGGGCTTCCAGGGCCTCGCGCAGCTCTCCCTCGATGGGCACGGCCTGCTTGGTCGCGTGATCGAAATGCACCATCACGGTGTGGCCGAGGTTGGTCAGCTGGCCCTCCTGGCGCGCCTCCTGGCTCACCGTGAAGGAGCTGTTACCGAGCCGCGAGATATAGGTGCGGATCTCGATCTCGCGGCCGTACTGCAGCTCGGCCCGGTAGTCGACCTCCATGCGCGCCATGATCAGCCGCCACTTGCGCGGGTCCAGGTCCGGCGTGAAGAGTCGGAAGAGGTCGTTGCGCGCCAGCTCGAACCAGGCCGGCAGGCGGGTGTTGTTGACGTGCCCCAGGGCATCGGTGTCGTAGAAGGCGGGTTCCACGGTGCGAACGAACATCGGCGGTTTCCTCGTGAGCGTCTCGGAGCAACAGCTTTGCCCCGAGCAAGCGCTCGGTCAAGTGCCGGTGCTGGGCGATCGGGTCTGGCGCGCGGCGAACCAGGCCTGCAGGCGGGTCCAGGTCAGCAGCCAGGCGGTGGCGACGACGAAGCCGGCCAGGGTGCCGGCCAGCAGCCCGAAGCGCTCGTAGGTGAGCGAGACGCACAGCGCGTAGCAGAGCAGCGAGCCGAGCCCGGCCGGGTAGTGCTTGATCACCGTGGCTACCGGCGCCGCGCCGTGGGTCAGGTGCAGGATCACCAGGAAGGGATACATGGTCACCGGGAAGGCGGCCATGACCCCGGCCCAGGCGGCCGGCATCACATGGGCGAGGCCGGTGATTAGGAAGATGATGCCGGCGGCCAGGGCGGCCCGCAGCCCCAGTGCCGCCCAGCTGAAGCCGCCCCGGGGGCCGGCCGCGGTATCGGGGACCCGCCGATAGAGCCGGATGAACAGCGCGATCGCCGCCAGGGTGGTGAGGGTGCCGGTCAGTCGCGTGAACTCCACCTGGGTCAGCAGCAGACTCACTCCCAGCCAGGCCACGAAGCCGCCCGCGCTGCCTGCCAGTACCCCGGGCAGGCCATCGCGCCGGGCACATAGCAGGTAGCCGCCTCCCAGCGCCAGGGTGGCGCTGAAGCCGGCCAGGGTGTGCACGGCGCTCTGGGTGGCGAAGGCCGGCGAGATCTCCAGGCCGATGAAGAACAGGGCGATGGCGGTGCCCAGGGGGTAGCCGGAGAGCAGGCCGGCCACGCGGGTGCTGACGCGCTCGGCGATCATCGAGAGGCCGAGCACCACGCCGATGGAGACCACAAGTTTAGCCAGCTGCCAGGAGAGGGGAACGTCCATATCGTATCTGGGTCCTTATCATCAGGGTAAGACGAGTCGTCGAGGAGACGTGCCATGGCCGGTCATGAACTCTCGCCCCCGCCGCGGCCCGAGGCCTGCGAGCTCTGCGAGCGGGCGGCACCGCTGACCAAGCACCATTTGATTCCGCGGGCCCTGCACGGCAAGGCCCGCTACCGGCGCCGCTTCGACCGTGCCGAGCGTCTCACTGCCATCCTCTGGGTCTGCCACGCCTGCCACCGGCACATCCACGCGGTGCTCTGCGAGCGCGAGCTGGCCGAGCATTATCGCAGACGCGAGGCCCTGTTGGCCCATCCGCAGATCCAGACCTTCGTGGCATGGCTCTCCACCAAGCCGGCGGGGTTTCGGCCCAAGAAGCGAACCGTCCGCCGCGGCTAGCGGGGCAGGGCGGGCTTTACGCAGGCATCAGATCAGGCTCAGACCAGACGCAGGCCCTTGAGGTCAGTCCAGGCGGCCCTGAGCGCGGCGGCCAGCGGTTCGCGCAGGTGCTCGGGCAGCGCCTGTTCGGCGGCCTCGACGCTCTCGACATCGCGGTTGCGCAGCCAGCAGTAGGCCCAGGCGCAGGCCTCGTCGTCGCTGGCCGGCACGGGGCGGGCGGGCATCTGCACCAGCAGGAAGGTGGCGGTGCGCGCCGCCCACAGCGGCGGCTCCTCGCCGTCGGCGCGGCTCCAGTCGTTGAGCGTCTCGCCGCTGGGGGTCTCCTCCGGCAGGCCGATGCGGGTTACCCGGGCGCTCTCGGCGAGCAGCAGCGCCAGGCGATCGGCATCGCCCTGGCCGAGTGTCAGCCACTGGGCGACCAGGTCGGGCAGGCCGCGGCGCACCTTGGCATAGAAGCCGTCTTGCGGCATGGTCTTGGTCATCTTGTTGGCCTTCTGGGAGCGGGAACTGCACATGGAATTCGATTTTGCCACGCCCGTCGATCGTCGCCACCCTCCCGAGGGCGACTGGCCCTCGCAGAAGTGGCATCGCTACGGCGAGGACGTGCTGCCGCTGTGGGTCGCCGACATGGACTTCGCCTCGCCGCCGGCGGTCATCGAGGCGCTGCAGGCGCGGGTCGCCCACGGTGTCTTCGGGTACGGCCAGGTGCCCGAGAGCCTCAAGCAGGCGGTCTGCGACTGGAGCGTCGAGCACTATGGCTGGGCCATCGCGCCGGACTGGCAGCTGTGGCTGCCGGGCGTGGTGCCTGCCCTGCACCTGGCGAGCCTGGCGCTCACCGCGCCGGGGGACGGGGTGCTGACGGTCACGCCCATCTATCCGCCCTTCCTGCGCGTCGCCGAGCATACCGGCCGCCTGCCCCAGCAGGCGGCGCTGAGGGCGCCGGGTGCCCCCGGGGAGCCCTGGCGGCTCGATCTCGAGGCGCTGGAGGCGGCGATCACCCCCGAGACCCGGTTGCTGCTGTGGTGCCAGCCCCACAATCCCACCGGTCGCGTCTGGACGCGAGAGGAGCTGGCGGGGCTCGCCGCGCTGGTCGAGCGCCACGACCTGCTGGTGGTCTCCGACGAGCTGCACTGCGACCTGCTGCTCGACGAGGGGGCCCGCCATGTTCCCCTGGCCGCCGCCTTCCCTGGACTGGCCTATCGCACCCTGACCCTCTGGGCGCCCTCCAAGACCTTCAACCTGGCGGGGCTCACCGCGGCCTGCGCGGTGATTCCCGACGCCGGCCTGCGTCGGCGATTCGCCGCGGCGGCCAAGGGCCTGCAGCCGGACGGTAACGTGCTCGGGCTGGTGGCCGCCGAGGCGGCCTATCGCCATGGCGAGCCTTGGCGTCAGGCGCTGCTCGAGACGCTGCGCGACCACCGCCGGCGGCTGGTCGAGCGGGTGGCGCGCTGGCCGGGGGTAACCCTGAGCGCGCCCGAGTCGACCTACCTGGCCTGGCTGGACCTGCGCGAGGCGCCCGCCCTGCAGGGCACCGAGGCATCCCCCCAGCGCTGGTTGCTGGAGCACGTGAGCGTCGCGCTCTCCGACGGCGCCGACTTCGGCTGGCCGGGCTTCGTGCGGCTCAACTTCGGTACCACGGCGGCTCAGCTGGAGGCGGCCCTGAGTCGGCTCGACGGCGTGCTGAAGGGCTGAATCGCCGCGCTCCGGCGTCGGCAAGGCTCAGACGACGACGGCCGCCCCATGGGGTGGCCGTTTTCGCAAGATTCGCTCGTCGAGCCCTTTGCGACATGAGCCCTTTGTGGGACGGGCTCGGGCGATCGGTGGTTCAGTAGAGTTGGGCGAAGAGCTTGCGGCGGTAGGTGACCGTCAGCGGATGATCGGCGCCCAGGGCGTCGAAGGCCTGCAGCAGGGTGCGACGAGCGGCATCCTCACCGTATTCCCGGTCGCGCTTCATCAGGGCGAGTAGGGCCTCCAGGCCGTCCTCGTACTGGCCATCGGCCAGCTGACGCAGGGCGCGCTTGAACTGGGCTTCGCTGTCGTCGCGTTCGCCCAGGGCGGCCAGCTCCTCGGCGGAGGGCGCCTGCTCGCCAAAGGCGATGCTGGCACGAACGCCGCGCGCGGGGGCAGCATCGCGCTCCTCCGGCGGCAGGTTGTCGAGCAGCTCGCGGGCCTGCTCGGCCTCGCCGTCGGCCACCAGGGCGCGGGCCAGTTCCACCTGGTAGGGCGTGTGCTGGGGATACTGCTGGATGAGCTCCTGATAAATGCTGCGGGCGGTGGCGGCATCGCCGGCGGCCAGGGCCTCGGCGGCCTGGTCCTCGGGCGTCTGGGGCGCCTCCTCCGGGGCCGGGAAGTAGCGGCCCAGCCACTCGCGGACCTGCTTCTCCGGCAGGGCGCCCTGGAAGTGGTCGACCAGGCCGCCCTGGCTGATCAGCTTGACGTCGGGCGCGCCTTGCACGCCCAGCTGGGCGGCGATCTCCGGCTCCTGATCGATATCCAGGCGACCCAGCAGGAAGGTGCCCTGATATTCCCGGGCCAGTTTTTCCAGCACCTGGCTCAGCTGTTGGCTCGCCGCCTCGTTGCGGCTGCCGCAGTCGAGCAGGACCGGGACCTGCATGGAGGTCTCGAGCAGCTGTTGGATGTTGCTGCGGTCGACGTCGAGGATGACATCGGCCTGCTGGCCGTCGGCGGGCCCGGCGTTGCTATCTCCGGCGGGGGTGTCGGTGGTGAGCGGCTCACCGGTGCGGGGGTCGACGATGGGCATGGTGACTAGCCTTGATCCGGGATGAGTTTGCTCAGTAGATGCGGGTCGCCGGCGGCGACTTCAAGGGCTGATCGAAGGATGGGGTCACGTCAGAGAGGGTGTGCGAGCACAGTGGCGGACACAACGAAAAAAGGCGTATCGTCCTGGGACGATACGCCTTTCTCGAAATTGGTAGCGGGGACCGGATTTGAACCGATGACCTTCGGGTTATGAGCCCGACGAGCTACCAGACTGCTCCACCCCGCATCAACGTGGAGCGTATTCTACACGGAGTTCTCCTTTAGTCAAGGATCGATTTCCAACGCTCGTCCCAGGGCCGGTCCCTGGTCCATACTCGACTGGCGTCACAAAAATGACTGTCCAACAACTCATAATGGTCATGCTGGTGGTGGCCCGCCGGGTCACCCCATGACGATGTCATTCATATCAGGGAGATAGCCAATGACAAATCAAGCACCCGTCGCCTGGGTCACCGGTGGTACTGGCGGCATCGGCAGCGCCATCTGTCGTACGCTGGCCTCACAGGGCTATCTGGTGGTCGCGGGATACCACAATCCGGAGAAGGCGAAGGCCTGGCTGGAGACTCAGAAGGCCGAGGGCTATGACAACATCGCCCTGTCCGGCATCGATCTCACCGACTACGATTCCTGCGTGGCCGGGGTGAAGGAAATCCGCGAGGCTCACGGTCCCGTCAGCGTCCTGGTCAACTGCGCCGGGATCACCCGCGACGGCACCATGAAGAAGATGTCCCCGGACCAGTGGAACGAGGTGATCGATACCAACCTCAACAGCGTTTTCAACACCTGCCGCAGCGTGATCGAGGACATGCTGGAGCAGGGCCATGGCCGCATCATCAACATCTCCTCCATCAATGGTCGTAAGGGTCAGTTCGGCCAGGTGAATTACGCGGCGGCCAAGGCAGGGATGCACGGTCTGACCATGTCACTGGCCCAGGAGACCGCCACCAAGGGGATCACCGTCAACACGGTGTCGCCCGGCTATATCGCCACCGACATGATCATGAACATTCCCGAGAAGGTGCGCGAAGCCATCCGCGAGACCATTCCGGTCAAGCGCTACGGTACCCCGGAGGAGATCGGTCGTCTGGTCGCCTTCCTGGCCGACAAGGAACAGGGCTTCATCACCGGCGCCAACATCGACATCAACGGCGGGCAGTTCATGGGCTGATCGCTCACCGCTGCAGCAGACTCGCCGTCGGTGATCCCGGCGGTGAAGAGAAGAACGCGAGGCCTCCGCCTCGCGTTCTTGTGTTTTGACAGGGGGTGTCTCGACGGAGAGTCGTCTCAGGGCGGCGGCCGCTCGGCGAGGATCTCGAGCATTCGGTCGAGCTCGCCGACCTCGCGTTCCCAGGGCTGCTCGGGCATCGGGCCGTTGGCGAGCAGCTCGCCGAGCAGCTGATGGAGCTCGTCGGCGCGGGAGTTCGTCTGGCCCATGTTTTCGTTGAGCCGCTCCACCTGAATCGCCAGGCGCAGTGGATCGTCGCGGTGCTGGACGCGGCCGCCGGCCAGCAGGGAGAGATGGGCGCGCAGGCGGGCGAGCCTCTCCTGGGCCTCGCCCGGGGTGCCGGCCTCTCGGGCGGCATTGCGCGCCTCGTGGGCGCGACGCAGTGCCGACGGCAGATCGAGGTCGCGGGGCAGAGATATCTCCTCGGCGGGACCGCCGGCCAGGCGCCGGGCATCGGCCTGCAGGTGCGCCGTGAGCAGCGGGCGGATGGCCTGCCAGCGGTTGGCCTCCTCGGCCAGGGCCAGGCGGTCCAGGCGCTCGCGGCGGGCCCGCACGATGCCGCTCCAGCGGCGACGCATGCCCTCGGTGCGCCGACCGGAGGGCAGTGGCTCCAGCGCCGTGGCCTCGCGGACGGCCTCGTCCAGCTTGTGGGCCTCTTGGCTCTGCGTGGGATGCCAGGCGTCCAGTCGGTCGATCAGTGCCTGCATGGCCTCGAGCCGGGCGCGGTTGCGCTGGGCCTGATCATCGCGGGCGGCCTCGCGGCTGGCGAAGATGTCGTCGCACAGCGCGCGGAACTCTCGCCACAGGGTCTGCTCCTCGCCCTTGGGTGCCCGGCCCAGCGCTCGCCAGCGTCGCTGCAGGGCCTTGGCCTGGTCGGCCCGTTGGCCGGGCGGCAGGTCGCGTGCCAGCAGCTCGCGCGTCTCGTCGATCAGTGCCCGCTTGGCTTCGGCGATCTCCCGCGCCCGCCGATCGATCAGCGCCTGGAGCTCGTGGAGAATGCGCCCGAAGCGTCGGCCGATCGGTTCGGCCTGGTCGCGGGGCACCGGGGCGAGGCGACGCCACTGCTCCCGCGCGCGGTCGCGGATCTCGCGCAGCCCATCAGGGTCGGCTTCATGGGCAGGCTGCTCGAGCAGCGTCTCAAGCTGCTCGCACAGCGCCAGACGAGCCTCCAGGTGGCGCTGCCGCTCGGCCTGCTGGCGCTCTCGCCAGGGGGCCAGGCGTTCCTTGATGCGATCGGAGGCGGCGCGGAAGCGGGCAGAGAGTTCGCGATTGGCGGCGGCGTCACCCAGCGCCTTCCACTCCTTGACCAGCTGGCGATGGCGACGGTCGAGTTCGGCCTCGTTCATTTCAGTCTGCTCGGCCAGCGCCTCGATGGCCTGGCACAGCTGATCGCGCTTGGGTCCGGCCACGAAGCCGCGCCAGTCGCGAAGCTCGGCCAACCGCGCCGCCAGGCGCTTGAGACGAGCCTGGTCGGCGGGTGGGAGGGGCCTGGGCAGCTGCTCGGCCTGTTGGCGCAGGCGCTGGTGGAGACGGCTGGCGCCCTTGAAGGCGCCGCGCTCCAGCAGGCCCTCCAGCTGGTCCAGCTCCTCGTTGAAGTGGGCGAGCCGGGCGTCAGGCTCGCCACCGTCGTCCTGGGCCTCTCGAGCCAGGTGCTCTCGGGCGCGCGCCAGCAACGGCGTCGGCGCCAGTCGCGCCGGCCAGCCACAGGCCTCGATCAGGGCGCCCAGTCGATCATCGTCGCCTTCCGCCAGCGCCTGCTCGATGGCGTCGGCGCGTTCGTCCAGGCGCACCCGGGCCTGGACGATCCGTTCGTAGTCGGCGAGTGCCGTATCATAGCGGCGGCGCAGCGCCTCGTCGGCCAGGTGATGGTCAGAGAGGGCCTGCCAGCGGCTGGCCATCAGGCGCTTCTGGGCGCGCAGGCTGGCGATGTCCTGATCGGTGAGCCGCTCACCCTGATGCAGGCCCTCGAGGCTCTCCTCCAGCGCCTCGACGAGGGATTCTCGGGTCTGGTCGGCATCCTCGCGCCGGCGGTGGTCGGCATGGCGGGCATGCTCCTGGGCCTCGTGGTCGCCGATGATCTTGCGACAGCGCTGGCAGGCATCCTGGTAGCGGCGCTCCTGGTGGGCATCCGCCAGGTCACGCAGCTTCACCCACTCGCGCATCAGGTGGCGCAGGCGGCCGGCATAGAGCGGCTCCCAGGGGCCATGGGCATGGCGCTCGAGTTTCTCCAGCAGCGCCTCGCGCTCGGCACGGGCCGCCGTCAGGGAGGCGGCGTCGGCGCGTCGTCGATTGAGGCGCTCGCGAGCCTGGCGGGCCACCTGGCGATCACGCCGGGCATCATGGGCCAGCCGGGCGAGGCCCGCCTCGCTCTCGACCCGCGCGGCGGCGGCATGGCGCACCGCGGCGATGCCGTTGTCGCAGGCCTGGCGGACCAGATCTTCCTCCGCGTCGAGGCGGGCCAGCGCCGCCAGGCGCAGCTGCTGGTTGTCGCCCTGCAGGGCCAGTTCGTTGAGCAGCGCTCGATCCTCGAGCCGCTCGACCAGTGCGATACGCGCCTGAAGGTCGTGATGGCCGCGGCGACCGGTGAGCAGGGCGACCAGATGCCGCCTGAGTTCGGGGGAGGCATCCGGCCGCTCGCTTAGCGTCAGCAGGCGTTCGGGATCGTCGATCGCCTCCAGGGCGGCTAGGCGCACGCCGGCATCGGGGTCCAGGGTCAGTTGCTCGAGGGTGCGGCGCTGGTCGTCTCTGGAGGGGTCGAGGCGCGATACGGCCTGACGGCGCACCTCGGGGGCCGGGTGCTTCCAGCGCGGGGCGAACAGGCGGCGAAGGAGTCCTGACATGGGGCATCCTGACGAGGAGAGCGCGCCCGGAGGGGGCGCGAGATGATCATTATTATCGGAAAAAACGGCGTGAAACTTGAGTCTCTCGTATCTAAGCACGTGACGTGGCGGCAGAAAAGGCTCGACGCCGGCGGGGTGTGGCCGCTAGGAGACACTGACAATGCGCGCCTATGTCCTTATGATCGGTTGCAGGGTTGCAGTCACTCGCTTAGCTTTGAGCTGTACCCCGATCATCACCCTACGCGGAGTTCGGCAATGAGTCTCAATGTGGACAGGGACAGTATGGCCTTCACCTTCAAGGGGGGAATGCTGCCGATGACGGTCATGGAACTGACCAGTGCCGACCCCGAGCGCATTCGCGAGCAGCTGGCGAGCAAGCTCAGCCAGTCGCCGGCCTTCTTCCAGCACACTCCGGTCGTTCTCAATGTGGAGAAGCTCGACGAGCCGCACCTGGCGCTCGAGCGCATCTGCGCGGTGTGCCGCGCCCACAAGCTGTTGCCGGTGGCTGTGCGCGGCGGCCCGGATCCGGTCAAGCAGTCGGCCTGGGCCCTGGGGTTGGGCTGGTTCCCCCCCCAGGAAGCGTCGCGTCCGCGCGCCCTGGAGAGCGTTGCCGACGCTGCGCCTGCCGGTGATGGCAAGCCCGACGCGCCTGAGGCGGTCGCCACCGAGGCTCCTCCCGGCGCCACCGCGGGGGGGCGTATCTATCGCGGCACGGTGCGCTCCGGCCAGCAGGTGACCGCCCCCGAGGGCGATCTGGTGGTAGTCGGAGCGGTCAATGCCGGGGCCGAGGTGCTCGCTGCCGGCAACGTTCACGTCTATGGTGCCCTGCGCGGGCGGGCACTGGCCGGCATCCACGGCGACGACAAGGCCGGCATCTTCTGCCGCGAACTGCATGCCGAGCTGCTTTCAGTGGCCGGTAACTACAAGCGCCTCGAGGACATCGATCCGCGCCTGCTGGGCACCACCGTTCAGGTTCAGCTGTTCGACGGCCAGCTGAGCATCAAGTCGCTGGACTGATGTCGGCCAAGCGCGTGGCGGCAAAGTTCACGCCCGCGTTATTTTTCCTCATGACAAGACAGGATGTGACATTTGGCCAAGATCATCGTTGTGACCTCCGGCAAGGGAGGGGTCGGCAAGACGACCAGCGCAGCCGCCATCGCCACCGGGCTGGCGCTGCGTGGCAAGAAGACCGCGGTCATCGACTTCGACGTGGGTCTGCGTAACCTCGATTTGATCATGGGGTGCGAGCGCCGCGTGGTTTACGACCTGGTTAATGTGATTCAGGGCGAGGCGGGGCTCAATCAGGCGCTGATTCGCGACAAGCGGGTCGATAATCTGCATATCCTGCCGGCCTCCCAGACTCGCGACAAGGAAGCCCTGACCCAGGAGGGCGTCGAGAAAGTGCTCGATACCCTGAATCAGGACTTCGACTTCATTATCTGCGACTCCCCGGCCGGCATCGAGCGCGGCGCCCAGCTCGCCATGTACTTTGCCGACGAGGCAATCGTGGTCACCAATCCCGAGGTCTCCTCGGTGCGTGACTCCGATCGTATCATCGGCCTGCTGGCATCCAAGACACGGCGCGCCGAGCGCGGCGATGATCCCATCCGGGAGCATCTGCTGATCACTCGCTATAATCCGGGCCGGGTCGACCTGGGGGATATGCTGAACCTGGATGATATCCGCGAGATCCTGGCCATCGACCTGCTGGGCCTGATCCCCGAGTCCGAGGCGGTGCTGCGGGCCTCCAACCAGGGGGTGCCGGTTACCCACGACGACAGCAGCGATGCCGGCCAGGCCTACGCCGATACGGTGGCCCGGCTGCTCGGCGAGGAGGTGCCGCTGCGCTTCCACGAGTACCAGAAGAAGGGCCTGTTGAGCCGCATGTTTGGAGGAACCCGCCGGTGAAGTTGCTCGATTTCCTCAAGCGAGAGCGCAAGAAGTCCGCGTCGGTCGCCAAGGAGCGGCTGCAGATCATCGTGGCCCACCAGCGCACCCAGCGAGGGCAGCCTGACTACATGCCGCTGCTGGAGAAGGAGCTTTTGGAGGTGATTCGTCGCTACGTGCAGATCGATGACGACGCGGTCAACATCACCCTCGACAGCGAGGACAACTGCTCGGTGCTGGAGCTCAACGTGACCCTGCCCAAGGCGTGAGCGGGCCTCGTGCTGCTCCCGATCACATCGCGGGAGCAGGGCCGGCGGCTGAGCCGGTCGAGGCGCTGTGGTAGGCTGGGCCGCTGAATCCCTGCCTTCGGAGAGCTCGCCCATGGCGCAGTCGAAAGCCGCCCCGCAGACCTTCCTGTGGCACGACTACGAGACCTTCGGTGCCGATCCGCGCCGCGATCGTCCCTCGCAGTTCGCGGCCATCCGTACCGATGCCGAGTTCAACGAGATCGGCGAGCCGCTCGAGTTCTTCTGCAAGCCCGCCGATGACTTCCTGCCCCATCCTCAGGCCTGCCTGATCACCGGGATCACGCCGCAGCAGGCCCGCCGTCGCGGCCTGCCGGAGGCCGAGTTCGCCGGTCGCATCGAGGCGGCCATGAGCGAGCCCGGGACCTGTGCGCTGGGCTACAACAGCCTGCGATTCGACGACGAGGTGAGTCGCCACCTCTTCTATCGCAACCTGCTCGATCCCTACGCCCGGGAGTGGCAGAACGGCAACTCGCGCTGGGATCTGATCGACGTCGTGCGCGCCTTTCACGCCCTGCGCCCCGAGGGTATCGAGTGGCCGACCCGCGACGACGGCGCGCCGAGCTTCAAGCTCGAGGACCTGACCGCCGCCAACGGTATCGCCCATGCGGGCGCCCACGATGCCCTGGCGGACGTGCGCGCCACCATTGCCCTGGCGAGGCTCCTGCGCGAGCGTAACGCCCGCCTCTTCGACTACCTGCTCGGCCTGCGCGGCAAGCGCGCCGTCTCCAAGCAGCTTGACCTGCCCAGCCGCAAGCCGGTGCTGCACATCTCGCGGCGCTATCCGGCCAGTCGCGGCTGCAGCGCCCTGGTGATGCCGCTGGCCGAGCATCCCTCCAATCCCAACGGGGTGATCGTCTTCGATCTGTCGATGGATCCGACTCCGCTGATGGAACTCTCGCCCGAGCAGATTCGCGAGCGGGTCTTCGTCAGCAACGACGATCTCGCGGAGGGCGCCGAGCGCATTCCGCTCAAGGTCATCCATATCAACAAGTGCCCGGTGCTCTTCCCGGCCAGCGCGCTCAAGGATGTCTCGGGGCCCCGCCAGGGCGAGTACGGCGAGATCGTCGAACGCCTGGGGCTCGACCTGGCCGCGTGCCGCGAGCACTGGAAGCGACTCGCCGCCCGCCCTGAGATCGCGGCGCGTGTCGCCGAGGTGTTCGCCGCGCCCCATCCCGAGCCGCCCCATGATCCCGACCTGATGCTCTACGCCGGCGGTTTCTTCTCGCCGACGGATCGCCAGCAGATGCAGCGGGTGCGCGAAACCGATCCCTGGGATCTGGTGGGGGCGCGCTTCGCCTTCCAGGATCCGCGCCTCGAGGAGATGCTGTTTCGCTATCGGGCCCGCAGCTATCCCGACACCCTGGAGAGCGAGGAGCAGGCGCGTTGGGAGGCCTTCCGTTGGGAGCGCATGAACGACCCCGCCGTCGCCAGCCTCACGCTGAAGGACTTTGCCCGCGAGATCGAGCGGCTCAATGGCGCATCGCTCGCCGATCGCGACCGGCAGGTGCTCGAGGAGCTGGTGATGCACGTCGAGTCGATGATGCCGCCCCAGGCCTTCGGCTGACCAAGCCCCTCCTTCGTGATGATCAACGAACAGCGCCCGGCCAGGTGGCCGGGCGCTGTCGTCTCGGGGGTTGAGGCCCCGGGTCAGTCATCGTCCTCGGGCAGCGGCGCCAGGTGCCGGCTCAGGGCCAGCACGTCGCTGGGCTCATCGCCCGGATCGAAGCTGACGCGTGCCACGGCGCTGTCGCCCAGGGCCGGCCAGGCCTGGCGCAGTTCGTCGGCCGTCACCGTCAGGGCGCGCTCGGCGAGACGCCGGTGGCGGTCGAAGCCGGTGTCGCCGTTAGCCAGCGCGCGCCACAGGCGGTTGGTGCGCCCGGAGAGGCTGGTATCGCGCTGCATCAGGGCATCGTGCACTGCCTGGCGATAGGCGGCCAGCGCGTCGTCGTCGAGCGCTTCGAGGCGCTTGGCGAAGTCGTCCAGGAAGGCGTCGATATGGCCCTGGATCGCCTCGCTCTCGGTATCGGGGGATTGGACCAACAGGCTGATGCCGGGGGCGTCCAGCATGGGCGAGTAGCCGGCATTGACCACGTAGCCCAGCTGCTCCTCGGTGCGCAGGCGCTGGTAGAAGGGGGTCTCCAGCAGCTGGCCGAGCACCGCCAGGCGAGCCTGGCTCTTAAGCGAGCGATCCGGCCCCTGCAGGTAGCGCAGCACCAGCGAATCCTCCCGGGTAGTGGTGGGAATGAGCTCGGGGAGATCCTCTGCCTGCAGCGGGGTGAGGTCGGGAATGGCCTCGCTGGGTAGGGTCGGGGCGAGCGCCTCGGCCACCTGCCGGGCCTCGCGGCCGGCGAGCTCGCGCGTCAGGTTACCCACCGCCATCGCCTCCAGGTGCAGCTCGGCGAGGAAGCGCTGGCGGAAGTCGCGCAGGTCGGCGGTCTCCAGGTCGCGGCTCGCCTGAAGCAGCGCCTCGGTAGGCCACTGCGGGCGCACCAGCGCCTCGGACAGGGTGCGGTGAGCCTGGCGGTAGAGCGCATCCTGCGGAGCGTTGCGCCACTCGCGCTGGAGGCGGTAGCGCACCCGCTCGAAGGTCGCCTCGTCGATGGTCGCGTCCTCGAGCTGGGCGATGACCCGTTCGATCAGGCGCTCCTGGCGATCCCGCCAGCCGGAGAACGACAGGGTGATGCCGCGGGCGTGGGCGTAGGCCTCGAAGCGGTGGCCGGCCAGGCGTGCCGGATAGAGGGTCTCGTTGAGGCTGTCGACGAGCCAGCCGGCGAGCAGCCGGGAGAGCGCCGCCTCGCGGGCCTCGCGGCTCGCCGCGGGGTGCTGGAGGCTGAAGCGCCACTCCACCTGGGGGGTGTCGAAGGTGGCATCCGCCATGTGCCAGAAGTCGAACCCCGTCTCGTCGATGGCCAGGCCCGGCACCTCGTCCTGGCGCTCGATCAGCTCGAGGTCGGCGGCGATGTAGGGGTTCGGCTCGGGCAGGGCGATGCCGGGCAGCGGCTCGCCTTCGTCTTGCATCGCGACCTCGCGCCAGGGGGTGTCGAACCAGGGCGAGACGGCGTCGCCCTCGACCTCCGGGCCGCTATAGAGGCGCAGCAGCCGGTTGGGGCGCAGGCCGTCGAGCCACTGCTCGATCAGCGCGCGATCGAAGCCGTCGTGGCGGTAGGGCGCGATGTTGACGTCCTCCAGCGGGTAGCGCGACAGGTTCATGGCCAGGCGGATGGCGTCGCCCTGGGGCGCGCCGTGCTGCTGGAAGCGGAACTGCTGGTCGGCCAGGCGCGCCTGCTCCTCATAGCGCCAGGCCTCGAGACCTTTATCCCGAATGCCCTCGATGGCGGAGAACAGGCTCGCCTGGACGCGCGGCAGCGCCTCGGCACCCTCGGGCGTCAGGCTGATGTCCACGGCGAACAGCGCCCGGCGACCATCGCCGCGGGTCACCCCGGCGGAGAGGCCGTCGGCCCAGCCCGCCTCGCGCAGCGCCGCGAGCAGGCTGCCTTCGCCCTCGTGGCCGAGCAGGTGAGCCAGATAGTCGGCCGGCTTGTGGCGATAGGCGGTCTCGGGGTCGGGCACCGGGAACAGGAAGCTGACTCGCTGACTGTCGCGCACCGACTCGAGCCGCACCGCGCGCGGCAGGCTCTGCTCCTCGACCAGCGGGGCCTCGATGCTTGGCCGGGCGAGGCCGCGGTCGGGCACGCCGGCGAAGCGCTCGGTGATCAGGGCCTCGAGCTCCTCGAGGGGCTGGGGCGCCACCACCGCCAGGTGCATGACGTTAGCGTCGTAGTGCGCCTCGTAGAAGTCGATCACGCGCTCGCGCAGGCTCGGCTCTCCCGCCGGCCGGTCGGCCAGAGTCTCGCGGCTGCCTATCGAGAAGCCGGTGGCGGGGTGGGCGGGGTTGAGCAGCTGATCGAGCACGTCCTGGGCACGGCGGCCGTCGTCGCGCAGGCGCGCCTGGTATTCGGAGTGCACCACGTTGCGCTCGCTCTCCAGGCGCTCGGCGTTGAACAGCGGCGATACGAAGAAACGGCTGAAACGATCCAGGGCGCCGGCCAGGGCGTCGGGCTCGATATCGAAGAAGTAGTTGGTGTCGTAGGGCGCGGTGAAGGCGTTGTGGCTACCGCCGTGACGCGTCAGGTAGCCCTGGTAGGCATCGGGCTCGGGATAGGCGTCGGTGCCGAGGAACAGCATGTGCTCGAGGTAGTGGGCCAGGCCGGCGAGATCCTCGGGATCCTGGGCGCTGCCCACGTCGACGTTCAGCGAGGCCGCGGCCTTGTCGGCCTCCGGGTCGCTGACCAGCAGCACGCTCAGTCCGTTGTCGAGGGTCAGGGCGCGGTAGTCGCGATCGTCGTGGGGGCTGACCTTGGGCGAGACGCTGGCGTTCACGGAGTCGGCGCGGGCGGTCAGGCCCGTCAGCAGGGCCGCGGCAACGGCCAGCCAGGCGAGCAGATGGCCCGGGTAGCGGCAAGAGGCAGGCAAGGCGTTGATCATCATCGCTCCTGTGGGACGGAATGGCGCAGCATGGGGCCGGTGGGATGGGCGCAGGTCGGCTCCTGGCAGGCTGGGTCGTTGACCTTCCTTGATACCATGAAAGCGCCCAGGAGTTCCGCGGAGGCGGGGCCGAGCAGGGCCTGAGCCTCGCTAGGCGGTGTCTGCGGATCGAGCCAGCGCTCGGCCTGGTCGGGCGCAATCACCGCCGGCAGGCGGTCGGTGATGGGCGCCAGCAGGGCGTTGGTCGGCACCGTGATCAGCGCCATGGAGTCGTGGTGCTGGCTGAGGCTGGTGTGAAAGCGACACCAGATCCCGGCCAGCAGCAAGGGGCCGCGATCGACGCGGGTGACCAGGAAGGGCTGCTTGAAACGCGGCTGTGGCTTCCAGGCATAGACGCCGCTGACCGGTACCAGACAGCGCCGGGCCGTGAAGGCCTCGCGAAACATGGGGCGCGTCTGCAGGGCCTCGGCCCGGGCGCAGTGGGGCGCATGGTCGAGCACCTTGAGCCAGGGGGGCGTCAGCCCCCAGAAGGCCGTCACCAGCCGCGGCCGCCCGGCATCCAGTCGGATCATCGACAGGGGGCGGCGTGGCGCCAGGTTGGGGCCGGTGATCAGGGCGGTCTCGGCGACCAGGTCGGGCAGCAGGCGCTCGAGGTCGAGCGGGGCGATGTGCAGTCGGCCGGCCATGGGGACTCCGAGTGGATGGAGCGTCAGGGTAACCAAGTCCATGGGCGGAGAAAAGCCGCGAACGCGGCGCGATCCGGCCGCCGCTTGCATCGTGAATGGCCCTGGATATCCTGTCGAAAACAGTGTTCGATGAGAGTATCCTTGTCGCCCGACGCGCGTTGCGCGCCACCACTCCGCGAGGATCCCGATGGCTCGTCCCAGACAGCATGCACCCGAGGCGCTCCATGCCCACGTCATGGACGCCTGCGATGCCTGGCTTAAGCAGCATCCGGTCCACACGCTTTCGCTGCGGGCGCTCGCGCGGGAGGTCGGCTGTGCGCCCAGCACGCTGCTCAAGCTCTACGGCAGCTTCAGTAACCTGCTGCAGCACGTCAACGTCGAGACCCTGGCCCGGCTGCGTGAGGTGATCGAGCCGCTGCTCGCCGATCAGGTGCCCGAGCAGCGCCTCAAGGCCCTGGCGCGGGTCTACTGGCAGTTCGCCCGCCAGGACCCCCATCGCTGGCAGCTGCTCTTCGACTATCCGCTGGCTCAGGAGGGCGAGCTGGATCAGCGTCAGAACGCGATGATCGAGGGGCTCTTCCTGCGGGTGGAGGCGACCCTCAAGGAGTACCAGCCGTCGCTGGATGACCTGGAGGCGTGGCGGCTGAGTCGCACCCTTTGGGGCAGCGTGCACGGCCTGGTTCAGCTGGGCCTCAACGAGCGTCTCGGCCACTGGCACGGCGAACCGCTGGAGGTGGGCGAGCTGCTCGACCAGCTGCTCTCGACCATCCTGGCCGGCCTCGGGCGCGCGCCAGACGCGCCGTGATGTCCCCGCTGCTGTGGGGGGCGACGGGGCTGGTGATGGCGGCGGGTGGCTGGCGGCTGGCCAGTGCCCCGCGACCCTTTCTGCGGGGCGCGCTCTTCCTGTTGCTTCATCTGGTCTATCGGCTGCGCTTTCGTGGTCGCGGAAGCATTCCCGCGAGCGGTCCGGCCATCGTCGTCTGTAACCACGTCAGCTTCATGGACGCGCTGGTGGTGGGCGTGGCCAGCCCCCGGCCGCTACGCTTTTTGATGGACAAGCCGATCTATGATTCGCCCTGGCTCAACTGGCTATTTCGCCGGGTGGGGGCCATTCCCGTGGACGCCGATCGGCGAGATCCGGGCAGCGTGCGACAGGCGCTGGCCGAGGTCAGTCGGGCGCTGGGGCAGGGTGAGGTGGTGATGGTGTTTCCCGAGGGGCGACTGACACCGGACGGCGAGATACAGCCCTTTCGCCGCGGCCTCGAGCTGATACTGGCTCGCGATGCGGTGCCGGTGATCCCCGCCGGGCTGGCTGGCCTCTGGGGCTCCTGGACCTCGCACCGGGGCGGCAAGGCGCTGACCCGGCCGCCGCGGCGCTGTCGCGCCCGAGTGGCGCTCTACTTCGGCGAGGCCATGCCGCCCGGCGAGGCGAGCCGGCAGCGCGTCGCCGAGCGGGTGCACGCCCTCAAGGTCGAGGCCGATGGCTGGGCCGAGCCCGACGCGGACCGCGACTAGGCCGCGCCGGTCTCATCCGGGGCCTGGATGGCGGGCCTCACGCGACCCGTGCGGCGCGACGCACCGGCTGCCAGCAGCGGGCGGCGGTGATCAGGTTGTCGCGCACCTCGAGGATCTCCATGCGCACGTTGCCGATCTGCAGGCAGACCGGTCCGTCGGGGAAGGACTCCAGGTGCTCGAGGATAACGCCGTTGAGGGTCTTGGGGCCGTCGGTCGGCAGCTGCCAGCCCAGCGCCTTGTTGACATCGCGGATGTTGGCGGTGCCGTCGATCAGATGGCTGCCGTCGTCCTGCGGGTGGATCTCCTGGTCGAGGCCCGCCACGTCGGTGGTGAACTCGCCGACGATCTCCTCGAGGATGTCCTCCAGGGTCACCAGGCCCTCCACGTCGCCGTACTCGTCCACCACGATCCCGATGCGCCGCTTCTGCTTCTGGAAGTTGAGCAGCTGGGTGTGCAGCGGCGTGGACTCGGGAATGAAGTAGGGTTCCCGCGCCTCCTGGACGATGGCCGCCTTGGTCACGTCGCCGCGGGAGAGAAAGCGCGCCGCGTTGCGCAGGTGGAGCATGCCGATGATGTTGTTGATGTCGCCCTTGTAGACCGGTACCCGGGTATGCTGGCTGGTGCGGATCTGGGCCAGGATCTCCTCCAGGTCGTCGTCCAGGTCGAGGCCCATCACCTCGTGGCGCGGCACCATGATGTCGTTCACGGTGACGTTCTCCAGGTCGAGGATCGACAGCAGCATCGACTGGTGGCGGCGGGGGATCAGCGTGCCGGCCTCGTGCACCACGGTGCGCAGTTCGTCGCGGGTCAGGTTGTCGGCGCCGCCGTCGATGCTCTTCACGCCCATCAGGCGCAGCAGGCCGTTGGAGATCGCGTTGACCAGCCACACCAGCGGGTAGAGCAGCTTGAGCAGCGGCTCCAGGGCCAGCGAGGCGGGGTAGGCGATGCGCTCGGGCTTGATTGCCGCGTAGGTCTTGGGCGTGACCTCGGCGAAGATCAGGATGGTGATGGTCAGAAGCGCGGTGGCGACGGCCGGGCCGGTCACCTCGCCGAAGAAGTGGATGGCGATGATGGTGGCGATGGAGGCCGCCAGGTTGTTGACGAAGTTGTTGCCGATCAGGATCACGCCGATCAGCCGATCCGGCCGCGACAGCAGGCGCATGACCCGCTGGGCGCGCGACTCGCCGCTGCTCGCCTGATGGCTCAGGCGGTAGCGGTTGATCGACATCATTCCGGTCTCGGAACTGGAGAAGAAGGCGGACAGGCAGACGAGCAGGAACAGCAGGCCGAACAGCAGTCCCAGCGGGAAGTCGTCACTCAATGTCGAAGGATCCTCAAAGGCGTATCAGGCTCGAGTTGTAGGGGCTCGGCCAGCGGGTGTCAAGGCGGTGCCGGGCTCAGCCGCGGTCGAGCACGATCTCCAGCACGAACTTGCTGCCGAAGTAGGCCAGCAGCAGCACCAGGCAGCCGCCCAGGGTCCAGCGCACCGCGCGCATGCCGCGCCAGCCCAGTCGATGGTGGCTGAACAGCAGGGTGGCGAAGATCACCCAGGCGGCCAGCGAGAGGATCGACTTGTGGGCCAGGTGCTGGGCGAACATGTTGTCGACGAACAGGAAGCCGCTGACGATCGACAGGGTCAGCAGGATCATGCCGGCCCAGATCATCTCGAAGAGGATCCGCTCCATGGTGGTCAGCGGGGGCAGCGACTGGACGACGCCGCGGATGTGGTGATGGCGCAGCGCCTGGTTCTGGATGCCCAGCAGCACCGCCTGGACGGCGGCGATCGCCAGCAGGGCGAAGGCCAGGGCGCTGCTCAGCGCGTGCAGGGCGATGCCCGGGGTCATGCCGGTGGCACGCTCCGGACTCGGCAGCCCCGATGCCAGCAGCAGGCTCAGGCCGGCCAGCGGCAGCAGTCCGGTGGCGATGTTGAGCACCGGCTTGAAGAGGCTGGCCAGCAGCAGCACCAGCACGGCCAGCGCGCCGACCAGCACCGCGCTGGTCGAGAGGCCGGGCAGCAGGGAGTCGCCCCGGGCCAGCAGCGTGGCGGCCAGCGGCAGGTGGCAGAGCAGTCCGAACAGGGCCAGGGCACGCACCAGCATGTCGCGCGGTGGTACCCGCCGGGCTAGGGCGAGGCCCTGCCAGGAGGCGGCCCCCAAGTAGAAGAGGAAGGCCATGACGGCAAGTGATAGCGGCTGCATCGATCGCTGTCCGTGCGCCTTCGCCAGCGCTTATGAAATGGTATTGCTACTATACCGAATCCCCACGGCGGCGCACAGCGCGGCGGCGCTCCCTCGGGGCAGCGAATGCCGGTCATGCATGGAGACTGCCGGCCAGGGCGCGTATAATTTTCGACCATTGCAGGGAGCCCCGGCCGATGCCGGAGCGGTTTCCCCGGCCATCGTGATTGGAGAGGCCCCATGTTCCAGAATCTCAGCGAGCGTCTGTCCCAGACGCTCAAGTCCATCAAGGGTCAGGCCCGCCTGACCGAGGACAACGTCAAGGACACCCTGCGCGAGGTGCGTCGAGCCCTGCTCGAGGCGGATGTCGCGCTGCCGGTGGTCAAGGCCTTCATCGACCGGGTGCGCGAGCGTGCCGTGGGTCAGGAAGTCTCCCAGAGCCTTTCCCCGGGCCAGCAGTTCGTCAAGATCGTCCAGCAGGAACTCGAGGCGATCATGGGCGAGGCCAACGAGGGCCTGACCCTCAAGGGCTCGCCGGCCGTGGTGTTGATGGCCGGCCTGCAGGGCGCGGGCAAGACCACCTCGGTGGCCAAGCTGGCGCGCTACCTGCGCGAACGCGATAAGAAGAAGGTGCTCGTCGTCTCGGCCGACGTCTATCGTCCGGCGGCCATCGACCAGCTCGAGACCCTGGCCCGTGAGGTCGAGGTCGACTTCTTCCCGTCGCGCAGCGATCAGCAGCCGGTGGCCATCGCCAAGGCGGCGATCAAGCACGCCAAGATCCAGTTCCATGACGTGGTGCTGGTCGATACCGCCGGTCGCCTGGCCATCGACGAGGCGATGATGGCCGAGATCCAGGCGCTGCATAAGGCGGTGGTGCCCGACGAGACGCTGTTCGTCGTCGATGCCATGACCGGCCAGGACGCCGCCAATACCGCCAAGGCCTTCCACGAGGCGCTGCCGCTGACCGGGGTGATCCTCACCAAGGCCGACGGCGATGCCCGCGGCGGCGCGGCGCTCTCGGTGCGCCACGTCACCGGCAAGCCGATCAAGTTCATGGGCGTGGGCGAGAAGGTCGACGCCCTCGAGCCCTTCCACCCGGACCGGGTGGCCTCGCGCATCCTCGGCATGGGCGACGTGCTCTCGCTGATCGAGGAGGCCGAGCGCACCGTCGACAAGAAGAAGGCCGACCAGCTCGCCAAGAAGGTCAAGAAGGGTCAGGGGTTCGACCTCGAGGACTTCCGCGACCAGCTCCAGCAGCTAAAGAAGATGGGCGGCATGGGCGGCCTGATGGGCAAGCTGCCGGGCATGGGGCAGATGGCCGAGATGGCCCAGGGCCCAGGACCCGAGAAGGAGATGGGCAAGCTCGAGGCGCTGATCAATTCGATGACCCCCCAGGAGCGGCGCAAGCCCGAGATCATCAACGGCTCGCGCAAGCGTCGCATCGCTGCCGGTGCCGGCCTGCAGGTGCCCGACCTCAATCGCCTGCTCAAGCAGCACAAGCAGATGCAGAAGATGATGAAGAAGGCGGGCCAGAAGGGCGGCATGCAGAAGATGATGCGCGGCATGTCCGGCATGATGGGCGGCGGCGGCCCGGGTGGCCCTGGCGGCATGGGCGGTATGGGTGGTCCCGGCGGGATGCCCCGGCGCTGAGCCGGCGCATGGCGCGGTGTCGAGCGCAAAAAGGTTTCCAAGTCGAGCGATTTTCCGTAGAATATCGCGTCTTCACAGGCAGGACCGCGATCGACGCGGTCATCGTCGTGACCGAATGACCCGAAGCCGGGCCGTCGGCCCGCTTCCCGGAGCAGATTGGCGAGGGCCAGCAGGGTATCGGCACCTCGGCCGAAACATCCGTAACTTCAACCGAAGGATAATCAACGCATGGTTACCATTCGTCTGGCACGTGGTGGCGCCAAGAAGCGTCCCTTCTACCACCTCACCGTGACCGATTCTCGCAAGTCCCGTGACGGTCGCTTCATCGAGCGCCTGGGTTTCTTCAACCCCGTCGCCCGCGGTCAGGAAGAGCGCCTGCGCGTCGACCTGGAGCGCATCACCCACTGGCAGAGCCAGGGTGCCCAGCTCTCCGACCGCGTCGCCGAGCTGGTCAAGGAAGCCCGCAAGCAGGCCTGATAGGTCTGACTTGCCTGCTGCAACGGTCCAGGGGTCGTCGATGAGCGAACATGCGCAAGCGCAGCCAGCCGACGATCACGTGGTGCTGGGCAAGCTGACCAGCCCCTACGGCGTGAAGGGCTGGCTGAAGGTGTATTCGTATACCAGTCCCATGGACGGCATCCTCGACTACGAGGCCTGGGTGCTGCGCCAGGGGAGTCGCCTGACCCGCGCGCGCCTGCTGCAGGGGCGCCGCCAGGGCAAGGGCCTGGTGGCGCAGCTCGAGGGGGTCGACAGCCGCGAGGCGGCCGAGGCCCTGGCGGGTGCCGAGATCCTTTTGCCCAAGGCCGAACTGCCCGAGCTCGACGCCGATGACTTCTATTGGTATCAGCTCGAAGGGCTCGCCGTGGTGACCCGCGACGGGCTGGCACTGGGCCGCATCGACCACCTCTTCGAGACCGGCGCCAACGACGTCATGGTGGTGAAGGGCGAGGCCGACGAGCGCATCGAGTCGCGTGAGCGACTGCTGCCCTTTCTGCCCGGTGACGTCGTGCTGGAGGTCGATCTCGAGGGTGGCGTGATGACCGTCGACTGGGATCCGGAGTTTTGAGTTCCGATTCGATCCCGTCGCCGGCCATGTGGATCGGCGTGGTGTCGCTGTTTCCCGAGATGTTCGAGGCGATCACTCGTCACGGCGTCACGGGTCGCGCGGTGGAGAAGGGGCGCATCGCGCTCGAGTTCTGGAATCCCCGGGACTACGCCACCGACCGCCATCGCACCGTGGACGACCGCCCCTACGGTGGTGGCCCGGGGATGCTGATGAAGGTCGACACCCTGCGCTCGGCCATTCACGCCTCCCGCGAGCGCGCCGAGGCCGCCACCGGCCAGCGGGCCAGGGTCATCTACCTTTCTCCCCAGGGGCGGCGGCTGGATCAGCAGGGCGTGCAGGAACTGGCCTCGGGCCCCCCGCTGGTGGTGGTGGCCGGGCGCTATGAAGGCATCGATGAGCGGGTGGTGGAAGCCGACATCGATGAGGAGTGGTCGATCGGCGACTATGTGCTCAGCGGCGGCGAGCTGCCGGCCATGGTGCTGATCGATGCCGCGGCGAGACTGGTGCCCGGGGTGCTGGGCCATCAGGATTCCGCGGTCGAGGACTCCTTCAACGACGGGCTGCTGGACTGCCCGCACTATACGCGCCCCGAGGATGTCGACGGGCGGCGAGTGCCGGAGGTCCTGCTCAGCGGCCACCATGGCGCCATCCGGCGCTGGCGGCTGAAGCAGTCACTGGGGCGGACCTGGCTCAGGCGTCCCGACCTGCTGGAAGGCAGGTCGTTGAGCGACGAGCAGCGCGTGCTGCTCGAGGAGTTCATCGAGGACTACGCGCTGGCCGCGAAGTAGGTCAGGGCGGAGGTGCAGGGCGCGTCCCCGGGACGGCGGACCTGTGTCACCAACGGCATTCCCGCGCTCTCGAGCTCGACTCGGGCGCCGGGATCACGACGCACCGGCGACGAACCGCATCCGGCGCGTCACGAGATATTTTTGAGGAGTTGTTGTCATGAGTAGCAAGAACAAGGTGATCCAGGCGCTCGAGACCGAGCAGATGAGCAAGGAAATCCCGGCCTTCGCCCCCGGCGATACCGTGATCGTCCAGGTCAAGGTCAAGGAAGGCACCCGCGAGCGTCTCCAGGCCTTCGAAGGCGTGGTCATCGGCAAGCGTAACCGCGGCCTGAACTCCGCCTTCACCGTGCGCAAGATCTCCCACGGTGTCGGTGTCGAGCGTACCTTCCAGACCTACAGCCCGCTGGTCGATTCCATCGAGGTCAAGCGTCGCGGTGACGTGCGCCAGGCCAAGCTGTACTACCTCCGCGAGCGCAGCGGCAAGTCTGCTCGCATCAAGGAAAAGCTGGCCTGAGGCGAGAGCCTCTGCCCGCGTGTGGCGTCGGGGCTCAGGCCCTGACCCCACTTCCGGAACCCCGTCACCGCTGCCGCGGGGCGGGGTTTCGTTCTGATTGGGCCCGTTCGGGAGTCGTATGGGAAGCACCACGCAGGCCGCCGCGCTGATCGATGCCTTCCTCGACGGCCTGTGGCTGGAGCAAGGCGCCAGCGACAACACGCTGAGCGCCTATCGCCACGACCTGACGCGCTGGCAGGCCCGCCTGACAGCGGTCGGCGAGCCGCTGCTGTCGCCGACGAGTACTGCCCTGCCGGCCTGGCTCGACGAGCGTCGCACGGCGGGCTACAGCCTGCGCAGCAACGCGCGGCTGCTCTCGAGCCTGCGGCGCTTCTACCGCTGGGCTCTCGGTGAGGGGCTGGTCGATCACGACCCGCTGGTCGACGTGCGCCTGCCCCGGGTGCGCCCGGCGCTGCCCGACACCCTGGAGGAGGACGAAGTGGAGCGCCTGCTCGCCGCGCCGGACCTCACCACCGACCTCGGCGTGCGCGACCGGGCCATGCTGGAGGTGCTCTACGGTGCCGGGCTGCGGGTCACCGAGCTGGTGGGGTTGACCACCGATGCGGTCAACCTGCGCCAGGGCGTGGTCAGGGTGCGCGGCAAGGGCGACAAGGATCGCCTGGTGCCGCTGGGCGAAGAAGCCGTGAGCTGGCTCGAGCGCTATCTGCGAACCGCTCGCGGCGCGCTGATGGCGGACATCACCCGGCCGGCTCTGTTCCCCGGGCGCGACGACCGCTGCCTGACCCGCCAGGCCTTCTGGTACCGCATCAAGGCCCATGCGCGGGTCGCCGGGATCGATCGTCCGCTGTCGCCGCACACCCTGCGCCATGCCTTCGCCACTCATCTGTTGAATCATGGCGCCAACCTGCGTGTCGTACAGCTGCTGCTCGGTCACAGCGATCTCTCGACCACGCAGATCTATACCCATGTGGCGCAGGTGCGACTCGAAGACCTGCATGCCAACCATCACCCTCGAGGCTGAACCATGAGATTATCGATCCTTACCCTATGCGGGGGCCTGCTGGCCGCGTCCCTGGCCCTGTTGCCCGTTGCCCAGGCCGACCCGGCCCGGCAGCTGGCCGAGACCCTGTCGGTCAACGGCCAGCCCATGCCGGTGGAACGTGTGCGCGAGACGCCGCTGGAGGGCTTCTATGAGGTGACGCTTTCGAGCGGCGAGACCTTCTACAGCAACGCCGACGGCAGCCACTTCCTGGTCGGTGACCTCTACGAGAACGCCGAGCGCGGCCTGGTCAACCTCACCGAGCAGGGCCGCAACGCCGAGCGCAGCGCGCGACTCGCCGCGGTGCCGGAGAGCGAGCGGGTGATCTATCGCGGCACCGGCGAAACGCGCGCCGAGCTGGTGGTCTTCACCGACACCACCTGCCCCTACTGCCGCCAGCTCCACGAGGAGGTGCCGCGGCTCAACGAGATGGGCATCGAGGTCCACTACCTGGCTTTCCCGCGCAGCGGGTTGGGTTCGCCGGGCGGACGCCAGCTGCAGCAAGTGTGGTGTGCCGACAACAAGGCCGAGGCGATGTCGGCGGCCAAACGCGAAGAAGCGCTGAGCGGCGCCGCGGACTGCGACAATCCGGTCGAGGAACAGTATCATCTGGGCATGCAGCTCGGCGTGCAGGGCACGCCGGCGATTGTGCTGCCCGACGGCCGCCTGGTGCCCGGCTATGTGCCGGCGGAGCGTCTGGCCGCCATGCTCGGCCTGAGTGAATGATGGCCGAGTGATGACCGACGCCGACGAGCGTCGGCACGAGGGGCCCTGCGGGCCCCCTTACACGCTGAGACACATGCCAGAACAAGGGGAAAGACATTGAAACCGGTGAGAGTGGGAATCTGTGGCCTGGGGACCGTCGGTGGCGGAACCTTCAACGTGCTGACGCGCAACGCCGACGACATCGCCCGGCGGGCGGGGCGTCCGATCGTCATCGAGCAGGTCGCCTACCGCAGCCCCAATCCCGGTTGTGATACCACCGGTATCAAGACCACCGCCGACGTCTTCGAGGTGGCCTCCAACCCCGATGTCGACGTGCTGGTCGAGCTGATCGGCGGCTACGACGTGGCCCGCGAACTGGTGCTGACCGCCATCGAGCACGGCAAGCACGTGGTCACCGCCAACAAGGCGCTGATCGCGGTGCACGGCAATGAGATCTTCAAGGCGGCCCATGAGAAGGGCGTGATCGTCGCCTTCGAGGCCGCCGTGGCCGGCGGTATCCCGGTGATCAAGTCGCTGCGCGAGGGCCTCGGCGCCAACCGCATCGAGTGGGTCGCCGGGATCATCAACGGCACCGGCAACTACATCCTCACCCACATGCGCGACGAAGGCCGTGCCTTCGAGGACGTGCTGGCCGAGGCCCAGGCGCTGGGCTATGCCGAGTCCGACCCGACCTTCGACGTCGAGGGCATCGACGCCGCGCACAAGCTGACCATCCTCGCCTCCATCGCCTATGGCGTGCCGCTGCAGTTCGAGAAGTCCTACACCGAGGGCATCTCGCGGATCACCGCCGAGGACGTGGAACAGGCCGATAACCTGGGCTACATCATCAAGCATCTGGGGCTCTCCAAGCGCACCGAGTCCGGGCTCGAGCTGCGCGTGCACCCGACCCTGATTCCCAAGGACCGGCTGCTGGCCAACGTCCACGGCGTCAAGAATGCCATCGCCGTGATGGGCGACGCCGTGGGCCCGACCCTCTACTACGGCGCCGGTGCCGGCGCCGAGCCCACCGCCTCCGCGGTGGTCGCCGACCTGCTGGACGTGGCCCGCGACATCTCCACCGACCACCACTACCGCGTGCCCTACCTGGCCTTCAGCGGCATCGACGAGGATGTCAGCCAGCTGCCGATCATGCCCATGGAGGACATCACCACCGCCTACTACCTGCGGCTCTTGGCGGTGGATCGCCCCGGCGTGCTGGCCCGGGTGGCGACCATCCTCTCCGAGCAGGGCATCTCCATCGAGGCGCTGATCCAGAAGGAGGCCACCGAAGGCGAGCTGGTGCCGATCATCCTGCTGACTCACCGTACCCGCGAGAAGCAGATGAACGAGGCCATCCGCCTGATCGAATCGCTGGCCGACGTCGCCGGACCGCTGACGCGGATCCGCGTCGAGTCGCTGGACGAGGAGTAAGACATGCGCTACATCAGCACCCGCGGGCAGGCGCCCGCGCTCTCCTTCGAGGAGGTCGTGCTCACCGGCATGGCCAGCGACGGCGGCCTCTACGTGCCCGAGACGATCCCCGAACTCGGCCATGACGACCTGGCCGCCATGGCCGGGCTCTCCTACGCCGAGATCGCCTTCCGGGTCATGCAGCCCTACGTCAACGGCGAGATCGACGACGACACCTTCCGCGGCATCGTCGAGGAGGCCTACGCCACCTTCAGCCACGACGCCGTGGTGCCGCTCAACCAGCTCGATGCCAACCACTTCCTGCTCGAGCTGTTCCATGGCCCGACGCTGGCCTTCAAGGACGTGGCGCTGCAGCTGCTCGGCCGCATCCTCGATCACTTCCTGAAGAAGCGCGGCGAGCGGGCGGTGATCATGGGCGCCACCTCCGGCGACACCGGTTCCGCCGCCATCGAGGGCTGCCGCCACTGCGACAACCTCGACATCTTCATCCTCCATCCCCACAACCGGGTCTCGGAGGTGCAGCGTCGCCAGATGACCTCGGTGCTCGCCGACAACGTCTTCAACGTCGCCATCGAGGGCAACTTCGACGACGCCCAGGCGATGGTCAAGGCGAGCTTCGCCGACCAGGGCTTCCTCGACGGCACCCGACTCGTCGCGGTGAACTCGATCAACTGGGCGCGCATCATGGCCCAGGTGGTCTACTACGTGGCCTCCGCCGTGGCCCTGGGCGCCCCGCACCGCGAGGTCAGCTTCTGCGTGCCCTCGGCGAACTTCGGCAACGTCTTCGCCGGCTACATCGCCAAGCGCATGGGGCTGCCGGTTGCGCAGTTCATCATCGCCACCAACGCCAACGACATCCTGCACCGCACGCTGGCCGCCAACGACTTCTCCAAGCAGGAGCTCAAGGCCACCCTGGCGCCGTCCATGGACATCGTGGTGTCGTCCAATTTCGAGCGGCTGCTGTTCGAGGCCTACGGCCGCGACGGCGATGCGGTGAGGGCGCTGCTCGAGCGCTTCCAGAACGAGCCGACCGCTCTGGCCGATGCGCCGCTGGCCCGGCTTCGCGAGAGCTTCGCCAGCCACAGCGTGGACGATGCCACCATCCTCGAGGTGATTCGCGAGGCGCACCATCGCACCCAGGAGATCCTCGATCCCCATACCGCCACCGGCTACCGGGCGGCCGAGCGGGCGCGCGCCAATGCCACGACGCCGGTGATCACCCTGGCCACGGCCCATCCGGCCAAGTTCGCCGAGGCGGTGGTCAAGGCCGGCTTCCCGGGCGTGCCGCTGCCGCCGCACATGGACGACCTGCTGGAGCGCGAGGAGCGCTACACCGTGCTGCCGGCAGAGCTCTCCGCGGTGCAGAAGTTCGTGGTTGAGAACCGCCGCTAAAGCGTGCAGCTGAAAGTAAAGCAGCGAGGGGCGCCGGGGATAGGCCTTGAGGGGGTCCGATGCCATGGATGGCATCGGTAGCGCCCAGGGAGGGGTTAACAGCGCCCCCGAACAGGCCCATCGCCGGATCAGCCCCGAGCGGGGATCTCCGGCATCACCAAGTCCTGAGCCCTTCTCACGATGCCCCTCGCTCAGCCTGGAGGCCTTCCCCTGCCTCTCGGGTTCACCCCTGAACTTCAGAGGAGCCTGGCGTGGACGCCGTGACCGATCCCATCGACCTGAATGAACGCCTCCAGCCGCGCATCGAGCCGCGTCCCCGCGACGAGGCGCTCTATGCCCGTGCTCGCGAAGAGGGGCTCTCCGAACTTCAGGCCCGGGTGCTGGCCGGGCGGCTTGCCGGCTACGAGGGCGAGCTTGGCCCGCTGGTCTCGCCGAGCCTTCGCCACCTGGCGCACCCCGAGAAGCTCGCGGATGCCCGCCGCGCGGCCGAGCGTATCGCCCAGGCGGTGGTCGACGGCGAGCACATCGGCATCCTCACCGACTACGACGTGGACGGCATCACCTCCCACGTGGTGATCCGCCGCACCCTGGTGGAACTCTTCGGGGTGCCCGAGGCGAAGCTGCACAGCCTAATCGGCCATCGCATCCACGACGGCTACGGCATCAGCCTCCCGCTGGTGGAGCGGACGCTTGCGCTCTCGCCGCGGCCGAGCCTGGTGATCACCGCCGACTGCGGCAGTAGTGACGAGCCGCGCATCGCGCGGCTCAAGGCCGCCGGCGTCGAGGTGGTAGTCAGCGATCACCACGCCCTGCCGCTCGAGGGGCCGCCGGCCTCGGCCTACGCCACCGTGAACCCGACCCGCGACGACTGCGACTACCCGGATCCGACCATCGCCGGCTGCATGGTGGCGTGGCTCGTCATGTCGCTGGCCCGCCAAGTGCTGGTCGAGTGGGGCGTGCTGGCGCCGGCCACCCCCAAGCTCTCGCCCTGGCTCTCTTACGTGGCGCTGGGCACCGTGGCCGACTGCGTGTCGCTGGGCGGCAGCGCCGCCAACCGCGCCGTGGTTCACCACGGCCTAACCCTGATCAACCGCATGGAGGCCGCCTGCTGGCGCACCATGGCCGAGCGCCTGGGGGCTGACAGCGTGCCCTTCGACGCCGAGACCCTGGCCTTCCAGATGGGGCCGCGCATCAATGCCCGCTCACGGCTCGACGACCCCTACGCGGCGCTGCACTTCATGCTCGCCGCCAACGAGGCGGTGGCCCATCGCCACCTCGAGACCCTCGATCAGGACAACCAGTCCCGCAAGGCGATCGAGGCGGAGATGGCCCAGCAGGCCAAGGCGCTTGCGGTGCCGGCGCTGAGCGCCGACGAGCCCGCCATCGTGATCTATCTGGAGGAGGGCCATCCCGGGGTACAGGGCATCGTCGCCTCGCGACTGGTGCAGGCCTTCGGCCGGCCGGCCCTGGTGCTGACGCCGGCGGCGGCGCCCGGGATGCTGACCGGCTCCGGGCGCTCCATCGAGGGCCTGCACCTGCGCGAGGCCCTGCAGCGCACCTTCGAGCTGGCACCCGAGGCGCTGCCGCGCTTCGGCGGCCACCGCGGCGCCGCCGGGGTGGGGATGCCGGCCGAGCGGCTGACGGAGTTCCGCGCCGCCTTCCTCACCGCCGTGGGCGAGCAGCTGGGCGATATCGAGCTGCGCCCGCGCATCCTCACCGATGGCGAGCTCGCGCCCGACCAGCTCTGCCTCGCCACCCTGGATGAACTCGAGCGGCTCGCGCCGTTCGGCCGTGAGTTCGATGCCCCGCTTTTCGAGGGCGACTTCCTGGTCGAGTCGCTGCGCCCGGTAGGTGCCGACGGCAGCCACCTGATGCTCGAGCTTTCGGCCGGCGCCACCAGCCTCAAGGCGATCTGGTTTCGCGCCCTCACCCCCGGCGAGGTGCCGGCCTTCGGCGTCGGCGCCACCCTGCACTGCGCCTTCAAGCTCAACCGCAATCGCTGGCGGGGACGCGAGAGTTTGCAGCTGATGATCGAGCACGCCGAGCGTAAACCCTGATTTCCCGCTGCGCTCGATATCCGGGTCGCCGGCGAAGCCTCGCAATCCTCATTGAGCAGCCAGTCAACTCCGGTTGCTCCTCTCCGGCGGCAGCCAGCCTCCCTTCGCTCGCGACGGAAATCAGCGCTCACGAATGTTTTAGGAGCACGTGATGGACCCTAAGGAACTGCCCACCGACCCCCATCGCCTCCACGAGGACGTCATGGCGATGCTGATCGGCACGCTCTTCGTCGCGCTCGGCGTGAGCTTCTATACCCAGGCGATGCTGCTCACCGGCAGCACCGCGGGCCTGGCCTTCCTGCTGCAGTACGCCACCGGCTGGCGCTTCGGGGCCGGCTTCTTCCTGATCAACCTGCCGTTCTACTGGCTGGCGATCCGGCGCATGGGCTGGGGCTTCACCCTGCGCACCTTCGTGGCCATCGCCCTGGTCTCGATGTTCTCGGAGCTCACCGCCGGCTGGGTGGGCTTCGAGTCGATCCAACCCCTCTACGCCGCCCTGATGGGCGGCAGCCTGATTGGCATCGGCATGCTGGTGCTCTTTCGTCACCGCACGAGCCTGGGCGGCATCAACATCCTCTCGCTCTACCTGCAGGACCGCTACGGCTGGCGGGCGGGCTATGTGCAGCTGGGCATCGACGGCGGGATCATGCTGATCGCGCTCTCGATGCTGCCCCTGGAGCGGGTCGGGCTCTCGGTGCTCGGCGCCGTGGCGCTCAACCTGATCATCGCCCTGAACCACAAGCCGGGCCGCTACATGGGCGTCAGCTAACGACCCGTCGGCGGTCCGCCCGGGGAAGGGCCTCAGTAGGTCGGCCAGACCCCGGGCGTGGCGAGTTCCAGCAGATGGTCGTCGGGATCCCGGAAGTAGATGCTTTCGCCCCCGCGCGGCCAGTGGGTGCGCCCCTCGATCGCGACGCCGTGCTCTGCGAGCCGCGCCTCCCTGTCGAGATCCTCTCTCTAACTTAGCAGTCTTCGGCGAGCGCTCTCGAGCCTCGTCGCCTCCCTTCATGCGCCGCCCCGTCCTGGGCGGCGCTCGTCGTGAATTGCCCCTCACCCTGAACGGCCGCGAGGCGTGGGCGGCGACGTGCTTCGATAGCTATATGAATCAATGCTCACATGTCTCCGGCTTGACCAGAGTCACGAGGGTCGGGCGGAGAGCGACTAAAGTGTTAAGACACCATTAACACGGTAACCCAGGCGTCGTGATTTCCGTCCGATGGCTCGTCTCGAGCCACGACGGCGCCAAGGGCACGACAAGACCTTCAAGGAGGGCGATATGGGTGAGGCCAACGATCAGGGCGAGACCCGTTCCAGCGGCAAGCGGCGCGAGTGGCTTGCCTTCCTGTTTGTGACGGCGGTGGTGGTTCCACTCCTGACCATTGCGGTAGTAGTCGGCTATGGCTTCGTGGTGTGGATGTTGCAGATCTTCGTGCTGGGCCCGCCCGGGCATGGCGGTTAACCCTCACGAATCAGTCGAGCGAGAAGAGACATGAAGATCATAGCGGCGCTGTGGAATACGCTGAAACGCCCCCCCGTGCACATCAGCCTGGGGGTCATCATCATCGTCAGTTTCCTGGCGGGCATCATCTTCTGGGGCGGCTTCAACACCGCGATGGAGGTGACCAACACGGAGAAGTTCTGCGTCAGCTGCCACGAGATGGAGAACAACGTCTATCAGGAGCTGCAGCAGACGGTGCACTGGTCGAACCGCTCCGGCGTTCGCGCGATCTGCTCCGACTGTCACGTCCCCCACAACTGGACCGACAAGATCGCGCGCAAGATGCAGGCCAGCAAGGAGGTGTGGGGCGCCATCTTCGGCACTATCGATACCCCCGAGAAGTTCGAGGCCAAGCGCCTCGAGCTGGCGCAGCACGAGTGGGCCCGCTTCAAGGCCAACGGCTCCCAGGAGTGCCGCAACTGCCATGACTACGACAGCATGGACTGGAGCGAGATGAGCGACGAGGCGCGGCGCTTCATGGAGCCTGCCGCGGAGCGCGGCCAGAGCTGCGTGGACTGCCACAAGGGCATCGCCCATCAGCTGCCCCAGCAGATGGGCAGCGTCGATCCCCTGCTCGCCGGCCTGGTCCGCGAGGCGACCTCGGTCAGCCTGGACGAGGGGGAGACCTACTACAGCGCCAAGTCCGTGGATCTTTACACCGATGCCGAGCGCACCGAGCAGGCGGGCGTGCTGCAGGTAGCGACCGAGGTCAATGTGCTCGAGACCCAGGGCGAGAGCGTGAAGCTCGAGATCGCCGCTTGGCGCAAGGAGAAGGGCTTCGGGCGCGTGCTCTACGAGGACTTCGGCCAGAACATCAGCAGCGCCGTGCTCGACAAGGACATCGCCCAGGACGGAGCAATGATCGAGACGCATCAGAGCGATGTCGTCGACGAGCTGACCGGCCTGCCCTGGGGCCAGGTGTCGGTGACGCTGTGGGCCGAGAAGGGGGCCTACCTGGGCAACCGCGAGGCGCTCTGGGAGACCGCCGGACAGACCTACCGCGACGCCTGCAGCGTCTGCCATACCGAGCCTGCGCCCGAGCATTTCGATGCCAACACCTGGCCGGCCATGTTCTCGGGGATGGTGGGGTTCACCAACATGAGTGCGCCCACGCAGGAACTGGTGCTCAAGTACCTCCAGATGCACTCCTCCGACTTCGTCGACGCTGCCCACTGAGTCCGCCCAAGGAGCTCTCATGACTATTAGCCGCAGAAGTTTCCTCAAGGGGGCGATGGCAGGATCCGCCGCCTCGCTGATCGGCCCAGGGCTGCTCGCCTCCTCGGCGGTCGCCGCCGAGGAGGCCGAGGTCGGGTTGGGCGTCTGGAAGACGTCCGGTTCCCACTGGGGCGCACTGAACGCCCTGGTCAAGGGCGGCAAGGTGGCCGAGATCAAGCCGTTCGGCGCCGACCGCCACCCCACCGAGATGCTCAACGGCATCAAGGGGCTGATCTACAACCCTTCGCGCATCCGCTATCCGATGGCCCGGCTGGAGTGGCTCAAGCATCGCCAGGACGCCGACCGCACCACCCGCGGCGACAACCGCTTCGTGCGCCTGACCTGGGACGCCGCGCTGGACCTCTTCCACGAGGAGCTGGAGCGCACCCAGACCGTCTACGGCCCCTGGGCGCTCTACGCCGGTGCGACCGGCTGGCGCCAGACCGGCCAGGTGCACAGCTGCGGCAACCACATGCAGCGGGCGGTGGCGATGCACGGCCACTTCGTCAAGAAGGTGGGGGACTACTCCACCGGCGCCGGGCAGGTCATCCTCCCCTACGTGCTCGGTTCCACCGAGGTCTACAGCCAGGGCACCTCCTGGCCGCTGATCCTTGAGAACAGCAAGACCGTGGTGCTGTGGGCCAACGATCCCTACAAGAACCTGCAGGTGGGCTGGAACTGCGAGACTCACGAGTCCTACGCCTACCTGGAGCAGCTCAAGGACAAGGTGGCCGACGGCAGCATTCGGGTGATCAGCGTGGATCCGGTGCGCACCAAGACCCAGAACTACCTGGGCTGCGAGCAGCTCTACCTCAACCCGATGACCGACGTGGCCTTCATGCTGGCCATGGCGCACACCCTCTATAACGAGGAGCTCTACAGCCAGGCGTTCATCGACGCCTACGCCCTGGGCTTCGACGACTTCATCGCCTATGTCCAGGGCGAGGGCAACGACGGCGAGGCCAAGACGCCGGAGTGGGCCGCGCCGATCTGCGGCGTTCCCGCCGAGCAGATTCGCGACTTCGCACGGCTGCTGGCGGCCGATCGCACCCAGCTGCTGTTCGGCTGGGCGATCCAGCGCCAGCAGCACGGCGAGCAGCCCTACTGGATGGGCGCGGTGCTGGCCACCATGCTGGGCCAAATCGGCCTGCCCGGCGGCGGCGTGAGCTATGGCCACCACTACAGCTCTATCGGCGTGCCCTCCTCGGGGGCCAGCGCGCCGGGCGCCTTTCCGCGCAACGTGGATGCCGGCAAGACGCCCGAGCACGACAACACCGATTTCCAGGGTGCGGCCTCGACCATTCCCGTGGCGCGCTGGATCGACTGCCTGCTCAACCCCGGGGAGAAGATCCAGTACAACGGCAGCGAGGTGGTGTTTCCCGACATTCGCATGTGCGTCTTCAGCGGCTGTAACCCCTGGCATCACCACCAGGATCACAACCGCATGAAGCAGGCCTTCCGCAAGCTCGAGACCGTGGTCACCATCGACTACGCCTGGAACGCGACCTGCCGCTTCTCCGACCTGGTGCTGCCGGCCTGCACGCAGTTCGAGCGCAACGACCTCGACGTCTACGGCTCCTACTCCAACCGCGGCGTGCTGGCCATGCACAAGCTGGTGGACCCGCTGTTCCACTCGCGCAGCGACTTCGACATCTTCACCGACCTGTGCCGGCGCTTCGGGCGCGACGAGGAGTACCGCCAGGAGCTGGACGAGATGGGCTGGGTCAAGAAGCTTTACGACGAGTGTCGCGAGGCGAACACGGCGCTGAGCGCCGCGCCCGGGGGCGATGAGCCGACTTCGCCGATGCCCGACTTCGCGACCTTCTGGAAAGAGGGCTACGTCGACTTCGGACCCGGCGAGAACTGGGTACGCCACGCGGACTTCCGCCAGGCGCCCGAGGTAAACGCGCTGGGTACGCCCTCCGGCTTCATCGAGATCTCCAGCCGCAAGATCGGGCGCTACGAGTACGACGATTGCCAGGCCCACCCGACCTGGATGGAGAAGGTCGAGCGCTCCCACGGCGGCCCCGGCTCCGATCGCTACCCGCTGTGGCTGCAGTCGGTGCACCCCGACAAGCGGCTGCACTCCCAGATGTGCGAATCCGAAGAGCTGCGCGCCACCTACGCGGTGCAGGGACGTGAGCCGATCTTCATCGGCCCCGAGGACGCCGAGGCGCGCGGGATCCTGGATGGCGATCTGGTACGCGTTTATAACGATCGCGGCCAGCTGCTGGCGGGTGCGGTGGTCTCCGACGACTTCCCGAGCGGCGTGGTGCGCATCCAGGAGGGCGCCTGGTACGGCCCGGTGGGTCCGGAGATCGGCGCGCTGGATACGTACGGCGACCCCAACACCCTGACCATGGATGTGGGCACCTCGAAGCTTGCCCAGGCGCCGAGCGCCAACACCTGCGTGGTCGAGATCGAGCGTTTCGAGGGCGAGGCGCCGGCGGTGACCGCCTTCGGCGGACCGGCCACGGTGGACGTATGAACCAGCGGACGACGCCCGCACCCTCGGAGCAAACGGTGGAGCCGGCCGACTGGTCGGCCATCTGGGGATCGGAGAGCCTGCTTTGCGGTTGGTTCGCCACGCTACTCAGCGCCGAGCTGGATGAGGCGACGCTTGCCCGCTATCGCCGGGGCGAGGCGCAGCCGCTCTTGAACCTGCTGCGCGATGAGCATGGCCTTGTAGACGAGGTGGCGCGGGTCGACCGCGCCCTGTCGCAGCTGGTGATGTTCACCACGCCGCAGCTGGAGCTCGCCGCCGATTTCGCCGAGCTGTTCCTGGCCGATGCGCGCAGCGGCGCGCCGCCCTACGCCTCGCTGTATGCCGACGAAGCTGGGCGCTTCCACGGGGCCGCGGCCGAGCGCATGGAGGCGCGCCTCGCCGAGGCAGGCTATGCGGTTCGCCGCGAGGTGGGCGAACCTGCCGACCACCTGGCGATCATGCTCGACTATCTGGCCCGCCGCCTCCTGAGCCTATCCGAGGCGAAAGGCGAAGGGGAGGAGGTAGGGAGTAGCGAGGCGCTGCGCCTCGATACCCGCGGCTTCCTCGCCGAGGAGCTCTGCCTTTGGCTTCCCCGCCTCGTCGAGCGCAGCGCTGCGCCGACCACCGCCAGCGACTTCTACCCGGCCGTGCTGGCGCTGACGGCCGCCTACCTCGAGACCCTGCGTGAGGCGCTCTAGCCTCGACCATGACGTGTTACGACGGCGACCGGAGCACAGAGCTCCGGTCGCCGTTTTTTTTGCGTTTGGCCACACCTAGCCGGCCGCCCAGAACCACCAGGCGATCAGGGCGATCAGGGCCAGGCCGGCGAGATTGACGATCCAGCTCATCGTGCGTCCTCCTGCTTCGAGCCGCTGTCCTGTGTATCGCCACGGACCTCGGCGGCGGGGCGGAACAGGCGCAGCCGGTTGGCGTTGCTCACCACGGTGATCGAGGAGAGCGACATGGCGGCGCCGGCGATCATCGGCGAGAGCAGGGTGCCGGTGACGGGGTAGATCACCCCGGCGGCGATGGGGATGCCCAGCACGTTGTAGCCGAAGGCGCCCACCAGGTTCTGCTTGATGTTGGCAAGCGTCGCCCGGCTGATCTCGATGGCGGCGGCCACGCCGTGCAGCGAGCCGCGCACTAGGGTGATGCCGGCGCTCTCGATGGCCACGTCGGTGCCCTGGCCGATGGCGAAGCCCACGTCGGCGCGGGCCAGCGCCGGGGCGTCGTTGATGCCGTCGCCGACCATGCCGACCACCTCGCCCTGGGCCTGGCGGCGGCTGATCTCGTCGAGCTTGTCCTCGGGCAGCAGGCCGGCGCGGAAGTCGTCGATGCCCACCTCCCGGGCGATGGCGGCGGCGGTGTGCTCGTTGTCACCGGTCAGCATCACCACCGTCAGGCCGTCGGCCTGCAGGCGCTTCACCGCCTCGCGGGTGTCGTGGCGCAGGGGATCGCTGATGCCGAAGATCGCGGCGAGCCGGCCGTCCACGGCGAGATAGACCACGGTGCGCGCCTTCTCCTCGAGACTGCCGGCGATCTCGCGACCGGCGTCCAGCGTGACGCCGGCCTCCTCCAGCAGCCGGGCGTTTCCCAGCAGCAGCGGCCGGCCATCACCGGTCGTTGCCGTGATGCCGCCGCCGGTGACGGTGTCGAAGTCGGTGATCTCGCCGGGCTCGGCGCCTTGCTCCTCGGCGTGAGCCATCAGCGCCTCGGCCAGGGGGTGCTCGGAGCCGCGCTCCAGGGCCGCGACCAGGCCCAGTACCGCCTGTTCGTCGCCCTCGAAGCCCGCGTCGGTCAACACATGGGCCTCGGTGACCCGGGGCTTGCCCTCGGTGAGGGTGCCGGTCTTGTCCACCACCAGGGTGGAGAGCCTGCTGGCGGTCTGCAGGGCGTCGCCATGGCGCACCAGCACGCCGTGCTCGGCGGCCTTGCCGACCCCGATCATGGTGGAGATCGGCGTGGCTAGCCCCAGCGCGCAGGGGCAGGCGATGATCAGCACCGTGGTGGCGGTGACCAGCATGTGGATCACCCGCGGCTCGGCACCAACGTTGAACCAGGCGAGCGCGGTGATCACGGCGATGATCATCACCGAGGGCACGAAGACACTCGATACCCTGTCGGCCAGCTGGCCAATGGGCGGGCGGGAGGCCTGGGCGCTGGCCACCTGTTCGGTGATCTGGCCGAGGCGCGTGTTCGCCCCGACCCGGGTGGCCCGGTAGACCAGGCCGCCCTTGCCGTTGACGGTGCCGGCGCTCACCTCGTCGCCTTCGCCCTTGGCCACGGGCACCGGCTCGCCGGTAAGCATCGACTCGTCGATGTGGCTCTGCCCCTCGGTCACCTCGCCGTCCACCGGCAGGCGCTCGCCGGGGCGCACGCGGATATGGTCGCCCTGGCGCACCTCGTCGATGTCGACCTCGCGCTCCTTGCCGTCGCGGATCACCCGGGCGGTGCGGCTCTGCAGGTCGAGCAGACGCTTCAAGGCCTCGCTGGTGCGCCCGCGAGCACGCAGCTCCAGGGCGTTGCCCAGCAACACCAGGCCGATGACCATCGCCGAGGCTTCGAAGTAGATGCCCCGGGCCACCTCCGGCAGCCAAGGGCCGACGGCCACCACCGCCATGGAGTAGAGCCAGGCGGTGCCGGTGCCCATGGCGATCAGGGTGTCCATATTGGCCTGATGGTGGCGGAAGTTCTTCCAGGCGTTGACGAAGAAGTGGCGTCCCGGATAGGCCATCACGGCCAGCGTCAGCAGGCCGATCGCCAGCCAGTAGAGGCGTCCGCCGCCTACCGGCTGGGGGTGATAGACGAACATGCTGGCCATCAACGGCACGGCGAGCGCCAGCGACAGCAGGCTGCCCCTGAGGCGCTGGCGATAGGTCTGCTCGTCCTTGCGGGCACGAGCCGCTTCCGCCTCGCGCATGTCGACGATGGGCTCGGCGCCGTAGCCCACGTCCTCAACGGCGCGGATCAGGGCCTCCGGGTCGGCGCTGCCGCGCACCTCGGCGGTATGGGTGCCGAAGTTCACCTCCGCGCTGACCACCCCGGGCGTCTGCTCGATGGCCTGCTGGACGCTCTTCACGCAGCTGGCGCAGGTCATGTCGCTGATGGAAAGGCGCCGGGTGGTCGGCCTCTTCTCACTATCCGTCTCACCACCAGGTTCATCACTCGGTGCGTCGCCGGATGCCCGGGGCTCCGCCGACTCGGCGTCTTCGGGTGTCTCGGCCTCGTCGGGGTCATCCGTTTCGTCGGAAGCCTCGTCTTCACCGGGCGGGTAGCCGGCGTCAATCAGGGTCTCGTCCAGCTCGATCGCCGAGAGCGCCGTGGTGATCTCGAGGCGCCGTTCGGCCGGTGTGCCGGTGACGTCGGCCTCGGCGTCGCGTGCCTGGATCGCCTTGCGCATCCGACCGACACAGCCCTGGCAGCTCATGCCCGGAACGTGGCGCTCGTGATGCTGACGCTCGGCCGGCGCCTCGTTGGCCGCCGGATAGCCGGCGTCTGCCAGTGCCTGATCCAGGGCGTCGCCGGTCAGCCGGGTGGCGACCTCGAGGCGTTTTTCGGCGGGGGTGCCGGTAACCTCGGCGTCGGCGTCCTGGGCCTGGATGGCGCGACGCATCGTGGCCACGCAGCCCTGGCAGTTCATGCCGGGCACCCGGCGCTCGAGGGTGTGTCTGGCGTTCATCGGGTCTCCTTGCCGGCGTCGACGTCGGCATTGAGCGGTTCGGGAAAGCTCTCGATCAGGCGGCAGAGGCTGTGTCCGTCCGGCGTGCCGTCGGGCATCTCCTCCCAGGCCGCGAGGGCCTGCTCCATGCGCGTGGCGAGCGCCTCCAGCTCGGCGATGCGTCCGCGGATCTGGGGCAGCCGACTGGCCAGCAGGTCGCGCACCATGGGGCAGGGCGAGTCGCCATGATCGGCATGCTCGAGGATGTCGCGGATCTCAGCCACGCCGAAGCCCAGGGTGCGGGCGCGCTGAATGAAGCGCAGCCGCGCCAGGTCCTGCTGGCCGAATAGCTGGTAGCCGTTATCGGGATGGCGCTCGGGGGTCAGCAGCCCCTCACGGGTGTAGTGACGAACGGTCTCGGCGGTGACGCCGGCCTGGCGGGCGAGTTCGCTGACCTTCATCGAGGGTTCTCCAGTGGATGTCATGACGCGAGTGTAAAACCTTTGGGTAACCCAAAGGTCAAGGGGCAATGGCATCCTACGGACCCTGGCGAGCGTCAAGCGGATAAGTGGATGAAAGATAAAGAAATGAAACGTTCGTTCGACTAAAGTATTAGCAGATTTTGTTTTAAAACGGTCGTTTGGGCTTGATCACCGACGGCAGATGCGCGAACACTGACGGCACGTGACCGCCCCGCGGCAAAACGACAACAACGATCCATCAGAAAGGGATGCCTCGCCATATGTCCAACAACGTCAATCGGCTCACCCTCGCCATCGCCCTTGCCTCCACGGCGCTGATCGCCGGCCAGGCGGCCGCCTCCGGCTTCCAGGTGCGTGAGCAGAGCGCCAAGACCCTCGCCAACGCCCTATCCAACGCCACCGCCGGTGCCGAGGACGTCAGCTTCATGGCCTACAATCCGGCCGCCATCGGCAACATCGACGGCAACCAGGTGGCCGGCGGGGTGGCCTATATCGATGCCACCTTCGAGCTTCAGGGTGCAGAAGCCTCTAGTCGTTCCATTCCCGGTCTCGGCAATGTCGATTACGATCGAGGCGGTTCTCGTCAGGGCGGCGAAACGGCCACGGTGCCGAGCTTCGCCGCCAAGATGCAGCTCAACGAGCGGTTCGACCTGGGCCTGGCCATCTACGCGCCCTACGGGCTCTCCACCAAGTACGACGAGGACTGGATCGGCCGCTACCACGCCGTGGAGACCGAGTTGAAGACCATCGACTTCCAGCCGACGCTTAACTACCGGGCCACCGAGCGCCTCAACCTGGCCGTTGGCCTGCGGGCGCAGTATGCCGACGCGACGCTCTCCAACAATATCGACCTCGGTGCGCTGGGAGCTCGGCAGGGTTCCCTTCAGCCGAGCGCCATCGGTAATGCTGACGGATTCGCCGAGGTCACCGGCGATGACTGGGGCTATGGCTATACCCTGGGCGCGCTCTTCCAGGTCACCGACAAGACCCGGCTGGGCGCGAGCTATCGCTCCGAGATCGACCTGACCCTGGAGGGTGAGGTCGATTACAGTTCGGATAATGCCGCCGGCCAACGAGTCCTGGCTGGCGCTCAGGCAGGTGGCGACTTGCGGGATGGCGGCGGTACCGCCGAGATCACCACGCCCGCCAACCTGAATCTGGGCGTCTATCACCAGCTGACCGATCGGCTGGCGCTGATGGCCAACGCCGAGTGGACAGAGTGGAGCAGCTTCGACGAGCTGACCGTAGAGTTCGAGGATGGCAGCAAGCCTAGTTCGACCACCGAGAACTGGAACGATACCTGGGCCTTCTCGGTGGGCGCCGACTACGCCTTGAACCAGCAGTGGCTGCTGCGTGCCGGCCTGGGCGTCGACGAGAGCCCGGTGCCGAGTGCCGAGTTCCGCACCCCGCGGGTGCCGGATGCCGACCGCCAGTGGGCGACCTTCGGCGCCACCTGGATGCCCACGCCCGAACTCGGCATCACCGCCGGCTATATGCACGTCTTCGCCGACGATGGAGATATTGACCAGGACGGCAGCAAGGAAGAGAACGCAACCAAAGGGAGCCTGAACGGCACCTACGAGGTGGAGGCCGACGTCTTCGCCCTCTCGCTGGACTACCGCTTCTAGGCGCGGCCCCTCCTGCACGATCTTTCTGCATGACCCCGCGACCCCGGCCACTGGCCGGGGTTTTCGATGGCGACGGGCGTGCCAAGGCTGGGCCTCCTCGAGGAAGGCCGCCCGCATCAGTTCCCAATGAGCGGTCATTGCCATGGCGATCACCACGCACTGGGAGGCCGAGCGGGGAGTGATCCCTGATGTCGCCTGCCTCGCGGAGAGGGGGAGGATGGTCGCTGCGGTCGCGTTTCGCTACAATGGCAGCCTTTTCCGCGCCGCCGAGGCGGCCGTCTTTCCACTGCAGATTCAGGCGAGCGAGCCCATGCTGGAAACCAATGCCATCCATAACCTCATCAAGGACCTGTCCGAGCGGACAGACGTCCTGAGGGGGTATCTTTGACTATGCTGAAAAGAAAGATCGGCTAGAGGAAGTCACCCGCGAGCTCGAGGATCCCAACGTCTGGAGCGATCCCGACTACGCCCAGAAGCTGGGCAAGGAGCGGGCTACGCTGGAGACGATCGTCGCCACCATCGATGAGCTCGACCAGGGCCTGGGCGACAGCCGGGACCTGCTGGAGCTGGCCGAGATGGAGGGGGACGAGGGCACCGTCGCCGAGGTCCAGAAGGAGCTCGACGGCATGCAGGCGAGCCTCGCCAAGCTCGAGTTCCGGCGCATGTTCTCCGGCGAGATGGACGAGAACAACGCCTATCTCGATATCCAGGCGGGCTCCGGCGGCACCGAGGCTCAGGACTGGGCCAACATCCTGCTGCGCATGTACCTGCGCTGGGCAGAACACCACGGCTTCAAGGCGGAGATCATCGAGGTCTCGGCCGGCGACGTGGCGGGCATCAAGTCGGCCTCGGTGCATATCCAGGGCGATTATGCCTTCGGCTGGCTGCGCACCGAGACCGGCGTGCACCGCCTGGTGCGCAAGAGTCCCTTCGATTCCGGCGGTCGCCGCCACACCTCGTTCGCCTCGGTGTTCCTCTCCCCGGAGGTCGACGACAGCTTCGAGGTCGAGATCAATCCCTCGGACCTGCGTACCGACACCTACCGCTCCAGCGGGGCCGGCGGTCAGCACGTCAACACCACCGACTCCGCCGTGCGTATCACCCACGAGCCCACCGGCATCGTGGTGGCCTGCCAGAGCCAGCGCAGCCAGCACGCCAACCGCGACTTCGCCATGAAGCAGCTCAAGGCGAAGCTGTGGGAACACGAGATGCAGAAGCGCAACGCGGCCAAGCAGGAGGCCGAGGACTCCAAGGCCGACATCGGCTGGGGCAGCCAGATCCGCTCCTACGTGCTGGACGACCAGCGCATCAAGGATCTGCGCACCGGCGTGCAGTCGAGCAGCTGCGACAAGGTGCTGGACGGCGATCTGGATCAGTTCATCGAAGCCAGCCTGAAACAGGGGCTCTGAGCCCTTGCCCTGCCGCGCCCCGGTCGATGCTCGTCCGGGGCGCGGCGCGACGCCCACTCTTTTCACCGTAGCGGCCTCCCGTGAGGCCGCGACGCCACAGGTAGCGACATGGCCCACCCGGACTCCCCGCAGAACGATGAGAACCGCCTGATCGCCGAGCGCCGTGCCAAGCTGGCCGCGCGCCGCGCACTGGCCGCCGACACCGGCGAGAGCGCCTTCCCCAACGATTTTCGCCGCGACAGCCTGGCCGCCGAGCTCGACGCCGAGCTCGGCGAAAAGGACAAGGCCGAGCTGGAGACGCTGGGGCGCCAGGCCGCCGTGGCCGGGCGCATCATGCGCAAACGCGGGCCCTTCCTGGTCATCCAGGACCCCTCCGGCACGATCCAGCTCTACGTCGACAAGAAGGGACTGCCCGCCGAGGTGCTCGAGGACATCAAGGGCTGGGACATCGGCGACATCGTGGCCGCCCGCGGTCCGGTGCATAAGTCGGGCAAGGGTGATCTCTACGTGATGATGGTCGAGGCCAGGCTGCTCACCAAGAGCCTGCGTCCGCTGCCCGACAAGTTTCACGGCCTGACCGACCTGGAGGCGCGCTATCGCCAGCGCTACGTCGACCTGATCGTGAACCCCGATTCGCGCCGGGTCTTCGAGGCCCGCGCCGGGGTGATCAGCGCCATGCGCCGCTTCTTCGAGGATCGCGGCTTCATGGAGGTCGAGACGCCGATGCTGCAGCCGATTCCCGGTGGCGCCACGGCCCGGCCCTTCGTCACCCACCACAATGCGCTGGACATCGACATGTATCTGCGCATCGCGCCGGAGCTCTACCTCAAGCGCCTGGTGGTGGGCGGCTTCGAGCGGGTCTTCGAGATCAACCGCAACTTCCGTAACGAGGGGCTCTCCACGCGGCATAACCCCGAGTTCACGATGATCGAGTTCTACCAGGCCCATGCCAATCATCATGACCTGATGGACCTCACCGAGGAGATGCTGCGCAGCGTGGCCCAGAAGGTGCTGGGCACCACCACGGTGGTCAACACCGTGCGCAACGCCGAGGGCGAGGTGCTGGAGACCTTCGAGTACGACTTCGGCCAGCCGCTGCGCCGCATCAGCGTGTTCGATGCCATCCTCGAGTTCAATCCGGACATCCGCGCCGAGGCCCTGGCCGACGAGTCGGCGGCCCGCCAGATCGCCGAGCGCCTGGATATCGACGTCAAGGATGGCTGGGGCCTGGGCAAGGTCCAGATCGAGATCTTCGAGAAGACCGTCGAGCATCGCCTCCAGCAGCCGACCTTCATCACCGAGTATCCCACCGAGGTGAGCCCGCTGGCGCGCCGCAAGGACAGCGACCCCTTCGTCACCGAGCGTTTCGAGTTCTTCGTCGGCGGCCGCGAGATCGCCAACGGCTTCTCGGAGCTCAACGACGCCGAGGACCAGGCCGAGCGCTTCGCCGCCCAGGCCGCGGAGAAGGAGGCCGGCGACCTGGAAGCGATGTACTACGACGCCGACTACGTGCGCGCCCTGGAAATCGGCCTGCCGCCGACCGCCGGCGAGGGCATCGGCATCGATCGGCTGGTGATGCTGTTCACCGACAGCGCCTCGATCCGCGACGTCCTGCTGTTCCCGGCTATGCGCCCCGAGGTGGAGTGATCGAAGCGACAGGTAGCAGGTAGCGGTAGCGCTCGCGGCTGGACCGGCGGCAGGCCCCGGGGTGCCGGACCAGCGAGTAGGCGCTGTAAACCCTTCCCTGGGCGCTACCGACGCCCTGCGGCGCTCTCGCATCCTGTTCCACTTGCAGGACCGGTGCTGGCCATCCATGGCCAGCCCGTTCGGAGCAGTGCTCCTCACCCCTGGCGTAGGACTTCCTCTTTGGCCTGCCCCCGGCGCCCCTCGCTCTGGTCGGCAGCTGCAGTCTTGGCCTGAAAGGTGTGGAAGCATTGGTAAACGCCGTGGGCAGCGCCCATAATGACCGTCGTTTCGACGTCGAGGAGACCGTGATGAAACTGCTCAACCGCTCCGCCCTGAGCGTCAGGCCGACCCGGCACTTCGTGGACTGGATCAATGCGCTCGAACCCACCATGGACGGGGACGACCTGACCCTGGCCGACGTCGAACGCGAAAGCACCGTCTATCTGATCCCGGAGATGGACACCCCGGAGGCCCTGGAGGGCTTCGTGCGCGAGCGCTATCTCGAGATCCTCGAGACCGAGCTGCGCGCCTGGGAAGAGGACGAGCGACAGTGGCCCGAGGCCCTGGACTGGGCGCTCTTCCAACGCTTCCTGCAGGTCGAGCACAGCTACCTGGCCATCGATCTGGAGAACGAGGCGGCGCTGGAGATCTCCGAGGTGGACGACGCCCTGCTGCTGGAGACCGACCAGGACTGAGGCGTCTGCTTGGCCGTCATCTCGACGACGGCGACCGCGAGAAACCGGCTTCGGCCGGTTTCTGTCTTTTAATCTCCTAGCAACGGAAACAGGATGAGTCGACTCTTTGCGACCCGTCCCGGCGACGATGGCCTGCCGGGCCCGGAACGGCGCCTGGCGGTGCTGGCACTGATCCTCGGGACCCTGATGGCGGTGGTAGACACCACCATGGTCAACATCGCCCTGCCCACCATCGCCGCCGACCTCGATGCCTCGCCCTCTCGGGTGGTGTGGGTCACCAACCTCTTCCAGGTGGTCTGCGCCGCCTTCCTGCTGGTCTTCGCCGCGCTCAGCGAGCGGGTCGGGCGCTATCGTCTCTATACTGCCGGGGTGGGGCTCTTCACCCTGGCCGCGCTGGGCAGCGCCCTGTCCCGTGACCTCACGACCCTGCTGCTGTTTCGTGCCCTGCAGGGGCTCGGTGCGGCGGCAACGCTCTCCATCGGGCCGTCGCTCTACCGCTCGATCTTCCCCTCGCGGCTGCTCGGCAGCGCGCTGGGGCTCTCCGCCCTGGTGGTGGCCGGCGGCTATGCGGCGGGGCCGACGATCGGCGGGCTGGTGCTCTCGGTGGCCCACTGGCCGTGGCTCTTCGCGCTGCACGTGCCGCTGGGGCTCTGCGCCGCCAGCCTGGCCTGGCGGGCGCTACCGCGCGAGCCGGGGCGTCGGGAGGACTTCGACTGGCGCGGGGCCCTCTTCGCGGTGGCCATGATGGCCGGGCTCTTCGTGGGCCTCGACGGCGCCGGTCACGGGGTGCCCGGCTGGCAGGTGCTCGCCTGGCTGGGCGGCAGTGCGCTGAGTGCCGGGCTCTTCCTGCGTCGCCAGCGGCGCGCGCGCCATCCGCTGCTGCCGCTGTCGCTGTTCGCCGAGCGGCGCTTCTCGCTGGCGGTCTGCGCCTCGGGGCTGGCCTTCGTGGGGCAGGGGCTGGCCTTCGTGGCACTTTCCTTCCTCTATCAGCAGGAGATGGGCTTCACGCCGCTGCAGACCGCCTGGATGTTCACCCCCTGGCCGCTGGCGATCATGGTGGTGGGGCCGCTGGCCGGCCGGCTGGCGGACCGGGTCAATCCCAGCCTGCTCTCCAGTGCCGGTCTCGTGCTGCTGCTGCTGGGCCTGGCGGCGCTGGCCGGGCTGGACGCCGAGGCGGGCCTCGCTGACAGCCTGTGGCGCACGGCGCTCTGCGGCGCCGGCTTCGGCCTCTTCCAGCCCCCCAACAACCGCGAGATGATGGCGAGCGTCCCCCGCGAGCGCAGCGCCCGGGCCTCCGGGGTGATGAGCACCACCCGCACGGTGGGGCAGTCCCTCGGCGTCGCCCTGGTCGGCGCCTTCCTGGCCGCTGGCGCCCCGGTGCAGGCGACGCTCTGGGCCGGCGCGGGAGCCTGCATACTGTCGCTTCTGGCGAGCCTCTCGCGGGTCGGCCTGGCCGGCCGGGCGCAGCGCGCGGCGCGCCGAGCCTGATCGCGGCGGGCGTCGTCGGACCCGCACGGAAGGCGTACAATGGCATCCTCACTCACCCAGTATCGAGACGTCGACAATGAGCATCCAGGACACCATCGAAGCCAAGCTCAAGGCCCTCGAGCCCGACTTCCTGGCGGTGGAGAACGAGAGCCACCGGCACAACGTGCCGGCGAATTCGGAGACGCACTTCAAGGTCACCCTGGTCGCTCGCCGCTTCGAGGGGCTGATGCCGGTCAAGCGCCACCAGCAGCTCTACGCGCTGCTCGCCGATGAGCTGGCAGGCCCGGTGCACGCCCTGGCCCTGCACCTCTTCACCCCCGAGGAGTGGGAGGCCAGTGGCCGGTCGCGCCCCGACTCTCCCGACTGCCGGGGCGGCAGCACCTCGTGACCCCGGAACCGCAGCGCCTGCAGTACCTGGAGGCCATGGGCCTGACGGCCTGGGTCTCTCGCTACCGCCTGCCCAATGCCCTGCCCACGCCGGAGTGCGAGTGGGCGCCGCCCGCGCCCGAGGCCGCGGCGCCGCCGCCGGGCGAGCGCCTGCATGCCCTGCTCGACGAGGCCGCCCAGGCCCAGGTCGCCACGCCCCGGGAGGCGCCCGCCGAGCCGGAGCCGTCCCAGCGCCCGCCGGCCGGCCCCGGTAAGGCGCGCGCCCTGCTCGGTGACATGGTGCCCACCACGGAGGCGGAACCCGCTCCCGAAGCGGTGGCGGCGCGTCCCGTGCAGCGCGCCGGCGAGGCGCTGCGCTTCACCCTGCAGGTGGCCTGCCTGGATGGCCGCTGGTTGATCCTGCTGCCCCAGGAAGCGGCGCCGGGCGCCATCGAGGTGCGCCTGCTGCGCCATGTGCTGCAGGCCGCCGGGGTGGTGCCCGAGCAGATGCCGGCCTTCGAGGTCTTCCGCTGGCCGCAGGTGGAAGGGCTGCCGGTGGAGGCGCCGGTCGAGGAGGCTCGGGAAGGGCTCCAGGCCTTCCTGGCCGGCCGCCGGCGGCGCGGCTGGGTGCCGGAACGGCTGCTGGTGTTCGGCAACGACGCCGTCCTCGATGAGCTGCTCGCCCTGGTGGAGGCACACTGCCCGCTGCTGGCGCTGCCGGCCTGGCAGGGGCCTGCCCTGGAGTCGCTTGCCGGCAGCGCCGAGGCCAAGCGCGCGCTCTGGCCGCGGATGGCCGGCTGGCGGCAGGCCTGGGAGGCGGGGCATGCGCCCGACTGAGGCGATGCTGCGTCCGCTGGGGATGGAGGATCTGGCGGCGTTGACCACCCTGGAACAGGCCGGTCAGCACGATTCATGGACGCCGGCTCAGCTCGAGGCCGCGCTGGCCGATCCCGAGGCACGGGTCGTCGGCGTCGAGCAGGACGAACGGCTGGTGGGGCATGCGGTGGTGGTGCGCCTGCCCTTCGATGCGGAGCTGCAGGCCATCATGGTGGCCGGCGATCGGCGCCGCCAGGGGCTGGCGGGCCGGCTGCTCGAGGCGGTGATCGAGGCGGCGAAGGGCTGGGACGCGGAGCGCCTGCTGCTGGAAGTGCGGGCCAGCAATGACGCGGCTATCGGGCTCTACCGACGCGCCGGCTTTAACGAGGACGGCCGGCGCCGCGGCTACTATCCGCCGCTCGCCGGCCGTGACCGGGAAGACGCGCTGCTGATGTCGCGCCCGCTGGCCTGATCCCGTCTCAGCTGGTCGCGGTGGTCTCGACCTCGTCGAACTTGCCCAGCAGGCTGGAGAGGCGACGCTCCCACTCCTCACGCTCCTGCTTCAGGCGAGCGTTTTCCTCGCGCAGCTCCTCGGCTTCCATCCTCATCAACTCCAGGGCCTCGACGGCGCTGGTGACCTTCTGTTCGAGCTGGTTGAAGAGTTCGATGCTCATCCTGTTCTCCTGGCAACATCCTGCTGATCGGGCCGCGCCCGGTGGGGATTCTTCTGATGGCAGCGTAACGCCGCGGCCGGGGCTCAGCAACCGTCGCCGTCGGGCGACTGATCATCGGCCTGACGGCGCCGGAAGAGCCGCCCGGTGCTGTCACCGGCCCGCACCTCGCGATGCAGCTGCCAGCTGGTTGGCACGGCCGGCGCCAGCGAGGACTCGGTCTCGAGGTAGATCCAGGCCTCCTCGGCGAGCCAGCCGTCGGCCTCCAGGGCCGCGCAGCAGCCGGCGGCGAGGTCTTGATGGAAGGGCGGGTCGAGGAAAACCAGCGAGAAGGGGGCGGCGGTGTCGGCCAGGAAGGCCTGGGCCTGGGTGGTCAGCAGGGTGGCGCGCTCGCTGGCCCCCAAGGTGGCGAGGTTGTCGGCCAGCTGGCGCGCCACCCTGGCGTCGGCCTCGACGAACGTCGCCTCCCGGGCGCCTCGCGACAGGGCCTCGAGGCCGAGCGCCCCGGTGCCGGCGAAGAGGTCGAGCACCCGGGCTCCGGGAACGGCGGCGGTCAGCCAGTTGAAGAGCGTCTCGCGCACCCGGTCGGGGGTCGGGCGCAGCCCGGGGTGGTCGAGCACCGGGAGCTGGCGGCGGCGGTAGTCGCCGCCGATCAGGCGCAGCCGTCCGGCCTTGGCTGGGGCGCCCGGGCCCGGGCGGCGGGACTTGCGGGAAGAGGAGAGGCGACGTGTCATGGGGCGGATTGTAACCGCCGGCTTGTCCACAGTCATGGTGCGCAATGGTAGGATGAGGCGATTCGTTCATCCGTGAGGCGTGATCCCCCCATGTTCGGTTTTCTCAAGCGCAAGAAGAAGCAGGAACAGCAGCAGACGACACCGGAACAGGAGGCCGAACGCCGGTCGGAAGAGGAGCAGGACGCGATAGCGGACGGGTCGCTGCCCGAGCAGGACGAGTCCTCCGCAGCCACGGGCGCGCCCGTGGCTGCGGAGTCCGACGAGGCGCGGACCGCCGAGACCGTTCCCGCCGCCGAGGAGGAGGTCGTGGTCGATGAGGCGGTGGCGGCCGGGCCCGCGTCTGAGGAGCCCGCCGAAGAGGCGACACAGCAGGCCACCCCCGAGCCTGTTGCCGAGCCCGAGCCCGAGCCCGAGCCCGAGCCGGCGCCTGCCGCCCTGCAGGAGAAGCCGGTCAGCGAGAAGAAGGGCTGGTTTTCCCGCATCCGCGCCGGCCTCGGCAAGACCCGCGCCAACCTCACCGATGGCCTGGCCGACCTCTTCATGGGGCGCAAGCAGATCGATGACGATCTGATGGAGGAGCTCGAGACCCAGCTGCTGATGGCGGACGTGGGCATCGAGGCCACCACCGAGATCATCGACCGGCTCGCCGACCGGGTCTCGCGCAAGGAGCTCAAGGACCCCCAGGCGCTCTACCGGGCCCTGCAGGAGGAGCTGGCGGCGAGCCTCGAGCCGGTCACCGAGCCTCTGGCTCTGCCACCCAAGGGTGAGGGGCCCTTCGTCATCCTGGTGATCGGCGTTAACGGCGTGGGCAAGACCACCACCATCGGCAAGCTGACCCAGCGCTTCCAGCGCGAGGGGCGCAGCGTGATGCTGGCCGCCGGCGATACCTTCCGCGCCGCCGCCGTGGAGCAGCTCAAGGTATGGGGCGAGCGCAACGACGTGCCGGTGATCGCCCAGCACACCGGCGCCGACAGCGCCTCGGTGATCTTCGATGCGCTCTCGGCGGCCAAGGCGCGGGGGGTCGACGTGCTGATCGCCGACACCGCCGGACGCCTGCACAACAAGGCACACCTGATGGAGGAGCTCAAGAAGGTCCATCGCGTGATGGGCAAGATCGACGGCGGCGCGCCCCACGAAGTGATGCTGGTGCTCGACGCCGGCACCGGACAGAACGCCCTGGCTCAGGCCTCGACCTTCCACGAGGCGGTGCCGATCACCGGCGTGACCCTGACCAAGCTCGACGGCACGGCCAAGGGCGGCATCATCTTCGCCCTGGCGCGACAGCTCGGTACCCCGATCCGCTTCATCGGCGTCGGCGAGGGACTGGATGACCTGCGGCCCTTCGTGGCGCGCGAGTTCGTCGATGCCCTGTTCGACCGAGACCAGGACACGCCCGCGTCATGATCGCCTTCGAGCACGTCGGCAAGCGCTACGGAGGGCGCTATGATGCGCTCGCCAATATCGACTTCCGCGTGCGCCGCGGCGAGATGGTCTTCTTGACCGGCCACTCCGGGGCGGGCAAGAGCTCGCTGCTGCGGCTGATCATGCGCCTGGAGCGGCCCAGCCGCGGCCGGGTGCGGGTGGCGGGCCACGACATCGATCGCCTGCACCATAGCCAGATTCCCTTCTATCGCCGCCAGATCGGCGTGGTCTTCCAGGACCACCAGCTGCTCTTCGACCGCTCGATCTACCACAACGTGGCGCTGCCCCTGGAGATCCAGGGCATCGAGCGCCGCGAGGCCGCGCGCCGAGTGCGGGCGGCGCTCGACAAGGTGGGGCTGCTGCACCGCGAGGCGGCCCTGCCCATCGAACTCTCCGGCGGCGAGCAGCAGCGGGTGGGCATCGCCCGGGCGGTGGTCAACAAGCCGGCGCTGCTGCTGGCCGACGAGCCCACCGGCAACCTCGACCCGCAGCTCTCCGCCGACATCATGGGGCTGTTCGAGGACTTCAACCGCATCGGCACCACGGTGATGGTCGCCAGCCACGACCTGGCGCTGATCGCCCGGCTGCGCCACCGCACCCTGCGGCTGAGCGGGGGCCGCCTGGTGGCCGACGAGGAGATCGCATGAGTCGACCCGCGCCCTCGCCCCGCGGGGCCCGCACGCAGCGGCCGGGAAGCGCCCTGCGCTGGCGTGCCTGGGCACGCCACCACCGCTCCATGGCCGCCGACAGCGCGCGCCGGCTGCTGCGCCGCCCCTTGGGCAGCCTGCTGACCATGCTGGCCATCGCCATCGCCCTGGTGCTGCCGGCCGGCCTGTGGCTGACCCTGGACAGCGCCCGCCTGCTCGATGCTCAGCTGGAGCAGAGCGCCACCCTCACCACCTACCTGGACGAGGAGGTCGGCGAGGCCGAGGCCGGGCGCATTGAGCAGGCCCTGGCCGCCCAGGAGGGCGTGGCGGCCACCCGGCTGATCACCGCCGCCGAAGGCATGGCCGAGTTCCAGCAGGCGCTGGGGCTCGAGGACGCCCTGGCGCGGCTCGAGACGAATCCGCTGCCGGCAAGCGTCGTGGTGCGCCCCGCCGATGCCTCCCCCGCGGCCGTGCGTCGGCTCGCCGATGGCCTGGCGGCCGTGCCCGGCGTCGATGAGGTGCGCCTGGACCTCGCCTGGCTGGAGCGCCTGCGCCACCTCGCCGCGCTGGGCCAGCGCGTCACCCTGGCGCTGGGCGTGCTGTTCGCGCTCGGCGTACTGCTGGTGGTGGGCAACACCATTCGGCTGGCCGTGGAGAGCCGCCGCCAGGAGATCGAGGTGGTCACCCTGATCGGCGCCACCCACGCCTTCGTGCGACGCCCCTTCCTCTACAGCGGCGCCTGGTTCGGCTTCGGCGGTGGCCTGTTGGCCTGGGGGCTGTTGAGCCTCGGCAGCGACTGGCTCGCGGCCCCGGTTTCCGCGCTGGCGGCCAGCTACGGCGCCAGTTTCGCCCTGCCGCGGCTGGGGGGCGAAGGGTCTACAATACTGTTGGGCTGTAGTACACTGCTTGGCTGGCTGGGCGCCTGGTTGGCCGTGAATCGGCACCTGGCGGAGATTCGGCCTCGTTAAGGCAAGCAGTCGGATGATATCTCGCTATATGCGAGCACATCCGGAACTTTCAACGGCCTTTATCGTCTTAGTCAGCGATCACGAACAGCATTATGGGCTTCGAAGGAGACAACCTGCACATGAGCACCAGTCTTCTGCCGGTGGGGCAGCTCTCACCGGGTCACGACCTGAACGGCTACATCCAGGCGGTCAACGGCATCCCCATGCTGACCGTCGAAGAGGAGCGCGACCTCGCCTTCCGGCTTCACGACGAGGGTGATCTGGAGGCGGCTCGCCGTCTGGTGCTGTCGCATCTGCGCTTCGTCGTCTATATCGCCCGCAGTTACTCCGGCTATGGCCTGCCTCAGGCGGACCTGATCCAGGAGGGCAACGTCGGCCTGATGAAGGCCGTCAAGCGCTTCGACCCCCACCAGGGCGTGCGGCTGGTCTCCTTCGCCGTGCACTGGATCAAGGCCGAGATTCACGAGTTCGTGCTGCGCAACTGGCGGATCGTCAAGATCGCCACCACCAAGGCCCAGCGCAAGCTGTTCTTCAACCTGCGCGGCGCCAAGAAGCGCCTGGCCTGGCTGAACACCGACGAGGTCGAGGCGATCGCCAAGGACCTCGACGTCAAGCCGGAGGTGGTGCGCGAGATGGAAGGGCGCCTGTCGGCCCACGACGCCGGCTTCGACGCCTCGCCCGGCGAGGACGACGAGTCCGCCTACCAGGCGCCGGTGCACTTTCTCGACGACGCCAGTGCCGATCCGGCTACCCAGCTCGAGGACAGCGACTGGGAGCAGGACGCCACCCAGCGCCTGCAGACGGCCCTCGCGGCCCTCGATGAGCGCTCGCGGGACATCCTGCAGCAGCGCTGGCTCGGCGATGGCAAGGCCACCCTGCACGAGCTGGCCGACGTCTACGGCGTCTCCGCCGAGCGCATCCGCCAGCTCGAGAAGAACGCCATGAAGAAGATCCGCCTGCAGATCGGCGACGCCCTGGCGGCCTGATTCCCGCCCGGCTCTCGCCTTCGAGCCCAGCGACGAAGCCCCGGCCATTGGCCGGGGCTTCGTGCGTTTACCGCGAGGGTTTCCGGTGGTGGGTCAGGCCGTCTGGGTCGCGGGGTGCAGCAGCTGTGCCGAGAGCAGCGGCCACTGGTCGTCCCAGTGTTCGGTGGGGCGGTGACGGAAGTCGCTGCGCACGTAGCGCGAGATCTGCCCCTCGAGCTGGGCCAGCATCAGGTTGGCGGCGGCGGAGACCGGCAGGGCGGGGCGGCGCCCCTCGCGCAGTTCGGCCTCGCGCAGCACCTGCTTGAGCTGGGTCTCCAGGCGCTCGAAGAGCTGATGGATGCGAAGGCGCAGCCGGGCCGTCTCGCCGGTCAGGGCGTCGCCGCCGAGCAGGCGCGAGAGGCCGGGGTTCTTCTCGGCGAAGGCCAGCACCAGGGTGAGGATCTGGCCGCAGCGTGGCACCGCCTCGGGTACCTCGTCGAGGATTCGGCCGATGCGCTCGAAGAGGCTCTCTTCGATGAACTCGATCAGGCCCTCGAACATCCGCGCCTTGCTCGGGAAGTGGCGATAGAGCGCCGCCTCCGAGACGCCGACCTGGCGGGCCAGCGCGGCCACGGTGATGCGCTTGCCGCTGTCTTCCTCCAGCATCAGCGCCAGGCCCTGCAGGATCTGCTCGCGGCGGCTGGGGGTGTAGGTTGCCTGCGTCATGTCGTTATATTCTTATCGGTCGGGTGGATCGGGCTGGCCCTCTGCGTGGCTCAGCTCGTAGGGCCGGCTTCTGGGGCCGGCTCACAGGGATCGGGTCGCCGGCGTTCAGCTGTCGCTCGGTTCCTGTGGTTCGTCGGTGATCAGGGTGCCGACACCTGCGTTGGTGAAGATCTCCAGCAGGGTGGCGTGAGGCACTCGGCCGTCGATGATGTGGGCACTCTTGGCGCCGCCCTTCACCGCCTCCAGCGCGCAGCGGATCTTCGGCAGCATGCCGCCGTGGATGGTGCCGTCGGCGATCAGCTCATCGACCTGGCCGGTGGTCAGGCCGGTGAGCACCTCGCCCTCGGCGTTCATCAAGCCGGCCACGTTGGTCAGCAGCATCAGCTTCTCGGCGTCCAGGGCCTCGGCCACCTTGCCGGCGACGAGGTCGGCGTTGATGTTGTAGCTCTTGCCTTTCTCATCCACCCCGATAGGCGCTATCACCGGGATGAAGTCACGGGCGGCGAGCATCTCGATCAGGTCGGTGGAGATGTGCTCCACCTCGCCGACGTGGCCGATGTCGATGATCTCCGGCGCGGTCATCTCCGGGCTCTGGTGCTCGACCTGGAGCTGGCGGGCGCGGATCTGGGCGCCGTCCTTGCCGGTCAGGCCGATCGCCTTGCCGCCGCACTGGTTGATCAGGTTGACGATGCCCTTGTTGACCAGCCCGCCCAGCACCATCTCCACCACGTCCATGGTCTCGGCGTCGGTGACCCGCATACCGTTGACGAAGCGCGACTCGATGTTGAGCTTGGCCAGCAGGTCGCCGATCTGCGGGCCGCCGCCATGCACCACCACCGGATTGATGCCGACCTCCTTCATCAGCACCATGTCGCGGGCGAAGGAGTCGATCAGGGTGTCTTCGGTCATGGCGTTGCCGCCGTACTTCACCACTACGGTCTTGCCGGAGAAACGCTGGATGTAGGGCAGCGCCTCGGAGAGCACCTCCACCACCTGGCGCGGGTCGCGGGTCTGTTCGGTCATCGGTCGGTTTCCCTGTCCTGTTTCGTGTGACGAGAATTCGTGTGGCGAGCGTTCATTTTGAGAGCCCCTCAGCAGGGCAGCTCGAGCTCGGGCGATACCTGGGCCAGCGCCTCGGCGAAGCGGGTGCGAATGCGCGTGAGCGCCGCCTCGTCCTTGCCCTCGAAGCGCAGCACCAGCACCGGCGTGGTGTTGGAGGCGCGACACAGGCCCCAGCCGTCGGGGTAGTCGACGCGGATGCCGTCCAGGGTGGTCTTGATGCCGTCGTCGCCGAAGTCGCCCTCCCGCGCCAGCCGGTCCACCAGGGCGAACTTGGTCTCGTCGGTCACGGCGATGTTGATCTCTGGGGTGCCCAGGTCCTGGGGGTAGCGGGCGAAGAAGGCGTCGGCGTCCTGGGTCTCGGGCTGCTTCGCGAGGATCTCGAGCAGTCGTGCCGCGGCGTAGAGGCCGTCGTCGAAGCCGTACCAGCGCTCCTGGAAGAAGATGTGACCGCTCATCTCGCCGGCAAGCGCCGCGCCGGTCTCCTTCATGCGCGCCTTGATCAGCGAGTGACCGGTGCGCCACATCTCGGGGGTGCCGCCCGCTTCCTCGATCACCCGGGTCAGGTTGCCGGTGCACTTGACGTCGAAGATCACGCGGGCGCCCGGGTTGCGCGACAGCATGTCCTCGGCGAAGGCCATCAGCAGGTGGTCGGGGTAGATCAGCGCTCCGCTCGGCGTGATCACGCCCAAGCGGTCACCGTCGCCGTCGAAAGCCAGGCCGATATCGGCGCCGGTCTCCTGCACGGTGCGGATCAGATCCGTCAGGTTCTCGGGTTTGCCCGGGTCCGGATGGTGGTTGGGGAAGGTGCCGTCGATCTCGGCGAACAGCGGGATCGTCTCGGCGCCCAGGCGCTCGACCAGCGCCGGGCCGAGCTCGCCGGCCACGCCGTTGCCGCAGTCGACCACGGCCTTGAGTGGGCGGGAAAGCGTGACGTCGCCGAGGATGCGCTCGAGGTAGGCGTCGCGCACGTCTTCCTGGCGCGTCTGGCCCTGGCCCTCGGCGAGATCATGGGTCGCGATGCGGGTGTGCAGCGCGGTGATCGCCTCGCCGGAGAGCGTCTCGCCGCCCAGCACGATCTTGAAGCCGTTGTAGTCCGGCGGGTTGTGGCTGCCGGTGACCATCACGCCGGAGGCGGTGCCCTCGAGCACGTGGGTGGCGAAGTAGAGCACCGGGGTGGGGACCATGCCGACGTCGACGACGTCGCACCCGGTCGACGTCAGGCCGCGGGTCAGGGCCTCGAGCAGCCGCGGCCCCGAGAGGCGCCCGTCGCGGGCGACGACCACGGTGGAATCGCCGCGGGCGATGGCCTCGCTGCCGATGGCGCGGCCGATCTGCTCGACTCCGGTCTCGGTCAGGGTGTCGTCGACGATGCCGCGGATGTCGTAGGCGCGGAAGATCGAGGCGGGTACGGTCTCTGGGGTCATGGGGTCCATCCGTTGTGGGGGTGCGAGGGGCTCAGTGCCGGCCCGAGCTGCCGAAGCCGCCGGTGCCACGTTGGCCGTCGCCGCGAAGGCTTCCGTCGAAGTCGTCGACGATCTCGAGTTCGGCCTGCACCACGGGCACGAGCACGTACTGGGCCAGCCGCTCGAAGGGCTCGATGATGAAGGGCGCGTCGCCACGGTTCCAGGTGGAGATCATCAGCTCGCCCTGGTAGTCGGAATCGATCAGGCCGACCAGGTTGCCCAGCACTATGCCGTGCTTATGGCCCAGGCCCGAGCGGGGCAGGATCATCCCGGCGAGGCCCGGATCGGCGATGTGGATGGCGAGCCCGGTGCGAATCAGCTCGCACTGGCCGGGCGCCAGGGTCAGCGGGGCGTCGAGCAGGGCGTGCAGGTCCATGCCGGCGGAGCCGTCGGTGGCATAGCGGGGCATCACGTCGCGCAGGCGCTCGTCGAGTAGCTTGACGGCGAGACGCGGGCGTTCTGGGGCGAGAGACATCGGGGCTCCTCGGGATGCGGTGTCAGGGGGTATGTCGGGCCGTCAGGCAGGCCAGGGCGCGGCGCATCACCGCCAGGGCGAGGCGGGCCTTGGGTTGGGGCGAGAGCGCCTCGCGGCCCTCGGCCTGGCCGTCGCGCCACAGCAGCAGGGCGGCGTTGTGATCGGTGCCGAAGCCGATCTCGGGGTCGGAAACGTCGTTGGCGACGATCATGTCCAGCCCCTTGCGGGTCAGCTTGTCCCGGGCATAGGCCTCGAGGTCGCGGGTCTCGGCGGCGAAACCCACCACGAAGGGGCGATCCGCCAGGGCTGCCACCGCGGCGATGATATCCGGGTTCTTGACCAGGCGCAGGGTGAGGCCGTCCTCGCCGTCGACCTTCTTGATCTTGTGCTCGGCGGCCGTCGCGGCGCGGTAGTCGGCCACGGCGGCGCAGCCGATGAAGAGATCGCTGTCGGGCGCCAGCCGCTGGGCGGCCTCATGCATTTCCCGGGCGCTCTCCACATCGATGCGCTCCACGCCCTCGGGGGTGGGCAGGGTCACCGGGCCGCTGATCAGCCGCACCCGGGCGCCGAGCGAAGCCGCGGCGGCGGCCAGGGCGAAGCCCATCTTGCCGGAGCTGTGGTTGGAGAGGTAGCGCACCGGGTCCAGCGCCTCCCGGGTGGGGCCGGCGGTGATGGTCACGGTCAGGCCGTCGGCCTCGCGCGCCTCGGCGGGCGCGGCGTTGGGCGTCACGGAGAAGGGCAAGGCCTCGGGCGCCATGGCTGTCGCGGCGTCGGGCGCCTTAGCTGGCGCGGCTTTGGGCGCCATAGACAGCAGCGCCTCGACGATCGCTTCGGGCTCCCACATGCGCCCCGGCCCCACGTCGCCGCAGGCTTGGTCGCCGCTGTCCGGCCCCAGCAGGCGCCAGCCGTCCTGGGCGAGCCGGTCGGCGTTGCGCAGGGTGGCGGGATGGCGCCACATGGCCTGGTTCATCGCCGGGGCCATCACCATCTCGGCGTCGCTCGCCAGGCACAGCGTGGTCAGCAGGTCGTTCGCGAGGCCCTGGGCGAGGCGCGCCATCAGGTCGGCGGTCGCTGGGGCGATCAGGATGGTGTCGGCCCAGCGAGCCAGCTCGATGTGGCCCATGCCGGCCTCGGCCTCAGGGTCGAGCAGCGAGGTGCGCACCGGCTCGCCGGTCAGTGCCTGCAGCGTCAGCGGCGTGATGAAGGCCTGGGCGCCCTCGGTCATGACCACGCGTACCTCGCAGCCCGCCTGCTTGAGCAGGCGGGCGAGCTGGGCGCTCTTGTAGGCGGCGATGCCGGCACTGATGCCGAGCAGTGTGCGGTGGCCCGCATTTGGGCGGCCCGCATTCGGGCGGCCGCTGCGCCGTGGACCGGGCAGTGTAGACATGGTGATATCCGAGCGGGAATCGGGCCTCATACCTTACCATCGGCGCCCGACCTTGCGTAGCCGCTGGCCCGACTACACTGATACACACGAACGTCGGGCAGGGAGGCCGAGATGTCGATTCGCGACTGGCCGGAAGGGGAGCGTCCTAGAGAGAAGCTGCTGGCACTCGGCGTGGAGGCGCTCTCCGATGCTGAGCTTCTGGCAATATTTTTGCGTGTGGGGGTGGCGGGACGCTCGGCGGTGGATCTGGCGCGCGACCTGCTGACGTCCTTCGGCGGCCTGCGGCCGCTGCTCGAGGCCGACCAGGCGCGCTTCTGCGCAGAGCGCGGCATCGGCACGGCCACCTTCGTGCAGCTCCAGGCCACCCTGGAGCTGTCGCGGCGCCACCTCGCGAGCCAGCTCGAGCGCGGGCACGCCCTGACGTCGCCCACGCTGGTGCGCGCCTACCTCGCCGCGAAGCTTCGCCATCTCGGCCATGAGGAGTTCGCCGCGCTCTTCCTCGACAGCCAGCATCGGGTGATCCGCTACGAGTCGCTGTTTCGCGGCACCCTGGACAGCGCCTCGGTCTATCCCCGCGAGGTGGCTCGTCGTGCCCTGGCGCTGGGCGCCGGGGCGGTGATCTTCGCGCACAACCATCCCTCCGGTGTGGCCGAGCCTTCCGATGCCGACCGGCGCATCACCGAGCGGCTGCGCGAGGCGCTCTCGCTGTTCGAGATTCGCGTGCTGGACCATTTCGTGGTCGGGGATGGGGAGGTGGTCTCCTTCGCCGAGCGAGGCTGGCTGTGATGGGGATAAGCCAGGATCGTGATAGGAAAAATGCGCGCGGGCCGCTATAATGCCGCACCGGTTGCGCTGGGCCCTTTGGTACGGGTCCCGCCTGTCATCGCCGTATGCCGCGCCACCCTGGGTGTCGCGAGGCCATGCCACGCCCTCATCGGATCATCGCCGCGTCGCTTGCCGACTGTGGCGGTCTCTGGTATAAAGTGCAGCCTTTGAATTCCCTTGGGTCAAATGACAACGGGGTCGTCCCGGTTTGCCCGACAGGTTTTGAACACTCAGGTCTATACACCTGGCCAAGCGGTTGGAGGCTCTCATGTCCAAAGTATGTCAGGTTACCGGCAAGCGCCCGGTGACTGGTAACAACGTTTCACACTCCCAGCGCAAGACTCGCCGTCGTTTCGTGCCGAATCTGCATTCCCACCGTTTCTGGGTGGAGTCCGAGAAGCGCTTCGTCAAGCTGCGCGTCTCCTCCAAGGGCATGCGCATCATCGACAAGAAGGGCATCGAGGCGGTGCTCGGCGACATTCGCAAGCGCGGCGAAGCCGTCTAAGCGTTCCACCAGGGGAGACACGTCATGCGTGACAAGATCAGAATGATTTCCAGTGCCGGTACCGGCCACTTCTACACCACCGACAAGAACAAGCGGAACACTCCGGACAAACTCGAGAAGAAGATGTTTGATCCGACGATCCGCAAGCACGTGATGTACAAGGAAGGCAAGATCAAGTAAGACTTGGTCGCTTCCGCCGCAGGTACGAGCCTGTCAGCCTGAACCCGGCCCGATGGTCGGGTTCTTGCGTATCCTCGCTTCTCCGGACGAGACCATGCCTGAGCTGCCCGAAGTCGAGACCACCCGCCGCGGCATCGCGCCCCACGTGGAGGGCCGGCAGATCACCGAGGTGATCGTCCGCCAGGCCCGCCTGCGCGTACCGGTGCCGGTGGATATGGTCGAGCGCCTGGTCGGGGCGCGGATCGGCGCTCTCTCGCGCCGCGCCAAGTACCTGCTGGTGCCGCTGGTGGATTCGGAGTCTGGCGACTCGGTGGGCACCCTGCTCTGGCACCTGGGCATGTCCGGCAGCCTGCGGCTCGCCCGCCTCGGCGAGCTGCCGAAGAAGCATGACCACATCGATCTGGTGCTCGACGATGGCGGCATCCTGCGCTATCACGATCCGCGCCGCTTCGGCTTCGTCGACTGGCTCGCCGAGGACTCGACAGCGGACCCGCGGCTCGCCCGGCTGGGGCCGGAGCCGCTCTCCGACGCCTTCGACGGTGGCCGGCTCTTCGACCTGTCCCGCCGTCGGCGCCTCGCGGTGAAGCCCTTCCTGATGGACAACGCCGTGGTGGTGGGGGTGGGCAACATCTACGCCGCCGAGGCGCTGTTCCTGGCCGGCATCGACCCGCGCCGGGCCGCCGGGCGTATCTCCCGGAAGCGCTTCGACCGCCTCGCCGCGGCAGTTCGCGAGGTGCTGGCGGCCGCCATCACCCAGGGCGGTACCACCCTGCGCGACTTCGTCGGCGGCACCGGCGAGCCCGGCTACTTCAAGCAGCGCCTCAACGTCTACGGTCGCGACGGCGAGCCCTGCCGACGCTGCGGCGCCGAGCTGCGCCTGGTGACCCTGGGGCAGCGTGCCAGCGTGTTCTGCGGCCAGTGCCAGACCTGATCGATCCCCTCTTTCCCTTGCGAGACCCCTCATGACCCAGCACACCCTGCGCCTGAAGAAGAATGCCGACCGTCGCCTCAAGGCCGGCCACCTGTGGCTCTACTCCAACGAGATCGACATCCAGGCCACGCCACTCAAGGACATCGTTCCCGGCACGCAGGTGGTGGTCGAGGCGGCCAACGGCAAGGGCATGGGCGTGGCCTACGTCAATCCGCACTCGCTGATTTGCGCGCGGATGGTCTCCCGCGATCCCAAGCAGGAGCTCGACCGCTCGCTGCTGGTGCACCGCCTGAACCAGGCGCTGGCCCTGCGCCAGCGGCTCTTCGACAAGCCTTTCTACCGCCTGGTGCACGGCGAGGGGGACCTGTTGCCGGGACTGATCATCGACCGCTTCGGCGACGTCGTCGTGGTCCAGCTCAACACCGCCGGCATGCAGGCCGTAGCCGACGAGCTGCTGGATGCCCTGGACAAGGTGCTCTCGCCGGCGGCCGTGGTGTTCCGTAACGACACCAGCGGGCGTCGCCAGGAGGGCCTCGGGGCGAACATTGAGGTGGTGAAGGGCGAGCTGCCCGACCAGGTGCTGCTGGAGGAGAACGGCGTGCGCTTCGTCGTGCCGGTGCTCGATGGCCAGAAGACCGGCTGGTTCTATGATCACCGGGTCAACCGCACCTGGCTCAATGGCCTGGTCGGCGGCAAGCGAGTGCTCGACCTGTTCAGCTACATCGGCGGCTGGGGCGTGCAGGCCGCGGCCAGCGGTGCCAGCGAAGTGCTCTGCGTGGATGCCTCCGGCGCGGCCCTCGAGCGGGTCGCCGAGAACGCCACCCTCAACGGCCTGCATGAGCAGGTGTCGGTGGGCGAAGGCGATGCCTTCGAGGTGCTCGCCGCCCTCAAGGCCGAGGGAGAGGAGTTCGACGTGGTGATCCTCGACCCGCCGGCCTTCATCCGCAAGCGCAAGGACATCCCCAACGGCGAGCGTGCCTACGGCAAGCTCAACCGCGAGGCGATGCGCCTGCTCGGCCGCGACGGCCTGCTGCTCTCGGCCTCGTGCTCCATGCACCTGGCGCCGGAGCGCCTGGTGGACGTGGTGCGCGGCGCGGTGCGCCATCAGGACCGCCAGGGCCAGATTCTCTTCCAGGGCCATCAGGGGCCGGATCATCCGGTGCATCCGGCGATCCCCGAGACCGCCTACCTGAAGGCCCTGGGCGTGCGCGTCTTCCGGGACTAGCTCGCGATGGTGCCCGGCTACGTTCGCGCCTTCGCCCATTCCAATGCGCTGCTGGTCAGTCACGTGCATAACGTGCTGACCGCGGCCGGCATCCCGGTGGCGCTGCGCAACCTGACCCTGGGCGGCGGCGCCGGCGAATTGCCGCTGGGCGAGTGCGAGCCGGAGGTCTGGGTGGCGGCCCACAACCGCGAGCGGGCCGAGGCGTTGATCCGCCAGACCCTCCATGGGGGAAGCGAGCGCCCGGCCTGGACCTGTACCGGTTGCGGCGAGCGCCTCGAGGGCGCCTTCGATACCTGCTGGCACTGCGGTGCCACCCGGGAGGGATGGGACTAGCGCGTCACGCGGGCAGGGAAGATGCCCGTCTCTCCGCGTGATCGTCACTGCCGCTCGGCCCTGGCCACAGGGTTTTCTGTAGACGCCTTCTCTCCTAGAAGATTTTCCGGTGAAAAAGCCGGTGTCTACTCATCCTTTTTGTTCTTTTGCGTGGACTCTTCGTGTATCGACTGCCTGTGCTGTAATGGGGGAACACCGATTCCGTCACCCAACGCAGGAGCGTGCCATGCAGATCGCCGTGCCCAAGGAAATCAAGAACCACGAGTACCGCGTCGCCCTCACCCCCTCGGGGGCCCGGGAGCTTGTCGGCCGTGGCCATGCGGTCACCGTGCAGGCCGGGGCCGGCGAGGGCGCCGGCTTCCATGACGCCGCCTATGAGGCCGCCGGGGCTCGCCTCGAGGCCGATGTGGCGAAGGTTTGGGGCGAGGCCGAGCTGATCCTCAAGGTCAAGGAGCCCCAGGCCGAGGAGGTCGCCCGGCTCGCCAAGGGCCAGACGCTCTTCACCTACCTGCATCTGGCCGCCGAGGAGACGCTGACCCGCGGCCTCATGGAGAGCGGCGCCACCTGTATCGCCTACGAGACCGTCACCGATCGTCAGGGCGGGCTGCCGCTGCTGGCGCCGATGAGCACCGTAGCCGGCCGCATGGCCGTGCAGGCGGGCGCCCACAGCCTGGAGAAGGCTCAGGGCGGGGCCGGCGTGCTGCTGCCCGGCGTGCCCGGCGTAGCCCCGGCCAAGGTGGCCGTGATCGGCGGCGGCGTGGTGGGCGAGAACGCCGCCCGCATGGCGCTGGGCCTGGGCGCCGAGGTCACGGTGCTCGACACCTCCATCCCGCGCCTCGAGACCCTGGACGACCGCTACCAGGGGCGCATGAAGACCGTCTTCTCCACCGCCGACGCCATCGACGAGGCGGTGCGCGAGTGCGACCTGATCGTCGGTGCCGTGCTGATTCCCGGCGCCGCCGCGCCCAAGCTGATCACCCGCGAGATGCTTGCCGAGATGAAGCCGGGCAGCGTGCTGGTGGACGTGGCCATCGACCAGGGCGGCTGCTTCGAGACCAGCCGGCCCACCACCCACGCCGAGCCGACCTATATCGTCGATGGCGTCGTGCACTACTGCGTGGCCAACATGCCCGGCGCCGTGGCGCGCACCTCCACCCAGGCGCTGACCAACGCCACCCTGCCGTTCGTGCGGGCGCTGGCCGACAAGGGCTGGCGGCAGGCCCTGGCCGACGACCCGCACTTTACCGCCGGCCTCAACGTCCATGACGGCCAGGTCACCTACCAGGCGGTAGCCGAGGCTTTTGGACTGGAGTACATCGCGCCAGATAAGCTGTTGGGCTGATGCCTCTGCGTGCACCACCGAGGCAAGCGGCGCCGGGGATAGGCCGTAAAGGAGGTCCTGGTATGGATTGACCTGTCAAGGGCTCGGTTGTCTCTTCAGTGCATGCGGTTGTCCTCAATGCCTACGGGTCAGGAAGCGAGGGGCTATCAGCGACGGTGGATCTCTCTGGTATTCGTGGGTTGGGTACCGACCTGTCATCACTTCGTCGCGGAGCTACCCTGCTCTACGCTCGAGGGTCACCCTGCCCCGGAGGGCGGGAGCCTCATAGGACCGCCAGGGGTTCTCCTACCGGCCCGACGCTCCCTGACCCGCAGGCACTGGGACACTGCCGTCATGTCGTGGCCCGGCTGCCGTGTGGCTTGCCCATTGCCTCGCAGGCGAGGGCCCACAGGAAG
>NZ_FPAQ01000042.1 GCF_900116405.1 Halomonas saccharevitans | reverse complement strand
TCACTTTGGTCGGTAAAGCAGGGAGGGTATCGGCGCTGGCCCTCCTACCTCTACCGTGTGGTCCAAAGCGCTGCAGTTATTCTATGAATCCAGGTACAAGAGAAAACCACTCGCCATCTTCGTTTTCAGGACGCCCTCATGAATAAGCCGGGGTCAAGGATTACTGGGACGACCAGGAGTCGGCCGACATGAGCGCCTTCTCCTTCGCCCGGGTGCTGCAGCGCTTCCTGGATTGGCGCGAGGGCGATCAGTTCGAGGTGGACCCCACACCCTGTCTCAAGCGTATCAACGTGCTGGCTCACTCCATGGGCAACCGGGTGCTGAGAGAGACGCTGCGGCTGTGGCGAAAGTATTACCTGCCGGGCGGCGTGCCGCTGCTGTTTCGCAATACCTTCCTGATCGCCGCCGATATCGTCAACGAATCCCTGGAGGAGGGGCGCGCCGGCGAGGTCATCCCCCACGCCTCGCGCAACGTCACCGTCTACTTCGCCTCCGATGACCTGGCGCTGCGGGCGAGCAAGGCATCGAATCTGCGTAACCGCATCGCCTCGCGGCGGCTCGGCCACTCCGGCCCGGAGGACATGGCGAAGGTGGGGCGCAACGTCTTCGTTGTGGACTGCGACGACGTTAACACCCGCTACGACTTCCCCAAGGGGCACTCCTACTTCCGCTCGGGCGAGGTCTTCGGCGAGCCCGGCGTGGTGTTCCTGCACCTGTTCACCGCCCTGCGCACCGGTCGCGTCTTCCCCGAGGACGAGACGCGGCGCATGACCATCCTGCGCGATTGATCGCCTGGAGCGTGCCCCGAGTCGAGCTGCGGATCTAGCCCCTGATCTAGCCCCGGATCTAGCCCCGAGTCAGGGCCGGGTCGCTCACCGTTACATCGCTCAGCACCGGGTCGCTTACGGCTTGGCGGCCTGCACGTGCATCCAGTCGAAGTTGCGCGTGCGGCCGAGGCTGACCCAGCCCTCTTCCTCCCAGCATCGCCACCAGGTGTCATATTCGGGCCGTGCCAGGTGGGCGCGGTCGCGCCCCCACTTGAGCTTGTTGTGGGCGGGGTCCCAGTCGATGGCGATGCCCCAGGCGTGGGTCGACCAGGCGGTGCCGCCCCGCTTGCGCCGCTTGTTGTAGCAGCCGCCGTAGCGGTGCAGGCCCAGCTCTCTGAGACGCTCGGGACCGTAGTGATCGTTCACTCTCGAAAGGATGCGGGTCAGGCTCTCCGCCACCATCTCGTGGCAGCCGATCCCGCTCGCGCGGGTGCCGAGGTCCCAGGCGAGGCAGAGCTGCCAGGGGCAGGGTACCACCACCATCGGCGGCCTGCGGGTCGGTGAGCCCAGCGCCGTCTTGAGCTCCGCCTCGCGGACCCAGCCGTTGGGGTTGGTATCAAGCGGCTGGTGATCCCGCCAGGGGGCAGGCGGCTGGCCGGTCTCCTGGATGGTGGCCAGCACCTCGGCCGCGTACTCGGTCTGCGGACCCCACAGGCCATCGATCGGACCGACCTCGATCTTGTGCAGGCGACAGGCGATCTGCAGGCAGGTGACGGCGCGTCGCCTGTCGCTCCAGGCGTCGACCTCTGCCGGCACCAGGTCGGCATGGGCGTGGAAGGCGTCCTTCATCGCGGCGTGGGTCTTCGGGCCGCGCAGGCCGTCGATCCTGCCTCGGTAGGTGCCGCTCTTGGCGAGAAACCGTTGAAGGGTCCTGACGTCCGTCCTGTTCATCTCGGCCTCTCCCTTGCTCAGTCAACGCATCCGCGTGTCGCGGGATGCCTGATGGCAGTGTAGGTAGGGATGTCGTTGCCAACCTCGTAAGGGCTGCCGGGACGGGAAGCAGCACGTCAGACCGGATGGTGTATGCTGTGGTGCCGCTAAAGGGCATGTTAATTTAGGGGCCGTGCCAGGCAACAGGCGCCAGGGAAAACAAGAGCAGCGGAGTAAAGGCCATGGATTTTGCAACCATCATCGGCATGCTGGGCGCCACCGCCCTGATCGCCGGCGCGATAGGGCTCGGCGACTCGCCGATGATATTTATCAACGCCACAAGCCTGCTGATCGTGTTTGGCGGCAGCCTGATGGTGGTGCTGTCACAGCTGCGCTTCAGCGAGTGCCGCATGGCGCTGACCGCGGCGAGCCGCGCCTTTCGCAATACGCTGCCGGATACGTCCCAGACCATCGAGGAGATGCTCGAGGTGGCCCATCTGGCGCGCAAGGGTGGCCTGCTGGCGCTGGAAGATTTCGAGACGCGCTCGCGCTACCTCCAGCAGGGCCTGCAGATGCTGGCAGATGGGTTCGATCAGAAGGTGATCAAGGAGATGCTCGACAAGGAGCGCCTGATGACCCTGGATCGCAACCAGACGGGGGCCAAGGCCTTTCGCCTCCTGACCGATGTGGCGCCGGCCATGGGCATGGTCGGTACCCTGATCGGCCTCATCCAGATGCTCTCGAACATGGACGATCCCTCTTCCATTGGCCCGGCCATGGCCGTGGCGCTGTTGACCACGCTCTACGGCGTCTTGCTGGCCAACATCGTCGCCAAGCCCATCGCCGAGAAGCTGGAAACCCGCATGGATCATCAGGAGAAGCTCCAGTCGCTGTGGACGGATGCCCTGATGGCGATCCAGGACGGCAAGAATCCGCGGATCGTGGAGCAGATGCTGCTCACCTACCTGCCGGATGACGTGCGGGATCGGCGCAAGCAGGGCGGCGAAGGCGATGCCGCGACGTCCGGTGACTCGGCGGCCCAGCAGGGCACGTCCAATGGCTAGGCAGAGATCGCGTAGCAAGAACGAGATTCCGGCCTGGATGGTGACCTACGCCGACCTGATGTCGCTTCTCCTCTGCTTCTTCGTGCTGCTGCTGTCCTTTGCCGAGATCGATCTTGAGCGCTTCGAGCAGCTGGCCGGGGAGATGTCCAAGGCGTTCGGCGTTCAGCGCGAGGTGCCGGCCGAGACCATCCCCAAGGGGACCAGCGCGGTGATGGATCGCTTTTCGCCGGCCGAGCCTGAGCCGACCCTGCGAGACGAGGTGCGCCAGACGACGACGCGCGAGCGCCCCATGCTCGATACCCATCGAATGCGGCTGGAGCAGCGATTGAAGGCGCTGCAGCGAAACCTGGAAGATCGGCTGCAAACTGCCATCGATGAGGGCGGCGTCGACGTCGAACGTGATGCCAGCAGCGTGGTGATTCGCGTCAACGAGCAGGGCTCCTTTCCTTCGGGGTCGGCGGCGGTGACGCCCTCCTTTGCCGAGCTGCTGGGCGATCTGTCCGACACCCTGGCGGACGCCCCGGGCAGCATCGCCGTGCGCGGCCACACCGACAACGTGCCGGTGCGGAGCTCACGCTATGCCAGCAACTGGGACCTCTCGGCGATGCGCTCGGCGGTGGTGGCGAACCTGCTGCTGGAGAATGAGGCGCTGGCGGCCGGACGGGTGACGGTGACCGGGCACGCCGACACGCGACCGATCGCCTCGAATGACATCGCCGAGGGGCGTGCCCGCAACCGTCGTGTGGAGATCATCATCAAGCTGGGCGACGGCCAGGAGGCGGTCGTGCCGCCTTCACTTTCGGGACCGGCCATCTCGGATCAGACCCTCCCGGGTCAGACCCTTCCGGATCAGGCTCTCTCTGATCAGACCCTCTCTGATCAGACCTTTTCGGATCAGCTCCCCTCGGGATAGCGGCTCACCAGTTCCAGCGCCACGCAGAGCCGCACCAGCTCGGCCAGGTTGGCCGCGCCCAGCGCCTTCATGGCGCGCAGGCGGTAGACCTCCACGGTCTTGGCGCTGATGCCGAGCTCGGCGGCGATCTCGCGGCTGGTCAGGCCCTCGGCCACGTGCACGAGTATCTGGCGTTCCTTGGGCCGCAGGCCGGCGTAGCGCTCGCGCAGCGCCTCGAGGCGCGCCTGAGCCTGGCGGTGGCGACGGTGCTCGGCCAGGGCCTGCTGCACGGTGTCGATCAGCTGCTGGTGGTTGAAGGGCTTCTCGATGAAGTCGCAGGCGCCCGCCTTGAGCGCCTGAACGGCCATGGGCACGTCGCCGTGGCCGGTCATGAAGATCACCGGGGTGTCGTCGCCGCGTTCGGCGAGCCGCTGCTGCACCTGCAGCCCGGAGAGGCCGGGCATGCGCACGTCGAGCAGGATGACGTCGTGGCGCCCGGGCTCGGCGTCGAGCAGCGCCTCGCCGTCGCCGTAGGCCAGGGTCGAAAGGCCCACCGAGTCGAGCAGCCAGGTCAGGGAGTCGCGCAGGGCCTGGTCGTCGTCGACCACGGCGATACAGGGCTTGTCGGGCACGGGCCCCTCCAGGTGGGGTGAGCAAAGGACGCGGGTGAACGGAAGCCGGGTGAATTAAGCCGCTCAGCGGGCCGGCGGCAGCGGCCCGGGCTCGGCGAGCAGTGTACCGGCAAAGGTGGCGCCGCCGGAACCGCCGGCCGGGGCCAGCTCGAGCCGCCCGCCCATCGCCTCCATCAGCGAGTGGCTGATGGCGAGCCCCATGCCGAGACCCTCGGGGCGCCCCGAATGGAAGGGCGCGAAGATCCGCTCGCGCTCGGCCTCGGCCACGCCGGGGCCGCGATCACTGATGGTGAAACGCACCTCCCGCGGGCCGCTCTGCCGGGCGCTGAGCGTCACCCGGTCGGCGCCGGGATGGGGGCGGCTCGCCTCCAGGGCGTTCAACAGCAGGTTGACCAGCACCTGCTCCAGCGCCACCGGATCGGCCTGCACCCGCGGCAGCGCCTCGGGCAGCGCAGCGTCCAGGGCGATGCCGGCCTGCTGGAACTGCCATTCGCAGAGCCGGCAGGCGGCCTTCACGACCTCGCTCAGCGCCACCGGCCGCGGCCGGGTCTGACCCTTGCGCACGAAGGTGCGGATGTGGCGCAGCCGCTCGGCCAGGCGCTGGACCTGTTCGCTGATCCGCTCCAGCGGCACGGTCAGTTCGCCGGCCGGGCCCGATGGGTCGGCCTCAAGGCGCAGCAGGGCGCCGCTGGCGTAGTTGGCGATGGCGCCCAGCGGCTGGTTGAGCTCGTGGGCGATGTTGGAGGCGAGCTCGCCGGTGGTCGCCAGGCGGTTGGCGTGGGCGATCTGCTCCTGGTGGCGGCGCTCCTGGGCCTCGGCGGCCTTGCGCAGGCCGATGTCGCGGTTGATCAGCGACAGATGGTCGGGCGCGGCGGCGGGGCCGTGATGGGCCATCACCACGCTGAGCACCGGCACGGGGCCGCGCGGGCCCCGCATCGCGAGCTCGCCGCTCCAGGAGCCGTAGCGCGCCACGGCGGGCAGCACGACCTCGCGCAGCACGGCAAGCGACTCGGGAGTATAGGCCGCGTCGAGATGCAGCGTGTCGGGCCGCTTGTCTGCGGCGCGGGCCAGCAGGCGGCGGGCGGCCTCGTTGGCGGTGAAGATGCGCTCGTCGCCGTCGAGGAACAGCACGTAGTCGGTGGTCGACTCCACCACCCGGGCGAGGCGCTCACGGTGGGCCTCGGCCTGCAGGCGCCGGCTGACGTCCCGGGAGACGCAGAGCACGTCCAGAAGCTCGCCGGTGGCGGGGTCGCGGCGGGTGCGGCTGGTGGTCTCGAACCAGACGTAGTGGCCGTCCTTGGCCCGGAAGCGGTAGGTCTGCTGATAGAAGCCGTCGTGGTAGTAGATGCGCGGTGACTTGTTGATCAGGTCGGCGAGGTCCGCGGGATGGAAGAGGTCGTAGGCCGAGACGCCGACCAGCTCCTCGGGCGCGTAGCCGAGCAGTTCCCGGGCCGCCGCCGAGGCGTAGAGGAAGGTGCCATCCCGGGCGTGGCGGGAGATCAGGTCGGTGGTGCTGTCGGCCAGCCACCGGTAGTGGCGCTTCTCCTCCTCCAGCGCCGCGTTCCGTGCCTCGAGCTCCGCTTTTTCCGCTTCCAGCTCGGCTTTTTCCGCTTCCAGCGCTGCGTTGTCCGCTTCGAGCTCGGCTTTTTCCGCTTCCAGTGCCAAGCAGCGCGCCCTGAGCCGCTCGTTCTCCCCCTTGTCGGCCGCGCTCGCCATCAGCGCGCCGGGTCCACCAGGCCACCCAGCGAGGCGTTGCGCCGGAACCAGCCGGCGATGCTCGCCCGCGGCAGGCGGGTCGGCAGCACCTCGTGGGGCACGCGGTCGGAGAGGAAGCAGGCGAAGGTACCGGCCCGTGGGCGCACCCGGGCCACCTCGTGCTCGGGATCGTCGGCGGCGAAGATCACCATCTCGCCGCCGCCGTCCTCGGGCCAGTCGGGGTTCAGGTAGCCCACCGTTGAGATCACGCGGTTGGCGCGGCCGCGGAAGCTGTCGAGGTGGCGGCGATAGAAGGCGCCGGGCGGGTAGTGGGCGAAGTGCGCCTCGTACTCGAAGAGCCCCAGGAAGAGCGCCCGGTTGAGCTCCTGCTGCAGCTCGGCCATGGCCTCCAGATACTGGCGGCGGGCCTGGCTCTCGCGGTCCAGCCAGCGGATGGCGTCGCCGCGGATGTCCCGGCGCAGGGCGTGCTCCTGGCCGCGGCCGACGCCGGCGGCCTCCAGCGCCTCGTGGTCGGCCATGGCGTCGAGCTCGTGGTGCAGCGCCGCGCACAGCTCGGCGGGGATGAAGTCCTCGCCGACGTAGAAGCCCTGTTCCACCAGGGCATCGACCAGTTCGGCCAAGCGGGCGCGGGGCAGGGCGGTGGCGAAGGCCTCGCGTGTCGGCATCATGGGCGGGAGACTCCGCGTTCGGGAAGGTGGATCAATTCGCCCGGCGGGCGCTCGAAGAGGCTGATGGGCATGGCGAAGCCCTCGGCGAGCAGCTCCACCAGCATCATCGCCGAGAGTCCCCAGATTACCTGGCCATCGGCCCGGTAGCTGGGCACGTAGTAGTCACGGCCGTCCACCCGGATCACGTCGGTGTGGGTGCGCTGATCCTCCAGGAAGTGCGTCAGCGGCACCTCGAAGATGGCATCGAGCTCGCCGGGATCGGCGATCAGCGGCAGGTCGGGCGGAATCAGCCCCACCCAGGGCGTGACCCGCAGACCGTGCAGCGAGATCACATCCGAGAGCCGTCCGAGCAGCTCCACGCGCTCGGAGGGCAGGGCGATCTCCTCGCGGGATTCACGCAGCGCCGTGGCCAGCAGGTCGGCGTCGCCCGGCTCGCGCTTGCCGCCGGGAAAGGCTACCTGGCCGCTGTGAGTATTGAGGTGGCCGGCGCGTCGCGTGAACAGCAGGGTCGGCTCGGGGCGGTCGACGATGGGCAGCAGCACCGCCGCCTCGGGCAGGCGCAGTCTGATCCGGCGCGGGCGGTGTGCTTGCAGGCGTTCACGAAGGTTCTCTAACATGGGGCTTCCATCGGGTTTGATTCCTTCTACTCGGCCGCCATGAGCGGCGTCAAGCCCTGACCGGGCGGCCGCCATGCCGCCCTCCGGCCTGCCAGGGAGCGCCATGAACTTCTGCAGTCACTGTGGCCATACCGTGCGCTTCGCGATTCCGGACGGGGACGATCGTCCTCGCCACTGCTGCGACGAGTGCGGCACCATCCACTACCAGAATCCGCGCATCGTCGCCGGTACCCTGCCGGTGAGCGGCAGCCGGGTGCTGCTGTGTCGCCGCGCCATCTCCCCGCGCAAGGGCTTCTGGACCCTGCCGGCGGGCTACATGGAGAACGCCGAGACCACCGTCGAGGCGGCGGCCCGCGAGACGTGGGAAGAGGCCTGTGCCGAGGTCGAGATTCACGGCCTCTACACGCTGATCAACCTGCCGCACATCGACCAGGTCTACATGATCTTCCGGGCCGATCTCGCCGGCGGCTTCGACGCCGGCCCCGAGAGCCTGGAGGTGGCGCTGTTCGAGGAGCATGAGATTCCCTGGGACGAGCTCGCCTTCCCGACCATCGAGCGCACCCTGCGCCACTTCTACGATGACCGGCGGGAGGCGGCCTTTCCGCTGCACGTCAGCGACATCACCGCCGAGGATCGCGAGCGCTATTTCGGCAGCGCCTAGGTTCGGAGGCGCCCAGGCTCGCAAGCGTCTAGATCGACCGTGCCTAGGTTCGGCAGCGCCCCGCCCCGGGGCGCTGCTCGATTCTACCGTTCTGCTCGACGGCCTCAGTCGCGCTCGACGTGAGTCGGCGACCAGCTCTGCCGCGTCGGCATGATCTCCAGGAAGTTGATGTTGATATGTGCGGGCAGCGTCGCCACATGGACGATCTGTTCGGCGACGTCCTCGGCCTGCAGCGGCGTGGTGTCGCCGTAGAGCGCCTCGGAGGCGGCCTCGTCGCCCTTGGTGCGCACCAGGGTGAACTCGGTCTCGGCCAGGCCCGGGGCGATATCGGTGACCCGCACGCCGGTGCCCTTGAGGTCGCAGCGCAGGTTGTAGCTGAATTGCTCGACGAACGCCTTGGTGGCGCCGTAGACGTGGCCGCCGGCGTAGGGCCACTTGGCCGCCGCCGAGCCGATGTTGATGATGCTGGCCCCCGCGCCGGTGGCGATCAGCAGCGGCAGCATGGCGTGGGTCACGTTGACCAGGCCGGTGACGTTGGTGTCGATCATGGTGTGCCAGTCGGCCAGGTCGACCTGCTGCGACGGCTGGGGCGCCAGCGCCAGCCCGGCGTTATTGAGCAGGCAGGTGACCCCGCGAAACGCCTCGGGAAGCGACTCGACGGCGTGTTTTACCGCCTCGGCATCGCGCACGTCCAGGGCCAGGGTCAGCACCTCGACGCGCTCGGCGAGCTCCTGCTCCAGGGCGTCCAGCCGCTCCTGGCGGCGACCGGTGAGGATCAGCGACCAGCCGGCGTCGGCGAAGCGCCGGGCGGCGGCGCGGCCGAAGCCGGATGTGGCGCCGGTGATCATGGCGATGGGCATGGGGGTAACCTCCTGAGCGTGAACGGAACATGCGGCCTCGCATCATAGGCCGAGCCGCGGCGCGTCTCCAGCCGCCGGCTTCCTTGGCAGGGCTATCGCAGTTAACTGTCTATCCTATCCGTCCCGTCGACAGGTCTTTGAGGGGGCGCTGTGAACCCCTCCCTGGGCGCTACCGACGCCATCCATGGCGTAGGACCCCCTCTTCGACCTGCCCCCGGAGCCCCTTGTCAGATCTAACCGGGATGCCTTGCCTCCTCTGAGGGTGCATGTCGTTCACCAGGTCTCCAGCCGCCAGACGTCGAAGGCCGGCTCCTCGTAGGGGTGGGCCTGCCGCAGGGCGGCCACCGCCTCGCGGATCAATGCATCCTCGCAGACCAGCTCCACCTTCAACTCCTCGACGCGCTCCAGATCGCCGACCCGGCCGATGTGCGGGTCGGCGCCCGGCAGCGGGCGAAACTGCCCGGTGCCCGGGGTCTGGAAGCAGCACGCCTCGTAATCGCCGATGCGCCCCGCGCCGGTGGCGAAGACGGCTTCCTTGACGCGCTCGGCGTCCGCCATCGGCACGAAGAAGGCCAGCTTGTACATGGTCGTGACTCCTTTCTGCTGGGGGGTGCCTCTCCTTGTGCCATATCGCGCCGGCGTCGTCAGCCATGATGTTGCCGAGAATGTTGCGGAGAAAAAGAGGCCGCGGAGAAAAATAATACTTGTCCAATATCTATACAGGGTCTAACTTCTGTACAGGTTTAGGCGGAGAGGCCTCCGCCGGGTGTTCCAAGCCAATAGCGAGTTACCTCCGCCGGGCGAGATGCGTCCGCGGTAAAACAAGAGGAAAGTGCCCCATGAAGACCCTAACCACCTCCATCACTGCCCCCCTTACCACGCCCATGGCCCGCGCCCTCGGTGCCGGCATGCTGGGCCTGATGCTCGCCAGCGGCGTGCAGGCCGACAATCACGGCATGAAGAAGGACATCGTCGATACCGCCGTGGGCGCGGGACAGTTCGAGACGCTGGTTGCCGCGGTACAGGCTGCCGAGCTGGTCGAGACCCTCAAGGGTGAGGGACCCTTCACCGTCTTCGCCCCCACCGATGAGGCCTTCGCCGCGCTGCCGGAGGGTACCGTCGAGGACCTGCTCAAGCCCGAGAATCAGGCGACCCTGCAGGCCGTGCTCACCTATCACGTGGTGCCCGGCATGATCATGGCTGAGGACGCCATGGCGGCCGACAGTGCCACCACCGTCCAGGGCCAGGACATCACCATCACCACCATGGACGGCAGCGTGATGATTGATGATGCCACCGTTATCCAGGCGGATATCGAGGCGAGCAACGGTGTCATCCACGTGATCGATGGGGTGCTTATGCCGGAGTAACTTTCCTCCGATCTATCCGCCGAGCCTTTGCCGTTTTTAATCCCGCGCTTGTGTTCTTTGGCCGCCCTCCGGGGCGGTCTTTTTTGTTGGCCTTCCCATTGCTTTGAAAGCGCCGGGTGCTTTGACAACGTCGGCCGGGCTGGCGACCCTCGGGGCCATCGGTACGGAAAAGGAGGCATGACCCCATGGAGCGAACACTGGCGCGACTGCTGGACTCGGCGTCCCTCACGCCGCGAGGAGAGCCCGTTCCCCTCGGCGGTGGCGATATTGCCGAGGTCCAGCGCCTGATGACCGACCAGGGGGCGGTGGTGATCAAGCGCGATGATCCCGCGCGGCTGGCCGGCGAGGCCGACGGCCTGCGCGCCCTGCGCCAGGCCGGCACGCGACTGATCGTGCCCGAGGTGCTGGCCGAGGGCGATGGCTGGCTGGTGATGGAGGCGCTGGAGAGCGGAGGCGGACGCTCCGGGGGCGACGCGGCGAGCCTGGGAGAGGGCCTGCGGGCGCTGCACGCCGATGTCGGCGACGCCCATGGCTGGCCTCACGACAACGCCTGTGGCCTGACGCCCCAGCCCAATGCGCCACTCGTCGACGGTCGCGCCTTCCAGCGCGAACGGCGGCTGCTGCCGCTCGCCGAGGTCTGCCACCAGCGCGGCCTCATGGATAGTGGGCTGCGCCGTCGCCTCGAGGCCATCGCCCAGGGGCTCGAGGCCTGGCTGCCGGATGCCCCGGCGAGCCTGCTGCATGGCGATCTCTGGACGGGCAACGTGCTCTTCACACCCAAGGGGCCGGCGATCATCGACCCGGCGGTCTATCGCCACTACCCGGAGGTCGACCTGGCCATGCTGACGCTATTCGGCGCGCCGGGCGAGGCCTTCTTCGAGGCCTACTGGAATGGCCGCGCCCCGGCCGACTGGCCGAGGCGCGAGGCTCTGTTCCAGCTCTATCCGCTGCTCAACCACCTGCTGCTGTTCGGCGGCGGCTATCGCGGTGCGGTCGAGCGGGCGGTGGCGAGGCTGGAAGTCGCCTGATCAGGCGGGATCACGGGGCAGCTGCGCGAGCGTCCAGTCGACCACCTCGACGGCGAGCCGGTCGGCGGCGCGCCCGAAGGCCGCGACCACGGCCTCGAGGCCGTCGCCGTCGCTTGCCATCACCGCCTCGAAGCGACGGCTCGCCCGCACCTCGCGGCTGCGATCGTCGAGCAGCTGGGCATCGAGACGCACCACCACCTCGGCGTTGCCCTCACGGTAGCGGGCATGGAAGGCACCCAGATGGCCGGTCAGCGCCGCGTCGTTCTGTGCCCGGCTGGTCTCGTCGATCACCGTGGACAGGCGGCCGTCGCGTCGCAGGGCCTCGATCAGGTGATCGCGCAGCAGACGCGGGGCGTCGTCGCGCCAGCGCGCCCCGCCGTAGGCCTGGAACTCGCCGGGGGTCGGCATGATCAGCAGGCGTCGACCATCCAGCGGCGCGCCGGCACCGGGCGTGTCGACCCGCAGGGTCAGCTCGCGGGCAGCCTCACTGGAGGCCAACAGCGTCGGCGCGGGCAGCGTGAAGAGTCGCACGGGCTCGCTCTTGGGAATGACGCTGCAGCCGGCGAGCAGCCCGCTCAGCGCGAAAGGCAGCAGCCGGGCGAAGCACGCGGTGAGAGTGAGGCGCGGCAGGCTCATGGGCGGAACTCCTGGATCTCATCGCGGCCCAGCAGGGTCTCGGCGGGGTTTTCCTCGAGGCGCTGGATCAGGCGGTTCAGGGTGCGCAGCGTGGCGTGCAGTTCGCGCATCGCCGGGTCGAGCTCGCCGACCCCCTGCAGGCCGCGATCCAGCGAATCCTCGTGGCGCGCGGTCAGGCGATCGAGCCGCGCGGCGGTGGCGGAAAGCGACCGCATGGCGCCCTGGGCGTCCTGCAACGCGGCGGCTCCCTGGTCGTCGAGCAGCCGGTTGGCTCGCTCGCCCAGGCGGTCGAAGCGCTGCAGGGTCGTCGTCAGCTGCTCGCTGGCGCGCCCGATCCCGGTCATGGCCTCGCCGACGCTGTCACGCTGATCGACCAGTGTGCCCGACAGCGTCTCCAGATGGCCGAGGGTACGCGTCAGGCTCTCGGTGTTCCGATCGGAAAGCAGCCGATTGGCGTTGGTCAGCAGCCGATCCACCTTGGCGAACAGCGCCTCGCTGCCGGAGAGCAGCGAGCTCAGTGGCGAGGGCTCGGCCTGGATCAGCGGGGGATCGCCGCGGTCGCCCGTCAGGCGCGGGCTCTGCGGGCTGCCGCCGGAGAGCTGGAGATTCTTGGTGCCGGTGATGTTGGCCAGCGCCAGGCTGGCGCGGGTGTCCTGCTTGATCGGCACCTCGCTGTCGACGCGAATCAGCGCCCGTACCCGTCGCGGATCCTGGGGATCGAGGCGCAGCCGCACCACGTCGCCGACCTCGATGCCGCTGTAGAGCACCGCGTTGCCCTCGGAGAGCCCGCCAACGTCGCGATTGAAGCCGATCTCGTACCAGGCGTAGTCGCGATCGACGCTCGACTTGCCGAGCCACAGGGCGAACAGCAGCACGCTGCCCAGGGTGATCACCGTGAACAGTCCGATCAATACATGATGGGCGCGGGGTTCCATCGTCAGGCGTCCTCTGCCGGGTGGGCCGCCCGCCGGGCGGCGCGGCCACGGGGGCCGTGGAAATAGTCGTGGATCCAGGCGTCGTCGGTGGTCTCGACCACCGCGAGACGATCGGCGACGCGTACCTGTCGATTGGCCAGTACGGCCACGCGATCGCAGGCGGTATAGAGGGTGTCCAGGTCGTGGGTGACCAGGAAGACGCTCAGGCCCAGGGCGTCGCGCAGGGTCAGGATCAGGCGATCGAAGGCCGCCGCGCCGATCGGATCGAGGCCCGCGGTCGGCTCGTCGAGAAACAGCACCTCCGGGTCCAGCGCCAGGGCGCGGGCCAGCGCGGCCCGTTTGATCATGCCACCCGATAGCGCAGCGGGATACTGGGTGGCGGCCTGCCCGGGCAGCCCGGCGAGGGCCAGCTTGACCCGCGCCAGGGCCTCGGCATCGGTGCGGCTGAGCCCGGCATGCTCGATCAGCGGCAGGGCGACGTTCTCCTCGAGGGTCAGCGAGGTGAAGAGCGCACCGCGCTGGAAGAGTACCCCGAAGCGGCGCTCCAGCCGCGAGCGGGCCGATGAGGAAAGCCGCTGCAGGTCCTCGCCGAACACCTCGATGCGCCCTTCGCTGGGCCTCAGCAGGCCGACGATGCTGCGCAGCAGCACCGACTTGCCGGTGCCAGAGCCGCCCACCACGCCGAGGATCTCCCCCGAGTAGAGATCGAGGTCGAGGTCCTCGTGGACGACGTGGCGACCGAAGCGGTTGGACAGCCCGCGGACGCGAATCAGCGGCGCTCGATCCAGGGGTTCCTGGTGACGGGGCCCCTGGCTTCGTGGCGCTTGGCGCCGTGATGCTCGCATCGACTCGCTCACCAGCCCATCTCCATGAAGAACAGCGCCGCCACCGCGTCCAGCAAAATCACCATGAAGATCGACTGCACCACGCTGGAGGTGGTGTGTTCGCCCACCGACTGGGCGCTGCCGCTGACCTTGAAGCCCTCCAGGCAGCCGATCACCGCGACCAGGAAGGCGAATATCGGCGCCTTGGCCAAGCCCACCAGGAAGTGGTTGAGGGGGATATCACGCTGCAGGATGGAGACGAACTGGATGAGCGAGATATCCAGCGCCAGCCCGCAGATCAGGGCGCCGCCGAGGATGCCGCTGAGCATGCCGACGAAGGTGAGGATCGGCAGCGTCAGCATCATCGCCAGCACCCGCGGCAGCACCAGCAGCTCGATCGGGTCGAGGCCGAGGGTGCGCACGGCATCGAGCTCCTCGTTGGCCTTCATGGCGCCGAGCTGGGCCGTGAAGGCGCTGGCGGTGCGGCCGGCGAGCAGGATGGCGGCGAGCAGCACGCCGAACTCGCGCAGGAAGGCGAAGGCGACCAGGTTGACCGTATAGATGGTGGCGCCGAAGTCGCGCAGCACCGTGGCGCCCAGGAAGGCCACCACGGCTCCCACCAGGAAGGTCAGCAGGGCGACGATGGGCAGGGCGTTGAGGCCGGTCTGATGCAGCTGGGCCACCACCGAGGTGAGGCGCCAGCGGCTCGGCCGCCAGGCGGTGCTGGCCAGGGTGGCGAGCACCTGGCCGATGAAACCGAGCAGCTTGATCTGCTGGTGCCAGAGCCCCTCCACGAGCCGGCCGGTCTGCGCCAGGCCATCCCTCAGCGGCCGGCGGGATCGCGCGGCCGGGGCCGGGCGGTCGACCATCGCCTCGCCCAGGGTGCGCAGCAGGGCGCGGCGCGTCGCCGGCAGTTCCGGCGCCCAGTCGTCGATCGCGGCGAGCCTTTCGGCGCCGGTCAGCTCCATCAGCAGCACGGCGCCGGCGGTGTCCAGGGCGGCCAGCGGCGTCAGGTCGATCCCCTGGGCAGAGGGCTCGCGGTCCTTGGCCAGGCGTTCGACCTCGCGCTTCAGGCTCCCATGGTGCTCGAGCGTCCAGTCGCCCCGGATGGCCAGGCGCTCGCCCTGAGGGTCGATGTGACCGGGCTCATGCTTCACGGGCTCATGCTTCACGGGCTCTGTCGCGGTGTCTGTCATGGGCTCGGTCACGGCGTCGGGGTGATTCGGCGAGTCATGGGACTCGATGGTATCAGTCCAGAAGGCGTTATATTAGCGTGCACTGTGTTTTGCGCCGTCGCGCACTTCTCCTCTGGTGACGGCAAGATAGGGTCGGGGTCCATGAGGCCTTGATCAACTATCATGATGGTCTCTCTCATGATGCCCACAGGCTGACAGGATCGACACGATGATCGCACCTTTCTTCCCGGCTCGAGCCTCGATGCAGCACCCTCTGGCGCGCTTGCTTCTGGTGCTGGTCCTGCTGGCGCTGCTCGGCGGCTGCACCTTGCCGTCTCTCGAGGGGCGGCTAGAATCGTTGGCGCTGGACGAGGCGCAGAGTCGTGACACCTCGCTCGGCGAGGGCCTGGCGCCCTCGGTCGACGCCCATCCCGGCCTGAGCGGCATCTACCCGCTGGACAGGCCCATCGATGCCTTCGCCGCCCGGATGGTGATGGCGCATGCCGCCGAGCGCACCCTGGACGTCCAGTATTACATCTGGCATCCAGACATCACCGGCATGCTGCTGTTCGAGGCCCTCTACGAGGCCGCTGAGCGCGGGGTGCGGGTGCGCATGCTGCTCGACGACAGCGGCACCGGGGGGATCGATGAAGAGCTCGCCGCGCTCGCCAGTCACCCCAATATCCAGGTGCGGCTGTTCAATCCCTTCGTCGTGCGCACCCCCAAGTGGATCGGCTATCTGACCGACTTTTCCCGGGCCAATCGGCGGATGCACAACAAATCCTTCACCGCGGACAATCAGGCCTCGATCATCGGCGGGCGCAACATCGGCGACGCGTACTTCGGTGCCGCGAGGGACGTGACCTTCTCGGACCTGGACGTGCTGGCCGTCGGCGAGGTGGTCGACGACGTCTCGAGCGACTTCGACCGCTACTGGAGCAGCGGCTCCTCCTATCCCGCGACGCGCATTCTCCCGAGCGTCGGGCCGGAGGGGCGGGTGCGGCTTGAGCAGGCGTTTGCCGAGGTCGTGAGGGATCCCGAGGCGGACGCCTACCTGACGTCCGTGAGCGAGACGGAGATCGTGCAGAAGCTGCTGGCCAATGAGCTCGGCCTGGTCTGGGCGCCGGTGCGCATGCTTAGCGATGACCCGTCCAAGGGGCTCGGCGAGGCCAGCGGGCGGGCGCTGCTGAGCCACGACCTGGAGCTGATCTTCGCCGATGCCGAGCGCAAGGTCGCGCTCGTCTCGCCCTACTTCGTGCCGGCCGAGGCGGGCACCGAGGCTTTCCGGCGTCTGGAGCGAGACGGGGTCGAGGTCGAGGTGCTGACCAATGCCCTGGAGGCCACCGACGTGGCCGCCGTGCATGCTGGCTATGCCAAGCGGCGCAAGGCGCTGCTCGAGGCGGGGGTCGAGCTCTATGAGCTGCGACGCGGCGCGAGCAAGCAGGGGCGCAACCCGAGTGCGGGGCCGTTCGGCAGCTCCGGGGCCAGCCTGCATGCCAAGACCTTCGCCGTGGATGGCGAACGGATCTTCGTGGGGTCGTTCAACTTCGATCCGCGTTCGGCCAACCTGAATACCGAACTGGGGTTCATCATCGAGGACCCGTCGCTGGCCCGGCAAATCGATGTCGCCTTCGATGAGAGAGTGCCGCTGAACGCCTATGAGGTGCGCCTGGATCCCGACGGGGAGCTCTACTGGCTGGAGCGTCGCGACGGCCAAGTGATCCGTCACGACGTCGAACCCAACTCGGGCCTGTTCAGGCGCATGATCGTTTCCGTGGTCGCGCTGCTGCCGGTCGATTGGCTGCTGTAAGGCGCTGGGCAGCCGCTAGCGGTGCTTGGCCGGACCCAGGCGCTCGATGAGGCGCTGCCACCATGGCGCTCGCGCTTCGCCGGGTCGTGCCGGCTCTCCGGCAGGCGAGTCCGCCAGGAAGGCGGCGATCGGCGCGACCTGGTCGCGGCGGTCGAGCATGGGCGCATGGCCGCAGCCCGGCACCTCGTGGCTGACGAGCTCGGGTTGGGCCTCGGCCATGCGCGTCACGCTCTCGGCCTTGAGCAGCGGCGAGTGCTGGCCGCGCACGACCATCAGCGGGCAGCGGATCGCGGCCCAGTCCGCCCAGGTATCACGGGGCGTGTCGTGGACGAACTGCTCGGCGATACGCGGATCGAAATGATAGGTCCAGCTGCCGTCGGGAAGGCGCCTGGCGCTGTGCAGCGCCAGGCGACGCCAGGCGTCGTCCCCCTCGATGCCGAAGCCGGCGTAGTGGCGTCTGAGTTCGGCCTCGAGCTCGCCGAAATGCAGGAAGCGATGGGGCACGCCGAAGTAGCCGGCAAGTTCCGCCAGGCCCTCGGGAGCGAGTTCCGGGCCCACGTCGTTGAGTACCAGGCGCTCGATGCGGGCCGCGCTCTCCGGCTCGGCGGCCAGCAGCATGCCCAGCAGGCCGCCCATGGAAGTACCCACCCAGGGCACGCGTTCCAGGCCGAAGTGATCCATCACCGCAGCTGCTATGGTCATATAGTGTGAATACACGTAGTGGCAGGATGGCGCAGGCGACCAGTCAGACAGGCCTCGGCCCGGGGTGTCGGGTGCCAGGATCCGCCATTTGGGACCGAGCTGCCGGGCAAAGTCGTCGAAGTCGCCGCCGTGGCGAGCCAGCCCATGCCAGGCGATCAGGGTGCGCGGCGCCTCGGGATGCCAGATCCGTACGGCGACCTCAAGCTCCTGCACTGCGATGAGTTCCAAGGCATCCATGGGCTTCTTCCTGAGTGGGTGAGTCGATGGGACATTGGGGTGAGGCCTGTCGATGGCCGATCTCGTTGGTGTGGTGTCACTGCCGTCGATGGCTCATGCTGCATGGCAGCGTAGCGGACGCGGTCGGATCATCGCCAGACTCCTTGGTCGTAGGCGGCCGGCAGTGGACTCGATCGATAAACATGCGACAATGTATGTAAAGCTACCCGTCAAGACACCGAGGATCTACCGATGATGCGTCCCCGTTCCCTTCGCTGCACCGGCACGCGGTTTGCCCGCCGTGCATTGCTGCCGGCCCTGGTCGCGGCAGCCGTCACCGCGCCGGTGCAGGCGGCGGATCTTTTGACCATCGCCCGCGATGCCCTGCAGAGCAACGCCGAACTCTCATCAGCCCGCTCGCAGACTCGCAGCGTCGAGGCGGGGCGAGACGTCCAGCAGGCCGATCTGCTGCCCCAGGTCGACGTCTCGGGCAACCTGACCCACAACCGCCAGTACGAGACCCAGCAGGTGGACAGTCGGTTTTCATCGGGTTCTGGAGACGATAATTACAACGGCGCCAGCCTGACCCTCGAGGCCACCCAGGCGCTCTTCGATGCCCGCAACGCCCGTGAGGTCGAGCAGTCCGAGCGCGAGATCGATCAGCAGCTCTACCGCCTGGCTGCCACCGAGCAGCAGGTGCTGATCGATGTCTCCTCGGCGTATTTCGAGATCCTGCGCGCCTATGAGGTGCTCGAGGCGCGGCGCGCCCAGGAGCGCGCCATCGGTCGCCAGCTGGAGCAGGCCCGCGAGCAGTTCGAGGTGGGGCTGATCGCCATCACCGAGGTCGAGGAGGCGCAGGCGGCCTTCGATCAGGCGCGGGCGGAGCGCATCACGGCGCAGAGCAATCTGCAGGTGCGTTTCGAGGCCCTGGAGCGCCTGACCGGGCAGCGCTACGCCAGCATCGACTCGCTGGGCGACGAGATCCCCATCGTGGCGCCGACGCCGAGCGATCGCGACCAGTGGGTGGCGCTCGCCATGCAGAACAATCCCCAGGTGCTGGCCAGCCAGGCCGGGGTCGAGGTCTCACGCAGCGGCGTCGATATCGCCCGTGCCGGTCGCCTGCCCACGGTCAACGCCTTCGCCAACTACAACTACGCCGACGATGATCGGGACACGCTCGAGGGCCACACCTCGGCCAGCCAGGTGGGCGTTGGCGTGCGCATGCCGCTCTATACCGGCGGGCGCACCTCGGCCAGCATCCGCCAGAACACCTACCTGCTGGAGGCCAGCCAGTACGACTTCGAGTCCCAGCGTCGCGACACCGTCCAGCAGGTGCGCTCCTTCTATACCCAGGTCAGCAACGACGTCTCCACCGTGGAGGCGCGCGCCCAGGCGATCGTCTCAAACCAGAGCGCGCTGGACGCCACCCGCGCCGGCTACGAGGTGGGCACCCGCAACATCGTCGACGTGCTCAACGCCGAGCAGAACCTCTATAACGCCGTCGCCGATTTCGCCAGCGCCCGCTACGACTACGTGATCAACCTGCTGACCCTGCGCCAGCAGTCGGGGACCCTGAACGTGCCGGCGGTCGAGGAGGTGAACGCCTGGCTGGACGGTGGCGGCGTCTCCTTCACGCTGCCCGAGAATGCCGAGTCGAACGATGCGGTCATGGATATCGGGGCGCCCCCGCGTCTCGAGGAGTAGTGATCGGCACCTGGAAATTTACAAACATTCATGGATGAATGTAAAATTCTTTCTTTCTCCGACGCGCCTAATGGAAAGCACCCATGACAACCATCATCAAACGAGGCCGGGCCGGCCTGGTGGCACTGGCCGCGAGCCTCGTGCTCGCCGCCTGCGGTCAGCAAGAGACTCCCGAGCAGCAGGCGTCCGGTCAGGGTGATGCGCCCCCGACGCCCAAGCAGGTCATGGAGATGGCCCGACAGGATCTGCCGCTCGACAAGTCCTACCCCTCCAAGCTGCGCAGCGACGACGAGGTCACCCTGGTGGCCCGTGTCACCGGCTTCCTCGAGCAGCGTCACTTCGAGCCGGGCGAGATGGTGGAAAAGGGCGAGAGCCTCTACTCCATCGAGCCGGACCTCTACGAGTCCGTGGTGGCCCAGCGCGAGGCCGACCTCGAGAGCGCCCGCGCCGAACTCTCGCGCGCCCAGCGCGATGCCAACCGCTTCCAGCAGCTGCTCAGCCAGAACTCGGTGAGCCGTCAGCAGGTCGATCAGGCCCAGGCCGAGCTGAACGTGGCTCGCGCCTCGGTCTCCCAGGCCGAAGCGGCGCTGGCCAATGCGCGCATCGACCTAGGCTACGCCGAGGTCACCGCACCGGTGGCCGGCATGATCGGCCTCAGCGAGGTCAACCTGGGTAATCTGGTGCAGCCCGGCACCACGCTGACCACCATCACCCCGCTGGACCCGCTGGAGGTTCGCTTCCAGCTGCCCCAGAACGACGCCTTCGCCCTGCGCCGCCAGCTGAGCGACCAGCCCATCGATGCGGTCACCGCCTGGCTCGACCTGCCGGCCGGCGTCGAGGGCGAGCGCCTCGAGGGTCACCTGGACTTCCTCGGCTCGCGGGTCAACGAGGCCACCAGCACCGTGCAGGCCACCGCGACCTTCGCCAATCCCGATGCCCAGGTGCTGCCTGGCCAGTTCGTGCGCGTGCACCTCGAGGGCGTGAAGCGCTTCAACGTGCTGGCGGTGCCCGAGATCGCCATGACGCAGGGCCTGATGGGTCCGCAGGTCTACGTGCTCGACGAGGACAACAAGGCGCGAGCGCGCACCGTGCAGCTGGGCGAGATCGCCGGCCCCTGGCAGATCCTGCTCGACGGCGTCGAACCCGGTGAGCGAGTAGTAGTGGGCGATCCCGCCGGTTTGCAGCCCGGCACCGCCATCGAGCCCCAGCCCTTCGCGGGTATCGAGCAGATCGCTGGAGAGGGCGCTGGAAAGGGCGCTGGAAAGGGCGCAGGAGAGGGCGCCGGGAATGCCGGTCAGCGAGCTGCCGCCCAGGAACAGAAGCAGGGCGGTGAGGCGAGCGTCGAACCCGCGGCCGAGGCCGAGGGAGACGCCGGGCCATGAATTTCTCCAACTTCTTCATCAAGCGGCCGATCTTCGCGACGGTGCTGGCGATCATCCTGACGCTGATCGGGCTGATGAGCATGCGGGTGCTGCCCATCGAGCAGTACCCGAGCGTGGTGCCGCCCACGGTCTCGGTCAACGCCACCTTCCCGGGGGCCGACGCCGAGACCATGGCCCAGACCGTGGCCGCGCCCCTGGCCGAGGCGATCAACGGCGTCGAGGACATGCTCTACATGACCTCGACCAGCGCCGACAACGGCTCGATGCAGCTGCAGGTGGCCTTCAACATCGGCACCGACGGCGACATCAACACCATCAACGTCAACAATCGGGTACAGGGCGCGCTGTCGCAGCTGCCCGAGGCGGTGCAGGCCCAGGGCGTGACCGTGGAGCTGAGTTCCAGCTCGATCCTGATGCTGGTGGCGCTGACCTCGCCCGAGGAGGACTACGACCGCATCTACCTGCAGAACTACGCCACCCTCAACGTCCTGGACGAGCTTCGCCAGGTGCCGGGGGTCGGCGATGCCGAGGTGCTCGGCGGCGGCGAGTTCGCCATGCGCGTATGGATGGACCCGGACCGGCTGGCGCAATACGACCTGACGCCCACCGAGGTCGCCGCGGCCATCCGCGCGCAGAACACCGAGGTGCCGGCGGGTAGCCTGGCCGCCACGCCGCAGTCGGACCCGCGGGCCTTCACCTACACCATCACCGCCGGTGGGCGGCTCTCCAGCACCGACGATTTCCGCGAGATCTTCCTGCGCACCAACCCGGACGGCTCGGCCCTGCGCCTGGCCGACGTGGCGCGCATCGAGCTCGGCGCGTCGTTCTACGGCGTCGAGGCGCGGCTCAACGGCGGCACTATGGCGCCGATCATCATCAATCAGCAGCCCGGCGCCAACGCCCTGGAGACCGCCAAGGCGGTCGAGGACGTGATGGCGGAGCTGGGAGAGCGTTTCCCGCCGGGGCTCGAGTACGTGGTGCCCTATGACACCACCCAGTTCATCGATGCCTCCGTGGAGACGGTCTTTCACACCTTCATCGAGGCCTTCCTGATCGTCGGCGTCATTCTGTTCATCTTCCTGCAGAACTGGCGCTTTACGGTAATCGCCATGTCGGTGGTGCCGGTCTCGGTGCTGGCGACCTTCGCCGGCTTCTTCGTCTTCGGCTTCACCATCAACCTGCTGACGCTGTTCGCCCTGGTGCTGGCCATCGGCATCGTGGTGGACGATGCCATCCTGGTGGTGGAGAACGTCGAGCGCGTGCTTGGCGAGGACGAGGAGATCAGCGTCCGCGAGGCAACGATCCAGGCCATGAAGGAGGTCGGTGGGCCGGTCATCGCCACTTCGCTGATCATGGCGGCGGTGTTCGTGCCGGTGGCCTTCCTGGGCGGTTTCACCGGACAGATCTACCAGCAGTTCGCGCTGACCATCGCCATCTCGGTGGGCTTCTCGGCGCTGATGGCGCTGACCTTCACTCCGGCGCTGTCGGCGATCTTCATCAAGCACGACCTGCACCGCAAGGAAACGGCTTTCAGCCGCGCGCTGCGCACGCCGTTGCGCCTGTTCGATCGCCTGTTCGCGGGCATCACCGCGGTCTACATGTGGATCGTCAAGAAGCTGGTGCGTTTCTGGGGGCTGGCGCTGCTGCTCACCGGCCTGACGATCGGCGGCTCCTGGTGGCTCTACCAGGCGACCCCCTCGACCCTGGTGCCGGAGACCGACCAGGGCATCGTGCTCACCGCCGTGCAGCTGCCGGACTCCGCCTCGCTGTCGCGGACCCGGGAGTACATGGGCAAGCTCAGCGCGGCCATCGAGGAGATTCCGGGCGTGCGCTTCTCCTCGGCGGTGGCGGGCTATGACATCCTGTCCAGCTCGGTGAACACGGCCCGCGGGATCATGTTCGTGACCATGGACCCCTGGGCCGAGCGCGAGCTGACCGCCAGCGGGCTGATCGGGCGCATCATGCAGCTTGGTGCCCAGATCGAGGGCGGCTCGGCGATGGCCTTCAACATGCCGCCGATCATGGGGCTCTCGACCACCGGCGGCTTCACCGGCTACCTGCAGTCCTTCGAGGGCGCCTCGCCCCAGGAGCTCTTCCAGGCGTCGCTGAAGGTCATGCAGGCGGCCGGCGAGCATCCGGCGCTGAAGCAGGTGTTCACTACCTTCAACGTCAACGTGCCGTCCTTCCGCGCCGAGATCGACCAGCAGAAGGCGCTGAGCTACGGGGTCAGCCTGACGGACCTGAACGCCACGCTGTCGAATACCTTCGGCAACGGCTTCGTCAACTTCTTCAGCTATCAGAACCGCAACTTCCAGGTCTACCTGCAGAACCAGGAGGAGTTTCGCAAGACGCCCTCGGACGTCGCCAACGTCTTCGTCCGCGGCGGCAACGGCGAGCGCATCCCGCTCTCCGAGTTCGTGACTCTCGAGCGCCAGACGGCGCCCGCGGTGGTGACCCGCTTCGGTGTCTATACCGGTGCCCAGTTCCAGGGCGGTCCGGCGCCGGGCTACAGCTCGGGGCAGGCAATCACCGCCATGGAAGAGATCGTCGCGGAAGAGCTCGGCGACGGCTGGGGCATGGGCTGGACCGGCACCGCCTATCAGGAGAGCCAGGCGGGCAGCGCCGCGACGCTGGCCATCGTCTTCGGCCTGCTGATGGTGTTCCTGATCCTCGCCGCCCAGTACGAGAGCTGGTCGCTGCCGCTGGCGGTGTTGACCGCCACGCCCTTCGCCCTGCTGGGCGGGATCGGCGGCATTTTCCTGCGCGGCCTGGACACCAGCGTCTACGTGCAGATCGGCATCCTGGTGGTGGTGGGCCTGGCGGCCAAGAACGCCATCCTGATCGTCGAGTTCGCCGAGCTGCAGCGCCGCGAGATGGGCAAGTCGATCCGCGAGGCGGCGATCACGGCGGCGGAGCTGCGCTTCCGGCCGATCGTCATGACCTCCCTGGCGTTCATCTTCGGCACCCTGCCGCTGATGCTCGCCACCGGCGCGAGCGATACCAGCAGCCACCATATCGGTACCACGGTGGCGATCGGCATGGCCTCGGTGGCGACGCTTGGCAGCCTGTTCGTGCCGACCTTCTACGCCATGATCGCCGCGCTCTCCGCCCGGCTGCAGCGTAAACCGCACAGCGGCGACGAGGCGCCTGGTGAGACGGCCGACGCCGAGCCGCGCAGCAACGCCTGATGCCGACTCGACCCGGCGGGATGTGACGTCCTGCCGAACGCCAAGGGGCGCCCGCATGCGGGCGCCCCTTTTCATGTCGATGACGACGGTCGTGTTCATATCGATGGCGACGGTCGTGTTCATGTCGATGGCGACGGTCGTGTTCATGTCGATGGCGACGGGCGTTTTCATAAGGATGTGCGAATGCATCCTTGATTCGGATCAGGTCCGGGCCGCCTCGATGGTCTACGATGAGGGAAAGAAACTCATTCGTCGGCTAAGCGTTATCGCGAGGAGCCAACATGGATATCCTACGTCAGACCCTGCTGAGCTTTCCCGTGGCAATCTTCGGCGCGCTGCTGGTGCTGGTCGCCTGCTACTGGCTGCTGGTGGCGCTTCGCCTGGCGCCGGTCGAGCTCTTCGAGCACGACAGCCTGCGCAACGACACCCTGGCTAGTGCGCTGGTCTCGCTGGGCTTCATCGGCGTGCCGGCCTCGCTGGCGCTGACGGTGCTGATCGCCCTGGCCGGGGGGCTGACCCTGATCCTGGAGCTTGCCGTGCTGCGCTGGCTGCCGCTGGGCTTCTTCCGCATTCCGCTGGGCATACTGGTGATCTGGGGGGCCTTCGCGGTGGCCTCGCCGCTGGCGGCCTGGCTGTGTCAGCGCCTGCACAAGCGTCTGCACCGTCGAGAGCCTCACGGCCATGAGCGTTTGCCGCGCTGCCTGCTGGGAGAGCGGGTGCGCGTCACGTCCGTCTCGGCCGATGAGGCGCCGGTCGTGGCGGCGGTGCTGGAGGGGGATGCGAGCCACGAGGTGGGGCTGGCGACCAAGGCGGGAGACGTGCCGGAGGTCGGGGAGCAGCGGGTGCTGGTGAAGTATCTGCCCGGCGACGGGAGATACCGCGCGGTGCCGGAGAGCGACTATCTGGATGCTCGCACGCGGCTCAGGCGGCTGCACCTGCTGCACCGCCCGAGCCATCACGATGGCGCGTCAGCGTGAGGTGTCGGTCTCGTCGCGGCTGATCAGGGCTAGCTGGGCATTGATCAGTGCCATGCCACGCTCATGGATGGAGTAGGCGTCGGGGTCGCGCAGCCAATCGTGGAAGATACCGCTGATGATCGCCTGCATCAGGCGCGTCGCGGTCTCGGTGGCGATCCCCTCCTTGAGCAGCCCCAGGCGCTGGGCCTCGCCGAAGTAGCCCTCCAGCGCATCGAGGCATTCGCCGGCCATCTCTGCCTGCACGGCGCAGGGGTCGATATCGCCGAAGAATTCGCAGCGGTGGATCAGGATGGCGAGAACACGCCGATGGCGGGGCTGCTCCATGCGCAGCAGGCTCTGCTGGAAGCCCAGTCTAACGGTCTCGAGCGGCGAGGGGTGGGAGGCGCCGGTTTCGGCCACCAGGGCCTCGAAGGGCATGCGCACCCGATCAAGCATGGCGCGAAAGAGATCGGCCTTGTTGTGGAAGTGCCAGTAGACTGCGCCACGGGTCATTCCGGCATGGCGGGCGATCTGCTCCAGTGAGGTGCGAGCGACGCCCTTCTCGAAGAACACCTCCTCGGCGGCCTCGAGCAGTGCCTCGCGGGTGGCTTCGGCTTCGGCCTTGGTGCGTCTGGCCATGGCGGTGGGCTCTCAAAGTGTCACGGTTTTCCTCATTCTACCCGAGTGGCCGGTTTTTTACATTCACGTATGTATGCAAATGTCATCGCCGCGTAAGGCCGTTGGGGGTCGTTTTCCTCGGATCAGGAGCGTATAAGAAACGCCTGAAAAACCGTTTCGTAACGCAAGGAGCGCCGCATGGCCCGTTCCCCCTTCGAGATCGCCGGCACGCGGGTAGCGCCCGGGTCGCGTGCCCAGATCGACGTGCCCGTGGCGCGCCTCTATACCCATGCGCCGCTCTATATCCCCCTGGAAGTGGTCCACGGCCGGCAGTCGGGTCCGGTGCTGCTGGTCTGCGGCGGCATCCATGGCGATGAGATCAACGGGGTGGAGATCGTACGCCGCCTGCTGCGCTCCAAGCAGCTGCAAGGGCTGCGCGGTACGCTGATCGGCGTGCCTATCGTCAACGTCTTCGGCTTCGTGCAACACAGCCGCTACCTGCCGGATCGGCGCGACCTCAATCGCTGTTTCCCGGGCAGCGAGTCGGGCTCGCTGGGCGGCCGCGTGGCGGCGCTGTTTCGCGAGCAGATCGTCGATCAGGCCAGCCACATCATTGACCTGCACACCGGGGCGATCCACCGCACCAACCTGCCGCAGATTCGCGCCCAGCTCACCCCCGGCGGTGAGACCGAGCGCATGGCCAACGCCTTCGGGGCGCCGGTGATCCTCAATGCCGACCTGCGCGAGGGCAGCCTGCGACACTACGCGCAGAACCGCGGTATTCCGGTGCTCACCTACGAGGCGGGGGAGGCGCTGCGTTTCGATCAGTGGGCGATCACCCCCGGGGTGCGGGGCGTGCTGAGGGTGATGCGCCGGCTCGGCATGCTGCCCGGTGAGCACCGCCGTCGGCCGGTACCGGCCGCCGAGGTCTCCAACGGCTCGAGCTGGGCGCGGGCGCCCATCGACGGCATCCTGCGCCCGCAGGTGCGCCTCGGGGCGCGAGTGGCCAGCGGCGAGCTGCTGGGGCGGGTGGCCGATCCCTTCGGCAACGCCGAGGGCGAGGTGCGCGCCGTGGCGGACGGCATCGTCATCGGCATGAGTCGGCTGCCGCTGGCCAACGAGGGCGAGGCGCTCTTCCACATCGCCCGCTTCGACGCCATCGAGGAGGCCGAGAGCGCCATCGAGGACTTCCACTCCAGCCTCGAGCCGCCGCCCGACGCGCTCTACTGATCGTTCTGACCGCGCCTCGCGACGGACACGCGCCCACACGACAACGGCGCCGATCGCTCGGCGCCGTGTCGCGTTCCAGGGGGAGTGGCCCGGCAGGGCGCAGGCGCAGGCTTACGCCATCTCGGCCGTTTCGCGCTCCGCGACCAGGCCCAGGGCATCATCGAAGACCTGCAGGGTCGCGCCCTCGCGATGGGCGTTCTCGGAGAGGTGGCGGCGGAACTTGCGCCCGCCCGGCTGGCCCTGGAAGAGGCCCAGCAGGTGGCGGGTGATGTGGTTGAGCTTCGCCCCCTCGTCGAGGCGACGGGCGATATAGGGGCGCAGCGCGCGAGCCGCGGCGTGGCGGCTCTCGGCCGGTCCCGGCTCGCCGTAGAGCGCGGCGTCCACGCCGGCCAGCAGCCAGGGGTTCTGGTAGGCCTCGCGGCCGATCATCACGCTGTCGACGCGCTCGAGCTGCTCGCGGCACTCGTCCAGGGTCTTGATGCCGCCGTTGATGCCGATGTGAAGCTCCGGGCGGCTCGCCTTGAGGCGATGCACCCGCGGGTAGTTGAGCGGCGGCACATCGCGGTTCTCCTTGGGGGAGAGCCCCTCTAGCCACGCCTTGCGGGCGTGCACGAGGAAGGTGTCGCAGCCGGCGTCGGCGACCGTGGCGATGAAGCGCGAAAGATCCTCGTCCTCATCCTGGTCGTCGATGCCGATGCGGCACTTCACGGTGACCGGGATCGACACCGCCGCCTGCATGGCGCGCACCGCGGCGGCGACCTTCTCCGGGTGGCCCATCAGGCAGGCGCCGATCAGGTTGTTCTGCACCCGGTCGCTTGGGCAGCCGACGTTGAGGTTCACCTCGTCGTAGCCCCACGCCTCGGCGATCGCCGCGCACTCGGCGAGCTCAAAGGCGTCGCTGCCACCCAGCTGCAGGGCGAGCGGATGCTCGACCTCATCGAAGCCGAGGAAACGCGAGCGTGGGCTGCCGTGAAGGATGGCGCCGGTGGTCACCATCTCGGTGTAGAGCAGGGCGCGGCGGCTCAGCGTCCGGGCGAACGCGCGGTAGTCGCGGGTCGTCCAATCCATCATAGGCGCGACGGAGAAAGTCCTGTCCAGCGCGGGGCGCGCGGTGCCAGTATCCATGCGGGTTGTGGTTGTTGCCTTATCTGTCATAA
>NZ_FPAQ01000004.1 GCF_900116405.1 Halomonas saccharevitans | reverse complement strand
CATGTCGACCGGCTCGCGGCACAGGTAGACCCTCAGTCCCGTGTCTGGCCGAATCATCGGGCCACCTCCACGGCGACGAAGCGCTGCGGGCGATGACGAGGTGGTACTGGTACCTCCTGCACCACCAGGCGCTGCTCCCACGCCAGCAGTGACGCCAGCTCCAGTCCCTGCTCCGCTGCGTTCTCACTCAACGGCAATTGCCGAGAGGAAGCATGGAACAGATGGCCCAGCCAGAAGGCCTGTGTCGGGGTCAGGTCGGTCATGGTGTCCTCCTTGGGATCGGGTGACACCAGTCTGATGGACACTATTCAGTTGCAGAAGATGGGGTTTGTGGAGCGCTTACGGTGTTTCTCTTTACCACTCTTCACTATAGGAAATGCCCCGCGTCACGGACACGGGGCGCGTATGCATAGGGCGCTGGCGACTCAGAGGCTGTCGCCGGGCACCCGCACCCAGCCTTCCATCAGCACTCGGGCGCTGCGGCTCATCACCGCCTCGTCGATCACCCAGCGCTCGTCGACCAGGCTCGCCTCCGCACCCACTCGCAGGGTACCGGAGGGGTGGCCGAAGGTGACGGCGTTACGCTTGCCGCCGCCCGCCGCCAAGTTGACCAGGGTGCCTTCGATGGCCGCCGCCGAGGCGATGGCGACCGCGGCGGTGCCCATCATGGCGTGGTGCAGCTTGCCCATGGAGAGCGCCCGCACCCGTAGGTCGATCGCCTCGGCCTCGACCGCCTTACCGCTGGAGGCCGTGTAGCTCGCCGGCGGCGCCACGAAGGCCACCTTGGGGGTGTGCTGGCGGTTAGCGGCTTCGCCGAGTTCCTTGATCAGCCCCATGCGCAGGGCGGCGTGGGCGCGGATGGTCTCGAAGCGCTCAAGCGCTTGGGGATCGCCGTTGATCGCCTCCTGCAGCTCGCTGCCGGAGTAGCCGAGATCGTCGGCGTTGACGAACACGGTGGGAATGCCGGCATTGATCATGGTCGCCTTGAGGATGCCCCCCTCCACCACCTCGGCCGGCACCTCCAGATCATCGACCAGCCGGCCGGTGGGGAAGATCGCCCCCTCGCCGTCCGCGGGATCCTTGAAGGCCACCGGCACCTCGGCGGCCGGGAAGGTCACGCCGTCGAGCTCGAAGTCGCCGGTCTCCTGCACCTGCCCGTCGGTGATCGGCACCCGCGAGACGATGGTCTTGCCGATGTTGGCCTGCCATATGCGCACCTCGACCTCGCCGTTCTCGGGAATACGCGCGGGGTCCACCAGGCCGTTGCTGATGGCGAAGGGCCCCACCGCGGCGGAGAGGTTGCCGCAGTTGCCGCTCCAGTCGACGAAGGCCTTGTCGATGGAGACCTGGCCGAAGAGGTAGTCGACATCGTGATCGGGGCTCTCGCTCTTCGAGAGGATCACGGTCTTGCTGGTGCTGGAGGTCGCCCCACCCATGCCGTCGATCTGCTTCTGATAGGGGTCGGGGCTGCCGATCACCCGCATCAGCAGACGGTCGCGGGCCTCGCCGGGGACCCGAGCGGCCTCCGGCAGGTCGTCGAGGCGGAAGAAGACGCCCTTGCTGGTGCCGCCGCGCATGTAGGTGGCGGGCACCCGGATCTGTGGATGGTGTGCCATGGAATTTGCGTCCTTCTCGAGAAAGATCGACCCGGGGCCGTGGCGGCGCCGGGTCGATGGGTGGATCAGTGGGTGATGGTCATCGCCCGGTTCAACCGACCGCCTCGACCTCGGACTCCAGGAAGTCCTGGGCGAAGCGCTGCAGTACGCCGCCGGCGGAGTAGACGGTCACCTCCTCGGCGGTATCTAGGCGGCAGATCACCGGCACCCGGTCGACCTCGCCGGTCTGGCGGTGGATCACCAGCTCGAGGGTGGCGCGCGGCGCCGGCGCGCCCTCGACGTCGTAGGTCTCGGTGCCGTCGAGCTGCAGCGTATGGCGGGTGGTGCCCTCCTCGAACTGCAGGGGCATCACGCCCATGCCGATCAGGTTGGTGCGGTGGATGCGCTCGAAGCCCTCGGCGACGATCGCCTCCACGCCCGCCAGCGCCACGCCCTTGGCGGCCCAGTCGCGGGACGAACCCTGGCCGTAGTCGGCCCCGGCGATGACGATCAGCGGCTGGTCGCGCTCCATGTAGGTCTCGATGGCCTCCCACATCCGGGTCACCTCGCCTTCCGGCTCGATGCGCGCCAGCGAACCCTGGCGCACCTCGCCGTTCTCGTCCCGCACCATCTCGTTGAAGAGCTTGGGGTTGGCCAGGGTCGCCCGCAGGGCGGTGAGGTGATCGCCCCGGTGGGTGGCGTAGGAATTGAAGTCCTCCTCCGGCAGGCCCATCTTGTGCAGGTACTCGCCGGCCGCGCTGTCCATCATGATGGCATTGGAGGGCGACAGGTGGTCGGTGGTGATGTTGTCTGGCAGGATCGCCAGCGGCCGCATCCCCTTGAGGGCGCGCACCGCCGCCATGTTGCCTTCCCAGTAGGGCGGACGGCGGATGTAGGTGCTCTGCGCTCGCCAGTCGTAGAGCGGGCTCTCGGCCTTCTCGGCGGCGTCCAGGTCGAACATCGGGATGTAGACCTGCTTGAACTGCTCCGGCTTGACGAACTCGGCGACGATGGCGTCGATCTCCTCGTCGGAGGGCCAGAGGTCCTTCAGGGTGACCGGGTTGCCTTGCTGGTCGGTGCCCAGCACGTCCTGCTCGATGTCGAAGCGCACGGACCCGGCGATGGCGTAGGCCACCACCAGCGGCGGCGAGGCCAGGAAGGCCTGCTTGGCGTGGGGGTGGATGCGGCCGTCGAAATTGCGGTTACCGGAGAGCACCGCCGTGGAGTAGAGATCGCGGTCGATGATCTCCTGCTGGATCTCGGGGTCCAGGGCGCCGGACATGCCGTTACAGGTGGTGCAGGCGTAGGCGACGATGCCGAAGCCGAGCTTCTCGAGCTCCGGCAGCAGGCCGGCCTCCTCCAGGTAGAGGCGCGCGACCTTCGAGCCCGGCGCGAAGGAGGACTTCACCCAGGGCTTGCGCGAAAGGCCCAGATCGTTGGCCTTCTTGGCCAGCAGGCCGGCGGCCACGACGTTGCGCGGATTGGAGGTGTTGGTGCAGCTGGTGATGGCGGCGATGATCACCGCGCCATCGGGCATCTTGCCCGCCTTCTCTTCCTCCTGGGCCTGGTCGCTGTCCATGTAAGAGCTCACGGCGATCCCGCGCTCGGCGAGGGCACTGGTGGGCAGGCGACGGTGCGGGTTGGAGGGCCCGGCCAGGTTGCGCTCCACGGTGGAGAGATCGAAGGTCAGCACCCGCTCGTACTGCGCCTCGCTCAGGCTGTCGGCCCACAGGCCGGTCTGCTTGGCGTAGGTCTCGACCAGTTCGACCTGCTCCGGCTCGCGACCGGTGATCTTGAGATAGTCCAGGGTCTGGTCGTCGATGTAGAACATCGCCGCGGAGGCCCCGTACTCCGGCGTCATGTTGGAAATGGTGGCGCGGTCGCCGATGGTCAGGCTCTTGGCCCCCTCGCCGAAGAACTCCAGGTAGGCGCCAACCACCCGCTCCTGGCGCAGGAACTCGGTGATGGCCAGGACGATATCGGTGGCGGTGATGCCGGGCTGACGCTTGCCGGTCAGCTCCACGCCGACGATGTCCGGCAGGCGCATCATGGAGGGGCGCCCCAGCATAACGGTCTCGGCCTCGAGGCCGCCCACGCCCAGCGCGATGACGCCCAGACAGTCGATGTGCGGGGTATGGCTGTCGGTGCCCACGCAGGTATCGGGAAAGGCGACGCCCTCGCGAGCCTGGATCACCGGCGACATCTTCTCGAGGTTGATCTGGTGCATGATGCCGTTGCCGGCGGGGATCACGTCGACGTTCTCGAAGGCCGTCTTGGTCCACTCGATGAAGTGGAAGCGATCCTCGTTGCGGCGATCCTCGATGGCGCGGTTCTTGTCGAAGGCGTCCTGCTCGAAGCCGGCATGCTCGACGGCCAGGGAGTGGTCGACGATCAGCTGGGTCGGCACCACCGGGTTGACCTTGGCCGGATCACCGCCACGCTCGGCGATGGCGTCGCGCAGGCCGGCGAGGTCGACCAGCGCCGTCTGGCCGAGGATGTCGTGACACACCACGCGGGCCGGGTACCAGGGGAAGTCCAGGTCGCGCCGACGCTCGATCAGCTGGGTGAGCGCATCGGTCAGAAGCTCCGGCTCGCAGCGGCGCACCAGCTGCTCGGCCAGCACCCGCGAGGTGTAGGGAAGGGTATCGTAGGCACCGGGCTTTATGTCGTCGACGGCCGCACGGGTGTCGAAATAGTCCAGCTCGGTACCGGGAAGAGGCTTGCGGTAGTCGGTATTCATGGCGTCCGCCGGAAAGTCGTCGAGAATGGAAGGGGCAAGGGGCGACCGACTAGGGTCGCCCCGGGGGCTGGATCAGTCGCGCTCCTCGATGGGCACCCATTCGCTCTTCTCAGGGCCGACGTAGTCGGCGCTCGGGCGGATGATGCGGTTGTTGGCGCGCTGCTCGAAGACATGGGCACACCAGCCGGTGACGCGCGAGCAGACGAAGATCGGCGTGAACAGCTTGGTCGGGATGTCCATGAAGTGGTAGGCGCTGGCGTGGAAGAAGTCGGCGTTGCAGAACAGCTTCTTCTCGCGCCACATGACCGCCTCGACGCGCTCGGAGACCGGGTAGAGCACGCTGTCGCCCACGTCCTCGGCCAGCTTCTGGGACCAGTGCTTGATGATGGCGTTGCGCGGGTCGGACTCGCGGTAGATGGCATGGCCGAAGCCCATGATCTTGTCCTTACGCTCGAGCATGCCCATGATCTCGCGCTCGGCCTCTTCCGGCGACTGCCAGTCCTCGATCATCGCCATGGCCGCCTCGTTGGCGCCACCGTGCAGCGGGCCGCGCAGCGAGCCGATGGCGCCGGTCACGCAGGAGTGCATGTCGGAGAGCGTCGAGGCGCAGACGCGGGCGGTGAAGGTCGAGGCGTTGAACTCGTGCTCGGCGTAGAGGATCAGCGAGACGTTCATCACCCGGGCGTGCAGCTCGGAAGCCGGTTCATCGCGCAGCAGGTGCAGGAAGTGCCCGCCCACCGAGGCGTCGTCGGTCTCGGTCTCGATGCGCACGCCGTCATGGGAGAAGCGGTACCAGTAGCAGATGATCGACGGCAGCGCGGCTAGCAGGCGGTCGGAGACGTCCTGCTGCTCGTCGAAGCTCTGCTCGGTCTCGAGGTTGCCGAGCATCGAGGCGCCGGTGCGCATCACGTCCATGGGGTGGGCATCGGCCGGGATCTGCTCGAGCACCGTCTTCAGCGCCTGGGGCAGATCACGCAGGCCCTTGAGCTTGGTGATGTAGGCATCGAGCTCGGCCTGGTTGGGCAGCTTGCCCTTGAGCAGCAGGTAGGCCACTTCCTCGAACTTCGCCTTCTCGGCCAGCTCCTTGATGTCGAAGCCGCGATAGGTCAGGCCGGAACCGGTCTGGCCGACGGTGCACAGGGCCGTGGTGCCGGCGCTCTGGCCGCGCAGGCCGGCGCCACTGATGGGTTTATCTGCCATGTCGTGTCTCCTCGTGAGTCGTTTATTGTCGGTATCGTGGCGTGTCAGGCGTCGCTGCCCTACTCCGCGTTACTGTTCTCTGCAAACAAGGCGTCGAGCTTCTGCTCGAAGTCGTGATAGTTGAGGAAGTCGTAGAGCTCGTCGCGGGTCTGCATCAGCTCCACCACATCGCGCTGGTGGCCGGTGTCGTGGATGCTCTGGTAGACCTTGAGGGCCGCGGCGTTCATGGCGCGGAAGGCCGACAGCGGGTAGAGCACCATGCGACAGCCCACCTCACCGAGCTCCTGCTGGGAGAACAGCGGCGTGGCGCCAAATTCGGTGATGTTGGCGAGAATCGGCGCATCGACGCGCTCGCAGAAGGCCTTGTAGTCATCCAGGGTGTGCACCGCCTCGGCGAAGATGGCGTCGGCGCCCGCCTCGATGCAGGCGTTGGCCCGCTCGATGGCCGCGTCCAGGCCGTCCTTCTGGAAGGCATCGGTGCGCGCGATCAGGGTGAAGTCCGGATCGAGGCGCGCGTCCGCGGCGGCCTTCACGCGGTCAACCATCTCCTGCTGGGAGACTATCGCCTTGTTGGGACGGTGGCCGCAGCGCTTCTGCGCCACCTGGTCCTCGAGGTGCACGGCGGCGACGCCGGCACGCTGCATCTCCTTGACGGTGCGGGCGATGTTGAAGGCACCTCCCCAGCCGGTGTCGATGTCCACCAGCAGCGGCAGGTCGGTGGCGCCGCAGATGCGATGGGCGTCCTCGACCACGTCGTTCATGGTGGTCATGCCGAGATCAGGCAGCCCAAAGGAGGCGTTGGCCACCCCGCCACCGGAGAGGTAGATCGCCTGGTGGCCCACGCGCTGGGCCATCATGGCGGTATAGGCATTGATGGTGCCGACGATGGGCAACGGACGGTTGGCCTCAAGGGCGGCACGGAAGCGAGCGCCGGGCGTCATTTGAGTCATGGAGGGTCTCCGGTTAGTGGGTCGAGCGCCTCAGGAGGAGGTCTCGCTATCCTGCGGTTCGAGGGTGGCCGCATAGCGCTCGACGACGTTGGCTCGCGAGGCGCTGACGTGGCGGCGCATCAGCAGCTCCGCCAGTTCGGCGTCGCCCGCCTCGATGGCGTCGACGATGCGGTGGTGTTCGACGAAGGCACGCTGCGGGCGCGTGCCGCTGGCACTGAACTGGGTACGATAGAGCCGCACCAGGTAGTAGAGGTCGTCGCAGAGCAGGCCCATCAGCATCCTGTTGTGGCTGCCGAGCACGATCTGGTAGTGGAAGTCCAGATCGCCCTCGCGCTGATAGTAGGCCTCGCCGCGGCGCAGGTCGGCCTGGCGCTCGTGCACGGAGAGCACCTCGCGCAGCCCGGCGATCTCCTCGGGGGTCATGTGCTCGGCGGCCAGCCGTGCGGCCATGCTCTCCAGGGCCTCGCGCAGGTCGAACAGCTCGAGCAGCTCCTTCATGGAGAGCTGGACCACCCGGGCGCCCACGTGGGGCACCCGCTGGATCAGCCGGTGCGACTCCAGGCGACGCATCGCCTCGCGCAGCGGCCCGCGCGAGATGCCGTAGGCGCGCGAGAGGCCCGGCTCGGTGATCTTGCTGCCAGGCGCCAGCTCGCCCCGGACGATGGCGTCCTGCAGCTGGTTGAAGACCCGCTCCGCCAGGGTGCGAACTTCGGGGGTAGTGGCCTGTTCCGTTGCGGCTAAGGTCATGGCGATTGTCGACAATTAAATGATGGAAGAACTTTAGCCACTGCCTTACCGGCGGTCAACCGGCCATGCGGCAGAAAACCTTCACCTTTGGTTGTAGACAACCCGACCGATGGCGACGCGCGTGTCGACCATGCTCGATCGCCACAAGGGACAAGTCGGTTCGCGATGCCTAGAATGGACGCCCTGTTTGGGGAAGACTCCTGATGACACCACCGCTCGAGATCACACCGCTGCCCTACCACGAAGACCCGCTCGGCTATTTCGCGGTGCTGCGCGACAGGCCCGGCGCCGTGCTGCTCGACAGTGGTCGGCCGACGGCGCCCGGTGGGCGCTACGACATCCTCAGCTGCGACCCGCTGGCGCTGCTCGAGGTCGACGCCGCCGGCCGCGTCCACGGCGACCCCACGCTGGCGAAGCTCTCCCCCTTCGCCGCCCAGCAGGCGCTGCTCGACCGGCTGCCCGGGGAGGCGCCGGAGAGCGACCTGCCGTTTCTCGGCGGACTGATCGGCTACTGGAGCTATGACCTGGGGCAGCGCCTCGAGCCGGTAGCGGGACAGGCGCGCCCGGCCGTCACGCTGCCGGCCAGCCGGGTCGGCCTTTACGACTGGGCGCTGATCCAGGATCACGATCGCCGGGAGAGCTGGCTGGTGGGCAGCGCCGCGCGACGCGAGAAGGTGCTCGCGTGGCTGGCGGCGGCCGCGCCCCCGGCGACGGCCTTTCGCCTCACTGCGCCCTTCGCCGCCGAGCTCAGTCGCGAGGGGTACCTGGCACGCTTTCACGCCGTGCAGGCCTACATCCGCGCCGGCGACTGCTACCAGATCAACCTGGCCCAGCGCTTCAGCGCCCCCTACGAAGGCGACCTGTGGGCCGCCTATCGCCGCCTGCGCGAGGCCACCCCCACGCCCTACGCCGGCTACCTGGCCTGGCCCGGCCCCGAGGGGGAGCAGGCGATCCTCTCGCTCTCGCCGGAGCGCTTTATCGAGTGTCGCGACGGGCGCGTCGAGACCCGGCCGATCAAGGGCACCCGGCCGCGGGGCGCCACCCCCGACGAGGACCGGCGGCTGGCCGCCGAGCTCGAGGCGAGCCTCAAGGATCGCGCCGAGAACGTGATGATCACCGACCTGCTGCGCAACGACCTGGGCCGGGTCTGCCGCCCCGGCAGCGTGCGGGTGCCGACCCTCTGCGGCCTGGAGAGCTACGCCAACGTCCACCACCTGGTCAGCGTGATCACCGGCGAGCTGGCGGCCGGCCGGCGCCCCATGGACCTGCTGGCGGCGGCCTTCCCCGGCGGCTCTATCACCGGCGCGCCCAAGGTGCGCGCCATGCAGATCATCGACGAGCTGGAGCCCAGCCGGCGCAGCGCCTACTGCGGCAGCCTCGGCTACGTCGACGTGCGCGGGCGGATGGACACCTCCATCGCCATCAGAAGCGTGGTGGCCGAGGCGGGCCGACTGCACCTGTGGGGCGGCGGCGGCCTGGTGGCCGACTCCAATGGCGACGCCGAATATGCCGAGACCCTGGACAAGATCCGCCACCTGATGCGCGCTCTGGCGACGCCGAAAGTTGGCGAGAAATAGAATAAAAAGGCGCCTTCATTAGTCAATCTAGACATAGATATCCAATCATTCGGTATTGGGGAGGGGCACCACGGCTCTGCTAGGGTAGCGGCAATATCGCAAGCAGAGAGCGCCATGACCGCCTTCGACCCCAACCGCTTCGTCCTCGAGCACGACCAGGAGACGCCCAAGGAGATCCTGCGCGCCGCCTACCGGGCCTTCGGCGAGCTGACGATCTCCTTCTCCGGCGCCGAGGACGTGGTGCTGATCGACCTGGCCCTGAAGGTCGCGCCGAAGGAGGACGTGACGGTCTTCTCGCTGGACACCGGCCGCCTGCACGCCGAGACCTACGCCTTCATCGAGCGAGTCCGCGATCACTACGGCATCGCCATCGACGTGCGCGTGCCCGACACCGAGGCCGTGCAGGCCCTGGTGCACGAGAAGGGGCTCTTCAGCTTCTATCGCGACGGCCATCAGGAGTGCTGCGGCATCCGTAAGGTGGCGCCCCTGCGCCGCCGTCTGGCGGGCCTGCCGGTGTGGGTCTCCGGCCAGCGCCGCGACCAGAGTCCTGGCACCCGCTCCAGCCTGCAGATCGCCGAGCACGACAGCGCCTTCGGCAGCGAGCAGGCGCCGCTCATCAAGATCAACCCGCTGGCCCGCTGGACGAGCGACGACGTATGGACCTACATCCGCATGTTCGACGTGCCCTACAACGCCCTGCACGAGCGCGGCTACGTAAGCATCGGCTGCGAACCCTGCACGCGCCCCACCCTGCCGGGCCAGCACGAGCGCGAGGGTCGCTGGTGGTGGGAGGATCAGGGCGGCAAGGAGTGCGGGCTGCACGCCGTGAACCTGGCGCCGCCGGCCTCGTCGAGCGTCTGAGCCGCTCGCCTGCCTGAGATGGGCCTACGATGGAAAGGGGCGCCCCGCGGGGCGCCCCTTTCGTTGTGTTACTCCTTCGGCATGACGCGCATGCGATGGGGCGTGGGCTCGAGGCTCAGCGGATCGGCAGCTCGATATCCTCGAACAGCCCCTGCTCGTGGCGGGGCCCGGCGACCAGCGCCGCATCCACCAGGTCGCGGTCGAGATGACCGGCGAAGCCTTCCAGGAAGTCGTACATGTAGCCGCGCATGAAGGTGCCGCGACGAATGCCGATCTTGGTGGTGGAGCTCTCGAACAGGTGATCCGCCTCCAGCGCCACCAGGTCGGTGTCGTGCTCGGCATCCACCGCCATGTGGGCGACGATGCCCACCCCCATGCCTAGGCGCACGTAGGTCTTGATCACGTCGGCGTCGGCGGCGGTCAGCACCACGTTGGGCGACAGGCCGCGCGCCCGGAAGGCATCGTCGAGCTGGGAGCGTCCGGTGAAGCCGAACACGTAGGTGACCAGCGGATAGTCGGCCAGGGCCTCCAGCGTCAGGGTCTCGAGCTCGGCCAGCGGGTGGCCCGTGGGCACCAGCACGCAGCGGTTCCAGCGATAGCAGGGCAGCAGCACCAGATCGTTGAACAGGTCGAGGGACTCGGTGGCGATGGCGAAGTCGGCCTGGCCATCGCTGACCATCTGGGCGATCTGCTTGGGCGTGCCCTGCTGCATGTGCAGCGCCACGTCGGGATACTTCTGGGTGAAGTCGCGAATCACCGGCGGCAGCGCATAGCGTGCCTGGGTGTGAGTGGTGGCGATGGAGAGGCTGCCGCGGCGCTCGTCGCTGTGCTCCTGGGCGACGTCCTTGATGTTCTCGGCCAGCCTCAGTACCTGACCGGCCAGTTCGATGATCGCCTGCCCCGCCGGGGTAACGCGAGTCAGGTGCTTGCCGCTGCGGGCGAAGATCTCGACGCCGAGCTCGTCCTCGAGCAGGCGGATCTGCTTGGAGATGCCGGGCTGGGAGGTGAAGAGGCTCTGTGCGGTGGCCGAGACGTTGAGGTTGTGGCGTGACACCTCCCAGATGTAACGCAGCTGCTGAAGCTTCATGGCCGCCCTCTCTATGCGTGCTGTCTTTGCGTACTGTCTATGCGTGCTGACTGTGCGTGTTGACTGTGGATGTTGAGGCAAGAATGCCGTGCGTGTCGGCCTGTCATGGCGCCCTTAAAATACTTTAAGGACATAAAAAAATAACCCACAATCACTTTATAGCATAACCTGACGGGCCCGATGCAACCGCCAACCGGCGTTCGCATGGGCAGCGTGGATTTGCCAGCACCCCGGACGATCGCTAACATCGTCCGACCGGGCATGTCCCGCATGCCCCCTTACCCGCTCGATGCAGCGCAACGAAACTGGAGAATCACATGGCCAACAACGTCGATGTCACCAATGCCAACTTCGAGCAGGAAGTCCTCAAGGCCGACGCGCCGGTCCTGCTGAAGTTCTGGGCCCCCTGGTGTGGTCCCTGCAAGGTGATGGCGCCGGTGGTCGACGAGGTTGCCGAAGAGCGCGATGGCAATCTCAAGGTGGTCAGCATCAACGTGGACGACGCTCCGGAAATCGCCGCCGAACAGGGCGTGCGCGGCGTGCCCACCGTGATGCTGTTCAAGTCCGGCACCAAGGTCGCGTCTCTGGTCGGCGCCCAGTCCAAGTCTCAGCTGAGCCAGTTCATCGACCAGAACGCCTGATCGCACGCCTTCCCCGAACGCTCATCGCCCCGGCCACGGCCGGGGCGATGTCGTTTAGGGCGACGCCTCGAAGGGCTTCTCCTCGAGAGGCTACTCATCCTCGCGCTTGGAGATCGGCCGATCCGCCTGATCGAGCGGCGAGCCGACCGCCGGCCCCAGCAGATGCGCGATCCAGCGGGTCTGCGGGTGGCTGTCCAGGGCGATCTTCAGGGTCATGGTCAGCACCACCGAGAGCAGCATGCCCACCGCGCCGAAGATCCATCCCCAGACCACCAGCGACAGGAAGGCCACCGAGGTGGAGAGCCCCAGGGCACGTCCCATCACCCGCGGCTCGATGATGTTGCCCATCACAAAGTTCACCCCCAGATAGGCCGCCGAGAGCAGCATGGCATCGACCGGCCCTCCCTGCGGGGAGACCAGCAGCAGCATCACCGGTGGCACCGCGGCGATGGCCGAGCCGATGTTGGGAATGTAGTTCAGGGCGAAGGCCAGTACCGCCCACAGCAGGGGGAACTCCACCCCCAGGAACTTGCAGGCCAACCAGATCAGGGCGCCGGTCGCCAGGCTAATCAACGTCTTCACGGCCAGGTATCGCTTGAGGGTGTGGCTGAACTCGCTGAAGCGCCGAAGGCTGGGCGCCGGGTTGACCAGGGCCCGGGAGATCTTGTCGCGGAAGTTGAGGGTCTCGAAGAGCAGGAAGATCACCAGCAGCGACACGACGATGCTCTGCATCATCAGGTTGCCCACCTCACCGAGCAGCGCCGGGATCCAGCCGCCGAACTGCTCGGCATCCAGCAGCTCCGCCAGGCGATCGGTGTCGATGGCCAGGCCCAGCCCGGCAAGGCCGTCGAGCAGCCCCAGGTAGTACTGGTAGAGCTTCTGCTCGATCCCCGGCAGCGCGTCGACGAAGGTGCCGAAGCTGTTGACCAGCAGCACGCCGAGCAGCGAAAGGAAGCCGCCGATCACCACCAGCGTCAGCCATACCGAGAGACGCAGACTCAGGCCGAGGCGATTGAGCCACTGCACCGGGGCCGTGCAGACCACGGCGATGAAAAGCGACAGCAGCAGCGGAACCAGCAGGCTGGACCCCGCCCGCATGCCGGCCACGATCACCACCAGGGCCGCCAGGGCCAGGGTCAGGTTGAGGGGGATACTCTGCTGCTCGCTTTCGGGGGGTGGGGGCATGCCCGGTCTCACGGTCGTCGATGGTCTGCTCATGATGACGGGGCACGATGCAATTGCAAGGAGAGGAACCATCCCTGCGCCGCGGGCTCGAAGCCGGGTATCCATCCGACGACAAGGAGAGTGTCATGTCCTTCCCACGCCCCGCCCGAGCGCTGTTCCTTCCGGCCCTGGTCGCCATGCTGTCGATCGCACCGCCGATGACGGCCAGCGCCCTGGCGGCAGAGACGCCCCACCGCCTGGACGTCCAGGCACAGGCCGAGCTTGCGGTCGTGCCGGATCGCGCCACCCTCGAGGCCCGCCTCTGGGAGCACACCCCGGCCGTGGCGCAAGCGGCCGACGTCGAAGCCGATGCCCTGCGCGAGGCCCGCGAGCGCCTGGAGGAGCGCGCCGCCGCACTGATCCAGCGCCTGGAGGCTCAGGGGCTTGCCAGCGAGTCGGTCACCGCCGGTTCGCTGCAGGTCCAGCCGCAGCGTCTGTCGGACGTGCAGCGCGGCGACGACAAGCCGGAGCCGCGGGTGCGCACTCGCCTGCAGCGTCCCCTGAGCATCGAGGTAGAGGATCTCGCGCAGCTACCGGCGCTGCTCGACGCGCTGACCGCGGCCGGCGTCAACGCCCTGGACGGCGTGCGCTACGACCTGTCCGACCGCGAGGCCGCCACCGACGAGGCGCTGGTCAAGGCGCTTGCGAAGGCCCGCCACAAGGCCGAGCTGATGGCCGAGACGCTGGGTATCGGCTTGGGCGAGGTGATCGCCGCCAGCGAGACCCGCGCGCCGGTATTCCAGCCGCGGATGATGGCGATGAGCGACGCACGCGCCGAGGGCGCCGGCCCCGCCGAGTATCGCCCGGGCACCATCACCATCGAGGCCGGTGTCAACGTCAGCTGGGAAATCGAACCGAAGCCGTAAGCTGGAAGCTGGAAGCTGGAAGCTGGAAGCTGGAAGCTGGAAGCTGGAAAGCAACGTAAACAGAACCGCCCCCAGGCGCTTGCCAAGGGGCGGTTCACTTCCAGCTTCGAGCTTGGGACTTCGAGCTCCCGGCGAAGCCGGGTCAGGCGTTGATCGTCTCGACGCCACCCATGTAGGGGCGCAGCGCCTCGGGCACTCTGATCGAGCCGTCGGCGTTCTGATGGTTCTCCATCACCGCGATCAGGCAGCGCCCCACCGCCAGGCCGGAGCCGTTGAGGGTATGCAGCAGCTGCGGCTTCTTCTGATCCGGGCGGCGGAAGCGTGCCTGCATGCGCCGCGCCTGGAACTCCTCGCAGTTGGAGATCGAGGAGATCTCGCGGTAGGTCTGCTGGCTCGGCATCCAGACCTCCAGGTCGTAGGTCTTGGCGGCGCCGAAGCCCATGTCGCCGGTGCACAGGGTGACCACCCGGTAGGCCAGGCCCAGCGCCTGGAGAATCGCCTCGGCGTGGCCGCGCATCTCCTCCAGGGCCTCGTAGCTCTTCTCCGGCTCGACCATCTGCACCATCTCGACCTTGTCGAACTGGTGCTGGCGGATCATGCCGCGGGTATCACGGCCGTGGGAGCCCGCCTCGCTGCGAAAGCACGGCGTGTGGGCGGTAAGGCGCAACGGCAGCAGCTTGTGCTCGAGGATCTCGTCCCGGGCGAAGTTGGTCAGCGGCACCTCGGCGGTGGGGATCAGGTGGAAGCCGCGCTCGTCGTCCAGGCGGAAGAGATCCTCGCCGAACTTGGGCAGCTGGCCGGTGCCGTAGAGCGAGGCCTCGTTGACCATGTGGGGGACGTAGCACTCCTCGTAGCCGTGCTCGAGGGTCTGGGTGTCGAGCATGAACTGGGTGAGCGCCCGATGCAGTCGCGCGATGGGCCCGCGCATCACCGCGAAGCGCGAGCCAGTGAGCTTGGCCGCCAGCTCGAAGTCGAGATCGCCCTTGAGCGCCCCCAGGTCGACGTGGTCGCGCACCTCGAAATCGAAGTTCCGCGGCGTGCCCCAGCGGTGTAACTCGACGTTCTCCTCCTCGCTCCGGCCCTGCGGCACGCTCTCGTGGGGCAGGTTGGGAATCCCGCTGACCAGGGCGTCCCATTCGGCCTGCACCTCGGCGAGGCGGGCCTTGGCGGCATCGAGCCGCTCGCCGAGATCGCTCACCTCGGCCAGCAGGGGCTGAATGTCCTCGCCCTGGGCCTTGGCCTTGCCGATCGACTTGGAGCGGGTGTTGCGCTCGTTCTGCAGGGACTCGGTCTCGGCCTGCAGTTCGCGGCGCCGGGACTCCAGCGCTTCGAGACGCTGGGTATCGAGGTCATAGCCCCGCGTGGCCAATCGTTGGGCGACCGCGTCGGGGTCGCTGCGCAGCAGTTTGGGATCGAGCATGGCATCCAGTCCGTTGCAGTCGGTGAAGGAAGGTCGGGCGGTGGTAAAATCAGGCCGCCCATTGTAGGCAAAAGGGGGCAGGGGCGCCACGCGGCGCGGGCGAGCGGGATGCGCCCCCTGGCCTCTCGCGGTAGAGTAGTGGCATCCCTTCTCCCCCGCCCGGCCCTGCCCCGGCGGCGCCACGATTGAACACGACGCCATGATCGCACGCTTGGACACCGCTGACGCCAGCACCCTGCCGGGCCTCGACGCCCGCTACCTGCGCTTTCTCGAGGCGCTGAAAGCCGACGGCTTCGAGGGCGAGATCACCCCGGACTACGCCGCCCGCACGGTGCTCGCCACCGACAACTCCATCTACCAGCGCCTGCCCCAGGCCGTGCTGAGCCCGAAGCATGGCGAGGACCTTCGGCGCATCGCCCGCCTGGCCGGGCGCGAGGCGCATCGTGACGTGGTGCTCACGCCGCGCGGCGGCGGCACCGGCACCAACGGCCAGTCGCTCACCGACGGCCTGGTGGTCGACGTCTCGCGGCACATGAACGCCATCCTCGACATCGACGTCGAGAACCGCCGGGTGCGGGTCCAAGCCGGGGTGGTCAAGGACCAGCTCAACGCCGCGCTCAAGCCCCATGGGCTCTTCTTCGCGCCAGACCTGTCCACCTCCAACCGCGCCACCATCGGCGGCATGATCTCGACCGACGCCAGCGGCCAGGGCAGCTGCGAGTACGGCAAGACCCGCGACCACGTGCTCGAGCTTGCGACCGTGCTGCTCGGCGGCGAGCGCCTGGTCAGCCGCCCGCTGGCCGACGAGGCGCTCTTACCGCTGTGCGCGCGCGACGACGTCACCGGCACGGCTTACCGCACCGCCCGGGAGATCATCGACACCCAGCGAGGCCTGATCGAGGCCACCTTCCCGCCGCTCAACCGCTGTTTGACCGGCTACGACCTGGCGCATCTCAGGGACGCCCAGGGTCGCCTCGACCTCAACAGCCTGCTCTGCGGCTCCGAGGGCTCGCTCGGCCTGCTCGATGAGGCGGTGCTCAACGTGCTGCCGATTCCGAAGCACTCGACCCTGGTCAACGTGCGCTACGCGGGCTTCATGGACGCCCTGCGCGACGCCAAGGCGCTGATGGGCTCTTCACAAGACCAGCCGCAGGCGCTCGACTCTTCACAAGATCAGCCGCAGGCGCAGCCCACCTCCATCGAGACGGTGGACGACACCGTGCTGCTGCTCGCCATGGAGGACTTCGTCTGGGACAGCGTCGCCGAGTTCTTCCCGGCAGGGGAGACGCCGGTGCGCGGCATCAACCTCGTCGAGTTCAACGACGACGACCCCGAGCGCCTGGCCCAGCGGGTCGAGGCCTTCTGCCGCCACCTTGAGACGGATGCGAGCGTCGAGCGCCTCGGCTTCACGCTGGCCGAGGGCCGCCCACAGATCCAACGGGTCTACGCCATGCGCAAGCGCGCCGTGGGCCTGCTCGGTAACGCCAGGGTCGATGACAAGGGCGAGAAGCGCCCGATCCCCTTCGTCGAGGATACCGCGGTACCCCCCGAGCACCTGGCGGACTTCATCGGTGAGTTCCGCGCCGCCCTAGACGCCCGGGGGCTTGCCTACGGCATGTTCGGCCACGTGGATGCCGGGGTTCTTCACGTGCGCCCGGCCATCGACATGAAGGACCCCGAGCAGGAGCGACTAATTCGCGAGGTCTCCGACGAGGTGGCCGCGCTGACTCGGAAATATGGCGGCCTGCTGTGGGGCGAGCACGGCAAGGGCGTGCGCTCGGAGTACTCCCCCGAGTTCTTCGGCGAGCTCTACCCCAGCCTGCAGCGGGTGAAGGCGGCCTTCGACCCCCATAACCAGCTCAATCCCGGCAAGATCGCGACGCCCTTCATCGGCACTCCCTCCCCTTCTCTCTCCCACGACGAGATATCGGGGGCGGGTCGGAGCGAAGGTCATTTGCCAGGGAGGGCAAGTGTAGCGCCCAAGGAGGGGTTCACAGCGCCTTCGCGATGGTCCGGCACCCCGGGGGATGCCCCCGATACGCCTGACGCTGCCGGCACGGTCAAGGAGGCTAGCGAGGCCCAAGCGGTCAAGTTCGTCGACCCTGGCCTGCTGGCCATCGACGGCGTGCCCACCCGCGGCCAGTTCGATCGCACCATCGACGAGCGGGCCTGGCAGGCCCACGCCGCCACCGTCTACTGCAACGGCAACGGCGCCTGCTACAACTACGATCCCGACGACGCCATGTGCCCCTCCTGGAAGGCGACCCGCGATCGAGTCCACTCGCCCAAGGGGCGCGCCAGCCTGATCCGCGAGTGGCTGCGCCTGCAGGGCGAGGCCGGCGTCGACCTGATCGAGGAGTCACGCCGCCAGCGCGCCGAGGGCGCCTGGGGCTTCGTCAAGCGCTTCCCCCGCCGCGCCCTCAACACCTGGCGCCGCGACCGCGAGGCGGACTTCTCTCACGAGGTCTACGACGCCATGGCCGGCTGCCTCGCCTGCAAGTCCTGCGCCGGCCAGTGCCCGGTGAAGGTCAACGTGCCGGACTCCCGCTCGCGCTTCCTCGAGGCCTACCACGGCCGCTACCTGCGCCCGGCGCGAGACTATGTGGTGGGTGGCATGGAGTTCCTGCTCCCGGCGCTCTCCCGGGTCGCCCCGCTCTACAACGCCGCGCTGGGTACCCGCCTGGTCGACCGCCTGCTGGCGGGCCCGCTCGGCCTGGTGGACAGCCCCCGACTCTCCCGGGCGAGTCTCAGGAAGCAGCTCGCCGCCTGGGGTGTGGCCCAGGCCACGCCGACCTCGCTCGGCCTGCTTACCGAGTCCCAGAAGGCCCGCAGCGTGGTGATCGTCCAAGACGCCTTCACCAGCCACTTCGAGGCGCGGCTGGTGATGGACATCGTCGAGCTGCTCTCGCGGCTCGACGTGCGAGTCTTCGTGGCGCCCTTCTCGCCCAACGGCAAGCCCCTCGATGTCCAGGGCTTCCAAGGGGCCTTCGCGCGCACCGCCGAGAAGCAGGCCCGGCGCCTGAGGACGCTGGCCGAGTTCGGCATGCCGCTGGTCGGCATCGACCCGGCGATGACCCTGACCTATCGCCAGGAGTACGTGAAGGCGTTGGGACCGGACGCCGTGCCAGAGGTGCTGATGCTCCAGGAGTGGCTGGTGACCATGGCCTCGACTCTGGCGCACCGGGTGGCGCCGGAGGAACATGACCAACGGGATCCCGGCTTCCGGCTGCTCTCCCACTGCACCGAGAAGACCAACGCCCCGGGCAGCCCCAAGGCCTGGCAGCAGCTGTTCGCCGCCTTCGACCTGGAGCTCGAACTGCTCAGTACCGGCTGCTGCGGCATGTCCGGCACCTACGGCCACGAGGCCCGAAACCTCGAGACCTCGCGGACCATCTACGCCCAGTCCTGGCAGCCCCAGGTGGAGAGCGAGGCCAACGCCGGCCGTCTGCTGGCCACCGGCTACTCCTGCCGGAGCCAGGCCAAGCGCTTCTCGGATCAGGCCCTGCCGCACCCGCTGCAGGCCCTGCTGGGGTGGCTCAAGCAGCGCTGAGCCCCGACGTCCACCGGCAGCATCGCCGGTGGGCGCCGAGTCGCGGGGACACTGCGGGAGCCCGAGGCGTATCCGTGAACCGCACCCTGATTCTCGTCGGACTGCTGATCATCGCCGCGGACCTGCTCTGGCCCTGGCTTTCGAGGCTGCCCTTCGGCCACCTGCCCGGGGACATCGTGATCCGCCGCAAGCAGGTCACCGTCTACGTCCCGATCACCACCATGATCCTGGTCAGTCTCGTGGTCTCCGCCATCCTATGGCTGTTCCAGCGCTGAGCCGACGGGCCGTTCCGGCGCTACGCTAAAGCCGACCCCATGAACGGGATGAGCCCATGGCAAATCGTTTCACGCTGCTGCTGCTGGCCTGCTGGGGCCCCCTCTCCTGGGCGCAGGCAACCGAAGGCCTCGACAGCCGGGAGGACAAGGGAGACCCCCTCCGGCAGCGCGGCCTTGCCCACCATCACGGTGACCGCCCCGCGACTCACCCGGGACCTCTACGATACCCCGGCCGCCGTCACGACCCTGACCCGGGAGGATATCCAGCGGGGCCAGCAGGGTGTGCGCCTGGATGAGTCCCTGGTGACGGTTCCCGGTGTCTTCCTGCAGAACCGAGACAACTTCGCCCAGGGCCAGCGGATCGCCATCCGGGGCTTCGGTGCCCGGGCTCCCTTCGGCATACGTGGCATCCATGTGCGTGTCGACGGCTTTCCCTTCACCCTCCCCGACGGCCAGGCCCAGATCGATGCCGTGGACCTGGATAGCGCCGAGCGCATCGAGGTCATTCGCGGCCCCTCCTCGGTGCTCTACGGCAATGCGGCAGGCGGCGTGGTGGATATCCGCACCGGCGACGGCAGCGAACTGGTTCGTTCGCCCGTGGTCTCCGTGCAGGGTGGCAGCCACGACTTCCGCAAGCTGAGCCTTCGCAACGGCGACGAAAGCGGCCGATGGATCCACAGCGTCAGCGTGTCGGCACTGGACTTCGACGGCTATCGCGAGCAGAGCGCCGTGAACAAGCGCCTGCTCAACGCCCGTCTGGGGGTCCGGCTCGACGACGACCGCACTCTCTCGGCGCTGGTCAACGTGCTCGATAATCCGCGTGCCGAGGATCCCAGCGCGCTGACGGCCGACGAGGTGGCCGATAACGCCCGTCAGGCCCGCGATGTCGCGATCGACCTGGATTCTCGGCAGGAGGTCGAGCAGCAACTGGTCGGACTGCACTACGAGGATCTCGCCATGGGGGAGGGCGAATTCAATGCCCGTGCCTTCGTCAGCCGACGCGACTTCCTGCAGCAGCTCCCCTTCCCCGGTAGCAGTCTGATCGACTATGAGCGCCACTACTACGGCGGCAGTCTCGACACCACCCTGCCGATGACGCTGGCGGATCGCCCGCTGCGCACCGTGGTGGGGGTAGACGTGGCCCGTCAGGAGGATGACCGCGGACGCCAACGGGTCGACAGCAAAGGCCAGCCGATTGCCGTCAGTGCCGATGAACAGCAGAACGCCACGTCGGCAGGTGTCTTCCTGCAAACCGAACTCGGTCTGACCGAGCGACTCGACCTGAGTGCCGGTGTTCGCCACGACAGCGTGCGCATGACCATCGACGATCGCCTGGTCGGTACCGACGACCCTGACGAAAGCGGCAGCCGAACCTTTCGCGAGTGGACCGGGAGCCTGGGGCTGAGCGTGCGTTTCCACCCGAACCATCAGCTCTATGCCACCCTCGGCACCGCCTTCGAGACGCCGACCTTCACCGAGTTCGCCCCCTCGGACGGCAGCGGCGGCTTCAACCCCGACATCGAACCGCAGACCTCGCTGAACCGCGAGGTCGGGATGCGTGGCCGGCTGGGCGGCCAGCTGACCTATGACCTGGCGGCCTTCTCGGTGCTCGTCGACGACGAGCTGATACCCTTCCAGGCCTCGGATGGTCGCGACTTCTTCGTGAATGCCGGCGAGACCCGACGGGAAGGTATCGAGCTCGGGCTGGACTGGAACATCAGCCTGGCCTGGCGCCTGACCAGTGCGCTGACACTGGCCGACTACGCGTTCGAGCGCTTTCGCGACGAGGATGGCACCTACGACGGCAACGACCTGCCCGGGTTGCCGAGCCGGCTGTGGATGAACCGCCTGAACTGGTACGGCAGCGGAGAGCGCTTCACCACCCTGGAAGCCCAGTACACAGGCTCCTTCTACGCCGACAACGCGAATAGGGTGCAGATTCCCAGCCACTGGCTGGTCAACCTGCGCGCCGGCGACGCCTGGCGCCTGGGCGGCAGCAACACGCGACTCGGGATACAGGTCGGTATTCGCAACCTGCTGGACGAGGACTACAACGAGAACGTGCGCATCAATGCCTTTGGGGGACGCTACTACGAGCCGGATCCGGGCACCACCTGGTTCGCGGGGCTCGAGCTCAGCTTCTGAGCCGCGTTCGATGCCGAAAACGACAACGGGCAGCCGAGGCTGCCCGTTGTCGTTGTCGTTGGCATTGTCGCTGTTACAGGCGAGAGATCAGTAGAACAGCCGGCGCAGCGCCTCGCCGGGCTCGGCCTCGCGGACAAAGGCCTCGCCCACCAGGAAGGCGTTGACGTCGCGCTCGCGCATTCGCAGCACGTCGTCGCGGCTGTGGATGCCGGACTCGGTGACCACCGTGACGCCCGCGGGAATGCGCGGCAAAAGCTCCAGGGTCGTGTCGAGCCGGGTATCGAAGGTGTGCAGGTCGCGGTTGTTGATGCCCACCAGCGCGAGGTCAAGCTTGAGCGCCCGCTCGAGCTCGAGGGCATCGTGGACCTCCACCAGCACGTCCATGCCGAGCTCAACGGCCTGGCGGTGCAGGTCCGCCAGGCGAGCATCATCAAGGGCGGCGGCGATCAGCAGGATGCAGTCCGCGCCGATGGCCCGCGCCTCGCTCACCTGGTAGCCGTGGGTGATGAAGTCCTTGCGGATCACCGGCAGGTCGCAGGCCGCACGCGCCTCGATCAGGTCGTCCTCGTGGCCCTGGAAGAAGTCGGCATCGGTCAGCACCGAGAGGCAGGCGGCCCCGCCCTCGGCGTAGCTCGCGGCGATCTCGCCGGGCCGGAAATCCTCGCGCATCACGCCCTTGGACGGTGAGGCCTTCTTGATCTCGGCGATCACCGCCGGATCGCCGGCGCGGATCCGCCGGTCGAGGGCGGCGACGAAGCCGCGCGGGGCGTCCTGCTCGGCGGCCAGGCGCAGGAGTTCCTGCTCGGAGACGGCGCGCGAGCGCTCGGCCACCTCTTGATCCTTGCGGGACAGGATGCGCTCGAGGATCGTCGGCAGCGCGGGAGCGTCGGTCATGTCGGGCCTCACTGGTTGAACACGCGGGTAAAGTTGGCAAGCTCCTTGAGCTTCTCCAGCGGCAGCTTCGAGGCCTGGGCATCCTGGGCCATGGCGACCCCCTCCTTGAGGGTATCGGCGACCCCGGCGGCATAGAGCGCCGCCCCGGCGTTGAGCGCGACGATGTCGGCCGCGGGCCCTTCGCCCACCAGCGCCTGCTCGACCAGCCGCAGGCTGTCCTCGGCGGTCTTGACGCGCAGCGGGTCCAGCGACTGGCGCTCGATGCCGAACTCTTCGGGGATGATGGTGTACTCGTGGATCTCGCCGTCCTTGAGCTCGGCGACCAGGGTCGGCTGGGCCAGCGAGATCTCGTCCAGGCCGTCCTCGGCATGCACCACCAGCACGTGCTCGCTGCCGAGGCGCTTGAGCACCTCGGCCATCAGCGGGACCAGCTCCGGGGCGTAGACCCCCAGCACCTGATTGGACACGCCGGCCGGGTTGGTCAGCGGCCCGAGAATGTTGAACAGGGTACGCACGCCCATCTCGCGACGCGGCGCCACGGCGTAGCGCATCGCTGGATGGTGGTTGGGGGCGAACATGAAGCCGACGCCCACCTGCTCGATACAACGCCCGACCTGCTCGGCGTCGAGATCCAGGTGAATCCCCGCCACGGCGAACAGGTCGGCGCTGCCCGAGGAGGAGGAGACGCCGCGGTTGCCGTGCTTGGCGACGTGGGCGCCGCCGGCGGCCACCACGAAGCTCGCCGCCGTGGAGACGTTGAACAGGTTCGCCCCGTCGCCGCCGGTGCCGACGATGTCGACCACGTTGTCGGCGGTGAGCCGCACCGGGGTCATCAGCTCGCGCATCACCTGGGCGGCGGCGCTGATCTCCTCGGCGGTCTCGCCCTTCATCGCCATGCCCATCAGGAAGGCGGCAATCTGCGGCTCGCTGGCCTCGCCGGTCATGATCTGGCGCATCACGGCGTGGGTCTCATCGAAGCTCAGGTTCTCGCGACGCATCACCGCGCCGAGGGCCTCTCGCATCTGCATGGGATTCTTCTCCTCTGACTGGGGCACGATTCAGCGACGCTTCAGGAAGTTGGCCAGCAGCTCATGGCCCTGGCGGGTGAGGATCGACTCGGGGTGGAACTGCACGCCCTCCACATCCAGCGTGCGGTGGCGAAGCCCCATGATCAGCCCCGGGGTGACGTCGTCCTCGTCGCACCAGGCGGTGACCTCCAGGCAGTCCGGCAGGCCCTCGCGCTCGACCACCAGCGAGTGGTAGCGCGTCACCTCCAGCGGCTCCTCGAGGCCCTCGAACACGCCCTGGCCGAGGTGGCGGATCCGCGAGGTCTTGCCGTGCATCACCTGGGGGGCGCGCACCACGCGCCCGCCGTAGACCTGGCCGATCGCCTGGTGGCCAAGGCAGATGCCGAGCACCGGGATGCGTCCGGCGAAGCGGCGGATGGCGGCCATGGAGATACCCGCCTGGTCGGGGGTACAGGGCCCCGGTGAGATCACCAGGTGGCTCGGCGAAAGGGCCTCGATCTCGTCGAGGGTGATGGCGTCGTTGCGGTGGGTCGCCACCTCGGCGCCCAGCTCCCCGAGGTACTGGACCACGTTGAAGGTGAAGCTGTCGTAATTGTCGATCATCAGCACGGACATGGTGCGCTCTCCGGCACTCGCCCGGCCAGGGCCGGGCGACAGGAATCAGGGGTCACTCGAGGTTGTCCAGGCCGCGCTCGGCCATGGCCACGGCGCGGAACAGGGCACGGCCCTTGTTGAGGGTCTCCTGCCACTCCATCTCCGGCACCGAGTCGGCGACGATGCCCGCGCCGGCCTGGACGTGCAGCTGGCCGTCCTTGATCACCGCGGTGCGGATGGCGATGGCGGTATCCATGTTGCCGTGCCAGGAGAGGTAGCCCACGGCGCCGGAGTAGACGCCGCGCTTGACCGGCTCCACCTCGTCGATGATCTCCAGCGCGCGGATCTTGGGGGCGCCGGAGACGGTACCGGCCGGGAAGGTGGCGCGCAGCACGTCCATCGCGGAGAGGCCGGGCTTCAGGCGCCCGACCACGTTGGAGACGATGTGCATCACGTGGGAGTAGCGCTCCACCACCATCTTGTCGGTCACGGTGACCGAGCCGGTCTCACTGATGCGTCCGACGTCGTTGCGCCCCAGGTCGATCAGCATCAGGTGCTCGGCGAGCTCCTTGGGATCATTGAGCAGCTCGGCCTCCAGCGCCCGATCCTCCTCCTCGCTGTGGCCGCGCTTGCGGGTGCCGGCGATGGGCCGCACGGTGACCTCGCCGTCCTCCAGGCGGGTGAGGATCTCCGGCGAGGAGCCGGCCACCTGGTGATCACCCAGGTTCAGGTAGAACATGTAGGGCGACGGATTGAGGCTGCGCAGGGCGCGATAGAGATCCAGCGGCGCGGCCCGGTAGGGAATCGACATGCGCTGGGAGGGCACGCACTGCATGACGTCGCCGGCCAGCACGTACTCCTTGATCTGCTCCACCGCCGCCTTGAAGCCCTCCTCGGTGAAGCCGGAGGTGAAGTCGCCCTCCTCTACCGCCGCGCGACCGGTGCCGGGGCTGACGGTGTTGTGGGTGGCGCTGCGCAGGCGCATCTCGAGGCGCTCCAGGCGCTCCACGGCCCGCGCGTAGGCGGCCTCCTCGGCCGGGTCGGCGTGGGTCCAGAGCGTCAGCCGGCCGGAGAGGTTGTCGAACACCACCAGGTCGTTGCAGACCATCAGCAGGATGTCCGGCACGCCCAGCGGATCGGCCTTGGCGTCGACATGGGGGCCGCGCAGGCGCGGCTCGATGTAGCGGATGGTCTCGTAGCCGAAGTAGCCCACCAGGCCGCCGTCAAAGCGCGGCTGGTCGTCCAGGCGCGGCACCTTGAAGCGGGCCTGGAAGCGCTCGATCCACTCGAGGGGGTCCTCCACCTCCACGGCGCCCAGCTGCTGGTCGTCGACGATATGGCGGACGGTGAAGCCGCGCACCTCGATGCGCTCGTGGCACGGCAGGCCGATGATCGAGTAGCGCCCCCACTTCTCGCCGCCTTGCACGGACTCGAGCAGGAAGGTCCAGGGCGCGTCGGCGAGCTTCAGGTAGGTCGAGAGCGGGGTATCGAGATCGGCCAGCACCTCGCGGGTGACCGGAATACGGTTATAGCCGGCGTCGGCCAGCTCATGAAAGCGCTCGGGAGTCATCATGCCCGGGGTCCTCGCGGTGGAGAGAAAGACACTGGTGGATCGAGGGACGCCCCGCCGGGGCGCCCGGTCAGGCGAGCGTCACCATCGCCAGCCGCCGGCCATGCCGGGGCGCGAGAGGGGACGAGCAGCGGTAAGGCGGGAAAAGGCATCCAGCGTCATGCGGGTGTCCATCGGAGGAGATCGCGAGATCCGTTATAACAAAAAACTATCGTTATCGGGCTTCATTATAGCCCAGACAAAATCACCCTAAACGAGTTCCGCAAGCGATTCAACCGTGCCATCCGGGCGGCTCAGCGCCACCGGCTCGCCGTGGTTATAGCCGTAGGGAACCGCCAGGGTGCGAAAGCCCGCGGCGCGCCCGGCCTCGATGTCGTGGCGCGAGTCGCCGACCATCAGGCAGGCCGAGGGCGCCACGTCGAAGTGCGCCGCCACGTGCAACAGCGGCGCCGGATCGGGCTTCTTCGCCGCCAGGCTATCGCCCCCCAGGCAGAGCGCAAAGTGGCGCGCCAGGTCGAAGGCCTCGAGCAGCGGCGCAATGAAGGCGCTCGGCTTGTTGGTCACCAGCGCCAGGGGCAGCCCGCGCGCGCTCAAGCCCTCCAGCGCCTCGCGCGCCCCGGGATAGAGCCGGGTGCGGGCGCAGGGGGCACGGCCGTAGTGGGCGAGGAAGGCGGTGTGGGCCTGCTCTAGCAACACTTTATCGATTTCTTCACCGGCCTCGAGCGAGGCTTTTCCGGCGACTGATCTACGAGGGGGCGCTGTGACCCCCTCCCTGGGCGCTACCGATGCCCTGCTTCGCTCTCGCATCCTGCTCCGCTTGCAGGACCGGTGCCGGCCATCCATGGCCAGCCCGTTCGGAGGAATTCTCCTCACCCCTGGCATAGGACCTCCTCTGCGATCAGTCTGCGGCAACTCGCTAGCCTGTGTTGCGAACCGCAGCGCACGCTCCATCAGCGTAAGCGAGCCGTTGCCGACCCAGTCGCGCACCCGGGCCTCGCCCTGGGGCGCCAGGCCGAGATCCACCAGGGCGGCATCGGCCGCCACGGCCAGGTCAGGCACGGAATCGATCAGGGTGCCGTCCAGGTCGAAGGCCACCAGCCGAATGTCGTTGAGGATGGGGTGCATGACGCCTCTCGTCGAATGAGTCGATAACCCATTATGCCGGACCGGCCATGGGCAGGAAATCGGCTAAGGCTTATGCTGGAGCCTCAACCTTTCGGGAGAGTGACATGGACCTGCCAAGAATCGTCGTGGTCGGCGGGGGGGCCGGCGGCCTCGAGCTGGTCACCCGGCTCGGCCGCAAGCTCGGCAAGCGCGGCCGCGCCGAGATCGTGCTGGTCGATCGCGACGCCACCCATATCTGGAAGCCGCTGCTGCACGAGGTCGCGACCGGGGCGCTGGACTCGGGGCTGGACGAGATCTCCTACCAGGCGCACTCGAGCCTTAACGGCTATCGGTTCCAGCGCGGCACCCTGGGCGGCATCGATCGCGAGGCCTGCAGCCTGACGCTGGCCCCGGTGCTCGATGACGCCGGCGACGAGGTGCTGCCCGCCCGGGAGCTCGCCTACGACCAGCTGGTGCTGGCACTGGGCAGTGTCAGCAACGACTTCGACACGCCTGGCGTTGTCGAGCACTGCCACTTTCTCGACAGCCCCCACCAGGCCGAAGCCTTCCGCCAGGAGATGCTCAACACCTTCCTGCGCCACAACGACCCGCGCCGCGAGCGGCCGGCGCGCATGGCGGTGGGCATCGTCGGCGCCGGCGCCACGGGGGTCGAGCTCGCGGCGGAGCTCCACGAGGCCTCGCGGATGCTGCACAGCTACGGGGTCACCTCCCTGGACAGCGACCGGCTCGAGGTGCACCTGATCGAGGCCGCCCCGCGGGTGCTGCCGGCGCTGCCGGAACGCATCAGCGAGGCGGTCCACCGTGAGCTGGAGCGGCTGGGGGTGAAGATCCATGCTGAGACGCGCGTGACCCGGGTGGAGGCCACGGCGATCCATACCGCCGACGGCGAGCGAATCGAGATCGATCTCGGCGTCTGGGCGGCGGGCATCAAGGCGCCGGCACTGCTCTCGCAGCTGGGCCTGCCGACGGAGAAGAACCACCGGCTCAAGGTCCACGACACCCTGCAGAGCACGGAGGATCCCCGGGTGTTTGCCATGGGCGACTGCGCCAGCTGCCCGCAGCCGGACGGCAGCACGGTGCCGCCGCGCGCCCAGGCCGCCCATCAGCAAGTCGCCACGCTGTACCACAATCTACAGGCCAGGCTCGCCGACAAGCCGCTCAAGTCCTTCGTCTACCGGGACCGCGGTTCGCTGATCTCGCTGGCGCACTTCGACGCGATCGGCAGCCTGATGCGCGGCGCCTCGGCGCGCAGCCTGTTCATCGAGGGGCACCTGGCGAAGTTCTTCTACGCCTCGCTCTATCGCATGCACCAGCGCGCCATCCACGGCACCCTGAAGACCGGCCTGATGGTCGTGGTGGACGGGCTCTACCGCTTCCTGAAACCGCGCCTGAAACTGCACTGACGCCGTGATGAAACGCGACGAGGGCCGCCGGGTATCCCCGGCGGCCCTCGTCAATGGAGCCTGCGCGGCGCTCAGCGCTCGTCGAGGCCTCCCGCCGCCTCGCCGTGGTGATAGACATGCACGTCACGCTGGGGAAAGGGGATGCTGATGCCCTCGCGATCGAAGCGACGCTTGATCTCCTCGATCATCTCCCAGTAGACGTCCCAGTAGTCGCCGGCGCTGACCCAGGGTCGCACGATCCAGGTGACGCTGGAGTCGCCCATGGCGCTCATGCGGATATTCGGCGCGGGATCGGCCAGCACCCGGGAGTCGTCGGCCACCACGCCTTGCAGCACGCGACGCACGGTGTCGATGTCGGCCTCGTAGCCAACCCCCACCGCCAGATCGACCCGCCGGGTGTCGTGAGCCGAGACGTTGGTGATGGCGCCGCTCATCATCTGGCCGTTGGGCACGATGATCTTGCGGTTATCGCCGGTCTTGAGCTCGGTGGTAAAGATCTGTACGTCCTCGATCACCCCGGCCACGCCGCCCGCCTCGACGTAGTCGCCGATCTTGTAGGGGCGAAAGATGATCACCAGCACCCCGGCGGCGAAGTTGGCCAGCGACCCCTGCAGCGCCAGCCCCACGGCCAGGCCCGCGGCACCGATCACCGCGATCAGCGAGGTGGTCTGGATGCCAACCTGGCTGATCGCCGCCAGCACCACGAAGGCCAGCAGCAGGGCATAGAGGATATTGCCCAGGAACTTGACCAGCAGCGGATCGACCTTGCCGCGCCGCATGGCCTTGAGCGAGAGCCGGTGCACGAGCTTCGCCGCCCAGCGCCCGACCACGAAGATGGCGGCGGCCGCCACCAGGTTGATGGCGAAGTTGGTGCCCTGCATCTGGACGAAATCACTGATCCATTGGCTATTCATGGGGTGCTCCCTGTGCTGGCGAGGCCGCGCCCCGCGTCCATGGTGATCATTCGCCGGCCCGGCGCCGGGCCAGCCACTGCCGCTTCGCCGCGGCGCTCAGGCGCTTGACGGCGGCTTCCTGGCGCAGCGCCGCGCCGTGCTCGCCGATACACTCGCGATGCACCAGCGTAAGCGGCCCCTTGCCGCGCAGCGCCTTGGCGCCGCGCCCGCCACGATGCTCGGCCAGCCGTCGGTCGACGTCGGTGGTAATGCCAGTATAAAGAGCGCCCGATGCGGTCTCGATCAGGTAGAGATACCAGAGGCGCTCGGCGGCCGGGCTCGGCGCATCGGCGGCGCTCATCGAGCCGCCTCAGGCGCCGGCCAGGGCCCGGCGGAAGTCGCCGATCACCCCGTCGTAGCGGTGCGGGTCGGCCGCGTTGCGCGCCTTGAACACGGCTGAGCCGGCGACGAAGGTATCGGCCCCTGCGCGGGCGATCTCGGCGATGTTATCGACCTTGACCCCGCCGTCGACCTCCAGGCGGATCGGACGCCCCGAGGCATCGATACGGCGGCGCACCTCGCGCAGCTTGTCGAGGGTACCGGGGATGAACGACTGGCCGCCGAAGCCCGGGTTGACGCTCATCAGCAGGACCATGTCGACCTTGTCCATCACGTAGTCGAGGAAGGAGAGCGGCGTGGCCGGGTTGAACACCAGGCCCGCCTTGCAGCCGCCGTCGCGGATCAACTGCAGGGAGCGGTCGATGTGATCGGAGGCCTCCGGGTGAAAGGTGATGTAGCTGGCCCCGGCATCGATGAAGTCGCCGATCAGCCGATCCACCGGCCTGACCATCAGGTGGGCGTCGATGGGCGCGGTCACCCCGTGCTGCCGGAGGGCCTCGCAGACCATCGGGCCGATGGTCAGGTTGGGCACGAAGTGATTGTCCATCACGTCGAAGTGGACGATGTCCGCGCCGGACGCCAGCACATCGTCCACCTCCTCGCCCAGGCGGGCGAAATCGGCGGAGAGAATCGAGGGCGCAAGCTGGAAATCGAGTCGGGAGTCGGTCATGGCGACGATCGGTTCCTGTGAGAGTCGAGGGGGCACAATGGGCGGCATTCTAGCAGCATCTCGCCCCCCGCCGTATGGCTTGCAGGTTCGCCAAGCCCGGCCGATAGTGATCAGGGCACGCCCCACCCTCAACGGAGAACCCCGATGATGACCCGCTGCCTGTCGCATCCTCTGAGTGCCGGCCTGCTCGCCGGCACGCTGCTCTTCGCCCCGCCGCTGCTCGCTCAGCCGGCCATCCTCGAAGGCGAGCGCTTTCACCCCCAGGAGGGCGCCGAGGGCATGGTGGCGACCAGCCATTTCCTGGCCTCACGGGTCGCCCACGATGTGCTCGCCGCCGGGGGCAACGCCGTGGACGCCGCCGTCACCGCGGGCTTCGCGCTGGCCGTCACCCAGCCCCGCTCCGGCAACATCGGCGGCGGCGGCTTCATGCTGATCTCCGATGAAGACAGCGACGAGGTCATCGCCATCGACTATCGTGAGGAGGCCCCCGCAGCCGCCACCGAAACCATGTTCCAGGACGAGGACGGCAACGCCGTCTCCGAATGGTCGCGCTTCACCCATCGCGCCGCCGGCGTGCCCGGCACCGTGGCGGGCCTGGCCCTGGCGCTGAAGGAGTACGGCACCCTGAGCCTCGCCGAAGCCCTGGCGCCGGCGATCAAGCTTGCCGAGGAGGGCTTCGAGGTGCCCCAGCGCTTCGTAGACGGGGTAAGCGCGACCCGCGAGCGCCTGACGAAGTGGGACTCGACTGAGGCGATGTTCTTCAAGGAGGACGGCAGCCCTTACGAGGTCGGCGACACCTTCCGCCAGCCGGACCTGGCGGCGACGCTCAAGCGCATCGCCGAGCAGGGTGCCCGCGAGTTCTACGAGGGCGAGACCGCCCGGCTGATCGTCGCCGAGATGGAGCGCCATGACGGCCTGATCACCCGCGAGGACCTGGCCGCCTACCAGCCGGTGATCCGTGAACCGAGCCATGGCAACTACCGCGGCTACGACGTATACGCCATGAGCCCGCCCTCCTCCGGTGGCGCCCATATCGTGCAGATGCTCAATATCCTCGAAGCCTACGACATCGGCGACATGGGCTTCGGCGCGGCCAACACCATGCACCTGATGGCCGAGGCGATGAAGCGCGCCTACGCCGACCGCTCGGAGTACCTGGGCGACACCGACTTCGTCGACGTGCCCCTCGAGGGCATCACCTCCGAGGGCTACGCCGACGAGCTGCGCGCCGAGATCGCCATGGATCGCGTCACGCCGAGCGAGGAGATCGCCCCGGGCAACCCGCTGCCCTATGAGTCCAACGAGACCACCCACTTCTCCATCGCCGATGACGAGGGCCTCGCGGTCTCCAACACCTATACCATCAACTTCAGCTACGGCTCGGGGATCGCCGTGGCGGGCGCCGGCTTCCTGCTCAACAACGAGATGGATGACTTCTCCGCCAAGCCCGGCGTGCCCAACGCCTACGGCCTGATCGGCGGCGCGGCCAACAAGATCGAGCCCGGCAAGCGCATGCTGTCGTCGATGACGCCGACCATCGTCAAGCAGGACGGCAAGAACTTTCTGATCACCGGCAGCCCCGGCGGCTCGCGGATCATCACCACCACCCTGCAGGTGCTGATGAACGTCATCGACCACGACATGAACATCCAGTCGGCGGTCAGCGCCCCGCGCCTGCACCACCAGTGGCTGCCCGACGAGCTGCGCATCGAGGCCGGCTTCAGCCCCGACACCCTGGAGCTGCTCGAGGGCAAGGGCCACACCATCAGTCAGGAGTCGGCGATGGGCGCCGCCCAGTCGATCGTGATCGAGGACGGTCGCTTCTACGGTGGCGCCGACCCGCGGCGCTCCACCTCCTCGGCCATGGGGCTCTAGCGCTCAACCGCCCCGCACGCCCACGTGCGGCCCCGCAAATCCCGACGCCCTCGGCCTCGCCGAGGGCGTCGGCGGTTTAGCGTCGACGGATACACAAATTCTAAAAAGGAATAAAAGACGGCATTGTAATTCCACTTGGCGCTGTTTACCTTAGCCCTCTAAGGAAACCGTCGCCCAAGGAGTCACCATGTCGCCGCTGCCCCTCTTCCGCCGCACCCTCGTCGCCTCCGCCATCGCCCTCGGCGTGGTGGCCCCGGTCATGGCCGAGGAGCGCGAACTGCTCAACTCCTCCTATGACATCGCCCGAGAGCTGTTCGCAACCGTCAACCCGGCCTTCAAGGATCACTGGGAAGCGAGCCACGACGACACCCTGAGCATCAAGCAGTCCCACGGCGGCTCCTCGGCCCAGGCCCGTGCGATCCTCCAGGGCCTGCGTGCCGACGTGGTCACCTACAACCAGGTCACTGACGTGCAGGTGCTGGCCGATGCCGGCCTGGTCGCCGAGGACTGGCAGCAGCGGCTGCCGAACAACGCCTCGCCCTACTACTCCACCACCGCCTTCCTGGTGCGCGAGGGCAATCCCGAGGGCATCGAGAGCTGGGACGACCTGGCCGCCGAGGGCGTCGAGCTGGTGTTCCCCAACCCCAAGACCTCCGGCAACGGCCGCTACACCTACCTCGCCGCCTGGGGCGCCGCCGAGCGCGCCTTCGACGGCGATGAGGAGCGGGTGACGACGTTCATGCGCGACTTCCTCGGCAACGTCAAGGTCTTCGACACCGGCGGCCGCGGCGCCACCACCAGCTTCATCGAGCGCGGCATCGGCGACGTGCTGATCAGCTTCGAGTCCGAGGTCAACAACATCCGCCAGGAGTACGGCAGCGACGACTACGAGGTGATCGTGCCGCCGGTCAGCATCCTGGCCGAGTTCCCGGTGGCCGTGGTCGAGGACAACGCCGAGCGCAACGGCACCCTGGAGCTCGCCCGCGACTATCTCGAGTTCCTCTACGCCGAGGAGACCCAGCGCCTGCTGGCCGGCTTCAACTACCGGGTGCATGACGAGGCCGTGGTGGCGGAGTTCGCCGACCAGTTCCCCGAGACCGAGCTCTTGAAGGTGGAAGACGTCTTCGGCGGCTGGGACGCGGCCATGGAGGCCCACTTCGAAAGCGGCGGCCGGCTCGACCAGCTGCAGCGCCGCTAGGCACGCCGCGGAGCCTTCGCCATGAGCCAACGCGCCGCCGGGTCCCGCCTGCCCCTGCCCTTCCCCGGCCGCACCCAGCGGGTGCTGCCGGGCTTCGGGCTCTCGCTCGGCATCAGCCTGACCTTCGTCTCGCTGGTGCTGCTGCTGCCGCTGACCGGCCTGGTGGGTCAGCTGGCCGGCCTGTCGCTCGGCGAGTACTGGGCCATCATCAGCGAGCCCCGGGTGGTGGCGAGCTATGCAATCACCCTCGGCGCCGCCGCGGTGGCGGCGCTGGTCAACGCCGCCTTCGGGCTGCTGCTGGCCTGGGTGCTGGTGCGCTACGACTTCCCCGGCAAGCGCGCGCTGGATGCGCTGATGGACCTGCCCTTCGCCCTGCCCACCGCGGTAGCCGGCATCACCCTGGCGACCCTCTACTCCAGCAACGGCTGGATGGGCCAGACGCTCGCCCCGCTGGGCCTGGAGGTGGCCTACACCTGGGTCGGTATCGCCCTGGCCATGGCCTTCACCAGCATCCCCTTCGTGGTGCGCACGGTGCAGCCGATCCTCGAGGACCTGCCCCACGAGATCGACGAGGCGGCGATGACCCTGGGCGCCCAGGACGGCGTCGCCTTCCGCCGGGTGATCCTGCCGCACCTGTGGCCGGCGCTGGTCACCGGCACCGGGCTCGCCTTCGTGCGCTCGCTGGGCGAGTTCGGTGCGGTGATCTTCATCGCCGGCAACATGCCCTACGAGACCGAGATCACCTCGCTGATGATCTTCGTCAAGCTGCAGGAGTACGACTACGTGGGCGCCTCGGCCATCGCCTCGGTGGTGCTCGCCACCTCGCTGGCGCTGCTGCTGGCCATCAACCTGTGGCAGGGACGCTTCATCCGTCGCCTGCACGGAGGCAACTGACATGCAACGCATCGGTGATGCGCCGGCCCTGCGCCGCCTGCTGATCGGCGCCGCCGTGGCGCTGTCGGCGCTGTTTCTGCTGCTGCCGCTGGTGGCGATCTTCGCCCAGGCCTTCTCCCAGGGCCTCGGTACCTTCTGGGTCAACGTGAGCGACACCTATACCCTGGCCGCCATCGGCCTGACGCTGTTCATCACCGCGCTGACCATTCCCATCAACCTGGTGTTCGGGGTGATGCTGGCCTGGCTGGTGACGCGCTTCGCCTTTCCCGGCCGGCGCCTGCTGCAGACCCTGATCGACATCCCCTTCGCCATCTCGCCGGTGGTGGCGGGCCTGGTCTACCTGCTGCTCTACGGGCGCAACGGCTGGCTCGGCGGCTGGCTCGACGCCCACGATATCCAGCTGATGTTCGCCTGGCCGGGCATCCTGATGGTCACCGTCTTCGTCACCTGCCCCTTCGTCGCCCGAGAACTGATCCCGCTGATGCAGGCTCAGGGCTCCCGCGAGGAGGAGGCGGCGGTGACACTGGGCGCCTCGGGCTTCACGCTGTTTCGCCGGGTCACCCTGCCCAACATCCGCTGGGCGCTGCTCTACGGCGTGATCCTGACCAATGCCCGGGCGGTGGGAGAGTTCGGCGCGGTCTCGGTGGTCTCCGGGGCGATCCGCGGCGAAACCAACACCCTGCCGCTGCACGTCGAGCTGCTGTATCAGGACTACAACACCGTGGGCGCCTTCGCCAGCGCCGCCCTGCTGGCGCTGATCGCCCTGTTCACCCTGGCCGCCAAGGCCGGCCTGGAGTGGCGCGCTGCGCGCCGGGAGGCCCTCGCATGAGCATTCGTCTCGAGAACATCGCCAAGCATTACGGGCCCCGCGCCCGCGCCCTCTCGCCGATCGACCTGGACATCCGCGAGGGGGAGCTGATCGGCCTGCTCGGCCCCTCGGGATCGGGCAAGACCACCCTGCTGCGCATCATGGCCGGCCTCGAGCAGCCCGACCCCGCGCCCGCCGGGCGCATCCAGTTCGGCGAGCGCGACGTGACCCGAGTGCACGTGCGCGACCGGCGCATCGGCTTCGTCTTCCAGCACTATGCGCTGTTCCGGCACATGAGCGTCTACGACAACGTGGCCTTCGGCCTGACGGTGCTGCCGCGCCGCGAGCGCCCCTCGTCCGGCGAGATTCGCGCCCGGGTGCACCGCCTGCTGGAGATGGTCCAGCTCGAGCAGCTGGCGACGCGCTACCCCGCCCAGCTCTCCGGCGGCCAGCAGCAGCGGGTCTCGCTGGCGCGCGCCCTGGCCCTGCGCCCGGAGGTGCTGCTGCTCGACGAACCCTTCGGGGCGCTGGACGCCAAGGTGCGCCAGGAGCTGAGGCGCTGGCTGCGCCATCTGCACGACGAGCTGGGCTTCACCAGCGTCTTCGTCACCCACGACCAGGAGGAGGCGCTGGAGCTCTCGGATCGCGTGGCGGTAATGAGCAACGGCCGCATCGAGCAGATCGATACCCCCGAGGCGCTCTATCGCGCGCCGGCCAACCGCTTCGTCTTCGAGTTCCTGGGCGATGTGAACCACCTCGAGGGCGAGGTGCGGGAGGGCGTGCTGACCTGCGGTGAGGCGCGCCTGGCGGTGGACATGCCCGACGGCGCGGCGGAGCTGCTGATGCGTCCCCACGAGCTGTCACTGGCACCGGCGCCGAGCGCCGAGGCGCACCTGCCGATGACCGTCACCGCCGTCTCGCCGGTGGGCGCCGAGGTGCGCGTGGAGCTCGCCGCCGACTGGCTCGCCGAGCCGTGGCTCGCCACGGTGCGCCACGCCGACTTCGAGCACCTGGCGCTGGCCCGCGGCAAGCGCCTCTATGCGCTGCCGCGCCGCTGGCACCGCTTCGACGACCAAGGCGCCCGCCCGGCCGCACGACCAAGGCTTGCCACCGCAGACTGATGAACTTCCACCACAGGCTGATGGGCCGCCCGCGGGGCGATATACTGGGGCTCCCGATCACTCATCGGGAGCCTTTTTCATCAGGAGTCTTGCCATGCAGCGTCGACGCGTCCTGGGGGCCTGTGCCCTGCTACTCACCGCCGGCTGGCTGGCCGGCTGCGCTAGCCCCCACTACCTGCAGCTCGATCCCCGCCGCACGGCCGGCGTACCCCAGACGGGCAGCGGCCAGGCCGTCACCGTGACCGCCGTGGACGGCCGCGACAGCGAGGTGCTCGGCACCCGCACCGGCAGCGCCATGTCCACGGCGGTGATCACCGTCAACGCCCACGAGCTGGTGCCCGAGCTCCAGGCCGAGGCCGAGCGCGCGGTGCGCGAGATGGGCTTCACCCCGACCACCGAGCGCGCCGAGGGGCGGCCCAGCCTGACGCTGACCCTCGAGCACCTGGGCTACGAGCGCGGCGAGAGTCGCCCCTTCATCGACGAGGCGCGGCTCGAGGCGGTGCTCGTCGCCGAGGCGATCAACGCCGGCACCACCTACACCGGCACCTATACCTCACGCCGCACCCAGGGCTACGCCCTGCGCCCCGACAAGGAGGCCAACACCCGGATGGTCAACGAGCTGCTCTCCGACGGCCTGGATCGCGCCTTCCGCGATCCCGAGCTCGGTCGCCTGCTGGCGCGCTGACCCAACGCCGCGGGCCGCCCCACACCGGTTCACCTGATCAGGTCAGCGGCCCGCGACGCTCCAGCGCCCAGACGCACTCGCGAAAGCCGCTGCCCGGCTCAGGCTCGCCGTCTTCCAGGTGGGTGACCCGAAAGTTGGGAGCGAAGAGCGCCCGCACCTCCTCGGCATCGACGCTGTAGGGCGGGCCGCCGGGATCCCGGGTCAGGCTGATCAGCAGCCCCCGACTCCCCGGCGGCAGCAGCTGCGCCAGGTGGAAGGCGTAGCGCTGGCGGGTGGCCTCGGGCAGCGCGATCAGCGCGGCCCGGTCGTAGAAGGCGCCGATCTCGGCCGCCTGCTCGATATGGAAGTGGAAGAAATCCCCGCACCACAGCTCCACGCTGCCCTGGCGGCAGACATCGAAGCCGTCCTGGTGATAACGGGTGATGTCTCCTCTGCCCTCGGCGACGAACTGCTCGATGGCCGTCTCGGCGAGCTCGATGCCCAGCACCGGGTGGTCGCGCCTCGCCAGCCAGCGCATGTCCAGGCTCTTGCCACACAGCGGCACCAGCACCTTGGTCCCGGCTCGCACCTCGAGGGCCGTCCAGTGACGGACCAGGGCCGGATGGGGGCGGTCACGATGGAAGCCGATGCGCCCCTCGTGCCAGCGCTTTAGCCAATCGTCCGCCATGCTCAGAACCAGCGGTCGCGCTTGCGACGACGACGCGGCAGGTGGGGCACGATCAGGCCGACCAGCAGGCCGGCCCCGGCCACGCCACCGCCATACATGAAGTAGCGCATCAGCAGGTCCTCCTCCTGAGTGTCCAGACGCGCCTGGAACTCCCGGATGGTGGCCCGCGACTGCTCGGTCTCCTCCTCGAGGGCCTGGTTGCGCGCCTCGAGCTCGTCGATGCGCGACTGGCGAAGTTCCAGGGTGTCGGTCATCGACGCCGTGCGCTTCTCCCAGGTCTCGTTGATGCCGGAGAGCTCCTCGGTCAACGCCTCGACCCTGTCCTCCAGGGCCGGCAGCCGCTGCTGGGCGCTGGGCTCGGCCTGGAGCTCGCTGCTGAGCACCCAGACGACATCGCCCTCGGCGTCCTCGACCCGGCTGTAGTCGCCGCTGGTCTCGAGCACGGTCACAGGCTCGCCGGCGGTCAGGGTGCCGATGATCCGGTAGCCGTCGGTGGGGCCGCTGCGCACGAAGGTAGTGAGTTCGTCCGACACCCAGGCGTCGGCATCGGCGGCCTCCTGGGCAGGAAGCGCGGGGGGCAGCGTCGCAAGCGCGACGCCGAGTGTCAGAATCTTGAGTCTGTGTATCGTCATGCCATCGTCCTGGCTGTCCAAGGCTCGCGTGTCGTTGCTCTGTCGTGACGCGTTCGCCGCGCCCGGACGTCCTTGCCGGGCGCGGCGGCGATGCGTGATTCGTGCGGACGGGTTACCCACAGCTGCTGTGGACAACCATCGGGAAAACCGCTGGAAACCCGCTGCAAGCCGGCGTGACCATCGTCTCCATCACATTCCGGTCATTTTCTGACCAGGCCGTGACCCGTGGCCGACGCCCGTCCTCGAAAGGCCCACAGAGTACCACAGTCGGGGCGTCCGACCGCGGGCAGGGCAATCGCATGTAGAGAAGGCTTCTCATTCCAAGCCAAGTAGATGAGCGCGGTAATCATCTGAACTGGCCGCAAGGATGCGTTTGGTCTTGAAGCTTCCCTTGCGTTTTATCGGATCCAAGCGAATCAGGTTCAGTGTCAACCGCTTGAGAATGGCCAGGTTGTGTCCGGCGTGCGACGTTCGTGCCCGCATCTGGTCATCGGCAAAGGTGACGTCCAGGCACCAGTGCACCTGATTCTCGATGCTCCAGTGCTGCCGAACCGCCTTGGCCAACTGCTCGGCGTTCGGCGCCAGGCTGCTGATGTAGTAACGGCGTTCACGCTCCGTCGTGCCTTGGCGCTCGCGTGTTGACTCGATGACGGCGAAGCTGCGCAGGTCCGGCCAGCGAGCCGGTTTCGGTAGACAGTCCAGTGCATCGAACACGTAGCAGCGTCGTGTCTCCAGGCGACCATGCGCCTTGCTGACCTCCTCCTTGAACTGATGCGGCGTCTGCGCTGCCGGTGTGGCACAAAATTGCTCGAAGAAGTCATCGATCGCTTCCTTGAGCTGGGGTTGGTTCTCCTTGATGGCCAGCACATAGTCGGCCCGACGGTTGCGGATGGCTTGCGCAATCGAAGGCTGAGTGCCCATGGCGTCGATGGTGACAATGCACCCTTCGAGCGCCAGGGTGGCCAGCAGATCCGGAATGGCGGTCTTCTCGTTCGATTTGGTGGCGGTCGCTTGTTGGCCGAGAATCACGCCAGCATCAGCGGCAAAGGCGCTGACGAGGTGCAAAGGGGCTTCGCAGGCCTTGGCCGAGCGCCGGCTGATCTTGCCGTCCAGCGCCACGACCTGAGGCGACACACTGGGCAGGACGCCGTCTATCCAGCGGCGGAAAGCCGCTTCGAACTCGTGTGGGTCCATCAGACCGAAGAGCCTGGCGAGGTGTCATGCGACGGGACCCCATTGGGCAAACTGAGGTATTGGCGGAGCCAGGGGAGCTTCTCCTGGGCCCACAGTTCGATCTCTTCAAACGTATCGGCGCCGACGAGGACACCGCAGACGGCGACGGTGAGCAGGTCTGGCAAGGGGTGCTGCACCTTGCTGGAATGACGCGGATCGGTAACGCTGGCGAAGATGTCCAGGATCGGCATGGCAGTCTGGGGCATCGCATCCTCCGGCCAAATGCCCCAGCTATACCGAATCACTCTTTATGATTCAATTGCGAACGAATCTCGACGTGCGATTGCCCTGCGACCGCGGGGCCACGCTGGCCCCGATGCCGGGCGCTGCGTATAATGTGCGGCCTTGTCTCGGGTGGCCACCCGGCCATCTCCCCATGTCCATCCAACGGTGTCCCGTCGCGCCAGCTGCCGCGACCTACTCTTATGGCGAAGAAACTCTTCATCAAGACGCACGGCTGCCAGATGAACGAGTACGATTCCGCGCGCATGGCGGATCTGCTCGGCGAATCCCATCAGCTCGAGCTCACCGACGACGAGCGCGATGCCGACGTCATCCTGCTCAACACCTGCTCCATTCGCGAGAAGGCCCAGGAGAAGGTCTTCCACCAGCTCGGCCGCTGGAAGAAGCTCAAGGAGGCCAACCCGGAGCTGGTGATCGGCGTGGGCGGCTGCGTGGCAAGCCAAGAGGGCGAGGCCCTGCGCAAGCGTGCCCCCCATGTCGACATGGTGTTCGGCCCGCAGACCCTGCATCGGGTGCCGGGCATGCTCGACGCGCGCCGCGACGACCAGATCTCGGTGGTCGACGTCACCTTCCCCGAGGTCGAGAAGTTCGACCACCTGCCCAAGCCAAGCTCCGACGGGGCCACCGCCTTCGTCTCGGTGATGGAAGGCTGCTCCAAGTACTGCACCTTCTGCGTGGTGCCCTATACCCGCGGCGAGGAGGTCTCGCGCCCCTTCGAGGCGGTGATGGACGAGGTCATCCACTTGGCCGACCAGGGGGTGCGCGAGATCAACCTGCTGGGGCAGAACGTCAACGCCTACCGCGGTGAGAACCAGCTCGGCGACGAGATCGACCTGGCCGAGCTGATCGCCTGCGTGGCCGCCGTCGAGGGCATCGACCGCATACGCTTCACCACCTCGCACCCGGTGGAGTTCTCCGACAGCCTGATCGAGGCCTACGCCGAGATCCCGGAGCTGGTCAGCCACCTCCACCTGCCGGTGCAGGCGGGCTCGGACCGGGTGCTCGCCGCCATGAAGCGCGGCCACACGGTGGAGGAGTACGTCGAGAAGATGGAGCGCATCCGCGCGCTGCGCCCCGACATCAGCTTCTCCTCGGACTTCATCATCGGCTTTCCCGGCGAGACCGAGGAGGACTTCGAGTCGACCATGGACCTGATCCATCGCATCGGCTTCGATCACTCCTTCAGCTTCGTCTACTCGGCGCGCCCCGGCACCCCGGCGGCGGGGCTCGAGGACGACACCCCGGAGAGCGTCAAGAAGCAGCGCCTGGCGATCCTCCAGGAACGCATCATCCAGCAGACCATGCAGATCAGCCGGCGCATGGTGGGCACCACCCAGCGCATCCTGGTCACCGGCTTCTCGCCCCGCGATCCGGGCCAGCTCTCGGGACGCACCGAGAACAACCGCGTGGTCAACTTCCGCGCCGCCAATCCCTTCGAGCTGATCGGCTACTTCGTCGACGTCGAAATCAACGAGGCGCTGCCCAACTCCCTGCGCGGCGAGCTGATCTCTCCCGAGCGCTTCTGATAGTCAGCGATTGCCCCGGCCGGCGCCGGGGCAGTAAGCTGAGAGACACATCCACAACGCAGGGATCATCCAGTCTTGAGCCAGCCATCTTCTCAGGCCAATCGCATCATCACCCTGAACCTGGAACCCAACGATCCTCGCCGCCTGGCCAACCTCTGCGGCCAGCGCGACGAGCACTTGAAGCTGGTCGAGGCACGGCTCGGCATCACCCTGCGCAATCGGGGCAACATCTTCCAGCTCGCCGGGCCAGCGAGTCGCGTCAAGGCCGCCGCCAACGTGCTGGAGCACCTCTATCGGGAGACCGAGGCCAGCGACCTCGAGCCCGATACGGTGCACCTCTTCCTGCAGGAGTCCGGCCTCGAGGCGCTGGACGAGGAGGAGGGCGATGAGGCCGACGACGAGGTGCTGCTGCGCACCCCGCGCACGCTGATCAAGCCCCGCGGCCTCAACCAGCAGAGTTACGTCTCGAGCATCCGTGCCCACGACATCAACTTCGGCATCGGGCCGGCCGGCACCGGCAAGACCTACCTGGCCGTGGCCGCCGCGGTGGAGGCGCTCAACCAGCAGGAGGTGCGCCGCATCCTGCTGGTGCGCCCGGCCGTGGAGGCTGGCGAGAAGCTCGGCTTCCTGCCCGGCGACCTGGCCCAGAAGATCGATCCCTACCTGCGCCCGCTCTACGACGCCCTCTACGAGATGATCGGCTTCGAGCAGGTGGCCAAGCTGATCGAGCGCCAGGTGATCGAGATCGCCCCGCTGGCCTACATGCGCGGGCGCACCCTGAACAACGCCTTCATCATCCTCGATGAGAGCCAGAACACCACCCGCGAGCAGATGAAGATGTTCCTGACGCGCATTGGCTTCGGCTCCACGGCGGTGATCACCGGTGACGTGACTCAGGTGGACCTGCCCCGCGGCCAGACCTCGGGGCTGATCCAGGTGCTCGACGTACTCAAGGACACCCCGGGGATCGGCGTGACACACTTCGCCGCCAAGGACGTCGTACGCCATCCGCTGGTCCAGCGCATCATCGAGGCCTACGACCACTTCGAGGCCGGCGAGGAAGCCGCCGAACGCGAACGCCGGGAACAGCGCGAGGCGCGCCGCGAGGCCCAGGCCGAGGAACGCCATGCGCGCCTGCGCCAGGCCCAGGGCTCCGACGATGCCGGAGAGCCCGCATGACCGGCGAACCTCCTCCACTCGTCGTCGATCGCCAGGTGGCCCTCGCGGCCGAGGCCCTGCCCGGCCAGGCCGATCTCGAGGCCTGGGTGGCGGCGGTGCTTGCCCGCCATCCCGATGAGACGCGCCTTGAACTGACCGTGCGCTTCGTCGACGCCGAGGAGAGCCAGGCCCTGAACCGCGACTATCGCGGCAAGGATCGGCCCACCAACGTGCTCTCCTTCCCCTTCGAGAGCCCGCCCGGCATCGAGCTGCCGCTGCTCGGCGACCTGGTGATCTGCCATCCGGTGGTGGTTCGGGAGGCCGGCGAGCAGGACAAGCCGACGCACCCTCACTACGCTCACATGGTGATCCACGGCACCCTGCACCTGCTGGGCTACGATCACCTCGACGACGCCGAGGCCGAGATCATGGAGGCCCTCGAGCGCGAGATCCTGGCATCGCTGGGAATCGCCGATCCGTATCTCACCCCCAGCCCTCCGCACCGCGATACCGACAACGAGGACGAGAGAGCCGACGCATGAGCGAAGACCGATCGAGTAGCCAGGGCAACAGGTCCTGGCTCGATAAGTTGTTCAGTGCCCTGTCCAACGACAGCGACGAACCCAGCTCCCGCGGCGAGTTGCTGGCGTTCCTCCGCCAGGCGGGCTCCCGCCTGAAGCTCGACCAGGACGCCATGATGATCATCGAGGGCGCCCTGAGCATCAGCGACCAGCAGGTGCGCGAGGTGCTGATCCCCCGCTCGCAGATCACCGCGATCGCCCTCGACCAGCCCCTCGACGAGTACCTGCCGGTGATACTGGAGACCGGCCACTCCCGCTATCCGGTGATCGGCGAGAACCTCGACGAGATCAAGGGCATCCTGCTGGCCAAGGACCTGCTGCCGCTGCTGCGCGGCGGCCAGGAGAACGGCCGCCCCTTCCAGCTCGACGAGGTGCTGCGCCCGGCGATGTTCGTGCCCGAGTCCAAGCGCCTCAACAGCCTGCTCAAGGAGTTCCAGGACACCCGTAACCACATGGCCGTGGTGGTGGACGAGTACGGCGGCACGGCGGGTATCGTCACCATCGAGGACATCCTCGAGGAGATCGTCGGCGAGATCGAGGACGAGCACGACATCGACGAGGAGATCGATATCCGCGAGCTGGGCGAGGCGCGCTATGCGATTCGCGCCCTGACGCCCATCGAGGACTTCAACGAGCGCTTCGGCACCGAGTTCTCCGATGACGACTTCGATACCCTCGGGGGCCTCGTGATGCAGCGCTTCGGCCACCTGCCGGGACGCGGCGAGCACACCGAGCTCAGCGGCTGGCGCTTCACCGTGCTCAACGCCGATAACCGACGCATCCGCCTGCTCGAGGCAGCCCCCTGCGAGGAGAACACCGAGGAGTGACTCGCCCACTTCCATGGATGGATACGATGGCTGACGTTCGCCTGTCCCCGGCCCTGGGCTGCCTGCTGGCCCTGGTGGCCGGGGGGTTCACCACCCTCAGCACCGCCCCCTTCTCGCTCTGGTGGCTGGGCCCGGTCGCCGCCGGCCTGGTCTATCTCGGACTGACCGCCCTGACGCCTCGTCAGGCCGCGCTGCGCGGCCTCTGCTACGGCATCGGCCTGTTCGGCTCCGGGGCCTCTTGGGTCTATGTCTCGATCCACGACTATGGCTACACCGGGGTGCCCCTGGCGCTGCTGCTGACGGCACTGTTCGTCGTCGGCCTGGCGCTGTTCTTCGCCGTCACCCTGTGGGGCTATCGCCGCCTGTGCGGGCCGCGGTTCGCCGCGCTGACCTTCGCCGGCGCCTGGGTGCTTGGCGAGTGGCTGCGCACCTGGCTCTTCACCGGCTTCCCCTGGCTGCTGCTGGGCAGCGCCCAGGTCGATTCGCCGCTGGCGCCCTGGGCCCCGGTGGGAGGCGTTTACCTCCTGTCGCTGATCACCGCCCTCACCGGCAGCCTGGCCGTCGAGCTGCTACGCCGCCGCTGGTGGGCCGCCGCCCCGCTCGCCGTGATCTGGCTGGTGCCGCTGACCCTGCCGAGCCAGTGGACGACGTCCCAGGGTGACCCTGTGCGCGTCGCGCTGCTGCAGGGCAACCTGCCCCAGCTGATCAAGTGGCGCCCCGAGGGGCAGCGCCGTGCCATCGATACCTACCTGGACCTGACCCGCGGCCTCTACGACGACATCGACCTGGTGATCTGGCCCGAGGCCGCGCTGCCGATGTTCGAGGATCAGGCCGAGCCGATCCTCGAGCGCGCCCACGCCGCCCTGCCGGCGGGCAGCGAGCTCTTGACCGGCATCCTGCAGCGCGATGAGCAAGGCCGCTACTACAACAGCGTGGTCGGCCGCGGCGACGTGGCGGGGGCGTATCGCAAGGCGCATCTGGTGCCTTTCGGCGAGTATCTGCCGCTGGAGAGCCTCCTGCGCGGCGCCATCGCCTTCTTCGACCTGCCCGCCCCGGCCATGACGCCGGGCCCGGACGGGCAGGCACCGATGCGGGTCGGTAGCCTGGTCATCGGCAACGCCATCTGCTACGAGATCATCTACGCCGATCTGGTGGCCGCACAGGCCCGGGAGGCGGGCGTGCTGCTGACGGTCTCCAACGACACCTGGTTCGGCGCCTCGATCGGGCCGCTGCAGCACCTGCAGATGGCGCGCCTGCGCGCCCTGGAGAACGGCCGCCCGGTGATCCGCGCCACCAGCAACGGCGTGACCGCGCTGATCGACGCCCAGGGCCGGGTCACCGCCCAGGCCCCCCAGTTCGAGACCACCGTGCTCGAGGGCGAGGTCACGGCCACCGAGGGGCTCACGCCCTTCACCCGCACCGGCAGCTGGCCCGCCTGGCTGCTCGCGGCCCTGTTGGTGCTGCCGGGGATTCAGCGCCGAGCGACGAGCACCGAGCGCCAAGCGGGACGGCGCTGAGCTTACAGCGTCAGCGTCCCCTCCCCAACGCAAGAACCCCATCGAGCCGACGCTCGATGGGGTTCTCTCTTTTCTGGCCGCTCGGCGCTTGGCCGCCTGGCGCTTACGCGTCGCCCAGCACCTCGGGAATGGTCATGCGCACGTAGCGCCCCGGGGCCGGCTCGAGGATATCGAGCTCGCCGTCCCCGGGCTGGCGCGCCGGCACCAGCTTCTCGGCATCCACATAGCCGTTCTCGGTCATCCACGCTTGCCAGTGCGGCCACCAGGAGCCCTCGTGCTGCTGGGCGCCCTCGAGCCACGCCTCGGCACTGTCAGGCAAGGCGTCGTTGGTCCAGTAGCCGTACTTGTTCTTGCTCGGCGGGTTGACGATCCCGGCGATATGCCCGGAGCCACCCAGCACGAAGGTCACCGGCCCCTTGGGCAACAGCGCGCCGTAGTAGCTGCTGTTCCACTTGGCGATGTGATCCTCGCGAGTGGAGATGAAGTAGCTCGGCGTGGAGATCTTGCGCAGGTCGATCTTGACCCCGTCGAGCTCGATCCCGCCGGGCTGCACCAGCCGATTCTCCATGTACATGTGGCGCAGGTACCAGGCGTGGGTGCCGGCCGGCAGGTTGGTCCCGTCGGTGTTCCAGTAGAGCAGGTCGAACGGCGCCGGAGCGTCACCCTTCAGGTAGTTGTTGATGTAGAAGGACCAGAAGAGGTCGTTCTCACGCAGCAGGTTGAAGGAGTAAGCCATGACGCGACCGTCGAGGTAGCCGTCGCGCTCGAGCTTGGCCTCGATGCCCTCGAGCACCGGCTCGCTGAGGAAGACACCGATCTCGCCGGGGTCGCGGAAGTCCTGCAGGGTGGCCATGTAAGTCACCGACTTGACCTTGCGACCGCGGCGCGTGCTGGTCAGGTAGGCCACGGTAGAGGCGGTCAGGGTCCCGCCGATGCAGTAGCTCAGCAGGTTGACCGACTTCTCGCCGGTGGCCTGCTCGATGGCGCCCATGGCGTCGATGGGCCCCAGCTGCATGTAGTCGGCCCAGGTCAGGTCACGCTGCTCGGGCCCCGGGTTGCGCCAGGAGATCAGGAACACGGTGTGGCCCTGCTCCACCAACCAGCGCACCAGGGAGTTGTCCTGGCGCAGGTCGAGGATGTAGTACTTGTTGATCCAGGGCGGCACTATCAGCAGCGGCGTCTTGTAGGCCTGCTCGGTGGTCGGCGTGTACTGGATCAGCTGAATCAGCTCGTTCTCATAGACCACCGCACCCGGCGTGACGGCGATGTTCTCGCCGATAGCGAAGGCGTTGCGATCGGTCATGGTGACGTTGAGGCCCTCGGCGGAGTTGGCCAGGTCCTCGCGCAGGCGGGCGAGTCCCTCGACCAGGTTCTGGCCACGGGTCTCCTGGGTCTTGCGCATCACCTCGGGGTTGGTGGTCACGAAGTTGGTCGGCGCCATGGCATTGACCAGCTGGCGCGCATAGAAGCCGAGGTTGCGCTTCTGGTCGGCCGAGAGGCCGTCCAGGCGCTCGATCAGATCCTCCACCAGGCGCGAGAACAGCAGGTACTGCTGCATGATCGCCAGGTAGTAGGGATCCTCGCGCCAGGCGTCGTCCTTGAAGCGGCGATCCCCCCGGGCCGGGGTGACCAGCGGCTCGACGTCCTCGCCGGCCAGCCGGCGCAGCGACTGCTGCCACAGCTGGGCCTGGTCCTGGAGCAGCCGCGACTGGGTCTGCCACAGCAGGGGCGGGTTGCGCATCAGCGACTCGGCGCCGGCCTGGAAGCTGCGCCGCATGTCCTCATGGACCGATTCCGCGGCGTCGCTGGGCACCATGCGCGCCAGCAGATCCTGCATCAAGGCCCGATATTCCTCGCCGATCGCCGAGAGCTGGGCGTTCCACGCCTCCAGCTCGGCCGGTGTCGGTGCTTGCACCCCTGCTTGCATTGCCCACTCCTGTTGTTCATCGCGAACGTTCATATCGACCGTTGATAACGCCCCGTGCATGTCGGCCACACACGGTGCCGGCCTGGGGGTCGACCCGGCTGCTTACAAACCGACGCCTCGCGACGCGCAAGGCACGGCCCGAAAGACTGACCAGACCGACCGTCCAGATCGACTGGCCAGAACGCCTGGCACCGACACCCGCGGGACGGATATCGGTGCGCGGTGGTGACGATCTAGGAAATCAGCGCTTGCGCGACGAGGACTGGCTGGTCGCCTTGGCGGGCTGCTCCGACGGGGTGCCACCCTCCTTGGCCGCCTGGCCAGCCTTCTCGGCCTGTTCGGCGAGCTGCTTGCCGGACTCGGCGTAGAGCTTCTCCAGCTCGGCCTTGAACTCCAGGCTCATCTCGCTCATGGCCTTGGCGTCCTCGAGCATCTGCTGAGAGAGCTCGTTCATCATCTCGGCCTGGCGGGCACCGAAGTCGCGCACGCTCTCGGCGTCGCTGAGCTCACCGGCATCGCGCATGCGTTCGGTGCCCATCTGGCTGTAGCGCTTCATGGACTCCATCTGATACTGCGTCATCTTCTCCATGTTGTTCAGCATCAGAGAATTGAGCTTGCGCATCGGTTCGAAGAACTGACGGGTCTGCTCGTTGAATGTCTCGATCATCTTGTCCTGCATGTCGAATCCCTCCTGGCGGCTCGATAACGAACGACTTGTTGCACTGCACAAAGCCTAGTCTGCCACTCCGAGGCTTGCAACCGGATAACGGCGCCCCCCGGCGAAGGTCGAAGAGTGGCGCAAGACCGGCCCTCAGCTCTCGCGCTTGCCGCGCGAGCGGGCACTCGCCGTGGAAGCGCGGGAACCGCTGGCGGACGACTTCTCGGAGGACTGGGTCTTCTTCGTGGAGGACGAGGCGTCGCCCGAGGAGGCCTCGCCGGACGCGCCGCCGCCGGAGGAGCTGGCCGCGGCCTTGGAGAGCATGTCGAGTATCATCTGCTGGTAGTTGCCGAAGCTCGAGAGGCCCTGGGAGAGCCCCTGCGTCAAGTTCTGCGACAGCCCCTGCTGCTGCAGGAAGGGCTGCATCAGGCTCATCGGGTCGTACCCCTCGACGCCCGACTCCATCTGCTTCTGGATCCGGTCGAGCAGATCCTTCTGGAAGGCCTCCACGTCGGGCAGGCCCAGCGCCTGACGAAACTCCTCGGGGGTCAGGTCGAATTCGACGTTGATCTTCATGGCGTCACTCTTGTGGGTGGACGCCTGAAGTGTAGCAGCCATGCCGCCCGGAACGGCTCAACGCAAGCGGGGGGTCGAGACGTTCACCTCGGCGTTCTGGCCGCGCTGGCGCAGCAGGTGATCCATCAGGGTCAGCGCCATCATCGCCTCGGCGATGGGCGTGGCGCGAATGCCCACGCAGGGGTCGTGGCGGCCCTTGGTGACGATCTCCACCGGCTGGCCATGAACGTCGATGGATCGCCCGGGCGTGGTGATGCTGGAGGTGGGCTTCAAGGCCAGGTGGGCGATGATCGCCTGGCCGCTGGAGATGCCACCCAGCACGCCGCCGGCATGGTTGGAGAGAAAGCCTTCAGGGGTCATCTCGTCGCGGTGCTCACTGCCGCGGCTTGCCACCGAGGCGAAGCCGTCGCCGATCTCCACGCCCTTCACCGCGTTGATGCTCATCAGGCCGTGGGCCAGCTCCGCGTCCAGGCGATCGAAGACCGGCTCCCCCAGGCCCGGGGGAACGCCTTCGGCCACCACGCTGATCTTCGCCCCTACCGAGTCCTGGTCGCGGCGCAGCTGATCCATGTAGGCCTCGAGCTCCGGCACCCGCTCGGGGTCGGGACAGAAGAACGGATTCTCGTCCACCGCCTCCCACTGCTTGAAGTCGATGGCGATCGGGCCGAGCTGGCTCATGTAGCCGCGAATGACGATGCCCTGTGCGGCCAGGTACTTCTTGGCGATGGCCCCGGCCGCCACCCGCATGGCGGTCTCCCGCGCGCTCGAGCGCCCGCCGCCGCGGTAGTCGCGGATGCCGTACTTGTGGTGATAGCTGTAGTCGGCGTGGGCCGGCCGGAACTGGTCCTTGATCTTCGAGTAGTCGGTGGAGCGCTGGTCGGTGTTCTCGATCAAAAGGCCGATGGAGGTGCCGGTGGTCACGCCTTCGAAGACCCCGGAGAGGATGCGCACCCGGTCGGCCTCGCGACGCTGGGTGGTGTGGCGAGAGCTGCCGGGGCGGCGACGGTCCAGGTCATGCTGCAGGTCCTCCTCACTGAGCAGCAGGCCCGGCGGGCAGCCATCGACGATGGCCCCCAGCGCCGGGCCGTGGCTCTCGCCGAAGGTGGTGACGGTGAACAGCTTGCCGAAGGTGTTACCGGACATTAGCGCTCCTCCTGGGGTCGGGAGAGATGGGGCGAGAGAGATGGATCAGGCGAAGGACGCCGCATGGGCGTCGAGTTCGGCGGCGGTCAGGGCGAATACACCCTGGCCGCCGCGCTCGAATTCCAGCCACAGGAAGGGCACCTCGGGGAAGACCGCCTCCAGGTGGTGATCCGAGTTGCCGACCTCGATGATCAGCACGCCGTCGTCGCTCAGGTGGTCGCGGGCCTCGCGCAGGATACGCCGGACGATGTCCAGGCCGTCCTGGCCCGCCCCCAGCGCCAGCGCCGGCTCGTGGCGGAACTCGGCGGGCATGGTCGTCAGGTCGCGGCTGTCCACGTAGGGCGGATTGGAGACGATCAGTTCAAAGCGACGGCCCTCGAGGCCCGCGAAGAGGTCGGACTCCACGGCGCGCACCCGCTCCCCCACGTCGTGGCGGGTAATGTTCTGGCGCGCCACCGCCAGGGCCTCGGGGCTGATGTCGGCCAGGTCGACCTCGCAGGTCGGCAGATGCAGCGCCGTGGCGATGCCGATGCAGCCCGAGCCGGTACACAGGTCGAGCACCCGGGCGGGCGGCTCGTCGGGGAACCAGGCGGCGAAGCCGTGCTCGATCAGCTCGGCGACGGGCGAGCGCGGGATCAGCACCCGCTCGTCGACGCTGAACGGAACACCGGCGAAGAAGGCCTCGCCCAGCAGGTAGGGCAGCGGCCGGCGCGTCTCGATGCGCGCCCGCACCAGCGCCACGATGCGCGAGCGCTCCATGGGCAGCAGCCGTGCCTCGAGCACCGCCGGGTCGACGTTCCAGGGCAGGTGCAGGGCACCCAGGGTCAGCGCCACGGCCTCATCCCAGGCGGAGGCGGTGCCGTGGCCGTAATGCAGGCCGGCCAGGTGGAACTCGCTGGCGGCCCAGCGCAGGCAGTCGCGCAGGGTGATCAGGCCTTCGCTCAAGGCCTCGTCGCTCAGCACGAGGGTGGACGTAGACGCGTCGGGGAGAGATTCGGCCACGGGACTTCCTGATGTCGAGGGGTTCGGGAATAAAGACGCCAGATTGTAACCGGGCCCGCGGTTCACAGCCACGGCTGGGGCGGTATACTGGCGGCTCGCTCCTTCACCCGATGGTCCCATGAGTCGAGATCGCCACGTCCCGGACGACGACGAGATCAACGCCTTCCGCCAGGCCCTGCGCGAGGCCGGCGTGCGCCCCATCGCCAGCAACCGGGCCGATCCCGGTCGCCGGCGCCGTGGGGATGCCGCCGCGGCCGAGCGGCGGGCGGCCGCCACCACGGTGGCCGACGAGCTCGCCGGCGGCGGGCGCACCTCGGATGGTCGGGTGGAACCGGTACGGCCCTCGGAGTTCCTCGACTTCGCCCTCCCCGACCTGCCCTGGCGCACGCGCCAGCAGCTCAAGCGCGGGCGCCTCGGCTGGGAGGCGGGGCTCGACCTGCACGGCCACACCCTGGAGGAAGCGCGGGAAGAACTCGAAGCCTTCCTACGCGATGCCGGCGACCGCCGGCGACGCTGCGTGCTGGTGGTGCACGGCAAGGCCTGGGGCAGCACCCGCGACTACCCGGTGATCAAGAGCCACGTGAACGCCTGGCTGCGGGAGTGGCCCAGCGTGCTGGCCTTCTGCTCGGCCACCACGGTCGACGGCGGTACCGGGGCGGTCTACGTGCTGCTGCGCCGGCGCGGCAGCGAGGCCTGAGCGGCTAACCGCCGGCCGGCGACGCGGCACGGCGCCTCAGGACGGCGCCTTCTCCTTCCCTGCTTCTTCTCCCGTGTCTTCGCCCGCGTCCTCTGCCGTCTCCTCGCCCACCGGCTCGACGACGATCGCCTGATCCCCCCAGCCCGGATGGGAGAGCCCCTCGAAGCGGTCCAGCGCGTCCACGGCGAGATGGCGGCCGAGGCTGATCAGCGCCTCGGCGCGGTGAAACTCGTAGGCGCCACACACCGTCTTGGGCACCTCGATCAGCACGTCCGGCGGATAGCCCGCCACCTTGTACTTGGCCAGCGCCGCCTGAGTGATGTCGAAGGAGGCCAGCACCATGTCCAGGCGCCCCCACTCCCGGCGATCACGCTCCATGGCCTCCTCCACCCGACTCTTCTTGACTCCGTCGGCGGACTCGTGGCCGTTGCCGAAACCGTCGAACAGCCGCCGGGCAGCGCCGCGCACCCCATCGATCCAGCTGGCGAAGTCGACGCCGCCGGCATCGCGGGCCTCCTCCCTGGCCTGCTCCTGGGCGGCCTCGTGGGGGGGCAGCAGCTCCTCGAGGCTCACCGGCCGGGGGCTGTGGGCGGTGACGTTGACCGCCATCACGAAATCCGCCTGGGCCGACACCGTGGGGATGATCGGCAGCGGATTGAGTAGCCCGCCGTCGACCAGCACCTGGTCGCCGCGATGCACCGGGGTGATCACCCCGGGCACGGCGATGGAGGCGCGGATCGCCTCGAGCAGCGAGCCGCTCTGGAACCACACCTCGCGCTGGCGGGTCAGGTCGGTGGCGACGGTGGTCACGTCGATATTCAGGTCCTCGATGCGTATATCGTCGACCAGGCTCTCGAGCTTGCTCATCACCTTGTTGGCGCGCATGGCGCCCATCGGGCTCCAGGTGACGTCGACCAGCCGCAGCACGTCGAAGTAGTCGAGCTGGCAGACCCAGTCGCGGTAGGCGGCGAGCTTGCCCGCCGCGTAGACCCCGCCGACCAGGGCGCCCATGGAGCAGCCCGAGATCGCCACCACGCGGTAGCCGCGGGCCTCGAGCTCCTCGATCACCCCGATGTGGGCGTAGCCGCGCGCCCCGCCGCTGCCGAGCACCAGGGCGACCGTCTTGTCCCGGGGGCTTGTGACCTGCTGCTGTCGATTCATGATCCGTCCTCCCTCTCGTGCCTGCGCTCTTGCGTTCGCTCAGAGGAGGCATGCCAGTCGGCGATGACCCTCGCCACCTCCCCCGCGGTCGCCGGCTCCAGATGCAGGTGATGCCCGCCCGGCAGCACACGGCGCGAGAGGTTCGCCACCGCGGCTCGAGCCCAGCGTGCCCGCGGCCGGTCGCCGAGGATGCCGGTCGCCCCCTCCACCAGCAGCACCGGCGCGCGCAGCGCGCAGAGCATGGCGGAGAGTTGCTCGGGGCACAGCCGCACCGGTGAGGGGCGCAGCAGGCGTGCATCGGTGCGCAGGCGGACGCGACCGCCGGGCAGCTCCTCGAGGTTGCGAAGCATCAGCGGGCGTGCCGTCTCGGCATCGATGGGCGTCGCCCCGCCGGCGACTCGCGCCGCCACCGCGGCCTCATTATCAGGATAGCTCGGTGCTCGGGAGCCAGAAGCGCTCGATGTCCGGGCGCCTGAAAGGCTCGGCGCCCGGGAGCGAGCGCGCCGCTCGGCAAGCAGCGCCTTGCGCAGCTGGGCAGGGGCGTCGTCGGCCACCGTGGTCAGCGCGCCGAGGCCATCGATCAGCACCAGCGTCTCGACCCGTTCGGGCAGTGCGGCCGCCGCCAGGCAGGCCACCCCGGCGCCCATGGAGTGGGCCAGCAGGGTCAGCCGCGAGAGGCCGAGCTCGTCGCCGGCATCGAGCAGGTCGTGGACGTAGTCCCATAGCGCATAGCCGCCGTCGTGGTGCGCCGACTGGCCGTGGCCTGCGAAGTCGAGGGCCACCACGCGAATCCCGAGGCGCTCGACCAGGCGTGGAGCCAGGCGCGAGAAGCTCGCGGCGTTGTCCAGCCAGCCGTGCAGGGCGAGCCAGGAGGGGGCCTCGGGATCGCCCCAGGCCAGGGCGGCCAGGCGCCCATCGGCCAGGCGCAGGCGCTGGGGCTGAGACTCGGACTGACAATGAGGCTCGCTCATGAGGGCCGCCCGATCAGCTCGTCGATCATCGCCACCAGGGTCGTGCGGGTCTCCTCGGGAACCTCCATGGGGAACATGTGCCCCCCCGAGACCTCGGCGACGCGCACCCCGCGGCGGCGCAGCCGGCGCCGGCGGTGGGGGGTGAGCACCCGGGAGTCGCGGCCGGCCAGCACGCCGAGGGGGACCTGGACCCGCGCCGGCAGGTCATCCAGGTGGTCGGGCAGGTGGCGAAAGATCTGCACCTCGATGTCGGGGTCGTAGACCAGCACCACCCGGCCGTCGTCGAGTTCCCGGGTGCCACCGTCCACGTAGTCGTGAAGGGCCTGGTCGGTGAAGCCGCGAAAGAGCCCGCGGCTGCGCAGGTAGTGCGTCATGGCATCCCGGCTGGGCCAGCTGTCGCGTCGCCCCAGGGTACGGCCGGCCGGGGTGACGCGATCGGCCAGGCCGAGCCGCTTGACGGCCTTCATGACCACGGCGTCCAGGCCAAGCATCAGCGGCGGGTCGAGCATCGCCACGCCGCAAAAGCGCTCGGGGGCGCGCTCGGCGGCCATGGCCATGAGCACCCCGCCCATGGAGTGTCCGACGCCGATAACCGGCCCAGACAGCTCGGCGAGGTGCTCGAGGAGTTCGTCGCGCAGGGCCAGCCAGTTGTGCCCCACCGGGAAATCGGGATGATGGCCGAGGCGATCCAGCGGATGCACATCGAAGCGCTCGGCCAGCGGCGACAGGAAGCTGCGATAGCTCTGCCCCGGGAAGCCGTTGGCGTGGGCGAAGACGAGGGGAGGACGCGAGGTCTGGTCGATTCGGCTCATGAAGGCTCCTTCTGGGGGCAGCCGGCCGGTGCCCTTCTGGCGATAGCAGGCTAACGGGATTACCATGTTTCGCCAAGTCGTCCTTTGGCGGCAACCCCACCGAGAGGAGCTTACCGTGGCCGATTCCCGAAAGCCCACACGCGATACCCGCGCCCGCAACCGGGTGTTCTTCATCACCGTGATCACCGCTGTGATCGTCGGCCTGTGGCTGGCGCGCTAGGCCATGGGGCTTTCGGCGCTCTTCCTGCAGACCCTCGAGATCACCCTGCCGGTCTTCGCCATGGTGTTCATCGGCCTGGGGCTGAAGCGCGCCCGCTGGATCGATCCCGGTTTCGTCTCCACCGCCTCCCAGCTGGTGTTCAAGGCGACCCTGCCGACGCTGGTCTTTCTCAGCATCATCCGCGCCGACCTCGAAGCCAGCCTCGACCCGGCCCTGCTCGGCTTCTACGCCCTGGCGACGCTCGCTAGCGTCCTTTTCTGCTGGGGATGGGCGAGCCTGCGGGTGCCCTACCGGGAGCGCGGCGTCTATATCCAGGGGGCCTTTCGCGGCAACTGCGGCATCGTCGGCCTGGCGCTCGCCGCGGGCATGTACGGCGACGTCGGCCTCTCCACCGGCAGCCTGCTGCTGGGAGTGGTGATCCTGACCTACAACGCCTGCTCGGTGATCGTGCTGGTCGCCTATCAGCAGGATCGGCAGCAAGAGCAGCGCGCCGACTGGCGCAGCATGCTGCGCCATATCGTTACCAACCCGTTGATCCTCGCGGTGGCGGCGGCGGTGCCGGTGGCGGCATCCGGCTGGTCGCTGCCCGGCTGGCTGGCCACCTCCGGCGACTACTTCGCCTCGCTGACCCTGCCGCTGGCGCTGATCTGCATCGGCGCCACGCTCTCGTTCGGCGAGGTGCGTCACTCCGGTCGCCTGGCGCTCGGCGCCAGCCTGCTGAAGATGGTCACCTTGCCCGCGCTCACCACCGGCGCCGCCTGGCTGGTCGGCTTCGAGGGCCCGGCGCTCGGCGTGATGTTCCTTTTCTTCTCAAGCCCCACCGCCGCCGCCGCGTTCGTGATGGCCAAGGCGATGGGCGCCAACGCGGCGCTCACCGCCAATATCGTCGCCCTGACCACGCTGATGGCGAGCCTGACGATCACCCTAGGCGCCTTCGGCCTGACCGCCGCCGGGGTGATGTAAGGGCGATCCAGGCTCCGCTCAGCGGTCGGCGACGGTGCCGCGCGCCTCGGTGCCCTCGACCACCTCGAACTGCTCAATGCCGCCGCCCTCGGCGGTGGCCTCGGGTGGCAGAGGATCGGCGTGGGCGCGCTTGAAGTCGTCGCTGCCGACCCAGGCGCGAAAGGCCGCCTGACTCTCCCACTCAGTCTCCACTACGTAGGGCGCCTGGTTGCCCTGGGGGCGCAGCACACGCATGGCGACGAAGCCCGGCTGGGTGTCGATCTGCCCGGCCCGGGCGCGAAAGCGCGCCTCGAACGCCTCCTCGAAGCCCGGGTTCACGTGGATGCGGTTATTGACGATATAGCTCATCTCGTTTCCTCAATGCTCTCTTGCCAGCCGAACGACGCGCTTCCCGGGGACAAGCCTCCTCGAGGGCGCTGTGAACCCGTCCTTGGGCGCTACTTTTGCCATCCATGGCAAAAGACCCTCGCTCCGCCTTGTACCCGGCGCTCGTCTCGCCGACAGATGCCTGCCCAGTGAGCAGAATGCTCAGTCAAGGAGATCGGCAGGCGTGGTGAAGCATGCCAGACGGGCACACCCCGCCGCGCGCACCTCGGCCGTGAGTTCGGCCACGGCGGCCGTGGCGAAGCCGGGGCCGCGCTCGGCCCGCCCCTCCACCAGCAGCCCGGTGAGCGCGGCGACCAGCGGCATGTGGCTGACCAGCATCAGCGGGCGATCGTCGGCCTCGTCGAGCAGCCAGTCGATCACCGCCCCGGGCGCGTCGTCGGGGGTGATCAGCGCCAGGGTCTCGACCTCGAGTCCCAGCGGCTCAGCGATGCGCTGGGCGCTCTGGCGGGCCCGCACATAGGGGCTCGCCACCAGGCGCAGGCGCGTCGCGTCGAGATCCGTGCGCGAGGCGAGCCAGCGGCCCATGCGCTCGGCCTCGCGCTCGCCACGCGCGGTGAGGACGCGCTCGGCATCCGGCGCGCCGGGCGCGGCCTCGCCGTGGCGCATGATCAGCAAGCGCTGGTCTCTTGTTGCGGTCATGCCGCCCCTCCGCCGTCGCGACGATCCTGCTGAACGTCGGAGCGCGGCAGCACGAACTCCACGTCACTGCTCTGCTCGCCCTGCATCAGCAGCCGCGCCATCTCCCGGGCCGGCACGCCCGCGAAGAGCACCTGATAGAGGCCTTCGGCGAGCGGCATGTAGACGCCGTCCTCGCGCGCCTTGTCGCGCACCAGGCGCACGGTGTTGACGCCCTCGGCCACCTGGCCCAGGGCCTCCACGGCCTCCTCGAGGGTCTTGCCCTCACCCAGGGCCTGGCCCACGCGATAGTTACGGGAAAGCGCCGAGGAGCAGGTAACGATCAGGTCGCCGACGCCGGCCAGCCCCAGGAAGGTCATGGGGTTGGCGCCCTGGTTCACGGCGAAGCGGCTCATCTCGGCCAGCGCCCGGGTCATCAGCATGCTGCGAGTGTTCTCGCCCATGCCCAGCGCCGCCGCCATGCCCGCAGCGATGGCGTAAATGTTCTTCAGCGCGCCGCCCAGCTCCACACCGAATCGGTCGTTGCTGGCATAGACCCGGAAGTAGTCGCAGCCCAGCGCCGTCTGCACGCGTGTGCGGGTCTCGGCGTCGTCACTGGCGATCACCGTGGCGGTGAGCTGCTTCTGGGCGACCTCCGAGGCGAGGTTCGGCCCCGAGATCACGCCGATGTGGGGAAAGCCGGTCTCCTCCTCGAGGAGCTCGCTCATCAGCTTGAAGCCCTCCTCCTGGATGCCCTTGGTGGTGCTGACCAGTATCTGACGCGCGTCGAGCCAGGGGCGCGCCTGGCGCACCACCTCGCGGAAGGCCTTGGAGGGAATCGACACCAGCACCAGGCCGGCGCCCTCGAGCACCTCGTCCATGGCGGTGGAGGCCACCACCGCTGGGTTGATGGCGTAGTCGGGCAGGTAACGGCCGTTGCGGTGTTCGCGGTTGATCTGCGCCGCCAGATCGGGGTCGCGTAGCCACTGGCGCACCTCGGCCCCGTTGTCGGCGGCGATGCTCGCAAGCGCCGTGCCGAAGCTGCCGCCGCCGAGCACCGCCACGCGCATGGGTTGGTCTGACATGATCGCCCCGGGAAACTGAATGGATGGGGAGATTGTAACGAAAAAACGCCCCGTAAAGGGGCGTGTCAGGGAGCCTTGAGGGGGCTGATCGATAGATCCCAGCGCCCGAGCCGGCATCCGGCCCGGGCGCGTCGGGGTCAGTCGACCAGGTGCAGCAGCGAGTCGATGCTCGATCTGGCATCGCCGTAGAACATCCGGGTGTTCTCCTTGAAGAACAGCGGATTCTCGATGCCGGAGTAGCCGGTCCCCTGGCCGCGCTTGCAGACGAACACCTGCTTGGACTCCCAGACCTTCAACACCGGCATGCCGGCGATCGGGCTGTTGGGATCCTCCTGGGCCGCGGGATTGACGATGTCGTTGGAGCCGATGACGATCACCACGTCGGTGGTGGGGAAGTCATCGTTGATCTCGTCCATCTCCAGCACGATGTCGTAGGGCACCTTGGCCTCGGCCAGCAGCACGTTCATGTGCCCGGGCAGGCGGCCTGCCACCGGGTGGATACCGAAGCGCACGTTCTTGCCCGCGGCGCGCAGCTTGCGAGTCAGTTCGCTGACCGCGTTCTGGGCCTGGGCCACCGCCATGCCGTAGCCAGGCACGATGATCACGCTGTCGGCATCGTTGAGGGCGCTTGCCACGCCGCCGGCATCGATGGCCACCTGCTCGCCCTCGATCTCCGCCGCGGGGCCCTGGCTGCCGCCGAAGCCGCCCAGGATGACGTTGATGAAGTTGCGGTTCATCGCCTTGCACATGATGTACGACAGGATCGCACCCGAGGAGCCCACCAGGGCGCCGGTGACGATCAGCAGGTCGTTGGAGAGCGTGAAGCCGATGGCCGCCGCGGCCCAGCCGGAATAGCTGTTGAGCATCGACACCACCACCGGCATGTCGGCGCCGCCGATGCCCATGATCAGGTGATAGCCGATGAAGAACGCCAGCCCCGCCAGCACCAGCAGGGTCCAGAAGCCCGCGCCGTTGAGGTAGAGGATGGCCAGCAGCAGCGACAGCGCCGCCGCGCCGGCGTTGAGCAGGTGCCCGCCGGGCAGCTGCTTGGGCTTGCCGTCGATCTTGCCGGCCAGCTTGCCGAAGGCGATCACGGAGCCTGTAAAGGTCACCGCGCCGATGAAGATGCCCAGCACCACCTCAACCTGCAGGAAGGTCAGCTCGGCCGGGGTCTTCTCCGCCACCAGGGCGGCGAAGGCCGAGAACTCCTGGGACGTGGCCTCGATGGCGCGCGCCGCCATGACACGGCGCCGCTCCAGGTCGGCGTTCCAGGCTACGAACACCGCGGCCAGGCCGACGAAGCTGTGCAGCGCCGCCACCAGCTGCGGCATCTCGGTCATGTCGACCTTGCCGGCCACGTAGACGCCGATGCCCGCCCCGATGACCATCATGGGGATCATCCACCAGTAGCCGCCGATGCCCGGCCCGAAGGCGGTGAAGAACACCGCCACGGCCATGCCGACGATGCCGTACCAGACGGCGCGCTTGGCCTTCTCCTGGTTGCTTAGCCCCCCCAGCGAGAGGATGAACAGAACACTTGCCGCGATCGCCGCGGCAGATACGAATCCTTGACCCAACATGTCGTGTCTCCGCCGCTCAGGATTTCTGGAACATGGCCAGCATCCGGCGTGTCACCAGGAAGCCACCCACGATATTGATGGATGCGATCAGCACCGAGATCGCCGCCAGCACGCCGACCACGACGCTGCCCGAGCCGATCTGCAGGACCGCCCCGAGGATGATGATGCCGGAGATGGCATTGGTCACCGCCATCAGCGGGGTATGCAGCGAGTGGCTGACGCCCCAGATCACCTGGAAACCGACGAAGCAGGCGAGCACGAAGACGATGAAGTGCTGCATGAAGGAAGCCGGGGCCACCTGGCCGAGCAGCATCATCAGCGCGCCGCCCACCGCCAGCAGGGTCACCTGGCGCTTGGTCTGCGCCTTGAAGGCGGCGTGCTCGGCGGCCTTCTTCTCCTCCGGCGTTGGCTCCTTCTCCTTGGGCTTGGGCTTGGCGGCGCCGATGGCCTTCACCTTGGGCGGCGGCGGCGGGAAGGTGACCTCCCCCTGGTGGGTGACCGTGGCGCCGCGGATCACGTCGTCCTCCATGTCGTGCTCGATCACGCCCTCCTTCTCGGGGGTCAGGTCGGTCAACATGTGGCGGACGTTGGTGGCGTAGAGCAGCGAGGACTGGGTCGCCATGCGCGAGGGGAAGTCGGTGTAGCCGACCACCGTCACCCCGTTGTCGGAGACCACCTTCTCGTCGGCCCGGGTCAGGTCGCAGTTGCCGCCCTTCTCGGCCGCCAGGTCGATGATCACCGAGCCGGGCTTCATGGCCGCGACCATGTCCTCCAGCCACAGCTTGGGCGCGGGCTTGCCGGGAATCAGCGCCGTGGTGATGACGATATCGACGTCCGGCGCCTGCTCGCGGAAGCACTCGAGCTGCTTCTCGCGGAATTCGGGGCTGGAGGGGGCCGCGTAGCCACCGCTCTCGGAACCGTCCTGGCTGTCCTCGAAGTCGAGAAACAGGAACTCGGCGCCCATGGACTCGATCTGCTCCGAGACCTCGGGACGCACATCGAAGGCGCGCACCACGGCGCCGAGGCTGGTCGCCGTGCCGATGGCGGAGAGCCCCGCCACGCCGGCGCCGATCACCAGCACCTTGGCGGGCGGGACCTTGCCGGCCGCGGTCACCTGGCCGGTGAAGAAGCGCCCGAAGTTGTTGCCCGCCTCGATCACCGCCCGGTAGCCGGCGATGTTGGCCATCGACGACAGCGCATCCATCTTCTGGGCCCGCGAGATGCGCGGCACCATGTCCATCGCCACCACGGTGGCGCCCTTGGCGCGGCACGCCTCCAGCATCGACTCGTTCTGGGCCGGCCAGAAGAAGCTGATCAGGGTCTGGCCCTCACGCAGGCGCTCGGCCTCCTCCTCGAGGGGCTCGCGGACCTTGATCACCACCTCAGCCTCGGTCCACAGCGCTTCGGCGTCGTCGACCACGGTAACGCCGGCATCGCGGTAAGCGGCGTCGTCGAAGCCCGCCGCCGCACCGGCACCGGTCTCGATGAGGCAGTCGTGTCCCAGTTTCTGGATGAACTTCGCGCTGTCAGGGGTCAGCGCGACACGCGCCTCTCCCTTGGCGAGCTCCTTGGGTGCACCAATCTTCACGTTGGATCTCCCGCTAGTTATTGGAATCTTGCATGGGTCAGAACAGATATTCATACCTGAGCATGCCGCGATGCACAACAGCCAGACGAAGGTCGCGGCCGGCCGCAAGGCCGCCGCCATACCCGCCTGAAAACGCCGCTGAGAACCTTGACGCGAACGGCAACCCGCGGTGCGACACCAACGCAAAAAGGCCGCCCGAAGGCGGCCTTATCATGAAGCGACATCGCGGTCGAAACCGCTGTCAGGCTGGCGTTCAGGCGCCCAGCAGGGCGTTGAGACGCTTGACGTAAGCGGCAGGGTCATCGAGATGGCCGCCCTCGGCGATGATCGCCTGATCGAGCAGGATGCGTGCCAGGTCCTCGAAACCGTCGCCCTCGACGCCCTCGAGGCGAGCCACCAGAGCGTGCTCGGGGTTGAGCTCGAGGATCGGCTTGACCTCGGGCATCGCCTGGCCGGCGGCCTCCATGATGCGACGCATCTGGAAGCCCATCTCGTGCTCGGGCAGTACCACGCAGGCCGGGGAGTCGGTGAGGCGATGGGTCACCTTGACCTCCTGGACCTCGTCGCCCAGCGCCTCCTTGACACGCTTGACCAGATCCTCCTTGGCCTTGGCGGTCTCCTCCTGCGCCTTCTTCTCCTCCTCGTCCTCGATCTCGCCGAGGTCGAGATCGCCCTTGGCGACGTCGACCAGGCGCGTGCCCTCGAACTCGGTGAGGTGGCTCATCAGCCACTCGTCGATGCGGTCGTGGAGCAGCAGCACCTCGATGCCCTTCTTGCGGAAGACCTCGAGATGGGGGCTCGACTTGGCCGCATTGAAGCCGTCGGCGACGATGTAGTAGATCTTCTCCTGACCCTCCTTCATGCGCGAGACGTAGTCGGCCAGCGACTGGTCCTGGGTGGCGCTGTCGGTGTGGGTGCTGGAGAAGCGCAGCAGGCCGGCGATCTTCTCGCGATTGGCGTGATCCTCCGCCGGGCCTTCCTTGAGCACGCTGCCGAAGGTGTTCCAGAAGGTCTGGTAAGCCTCGGGATCCTTGGCCAGCTTCTTGAGCATGTCCAGCGAGCGCTTGGTCAGGGCGCTCTTGATCTTGTCGACCTGCGGATCCTGCTGCAGCAGCTCGCGGGAGACGTTCAGCGACAGGTCACGGGTATCCAGCACGCCCTTGATGAAGCGCAGGTAGAGCGGAAGGAACTGCTCGGCGTCGTCCATGATGAAGACGCGCTGCACGTAGAGCTTCACCCCGCGGGCGCCGTCGCGCTCATAGAGATCGAAGGGCGCGCGGCCCGGCACGTAGAGCAGGCTAGTGTATTCGAGCTTGCCCTCGACCTTGTTGTGGCTCCAGGTCAGCGGATCGCTGAAGTCGTGGGCCACGTGCTTGTAGAAGGCCTTGTACTCATCGTCGCTGAGCTCGCTCTTGGGGCGTACCCACAGCGCGGTGGCCTCGTTGACGGTCTCCCAGGTAGTGGTCTCGCTGCCCTCGATCTCGTTGCCGTCCTCATCGCGGGCGGTCTCGACCTTGGGCATGCGCACCGGCACCTCGATGTGGTCGGAGTACTTGCGCACCAGGCTCTGCAGGCGGAAGTCGTCGGCGAACTCGCCGGCATCTTCCTTGAGGTGCAGAACGATCTCGGTGCCGTGGGTCTCGCGCTCGATATCGGCGACGGTGAACTCGCCCTCGCCCTTGGAGTGCCACTCGACGCCCTCGCCCTGCTCGGTGCCCGCCTTGCGGGTGCGCACGGTGATGTCGTCGGCGACGATGAAGCCGGAGTAGAAGCCGACGCCGAACTGGCCGATCAGCCGGGCATCCTTCTGCTGCTCGCCGGAGAGCTGCTTGAGGAACTCAGCGGTGCCCGAGCGGGCAATGGTGCCGAGGTTCTCGATCACCTCGTCGCGGTTCATGCCGATGCCGTTGTCGCGCACGGTGACGGTGCCCGCCTCGGCGTCGTGCTCGATCTCGATGCGCAGCTCGCTGTCGCCTTCATAGAGGGCATCGTTGTCCAGCGCCTGATAGCGCAGCTTGTCGCAGGCGTCGGCGGCGTTGGAGATCAGCTCGCGCAGGAAGATCTCCCTGTTGGAATACAGGGAGTGGATCATCAGGTGCAGCAGCTGCTTGACCTCGGTCTGGAAGCCGAGGGTTTCTTCATGGGTGGCAGTGGTCATGTGGCTCGGACCCCTTTTTCGACATGACAATGGTGGCGGCGCCACCGATGTGGAACTGTCGTCGATATGGGGCCCGTCGTGGGCTTTTCAAGCACCCCGTCACGCTTATCTGGCGGATGGGTCGCCGAGCACGAAGTGCAGGCGCGCGGTGGCGATCGGGACGCCCTCGCGCTCCTGCCAGGCCGCGACCTGGACGTTGCCCAGGCGCCGCCCCTCGCGCAGCAGGGTGCAGCGGGCCAGGGTCGGCACCACCCGGGCGGTGCGCAGGTAGTCGATGGAGAGATCGACGATGCGCGGCAGGCGCGGTTCCCGAGCGGCCAGCATCAGGTCCAGGGTCGCGGCGGTCTCCATGAAGGCAGCCACCACCCCGCCATGCAGTGCCGGCAGCAGGACGTTGCCGACGTTCTCCTCGCGGGGATCGAGGCGAAACAGCAGGCCCTCGCCATCCGGATCCGCCTCGGCCGTGACGCCGATGCGTCGGGCATAGGGCATTAGCGCCAGCCACGCCTGGACGTCGCCCTCGGCACGGGTGCGCGCCAGCCATTCGACGTCGTGGAAGCCATCACGCATGGTCGCTCTCCTCGAAAGGGGGCGCGTCGATCGGCGCCTCGGCGAACAGCGCCTCGGCAAAGCCCGGCGGCGTATTGCGCGGGCCCAGGCGCACGAAGTTGCCGATGCCTCGCGCCAGCGGCCCCGCCTGCTGGCGAAGTGTGCCCTCGGTGAAGACCACCGAGGCGGTGACCCGCACCACCCGCGCCTCGGCGATGATCGCCTGCCCGGCCACGCCCGGCCGATAGTGGTCGACGCGCAGATCGAGGGTCGGACAGACCTCCGGCGCCGGCAGCGCCGGCAGCACCGCCGAGCCGCAGGCGGTATCGAGCAGCATGGTCAGCACCCCGCCGTGCACCAGCCCTCGGGGGGCGTCGCCGAGCAGGTCATCGTGCCATGGCAGGCGCAGGGTGACTCCCTCGGGCGTCGCCTCGAGCACCTCGAGGCCGAGTGCGCGGGTATGGGGAATGACCGCGACGAAGCGCGCCAGGGCGCGTCGCCAGTCGGCGGCGCTGGGGGTGTGATCGGGGGGCATGCGGACCTCGTGGGACGCCTGTCGAGAGAGATTCAAACGAGCGTATCAAGGCAGGCGTTCGTCGTCGCGTCGACCTTCGCCGGGGGCCTTGCCCGCGCCCTCGCGCCAGGCGCGATAGCATGCCAGGTGGCGATCGACCCGGGTCAGCAGCCAGCCGACGATCACCACGTCGTCGACCAGGCCGAGCAGCAACAGCACGTCGGGGATCAGGTCGAGCGGTGAGATCAGGTACCCAAGCGCCACCAGCATCCACAGGAAAGCGCCCCAGGGCACCGGCCGGTAGCGACGCAGCAGCACGTCGCGGGTCATGGGCAGGAAGAGCCGCAGGGCGCGACCCATCTGGCCCAGCACGCGGGAGCGTCGACGCAGGCGCTCCCCCCACCATCCACCGCTGAACCTGGCCATTTCCTCTCCTTGCCGCCACGCACGAGTCCCGCTACACGATAGAATATCCCCACAGCGCCGAACAGCCGGCGTCTGTCGGGCCACGGCGACACTACTCAAGGCCGCCACCATCGGCCACCATGGCCGGCCGCCGATCGCGAACCGCAAGAGGTCACCCCATGCTCCCGACATTCGGTCACTGCAAGACCCTGATCGCCACCACCCTGTGCTGCCTGCCCCTGCTCGCCCAGGGCAATGACCGCGCCATGCAGGATGCCCTGCAGGCCGCGCGCAGCCAGCAATGGCAGAAGATCGATCAGCGCGCCATCGAGGGTCACGTGCTGGCCGGCTACGTCGAGTACCACCGTCTCAAGGCGCGCCTGCCCGGCGCCGAGCCCGAGGCGGTACTGGCCTTCATCGAGCGCCACGACGATGCCCCGCTGGGGAAGTGGCTGCGCGGCCAGGCCATCGAGCAGTATGGCGAGGCGGGGCGCTACGAAAGCCTCAGGGCGGTGGCCGACGGCGTGCCCGCGGGCACCGAGCGGCAGTGCCACTACTACACCGCCCAGCTCGGCGCCGACCCGCAGGCGGCCGCCGAGGGGGGCCGCGAGCTGTGGCGGGTCGGCCGTTCCCAGCCGGAGGCCTGCAATACCCTCTTCGACACCCTGCGAGCCCAGGGAGAGATCGATCAGCAGGCGATCTGGGAGCGCATGACCCTGGCCTGGCAGGCCGGCGAAACCGGGCTTGCCGACTACCTCGGCCGCATGCTGGGCCGGGACTGGCAGAATGGCCGCACGGCCATGAGCATGCTGAAAAAGGACTTCTCCGCCGTCACCCGCACCCCCGCCTGCCTAGGACCGGAGTGCCGCGGCACCAGCGCGCTGTATGCCGCCGCCATGCACGGCTTCACCCGGGCGGATACCGAGGCCGCCCTGGAGGCCTGGCGCAAGCTCTCCCCCCACCTCGCCCTGCAGGCCCGCCATCGCCGGGCGATCGAGCACGATCTGGCCTTCTACTCCATGGTACGCGAGATCGACCAGAACCTCGGCTGGGTCGACGAGCTGCTGACGCGACGCGATGACGATGACCTGCTCGAACTGCGGGTACGGACGGCGCTTGGCGATCGCGACTGGACCGGGGTCATCGCCTGGATCGGGCGGATGGACGAGGCGCAGCGCGACGAGAGTCGCTGGCAGTACTGGCTGGCGCGGGCCCGTGAACAGCAGGGCAACGACGATCTGGCACGCGAGGCCTACGCCCGGGCCGCCGGGGAGCGCAACTTCTTCGGCTTCGCCGCCGCCGATCGACTCGATCGCCCCTACGCCCTCAATCAGGCGCGCCACCGGATCGACGAAGCGACCCGCCAGGCGGTGGCCGAGTGGCCAACCGTGCGTCGCACCGAGGCGCTCTTGCGCATCGGCGAGCCGGGGCTCGCCGCCAGCGAGTGGTATGCCGCCGCGGCGCGCGGCAGCGAAGAGCAGGCCCGCCTGCTCGCCGACTATGCCCAGCGGCGCGGCTGGCAGGCCCGGCTGGTGCAGACCACCATCGCCGGCAAGCTGTGGGACGACCTGGCGTGGCGTTTCCCCGAGGCCTATCGCGATCACTTCCTGCACTGGGGCCGCCAGACCCGCGTCGACCCCTATCTGCTGATGGGTATCGCCCGGCGTGAGAGCGCCTACAATCCCGAGGCGCTGTCGCCGGCCGGGGCCCGTGGCCTGATGCAGCTGATGCCGGGCACCGCCACCCAGGTCAGCCGGCAGCTCGGCATGAACGACCCGGGGCCCTATGGCGTGCTCGACCCCGCCGTCAACATCCGCCTGGGCAGTACCTACATCCGCGACATGCTCGACCGCTACCAGGGCAACCGCCTGGCCGCCACGGCGGCCTACAACGCCGGCCCCCACCGCGTCGATCGCTGGCTGCGCGAGGCGCCGCAAGCGTTCGACCTCTTCGTCGAGAGCATCCCCTTCCGCGAGACCCGTGACTACGTGCAGGCCGTGCTCGCCTATCGGGTGATCTTCGAGAGCCTGGCCAACGGCGGCGACAGCACCGGCGTCTCGCTGCTGACCCCGGCGGAAACCTCGGGGCGCTACGACCGCTCGCTGCTGGCCAGCAACTGAGCCCAGGCGCGTTGCACGCCACACCCCTAACGCCAGCGGCCCCGGGATTTCCCGGGGCCGCTGGCGTTTCGACATCCGTCTCAGGCCGGCGAGCGCGTCAGCGCCAGCTTGATGCCGAAGCCCACCAGCACGGCCCCGGTCAGGCCGTTGAGCCAGCGCGTGAACGCCGAGCTGGAAAGCCACTGGCCGGCGCTGCCGACCATCGCCACGATGCCGATCTGCCACAGGTTGGCCACCACGAAGTGCACCCCGGCCAGCCACAGCGACTTGGCGAGCGCCGGATCCCCCGGGGCGATGAACTGCGGCAGGAAGGCCATGTAGAAGACCACCGTCTTGGGGTTGAGCACGTTGGAGAGCAGCCCCTCGCGCACCGGCCGCCACAGCGGCACCGGCGCGCGCTGGGTCGCGACGCCGGCCACGGGTAGCCCCTGTCCCCGCCGGGCGGCCAGCAGGCTCGCCACGCCCAGCCACACCAAGTAGGCGGCCCCCGCCAGCTTGAGCACGCCGAAAGCCCAGGCGGATTGCAGCAGGATCAGCGAGATGCCGAGCGCCGAGACCGTGGCGTGCACGAAGAGGCCACAGCAGATGGCCAGGCTAGTGGCCACGCCGTCGCGCCAGCCGCCCCGCGCGGTATTGCGGATCACCAGCAGGGTATCCACCCCGGGGCTCATGCTGAGCAGTGTGATGGCGACCAGGAACGACCAGAACTGCGCGTCGATGAACATACCACCCTCCAACCTCATTCACCCCATGCTCACGAGAGCCTTGGCCTTCAACGATAGAACGCGCCCGACGATCAGCCGCTGAAGATGCCGCGGCGGGCATGGCGCATGGAGATCTGGTCGTTGAGGGTCCAGAAATCGTAGAGCACCCCGAGCCCGAAGAGGCCGAAGGTCAGCAGGTAGAGGATGCCGCTCAGCCACTTGCCGAGATAGAAGCGATGAATGCCGAACACCCCCAGGAAGGTCAACAGCAGCCAGGCCAGGGTGTAGTTGGTCGGGCCGGCCTGGAAGCGCAGGTCCGCCTGGCGGTCCATGGACGGGATCAGGAACAGGTCGATCAGCCAGCCGATGCCGAGCAGCCCCAGGGTGAAGAACCAGAGGGTGCCGGTGACCGGCTTGCCGTAGTAGAAGCGGTGGGCGCCGAGAAAACCGAACAGCCACAGCAGGTAGCCGACCACCTTGCTGTGGGTGTCGCTGGAGGCGAGTTGCGGATGGGTCATGAGGGCTCTCTTTTCGGTGATGATTCTGGCGAGATGGAGGCTGGACGCTCACGGGCTTTCCATCTACAGTGTTTTTGCGGGCGGCAGCGCCAGTCTCCCTGCGACACCGTGTTGACGCAACCCTGGCGCTGTAGCACTATCCGCTGCGTTGGTCAGCAAGCAGAAAAGTCGTCAGCTGTACTTCGATTCCTTCGATATACCCGGTGCGCACTTGCTTCTGGTTCTGCCCACGCATTACGGGTCCATGGCGAGGTCGGTCCTCTCCTGGCCCAGCACCATTATTTGTTAGTTAAGGAAATCGACAATGGCAACTGGCACTGTCAAGTGGTTCAACGATACCAAGGGCTACGGCTTCATCTCTCCGGACGACGGCGGTGATGATCTGTTCGCTCACTTCTCCGAGATTCAGGCTGAAGGCTTCAAGTCCCTGCAGGACGGCCAGAAAGTCACCTTCGAAGTGACCCAGGGCAAGAAAGGCCTTCAGGCCTCCAACATCCGCGCTGCCGACTAAACCCCGGTTGACACGGAGACGACCGGCCGGCATTACCGTCCGAGCGTCGCAGAGAAAGGCCCACCTTTGGTGGGCCTTTTTCGTTTTCGACGACCGGCAGGCAAGCCTGCTCAGTCTTGTTCGCCTGAGCTCGCCTCGATGTCGAGCTCGGAAGAGGCACCCGGCGCCTGGCGCTCGGCCCGTTGGAACTGCTCCTCGATCTGGCGGCTCGCCTCTTCGAAGCGCTTCTCGGTCTCCTCGATGATGGCGTTGACCTCATCCTCGCCGAGCTCGTCCGGCAGCGTCGAGACTTCATCCGGCAGCGGCGAAGACTCCTCCAGGACCGAGTCCAGATCGGCCGAGGCCTCCGCCTCGGGGATCGGCTCGCGTTCGGGCCGCTGCCGCTCCGCCTGCTCGAACTGCTCGTCGATGCGACGACTGGCTTCCTCGAAGCGCTGCTCGGTCTCCTCGAGAATAGCATCGACGTCGGTGCGGCTCGTCTCGCCGGGCAGCGACTCATCCATCGTCACGGCCTCGACATCGCCCTCTGCCTCGGCGGCGATTTGGCCCTGCTCTGTCGCCGTATCTGTCGCCGCCTCGGTGGGCTGCTCAGTCTCGGACGGCGCCTCGGGGGCTTGATCGGCGAGCTGTGCCTCGGGTTGCTCGGTGGACGTCTCACTCACGGTCGACGCCTCGCTTGCGGGCGGCTCCTCGGCCGTCGAGGGCGTCGGCTCGGCCGGCTGGCTCGCTGTCTGCTGCGTCCCATCGCTCTCCGACGGTGTCGGCGTGTCGTCACCGCTGTCACATCCGGCGAGCCCCGCGACCAGCGCCAGGGCCGAGACCAGCGGCATCCAGGGTTTCATGGTCATTCTCCTGTTCCTGCCGATAAAGGGGCGCCATTGCACCAGAGCCCCCTCACGGCCGCAAGGTGACGGCTCGCCTCAGGTGGCGAACAGCTGGCCGGCGATATCGCGAAAGGCCTTGAACTCGATGGCATTGCCGCTGGGGTCGCGGAAGAACATGGTGGCCTGCTCGCCGGGCTCACCGCGAAAGCGCAGGTAGGGCTCGATCTCGAACCGCAGGCCCGCCGCGGTAAGCCGGTCGACCAGGGCTTCCCAGTCGGTCATCTCCAGTACCACGCCGAAGTGCGGGACAGGCACGCCGTGACCGTCGACCGGATTGCGATGGTCGTCAAGGCCCTGCTCGCCCAGCGCCGGGTTCAGGTGGCAGACAAACTGGTGACCATAGAGGTTGAAATCGATCCAGGTGTCGCTGGAACGCCCTTCGGGGCAGCCCAACAGGTCGCCGTAAAAGCACCGGGCCTCATCGAGGTCACGGACCTGAACGGCCAGGTGAAAGGGGGTGAGCATTGCGAGGTCCTCTGCCGATGAGAGATGAGAAAGGCTCCCTCATCATGCCGTCTCGCCGGCCGACTCGCCAGCGGCGTCTCCGTCCGTGCGGGCCGCACGGGTGAGCAACGAGCAGCTCGACGACACCGCCAGCGATAGCGCTCCGGGCTCGATGGTCACCGTGAACCCCTTGCGCCGGGCGGGCTCGCCATCCAGGGTCAGCGGCACCCCCTCATCGGCCTCGAAGGCGAGCCAGTCGACCCGCAGGGTATCGACGTGGCTGCCTCGAGCGGGACGCGTCTCGAGCTCGTGACGCATGGCGCGCAGCTGGGTCAGCGAGCCGATGTCGTGCAGGATCAGCACATCGAGGCGCCCATCGTCCAGCGAGGCCTGCGGCGTCAGCACGTGCCCCCCGCCCGACTGTCGCCCATTGCCGATGGCCAGCAGGCAGACCTCGACCCGGCGTTCGCCATCCTGCCAGCGAAGCCGCCCGGCATAGTGATTGATGTGCCAGGCCTTGACGGCACCGATCAGCGAGTAGGCTCCGCCGCCGAGTAGACGCTTCAAGCCCTTGGGCGTGGACGAGGTAATCTCGGCACCGAAGCCGGCGGTGGCCATGTTCAGGAAGTACCAGTCGTCCAGGCGAGGCACGTCGATGCGATGCGCCGGCAGGCTCAGGGCCGCCTCGAGGGCCGGCTCGCAGGTCAGCGGAAGGCCCACCGAGGTGGCGAAATCGTTGGCGCTGCCCAGGGGCAAGATGCCGAGCACGGGGCGGCGCTCGCGCGGCACGCGCATCAGGCCGTTGACCACCTCGTTGACGGTGCCGTCGCCGCCGCCGGCGATCACCCGATCGACGCCGTCGCGGGCGGCCTGCTTGGCCATGCGCTCGGCATCGCCGGCCTCCCAGGTGACGCACACCTCGAGGGCATCGCCTGCCGCCCGCCGCGCGAAGACCGCCTCGCGCACCTCCGGCAGCTGCGCCGACTTGCCATTGAGGATCAGTCTGGCCATGTGCTCTCCCCTGCCCGTGCATTCCTGGTCCGCGCCAGCCCACCCCGACTCACGCAGACTCACCCTGTCACGCCCGCGTCATCGCCGACGCGCATACACCAAATCATGAATGCCATTCACCCTACGACTTCCCTACACTATCCGTCTTGCCGAAGATTGCTAACAGGGAGTGTGCATGATCGAACCGGCCTTTCTTCTCGCGGCCTTCCTCGGCGGCATGTCCGCGATGCTGCTGCGGCTGCCGCCCATGGTGGGCTTTCTCGCCGGCGGTTTCGCGCTCAACGCGCTGGGGTTCGACAAGACCCCGATGCTCGAAACCCTGGCCGACATCGGGGTCGTGCTGCTGCTGTTCAGCATCGGCCTGAAACTGGACGTGCGCACCCTGCTTCGCCGCGACGTCTGGGGCGGCGCCTCCCTGCACATGCTGGCCTCGACCCTCGTGATGGTGGCGCTGCTGGCGCTGATCAAGTGGCTGGGTCTCTCGCTGCTGGCCGACACCGGCTGGCACACTCTGACTCTGCTCGGCTTCGCGCTCTCCTTCTCGAGCACCGTCTTCGTGGTCAAGGTGCTGGAGAAGCGCAGCGAGACGCAGACCGCCTATGGACGGCTGGCCATCGGCGTGCTGATCATGCAGGACATCTTCGCGGTGCTCTTCATCACCGCCTCCACCGGGGAGCTGCCGAGCCCCTGGGCCCTGGGCCTGCTGCTGCTGCTCCCGCTGGCCCCCGCTCTGCGCGCCCTGCTGGACCGACTCGGCCACGGCGAGATGCAGATGCTGTTCGGCATGCTGCTGGCGCTGGTGCTGGGCTACGCGCTGTTCGAGTCCGTCGGCGTGAAGGGCGATCTCGGCGCGCTGATCATCGGGCTGCTGCTGGCGCCCCACCCCGCCGCTCAGACCCTGGCGCGCTCGATGTTCAGCCTCAAGGAGCTGCTGCTGGTGGGCTTCTTCCTGAGCATCGGGCTGACGGCCATGCCGAGTGCCGAGATGCTCGGCGCGGCCCTGCTGCTGCTGCTGATCCTGCCGCTGAAGAGCGTCATCTATCAGGCGATCTTCATGCGCTTCAAGATGCGCCACCGCACCTCGGTGCTGGCCACTCTCAGCCTGACCAACTACTCGGAGTTCGGCCTCATCGTCGGCGCCATCGCGGTCTCCAGCGGCTGGCTCTCGGGGGACTGGCTGGTGGTGATCTCCCTGGCCGTGGCGCTCAGCTTCGGTCTGTCGGCCGTCCTCAACGGCGTGAGCGAGCGGGTCTATCGCTGGCTGGAACCGCGGCTGCCACGGATCAGCGTCGGCGAGCTCTCGCCCAGCGACCGCCCCATCGAGGTCGGCGATGCCGAGGCGGTGGTGCTCGGCATGGGGCGCATCGGCCGCAGCGTCTATCGTCGCCTGCAGAAGGAGTATGGCCTGCGCGTGCTGGGCATCGACAGCAACCCCCAGAGCGTCAAGACATTGAGCCGCCGCGGCTTCAATATCCTCGAGGGCGACGCCGTGGACTCGGACTTCTGGGACAAGCTCTTGATGTCCCGCGACGTGCAGATGGTGGTACTGGCTATGCCTCACCACGCGGGCAACCTCTTCGCCCTCAAGCAGCTGCGCTCACGCGAATTCCCGGGGCGCATCACCGCCGTGGTCGAGTATCCCGAGGAGATCGAGCCGATCCGCGAGCTGGGGGCCAATGCGGTCTTCCACGTCTACGACGAGGCCGGCCGGGCATTGGCCGACAGCGCCGCCGAGGAGGCCGGCGTGGTATCCAAGGCCAGCCAGCTGGGGTGAGGACATGAGCGACCGGCGGATCGGTCCGGGGTTGCCCGCCCGGCTTGTCTGCTCGGGCCGCTAGTCGCGATACTTCCTCCAACGCCTGAATCCCGACGCCCCGCCGGCACGCGCGGGCCTCACTCTCTAGAGCCTTGGCATGCCGAGGCTCACCCACACCGGAACGCACCACCATGGACGACATCTTCAGCTTCATCGGTAACGCCTTCGGCGAGTTCATCCGCTTCATCGTCGATGGTCTGAGCGGCTTCCTCTCCGGCCTCGACGAGGTAGCCGGCAGCTTCATGCAGGGGCTATCCGACTCCCTGGGCATCCCGATCACCCTGATCAGCGTGCTGGTGCTGGCGCTGGGGCTGTGGCTCTTGTGGAAGGGCGTGGCCGCGCTGCTGCGCGGCGCCTTCATCGTCATGCTCATCTGGTGGCTGCTGGGAGTAACGGTGCTGAGCTGGCTGATCTACTGACATCACCTTCCACCAACGACTACAGCGCCGCCCTCTCGGGCGGCGCTGTCGTGTCAGGTCGAGGGATAATGGAGCGCGATCTTCTCAGCGTCGTGTCCCGGCAGAAAACGGTCCTCAGGCGAGCGCTTTCTCCACCACCTCATAGACGTTGGGCGAGAGCTCCTCGGCGCGGATACGCTCGAGCTCGGCCTTCATCAGTTCCTGTCGCGCCTCGTCGAAGCGCGCCCAGCGGGTCAGCGGCGTGATCAGCCGCGCGGCGATCTCCGGATTGAGCCGGTTGAGCTCGATCACGGTGTCGGCGAGCAGCCGATAACCCTCACCGTCGGCCCGGTGGAAGTTGACCGGGTTCTGGTTGGCGAAGGCGCCGATCAGCGCGCGCACCCGGTTGGGATTCTTCAGCGAGAAGGCCGGGTGCGCCATCAGGAACTTCACGCGATCGAGCACGTCCGCCTGGGGGCGCGTCACCTGCAGGCTGAACCACTGGTCCATCACCAGCGGATCGTGGGCCCACTTCTCGCCGAAGGCCTTCAGCGCCGGGTCGGCGATGTCGCCACGCGAGCCGTGCACCAGCAGGGTCAGAGCATGGCGCACGTCGGTCATGTTGTGGTTCGCCGCGAACTGCGCCTGGGCAAGCTCGAGCCCCGCCTCGTCCTCGATGGCCATCAGGTAGGAGAGCGCCACGTTCTTGAGGCTGCGCGCGGCGATCTGCTCGGGCTGCGGGGCATAGGGCGCCTCCGAGCGGTTCTGCTCGTAGAGCCGCAGGAAGTCGTCGCGCAGGGAAGCCGCCAGGGACTGCTTGACGAAGGTGCGGGCGGCGTGGATGGCATCGACGTCGACTAGCGGCTGCTGCTCGGCGATGTAGGCCTCCGAGGGCAGCGTCAGCATCTGGGCCAGCACCGCCTTGTCGTCGATACGGGCCTCCAGCACGCCGCGGAAAGCCTCGACCACGCGCGGATCCATCACCTTCTCGACCCCGTTGCGGTGGGCGGCGATCAGGTCGTCCAGGGCCAGCAGGGCCAGGCGCTGGCCGGCATCCCAGCGATTGAAGCCGTCGGAGTCGTGAGCCTGCAAAAACGCCAGATCCTCGCGGCCATAGGGGAAGTGAAGCTTGACCGGCGCCGAGAAGCCGCGCCCCAGCGACGGCACCGGAGCCTCGCTGACCTCGGTGAAGACGAACTCCTGCTCGTCCTCGCGCAGGTGGATCACCGCGTCGGTGCCGAGCGCCTCGCCGTCCAGGGTCAGCGGCAGGTCGCGGCCGGACTTGGTGCCCACCAGGCCCAGGCGCACCGGGATGTGCAGGGCCTGCTTCTCGGCCTGGCCGGGGGTGGCCGGGGTGCGCTGGCGCAGGACCAGCCGGTACTCGGCGTTGGCGTAGTCGTACTCACCGTGGGCGTCGATCTCGGGGGTGCCCGCCTGGGAGTACCAGCGCAGGAACTGGCCGAGATCCTCACCCGAGGCCTCGGCCATGCAGTCGACGAAGTCCTCGATGGTCACCGCCTGGCCGTCGAAGCGCGAGAAGTAGAGATCGCTGCCGCGGCGGAAGGCCTCCTCCCCTACCAGGTTCGAGAGCATGCGCACGATCTCGGCGCCCTTCTCGTAGATGGTCAGGGTGTAGAAGTTACCGATCTCGATGTAGTGATCGGGACGCACCGGATGGGCGGTGGGGCCGGCATCCTCGGCGAACTGGGCGGTGCGGAAGAAGGAGACATCCTCGATGCGCTTGACCGGCGCCGAGTTGGTGTCGGCCGAGAAGCACTGGTCACGAAAGACCGTGAAACCCTCCTTGAGGGAGAGCTGGAACCAGTCGCGACAGGTGACGCGGTTGCCGGACCAGTTGTGGAAGTATTCGTGGGCGACGATGCTCTCGACGCGCTGGAAGGCGGCGTCGGTGGCGGTATCGGGATGGGTCAGCACCGCCGCCGAGTTGAAGATGTTGAGCCCTTTGTTCTCCATGGCGCCCATGTTGAAGTCGTTGACAGCGACGATCATGAACAGATCCAGGTCGTACTCGCGGCCGTAGGTCTGCTCGTCCCAGGTCATGGCACGCTTCAGCGAGGCCATGGCGTGGTCGGTCTTGTCGAGGTTCTCCTCCTCCACGAACAGCTGCAGGGTCACCTCGCGCCCGCTCATGGTGGTGAAGCGATCCTCGACCTTCTCGAGATCGCCGGCCACCAGCGCGAACAGGTAACTGGGCTTGGGATGCGGGTCCTCCCAGGTGACGAAGTGGCGCCCGCCGGGAAGCTCCCCCCGCTCCACCGGATTGCCGTTGGAGAGCAGCACCGGCAGGGTCGCGGCATCACCGATCACCGTGGTGGAGAAGGTCGCCATGACGTCCGGCCGATCCGGGTAGAAGGTGATGCGACGAAAGCCCTCGGCCTCGCACTGGGTGCAGTACATGCCGCTGGAGCGATAGAGCCCCGAGAGCGCCGTGTTGGCATCCGGCGCGACCTCCACCTCGGTATCGAGCAGGAACGCCTGGGGCACCCGATGCACGATCAGCCCCGCCTCGCCGACCGCGTACTCGTCTTCACCCAGCACCTGGCCGTCGATGGCGATGGCCTTGAGGTCGAGCTGCTCGCCGTCGAGCTCGAGGGGCGTGCCGGCCTCGCGCTCGGGGTGGCGCTCGAGATGCAGGCGCGCCTTGACTCGGGTGGCGGCGGGATCGAGATCGAAGCTCAGTTCGGTGCGAATCACGCGGTAGGCGGGCGGACGGTAGTCACTCAGGTAGATCGGCTGCGGTTCTGACATCTAGGAAGGGCTCCTGTCGGTAATTGCGATCCATTGTACGGCCCGCCGTGCCCGAAGCTCAAAGCCGGGCGCTCAGCGGGCCGCGATGGGCTCGGGTCGCGACAGGATCCAGGCGGTGATCAGCACAAGCCCCGCGATGAGCGCGAGCTTGAGCCACAAGAGGCTAACGGTGAGGGCCAGCACCAGCATCGACACGGCGAGCATCGCCGCGGCGAGCCGCTTGGCGTGGCGGGGAATCGCCCGTTCGGCCTCCCAGGCGGTGATGGCGGGACCGAAGCGCGGGTGCTCGCGAATCCAGGCGGCGAAGCGGGGCGAGCCCTTGGAGGCCGCCCATACCGCCAGCAGCATGAAGCAGGTAGTTGGCAGCAGGGGCAGGAAGGCGCCGACCACACCCACCCCGAAGCTGATCCAGGCGAGGCCCAGGAAGGCGAGACGTTGCAGGGTCGGCATCTGGCGCTCACTCCCGTTCATCGGCGTCAACTCTCATTGAAGAGCATTTCACCACCCGGTGCCAATCGCGATCGCCTATGGATGCCATCGGGATGACCAAGGTCATGCCGCACAATCACTCGCCCGATCCGTCACGACGATCCGTCACGACGATCCGTCTCGACGGTCAGTCACGAAAGTTGTCGAACTGCAGCGGGAGGTCGGGACCGCCTTCCCCGCGCAGCAACGCCATGACGGCCTGGAGATCGTCGCGCTTCTTGCCGGTGATGCGCACCTTCTCGCCCTGGATCTGGGCCTGGACCTTGAGCTTGCTGTCCTTGATCCGCTTGACGATGTCTTTGGCTTCCTTCTGGTCGAGGCCCTGCTTGAGGGCCACCTCCTGACGGGCGCGCACCCCGGAGAGTACCGGCTCCTCGACGTCCATGCAGCGGGCGTCGATCCCGCGCGCGATCAGCTTGTTGCGCAGCACGTCGAGCATCTGCTTGAGCTGGAAATCGACCTCGGCCTCGAGGGTCACGGTGTCGCCACCGAGCTCGAAGCTCGCGGTGACGCCCTTGAAGTCGAAACGCGACTGGATCTCGCGATTGGCCTGATCCACGGCGTTGCTGGCTTCGTGCTTGTCGAATTCGGAGACGATGTCGAAGGAGGGCATGACGATATCCTGTCCTGGTGGTCGTGAACATGGGCGAAAGGAGCGACGATTCTATCAGCCCTCGCACCGGGGCGCGGCCTCCTCGAGGGCGACCAGCGGTTTGGCCATCTGCCAGCCACCGCACCCATCCTCATAGTAGTCGCCAAGCCAGCACTCCGGACGAAAGCCCATGCGCCGGTAGAGGCCCATTGCCACATCATTGTCGGCCCGCACCTCCAGGCCCAGCACCTCGGCCTCTCTTGCGCGCGCCTCGGCCTCCAGTGTCTCCAGCAGCCGCCGACCCAGGCCGCCGCCGCGCGACCCTGGGTGCACGCAGAACGAATAGAGCCGGGCGCGCCGGCTGCCGCGACGAAACAGCAGCGTGCCGTAGCCGAGCAGGGCCAAGGGTCGCCCATCAGGCTCGCCGCGCTGGACCACCAGGGTCAGGGCATGGGCCCGATTGAGCAGGTACCAGAGCTGACGACGGCTGAAGCGATCACCGCTGAAGGCCACCTGCTCGAGGCGATAGAGGGCATCCAGGTCGTGGCCGCTGGCCTGGCGCAGGGTGACGGTCATCGTGAGTCTCCGGGCCTCTTGGATGCGCGTTGGTACCGACCGATCGCACGGTCGTCGGCGCGCGTCCCGCTATCTTTCCACCCGCCTCGCGCCTTGTCGAGCTGCGGCGTGGCGCCTATCGTCCTGGCCAGGACGCCTCTCAGGCTGACGCACGCCGCATTCTGGCGTATGCTGCCACTCCTCGACAAGACTTGTACAAGCCACGGAGCTCCGATGAACGATCGCGATACCCGCCATCAGCAGGCGATGCAGAAACTCAAGACCCGGGTCGACGAGAAGGTCGCCGAGGCGACCGAGCAGCGGGGGCTGCTGCTGGTCTTCACCGGCAACGGCAAGGGCAAGACCACCGCCGCCTGGGGCACCGTGACCCGGGCACTGGGCTACGGCTATCGGGTCGGCGTGGTGCAGTTCATCAAGGGACTCTGGGAGTGTGGCGAACGGGAGCGGCTGGCCGAGGACGAACGCCTCGAAGTCGCGATCATGGCCACCGGCTTCACATGGGACACCCAGGACCGCGACGCCGATACTCGCGCCTGCCAGGAGGTGTGGGCCGAGGCCGAGCGGATGCTGGCGGATCCCGAGGTCTACCTGGTGGTGCTCGACGAGATCACCTATATGCTCAAGTTCGGCTACCTGGACATCGCCACCGTGAAGGCGGCCCTGGAGAACCGTCCCGCCGAGCAGACGGTGATCGTCACCGGGCGTAACGCCCACCGGGAGCTCCTCGCCATGGCCGATACCGTCACCGAGATGACCGAGGTGCGACACGCCTTCAACGGTGGTCTCCAGGCTCGTCGCGGGATCGATTACTGATCCCCGCCCCCCGGTTCCGGCGTCCGAACGCGCGAAGGCCGGCCCCTGGGGGCCGGCCTTCGTGTCTTTCGCTGCTCAAGTGTGACGTGGCGATCAGCTGAAGGGATTGCGCAGCACGATGGTCTCGTTGCGATCCGGGCCGGTGGAGATGATGTCGATGGAGGTTCCGACCTTCTCCTCGAGGAAGCTGATGTAGGCGCGAGCATTGGCCGGCAGGTCCTCGACGCGCTTGACGCCCAGGGTCGACTCGCTCCAGCCGGGCAGATCCTGGTAGACCGGCTCGATGGCTTCGTACCCCTCGGAGTCGATCGGGGTGTCGAGCACCTCGCCGTCCTTGCTGCGATAGCCCACGCAGACGCGGATGTTCTCCAGGCCGTCGAGCACGTCGAGCTTGGTCAGACAGATGCCGGAGACCGAGTTGATCTGCACCGCGTGACGCAGCGCCACGGCGTCGAACCAGCCGCAGCGACGCGCGCGCCCGGTGGTGGCGCCGAACTCGTGCCCCTTCTCGGCCAGGTGGCGGCCGTGGTCATCGAACAGCTCGGTCGGGAAGGGACCGGAGCCGACGCGAGTGGTGTAGGCCTTGGTGATGCCCAGCACGTAGTCGAGATAGAGCGGGCCGACGCCTGACCCGGTGGCGGTGCCACCGGCGGTGGTGTTGGAGCTGGTCACGTAGGGGTAGGTGCCGTGGTCGATGTCCAGCAGCGAGCCCTGGGCGCCCTCGAAGAGGATGTTCTCGCCAGAGCGGCGCATGTCGTGCACCAGCGAGACGGCGTCGCAGACCATCGGGCGCAGCTCCTCGGCCATGGCCATGGCCTCGTCGAAGACCTGCTGGAAGTCCACCGGCTCTTCACGGTGGTACTCCTTGAGCACGAAGTTGTGGTACTGAAGAACTTCGCCGAGCTTGGAGGCGAAGCGCTCGCGGTGCAGGATGTCGCCCAGGCGCAGGCCGCGACGCGCGACCTTGTCCTCATAGGCCGGACCGATGCCGCGACCGGTGGTACCGATCTTGGCGATGCCGCGGTCCTTCTCGCGCGCCTGATCCAGGCGCACGTGATAGGGCAGAATCAGCGGGCAGGACGGCGACAGGCGCAGGCGCTCGCGCACCGGCACGCCCTTATCCTCCAGCTCGCGAATCTCCTTCATCAGCGCCTCGGGCGACAGCACCACGCCATTGCCGATCACGCAGAGCTTGTCCTTGCGCAGGATGCCGGAGGGAATCAGGTGCAGCACGGTCTTCTCACCGTCGATCACCAGGGTGTGCCCGGCGTTGTGACCGCCCTGGAAGCGCACCACGGCGGACGCGGATTCGGTGAGCAGGTCGACCACCTTGCCCTTGCCTTCATCACCCCACTGGGTGCCCAGTACGACTACATTCTTGCCCATTGTGCTCTCGTCTCTCGTTGCGGCACCGCGCCCTTGAAAAGGCCCAGGGCCGAGGTCATTGACCGCTGGCCGTCAGGCGCGGTCCTGGTGGGTCTCGAGGAAGCGTGGCTCCCAGCGACCGTCGATACGCTCCAGCCGACGGTCGCAGCGGTGTTCCGCCGGACCGGTGCGCTGCCCGGGCAACGCCTGGACGACGCGCTCGCCCTGCTGGCGCAGCGCCTGAAGCGCGTCGGCGAGCCCCTCGCCTTCGGCCGGGGCCCAGATGCCGTCGGGCTCGGGCTCGCCGGGGGCCAGGGTGGCCAGCAGCTTCAGATCCATCGAGAAGCCGGTGGCCGGCCGCGCCCGCCCGAAGGCCCGACCGGTGTCGTCGTAGCGCCCGCCCTTGGCCAGCGCCTGGCCGTAGTGCGGCACGTAGGCGGCGAACATCATGCCGGTGTGGTACTGATAGCCACGCAGCTCGGCCAGGTCGAAGTAGGGCTCGACCCCGGGATACTCGGCGAGCACGCCATCGACCAGGGCACGAAGCTGGTCCAGGGCCGCGCCCACCGGCTGCGGCGCTTCCTGGAACGCCTCGCGGGCATCCTCCAGCACCTCACGCCCGCCGTGCAGATCGCCCAGGGCACGGAACATCGCCGCCAGCCCCGGGTCGCGCACGCTCTCATCGACGCGAGCATTCAGCTCGCCCGGCGACTTCAGCGCCAGGGCGTCGAACAGCGCACGCTCCTGGTCGGCATCGAGGCCGGCGGCCTCGACCAGGCTGCGGTAGATGCCGATATGGCCCAGCGCCAGATGGATCTCCGCGGCCCCGGCCGTCTCGAGGCTGGCCAGGGCCAGACGCAGGATCTCCAGGTCGGCCTCGAGGCCGGCATGACCAAAGAGCTCCACCCCGACCTGTACCGGGCTGCGGCCGCCCTGGTACTGGTCGGCCTTGGCGCGTAGCACGTTGGTGCAGTAGCACAGCCGTACCGGCCCCTGGCGACGCAGGGAGTGAGCATCCATGCGCGCGACCTGAGGCGTGACGTCGGCGCTGACGCCCATCATGCGGCCGGTCATCTGATCGGTGAGCTTGAAGGTCTGAAGATCGAGGTCGGTTCCGGTGCCGGTCAGCAGGGAATCCAGAAACTCCACCGGGGGTGGCATCACCTGATCGTAGCCCCAGCGGTGATAGAGGTCGAGCAGCGCTCGGCGCAGCTCCTCCATGCGACTGGCCTGGGGCGGCAGTACCTCGTCCATGCCGTCGGGGAGCAGCCAGCGGTCAGCGATGGTCATGTCGTTCATCCTGCTAGACGATGGTGGGCCTACGGCGATTCCCGGGTCGCGCGAGGCGGATCGGCGAGTGGGGCGCCGGGGAGAGGCCACAAAAAAACCGGGCCACGCCCGGTTGAAGGATTCTATCACGTTTGCAGGCCGGTTGAACCCCGGCCGGCGGGCGGCGCACCGCCCGCCGCCAGGCTCACTGGTCCGTCGAGGTCGGGCTCTTGAGGTACTGGAAGAAGTCGCTGGAGGGGTCCAGCACCAGCATGTTGCCGTCGCCCTCGAAGCTTTGGCGATAGGCATCGAGGCTGCGCCAGAAGCTGAAGAACTCCTCGTCCTGGCCATAGGCCTCGGAGAAGATCGCCGCGGCCTCGGCATCACCCTCACCGCGCAGCGTCTCGGAGCGAGCACGCGCCTGGGCGAGCAGCACCGAACGTCGACGATCGGCATTGGCCCGGATCCGCTCGGACTCCTCCCGACCCTGGGCCCGCCATTCGCTGGCCTGGCGCTCACGCTCGGAGCGCATGCGGTCATAGACCGCCGAGGAGACGTCCTCGGGCAGGTCGATGCGCTTGACGCGAATATCGAGGATCGCCACGCCGAGTTCGTCGCGCATCAGCGCGTTCAGTTCCTCAGTGGGCCCCGTCATCAGGTCATCACGCTTCTCCGAGATGATCTGCTGCAGGTTCAGGCGACCGAACTCGTTACGCAGGCTCTCGTCGACCCGCGGCTGGATCAGGCGCACCGCCTGCAGCTCGTCGCCGGAGGTCGCCTCGTAGTAGCGCGTCGGATTGATCACCTGCCACTGGACGTAGGAATCGACGATCACCGCTTTCTGCTCGAGGGTCAGGTAACGGCTGGGATCGGTATCCAGCGTCAGCACCCGGGTATCGAAGGTGCGCACGGTCTGGGTGATCGGCACCTTGACGTGCAGGCCGGGCTGGATGTCCTCCTCGATGATCTCGCCGAAGCGCAGCTTCACCGCACGCTCGGTCTCGTCCACCACGTAGAGGCTGTTGCTGGCCAGCCAGGCGATGGCGGCCAGGCCGCCCACGACGAGCAGGGATCGATTATTGATCATCATTAACGCCCCTCCCTGCGAATGCCATTGCTATTGCTGCTGTTGCTGCTGTTGCCGCTGGACGACTGGCTGGCGCCGAGGCGCTCAAGGACCCGCGGATCCAGGCCGTCGTCGTTGCCGCCCTGGGCGCTGGCGCCCGAGCTGCCGGCGCTGCCGAGACGGTCGAGCGGCAGCACCATCAGCGGGCTGTTCTCGGACACATCCACCATCACCTTGGCGGTCTCGCCGTAGACCTCGGACATGGTGTCGAGGTAGAGGCGCTCGCGCATGATCGCGGGATCATCCTGGTACTGGGTCAGGAGGGCGCTGAAGCGGCTGGCCTGGCCCTCGGCCTCGGCGACTACCGATTCGCGATAGCCCTGACCCTGCTCGACCAGGCGCTGGGCCTGCCCCTGAGCCGCCGGGATCACGGCATTGGCGTAGGCCAGCGCCTGGTTGATGGTGCGCTGACGATCCTCGCGGGCGCGGATGACGTCGTCGAAGGCGTCCTGCACCGGATCCGGCGGCGCCGTGGACTCCACGTTCAATGTCTGCAGCAGGATGCCGGTTCCGTAGCTGTCGAGGTAGGACTGCAGGCGGCTCGCCACGGAGCTGCCGAGAATCTCACGCCCGGAGGTCAGGATATCGATCATGTCGGTACCGCCGACCACGTGGCGCAGCGCGCTGTCCAGGGCGTTCTCGAGGCTGAGCTCGGGGTTGCGCACGTTGAGCACGTAGGAGCGGGGATCGGCGACCTGGTACTGGGCCGAGATCTCGACCGAGACGATGTTCTCGTCCTGGGTCAGCATCGACTGGGTCTGGGTCAGCGAGCGCACGCGAGTCACGTTGACCATGCGCACGTCATCGATCAGCGGCGGGTTCCACTGCAGACCCGGAGTGACCACTTCCTGGAACTTGCCGAAGCGCAGCACCACGCCGCGCTCGGACTGATCGACCAGGTAGAACCCGGAGGCCGCCCAGATGGCCAGTACCACCACGATCAGCAGGCCAGGCAGGGTGAAGGCGTTGCGTGGCTTGCCACCGCCGCCCTTGCCTCCGGCGCCGCCGCGCTTTCCGCCGCGGCCGCCCAGCATGTTGTTGAGTTTGTCCTGAAACTTCTTCAGGGCCTCGTCGAGGTCGGGCGGCCCCTGATTGCCGCCGCCCTTGCCTCCGCCGTTGCCACCACGACCGCCACCACTCCAGGGGTCGTGCTGGTTGCCACCACCAGGCTCATTCCAGGCCATTCGTCGTCTCCACTCTGCGTTGCGTCCCATCGTTATGACACTGGCGACGGGCGTCCGTTGCGATCCTTCGGGTGCCGCCCGGCCAAGCCCGGCGTCCCTGTTGTGATGTTGTGGTACCGGCGAGGCGTCCTGCCCCGCTCGTCTTACGCCTGTTTACGCTTCCCAGACCGGCTTCTCCTGCAGGGTCGCCGGCAGGTAGTCGTCGGCGCGCTCGCCCAGGTGCGACATCAGCTGCAGGAAGTCGCGCCGCGGCAGGCGCACCCTCAGCAGGCTGTGGCCCTGCTCGTCGAAGCGCTCGTCGCGCACCGCATTCAGCTCGTGCAGGCCGGCGCGCAACTTGCCCTGCTCCGGGGCAAGGGTAAGCTCGAGGTCGATGATGTCATCGGCCAGGCATTCGGAGAGCGCCTGCTGCAGAAGCTCGAGCCCCTTGCCCTGCTGGGCGGAGACCCAGACCACCTCGGGGCGGCCCTCGCCGTCGCGCTCGATGCGCGGGGCGCTGTCGAGCAGGTCGATCTTGTTCATCACCTTGAGCGTCGGCAGATCACGCGCCCCGATCTCCTCGAGCACCCCCTCGACCTGGCCAACATTGAGCTCGCGGTCGGGGTCGGCGGCGTCGATCACGTGCACCAGCAGGCTCGCTTCCGCGGCCTCCTGCAGGGTCGCGCGAAAGGCCTCGACCAGCTTGTGTGGCAGGTGGCGAATGAAGCCCACGGTATCGGCGAGCACCACCGGACCGACGTCCTCGATCTCCACACGCCTGAGCGTCGGGTCGAGGGTAGCGAAGAGCTGGTCGGCCGCATAGACCTCGGCGGTGGTCATAGCGTTGAAGAGCGTGGACTTGCCGGCGTTGGTATAGCCGACCAGCGATACGCTGGGAATCTCGGCCCGAGAGCGGGCCCGACGGTTCTGGTTGCGCTGGCTGCGCACCTTGTCGAGCCGCTTGTGAATCGCCTTGATGCGTGCCCGCAGCAGGCGACGGTCGGTCTCGAGCTGGGTCTCGCCCGGCCCGCGCAGGCCGATGCCGCCCTTCTGGCGCTCCAGGTGAGTCCAGCCGCGGACGAGTCGGGTCGACATGTACTCGAGCTGGGCCAGCTCCACCTGCAGCTTACCCTCATGGGTACGGGCCCGCTGGGCGAAGATGTCGAGGATCAGGCCGGTGCGGTCGATCACCCGGCACTTGAGCTCGCGCTCGAGGTTGCGTTCCTGAGAGGGGCTGAGGGAGTGATTGAAGATCACCAGTTCGGCCTGATGGACGGCCTTGGCCTCGCGCAGCTCCTCGAGCTTGCCCGACCCTAAGAAGGTGCGCGAGTCGGGACGCTTGCGGCTGCCGGTGAGCAGCGTGGCCGGCGTGGCACCGGCCGAGCGAACCAGCTCGAGGAACTCTCCCGCATCCTCGCGCTCCTGCTCGTCCTGGAAATCCACATGGACGAGGACTGCCGTCTCACCGGCATCGGGGCGTTCAAAAAACAATCAGTACCTCACGCATCAGTGTCCGACGGTGCGCCGGCATCCGGGGCCGGCAGGCGCACGTTGCGCGACGGCACCACGGTGGAAATAGCATGCTTGTAGACCATCTGGCTGACCGTGTTGCGCAGCAGGATGACGAACTGATCGAAAGACTCGATCTGGCCCTGCAGCTTGATGCCGTTAACCAGGAAAATCGATACCGGAATGCGCTCCTTGCGCAGGATGTTCAGGTACGGGTCTTGAAGGGACTGCCCTTTGGACATGTTGCTCTCCCTGAAGTGTCTCTGGGGGTTGATGTTATGTCGGTCATGGTCGCTTCGGCCAGGGGGGGCAACGCTATATACCCTAAGGGGCCTGTCTGCCCGATACCCTAAGGGGCCTGTCTGCCCGGCCACCGAGAGCGCCATCTTACGCTAAGTGCCGAATTCGCGCACCAGTTTCAGCACCTCGCCCAGCGGGTCGGGACCCTGGCTGTCGACCCACTCGAGCCCCGGCCAGCTGCGCATCCAGGTCAGCTGTCGCTTGGCCAGCTGGCGGGTCGCGATGATGCCGAGCCGCTCGAGCTCGGCGCGATCGATCTCGCCCTCGAGATAGGCCCACACCTGACGATAGCCCACGCTCTTCATCGACGGCAGCGAGGGAGAAAGATCGCCGCGCCCCTTCAGCGCGGCGACCTCGTCGATCAATCCGGCGTCGAGCATGCCCCTGAAGCGCTGGGCGATCCGCTCGTGCAGCACACCACGGTCGGCCGGTGCGAGCCCTATCGACAACGTGCGAAAGGGAAAGGTTTCCTGGCGCTGCTCATCCCACAGCGCACTGAGCGAGCGCCCGGCGAGCCGATGAACTTCCAGCGCCCGGGTCAGGCGCTGAGGGTCGTTGGGATGAATGCGCGCCGCCGAGACCGGATCGATCCGAGCGAGCTCCTCGTGAAGCGATGCCAGGCCATGCTCGGCCACCTGACGCTCGAGCTCGGCACGCACCGCCGGATCGGCGGCCGGCAGGTTGGCGACGCCCTCGAGCAGGCGCTTGAAGTACATCATGGTGCCGCCGACCAGTAGCGGCACCCGGCCGGCGGCGGTGATGGCGGCCATCTCGCGCAGGGCATCCTCGCGGAAGTCGGCCGCCGAGTAGGGTTCGGCCGGATCGCGGATGTCGATCAGCCGGTGCGGCGCGCGCGAAAGCTCCTCGGGCTCGGGCTTGGCACTGCCGATGTCCAGCTCGCGATAGACCATCGCCGAGTCGACGCTGATCAGATCGCAGCCGAGCCGCTCGTGCAGCTCGATGGCGAGATCGGTCTTGCCGGCGGCGGTGGGGCCCATCAGCAGGATGGCGGGGGGGCGGTCGTCAGGCATTCAGGCTCCAGGAAAGACGACCCCGGCGACAGGTCTGCGAGGAGGCGCTGTGAATCCCTCCTTGGACGCTACCGATTCCATCCCTGGAATCGGACCTCCTCTACGACCTGTCCCCGGCGTCTCTCATAAGACAGTCCGGTTCAGTACATCGAAGTTCACTGCCCCCTCAGGAAGAGGCGGTCGAGTTCCTTCATGCTCATCTCGGTCCAGGTGGGACGGCCGTGATTGCACTGGCCGCTGCGCTCGGTGCGCTCCATGTCGCGCAGCAGGGCATTCATCTCCTCGAGGCCGAGCTGGCGGTTGGCGCGCACGCTGCCGTGGCAGGCCATGGTCGCCAGCAGCTCGTTGATGCGCGCCTCGACCCGGTCGGAGCGCCCGTAGCGCTCCAGGTCCGCGAGCATGTCGCGCACCAGCGGCTCCACGTCGGCATCGGCCAGCAGCACCGGCACCTGGCGCACCAGCAGGGTCTCGGGGCCGGCCGCATCGAGCTCTACTCCGAGGCGCGAGAAGGCCTCCCGCTCGGCCTCGGCGGTCGCCACCTCGGCGGGGCTCGCGGCGAGCGAGACCGGCACCAGCAGCGGCTGAGCCTGCAGCCCGGTCGCATCAGTGGCGTCGCCGTGCACCTGGGCCTTCATGCGCTCGTAGACGATGCGCTCGTGGGCAGCATGCATGTCCACCACCACCAGGCCGCGCTCGGTCTGGGAGAGGATGTAGACGCCGTGCAGCTGGGCCACGGCGTAGCCCAGCGGCGGCGCCCGGGTGGCGTCCTCCTCGGGCATCGCCGGCCGCGGGGCGCGCTCTGACTGCGCGGCGCGGCGCTCGTCGAGGGCCACCCCGGCGGCGCTGCCGCCTGGGGCCGGTGCGGCGGGCTGCGGGGTCAGCAGGGTCTCCTCGTGCTCGGGATGCAGCGCCCGGTAGCCTTCCATGAAGGCGCGGACGCGGTCGGGCGTCACGCCCTCGCGCCCGTCACCGCGGCCGCCACCACTGTCACCACCATGCCCGGCGGCGTGGCCGGGCAGCGCCATGGGCTGCTGCTGCCAGGCCGGGGCGGCCTCGCGCACGCCAGGATCGTGCGCCGCTTCCTGTCCTGCCTGCCCTTCGGGTTGACGTTCGCCGGCCTCGTCACGCTCACCGGGCCGCGCCTCGGCCAGTGCGCGATGCAGGCTCGAGAACAGGAAGTCGTGAACCATGCGCCCGTCGCGGAAGCGCACCTCGTGCTTGGTCGGGTGGACGTTGACGTCCACCACCCGCGGGTCGACCTCCAGATAGAGCACGAACACCGGATGACGGCCGTGGAAGAGCACGTCGCGATAGGCCTGGCGGATGGCATGGGCCACCAGGCGGTCGCGCACCACGCGGCCGTTGACGAAGAAGTACTGCTGGTCGGCCTGGGCGCGGGAATGGGTGGGCAGGCCGACCCAGCCCCACAGCCGCAGGCCGCCGACCTCGAGGTCCAGGTGCAGGGCGTTCTCCAAAAAGCCCTTGCCGAGCAGGGCGCCGAGGCGCCGCTCCCGGGTGACCGGGTCGTCGCCCGGCGGCAGCTGGTGGAGGGTCTTGTGGTTGTGGCGCAGCGTCCAGCCGATGTCGAAGCGCGACAGCGCCTGGCGCCGGAAGGCCTCCTCGACGTGGCCGAACTCGGTCTTCTCGGTGCGCAGGAACTTGCGCCGCGCCGGCGTATTGAAGAAAAGATCGCGCACCGTCACAGAGGTGCCACGCGGGTGCGGCGCCGGGGTGACGCGCGGCTCCATGCGGCGCCCCTCGGCGACCACCCGCCAGCCGCCGCGGGGGTCCTCGTCGACGTTGGAGGTGAGCTCCAGGCGCGAGACCGAGCTGATCGAGGCCAGCGCCTCGCCGCGAAAGCCCAGGCTCGCCACCCCTTCGAGCTCCTCGAGGGAGAGGATCTTGCTGGTGGCATGCCGCGACAGCGCCAACGGCAGGTCGTCTTCGCCGATGCCGCTGCCGTCGTCGCGCACCCGGATCAGCCGGGCGCCGCCGTTCTCGAGTTCGACCTCGACGCGGCGGCTGCCGGCGTCGATGGCGTTCTCGACCAGCTCCTTGACCACCGAGGCGGGGCGCTCGACCACCTCGCCGGCGGCGATCTGGTTGGCCAGGCGGGGGTCGAGGATCTGGATATGTCGATTATCTGGCATGTCGCTCCGGGGCTTGGCAAGACGAGTCGGGACGTCGGGATCACGAACGAGGGATACGCAGCACCTGGCCGACCCGGATCACGTCGCCGTTGAGCTCGTTGGCCTGGCGAATCTGCGCCACCGGCACGCCGTGACGGGCGGCGATCTCCGAGAGGGTGTCGCCGGGCTGGATACGATACTCGTTACCCGCCGTGCTGCGGCCGTTGTCACGCTGCCAGGCCAGCAGGCTCGCCGGCGGCGGGTTGCGCTGAAAGTGGCCGTGGATGCCGCCGAAGATGGCATCGACCATCTTCTGCTGATAGGCCCCGTCGCGCAGCCGGCGCTCCTCGCCAGGGTTGGAGATGAAGCCGGTCTCGACCAGCAGCGAGGGAATGTCCGGCGACTTGAGCACCACGAAGCCGGCCTGCTCCACCCGCGACTTGTGCAGCCGATTGACCCGTCCCATGCGATCCAGCACCTGGCCGCCGATGGTAAGGGAGTCGTTGAGGGTCGCGGTCATGGTCAGGTCGAGCAGCACGCCGCGGAGGACCTCGTCCTTGTCGTCCAGCGAGAGGTTGCCGTCGACGCCGCCGATCAGGTCGGCCTCGTTCTCGCTGGCGGCCAGCCACTGGGCGGTCTCGGAGGTGGCGCCGCGCTGCGAAAGCGCATAGACGGAGCTGCCGTTGGGCCGCGGGCTGTCGAAGGCGTCGGCGTGGATCGAGACGAAGAAATCGGCCTTCTGCTCGCGGGCGATGTGGGTGCGCTGGCGCAGCCCGACGTAGTAGTCGCCGTCGCGGATCATCACCGCGCGGAACCCCTCGGTGGCGTTAACTTTACGGGCCAGGCGCTTGGCCATCTCCAGCACGATATCCTTCTCGCGGGTGCCCGAGGGGCCGATCGCCCCGGGGTCCTCGCCGCCGTGGCCGGCGTCGACGGCGATGATGATGTCGCGCCGGGGGTGCGGCGTGGCCGGCTCCAGTACGTCGGGCGCGTCGACCTCGGCGGGGTTCCTGCCCTCGACCACGGCCTCGCTGCGCGCGCGCTGGGCGGCGATCTCCTGCTCGCGGATCATCGACTCGATGGGATCGATGGGGTCCTCGACGGCACTCTCGCCAGGGTATTCCAGGTCGACCACCAGGCGGTGGCCATACTGATCGTTGGGCGCCAGGCTGAAGTGCCGGGGCTCGATCTCCCGCTCGAGCTCCAGCACCACCCGCAGGCCGTTGCCGTCGCGCACGCCGGTGCGCAGGGTGCTGATGGCGCTCCCCTCCAGATCCAGGGCGTCGACGCGGGTATTGAGCCGGCTGTCGTCGAGGTCGATGACCAGGCGGCGCGGGTTGTCGAGGCTGAAGACGTTGGCCGCGGCCGGGGAGGAGAGATCGAAGACCAGGCGCGCATGGTCGGGCGCCGCCCAGAGGCGTAGGTTGTCGACGCTGGCGGCCTGGGCCAGGCTCGCAAACAGGGCGCCGGCCAGCCCGAGCCCCAGCATACCGAGGCCGACCAGCAGCCGCTTGGCGCGTATCGTGGGCTTCATGACGCCGCGTCGCCCTCCGCGTTCGTGAGACAGGGCGCCAGCTCGGGCATGCTCGCCAGCCGCTCGAGGACCGCCCGGCCGTGTGCGCTGCGCGCCTCGAGGAGCGCCTCGCGGCCCTCCTCGGCCAGGCTGAGGTGCACCGTGAGGTCCGGCGCGGGCAGCCAGCCTTCCCCCCGTTCCGGCCATTCGATCACGCAGAGCGCGTCCTCGGCGAGCAGGTCGCGGCCGCCGATGAACTCGAGCTCCTCGGGATCGCCCAGGCGATAGAGATCGAAGTGATGAACGAGCACGCCGGTAAGCTCATAGGGCTCCACCAGCGTATAAGTCGGGCTTTTGACCGCGCCGACGTGCCCGTAGGCGCGCAGGATACCGCGGGTCAGGGTCGTCTTGCCGGCGCCCAGCTCGCCGGTCAGGTGCACGCGACCGAGGCCCTCGAGGGCCCGCCCCAGGCAGGCGCCGAAGGCGACCTGGCGGTCTTCGTCATCGAGTCGCAGCAGCATCGTCCTCGCCCTTGCCATCACACACGGTCGGGTTGACCAGAATTCGCGCACAGGATGCCAGATCGCCGGCCAGCAGGCCACGCTCGCCGCCCTCGCGGGCCGCCCTGTCGGCGGCCAGGGCATGCACCAGCACTCCCAGCCGGGCCGCTGCCTCGAGCTCGAGCCCCTGGGCCAGCAGCGCGCCGAGGATGCCGGAGAGCGCATCGCCCATGCCGCCGCTGGCCATGCCCGGGTTGCCGTGGGGGCAGACGGCGAGCCCCGCGGGGCCGGCGACCAGCGTGCCGGCGCCCTTGAGCACCACCACGCCGCCGTAGCGGCGCTGCAGCGCCAGGGCCGCGCCGGGGCGGTCGGCCTCCACCTCGCCGGCAGAGCAGCCGAGCAGGCGCGCCGCCTCGCCGGGGTGCGGGGTGAGGATCCAGTCGTCACGCTGCCGGCCGCGGAATCGCGAGGCCAGCAGGTTGAGGCCGTCGGCATCCACCACCAGCGGGCGCGATGCCGCCAGGGCCGCCTGCAGCATGCCCTGCCCCCAGCTGCCCTGCCCCAGGCCCGGCCCGACCACCAACACATCGGCGCGCTCCGGCAGCGCATCGAGATCCCCGGCGCCGCGCACGCCGTGGACCATCACCTCGGGTCGACGCACCAGGCTCGCGGTGACGTGTTCGGGCGCGGTGGCGAGGCTCACCTTGCCGGCCCCCAGCCGCGCGCAGGCCTCGGCGGCGAGCAGCGCCGCTCCGCCGAACCCCGGCGCCCCGCCGAGCACCAGGGCATGGCCGTGATCGCCTTTGTGGGCATCGCGCGGCCGGGGCGGCAGCCAGGCCGCGATCAACCCGGCCTCCAGCCGACGGGCGGCGGGGGCGAGATCGCCCTCGGCCTCGGCGTCCACGCCGAGGGCGCAGAATACCAGCTCGCCGACGTGCGCCGGGGCCGCGCCGGTATAGAGGCCCAGCTTGTCGGCGATGAAGGTCACGGTGCGCGTCGCCCGGATCGCGCACCCGAGCCGCGCCCCAGTGTCGGAGTGAAGCCCCGAGGGAATGTCGATGGCCAGCACCGGCAGGCCGCTTTCATTGACGGCCTCGATCGCCTCACGAGCCTCGCCGCGCACCTCGCCGCCGAGGCCGGTGCCCAGCAGCGCATCGACGACGACGTCGCCCTCGAGGCGAACATCCGCCCGCCAGGGCTCGGCCGACACCCCGGCCACCGTGGCCATGTCGGCGGCGCGCCGGGCGTCGCCGGTTAACGCCTCTACCGGCTTGAGCAGCACGCGCTGCACGGCTAGCCCCTCGGCGGCGGCCAGCGCCGCCAGCACGTGGCCGTCGCCGCCGTTGTTGCCGCCGCCGCACAGCACGGAAAGCGCGCGCGCATGTGGCCAGCGCGCCCGCAGGTCCTGCCAAGCGGCGGCCGCCGCGCGCTGCATCAGGGCGAAGCCCTCGATGCCCCTCGCGATGGTGCGCCGGTCGAGCTCGCGGACCTGCTCGGCGCGATAGAGCGGCCGCAGCGTCGGCGCGGGATGGTCGGCTGGCCGGGTCATGCGGTGTCTCCTCGTTCGGGATGCTTTACCATACCGAGTGTAAATTCTCTGCGCCCCACGCCAAGTCATGGGGCCGATCTGCATGGTGTTTTCTCGATCATGAGCCCAGTGTCCCCCACGGGTGACGACCCCGACATGGCCGCCCTCGCCGAGAGGATCAAGACCTGGGGCCGCGAGCTCGGCTTCCAGCAGCTGGGCATCACCGACGTCGACCTGGCCGAGGACGAGGCCCACCTCGAGGCCTGGCTGGACGCCGGCTATCACGGCGAGATGGGCTTCATGGCCAAGCACGGCACCAAGCGCACCCGCCCGGAGGAGCTGGTGCCCGGCACCCGGCGGGTGATCAGCGTGCGCCTGGACTACCTGCCCGCCGAGGTGGAGACCACCAAGGTACTGGGTCGACCGTCGCTGGCCTACGTCTCTCGCTACGCCACCGGACGCGACTATCACAAGTTGATGCGCAAGCGGCTGGCCACACTCGCCAAGTGGATCGAGGCCGAGGTCGGCGACTTCGGGTATCGCGCCTTCGTCGACTCCGCCCCGGTGATGGAGCGCGGCCTGGCGCGCAAGGCCGGGCTGGGCTGGTTCGGCAAGAACGCCATGCTGCTCAACCCGAAGGCCGGGTCGCTGTTCTTCCTCGGCGAGCTCTATACCGATCTGCCGCTGCCGGTAGACGCGCCGTTCGAGACCGATCACTGCGGCAGCTGCAGCGCCTGTCGCACCGCCTGCCCCACCGGGGCCATCGTCGAGGACAAGGTGGTCGATGCCCGGGCCTGCATCTCGTACCTGACCATCGAGCTGTTTGGCGCCATCCCGGAGCGCTACCGCGAGGCCATGGGCAATCGGGTATTCGGCTGCGACGACTGCCAGCTGGTCTGCCCCTTCACCCGCTTCACCCGGGTCAGCCAGGAGCCGGACTTCGCGCCCCGCCACGACCTGGACCGGGCGAGCCTGGTCTCGCTGTTCGCCTGGGGCGAGGAGGAGTTCCTGGAGAAGACCGCCGGCAACCCGATCCGGCGCATCGGCTACGAGCGCTGGCTGCGCAACCTGGCCGTGGGGCTCGGCAACGCGCCCTGGAGCCAGGCCGTGGAGGCGGCGCTGCTGGCGCGGCTACCCTACCCCTCCGACCTGGTCCGCGAGCACGTGCGCTGGGCGCTGGACCGACAGCGTGAGAAGCGCCGGGCGCGCATTGCCAGCACCGGCTAGCCCGTCTCCCCATCGCCGGCGCCGCCAGCCTCCGGCGTGCGCCGCAGTCGCTTGGTCCATCGCTGGCGGGCGTATTTGCGCAGGTTGGCCACGTTGTCGGTCTCGTCGACGATATCCTGGCCCAGGATCGCCTCGATCACGTCCTCCAGGGTGACCAGCCCGACCCAGGTACCCAGCTCATCGTAGACCACGCAGAGATGCTGGCGGTCGCGCAGCATGACCGCGAAGAGGTGCTCGACGTTGTCGTCCACCTGGACGCTGCGCACCGGATGCATCAGCGACTTGAGAGTGGCCTCCGGCTCGGCATGGTAGGTGTCGGCCTTGTGTACGTAGCCCAGCGCCTGCTCGCCGCCGTCCATCACCGGGAAGCGCGTGAACGCCGAGCGTCCGAGCTGCTCATCGAACTCCGCCACGCTCATCTGCGGCTTGACGATCACCGAGACCGTGCGCGGGGTCATCACCTCCTTCACCCCAATCTCGTGCAGGTTGATGATATTGGTGATGACCCGGACCTCGTCGGCGTCCAGGGCCTTTTCTTCCAGGCCGATCTGCGCCAGCGCCTTGATCTCGCCGCGCATGTCGGTGTCGTGCTCGTGGCGCCCGATGCGCTGGGTGATCGCTTCGGAGAGCCAGATGAGCGGCTTCATCGTCCACACCATCACCCCCAGCACCTTGACCATGCTTCCCGCCAGCTGGCGCCAGTAGGTGGCACCGATGGTCTTGGGAATGATCTCGGAGACGAACAGGATCAGCAGCGTCATCACCGCCGAGGCGATGCCGAGCCAGGCCTCGCCGAACACCACCGTGACCTGGGCGCCCACGCCCGTGGCCCCCACCGTATGGGCGATGGTGTTGAGGGTCAGAATCGCGGCCAGTGGCCGGTCGATGTTCTGCTTGAGGTGGGCCAGCCGGCGATGCAGCTCGGGCTGCGTCTCGCGCAGCCCCGCCACGTAGCTTGGCGTCATGGAGAGCAGCGCCGCCTCGAGCAACGAGCAGATAAAGGAGACGCCGATGGAGAGGATCGCAAACGCGGCTAGCAGGAGCATGGTGCCTCGATTCGTGGCTCAGGGAAGCCGCCAGGCGGCTCCCGCATCATCGATCATGCTCCGCACCGCCGCAACCGGGGTCGTCACTCCTCCTCGTCACCGCGCTGGTCGGCCGTCTTGAGGAAGGTAGTGCGGTAGTGGGCGAGCTCGGCGATGGACTCGCGGATGTCGTCCATGGCGAGGTGCACGTTGCGCTTCTGGAAACCCGCCAGGGCGCCCGGGTTCCAGCGCTTGGCGATCTCCTTGAGGGTGGAGACGTCGAGGTTGCGGTAGTGGAAGAAGGCCAGCAGCTCGGGCATCTCACGCTCCAGGAAGCGGCGATCCTGGTGGATGCTGTTGCCGCACATCGGCGAGGCGCCGGCCTCAACGTGGGCGGCGAGAAACTCGAGGGTGCGCCGCTCGGCCTCGGCGGTGTCGACCCGGCTCTCCTTGACCCGCTGCACCAGCCCCGACCCCCCGTGGGTCCTGGTGTTCCAGTCGTCCATGGCGTCCAGCAGCGCATCGGGCTGGTGCACCGCGATCACCGGGCCCTCGGCGACCGTGTTGAGGTCGCTGTCGGTCACCAGGGTGGCGATCTCGATGATGCGCTCGCGGTTCGGGTCAAGCCCGGTCATCTCCAGGTCGATCCAGATCAGGCGCTGGCGGCGTTCATCGGCGGTGGCGGGCGTGGCATGCTCGGTCATGGGACATCCTTGCGGGGCGACGGCTGACGACAGCGGGCGCCTTGGGTGAGTACAATGCGCCCTATTGTAGCGAGCTTCGGGCCCCCATGAGCAAACGCAAGTTGAGCCGCCAGCAGCGCTGGCGCATCGAGAAGGTTCAGGCCGAGCGCGCCCGTCGCGCCGATCGGCGTGACGCCCAGGACAGCGACAAGCTGGCCGCCGGCGAGTACGGTCCGGAACAGAACGGCCGCGTGGTCGCCCACTTCGGCCGCACCCTGGACGTGCGCCCCGACGAAGGTGGCACGGCCGTGCGCTGCCACCTGCGCGCCAACCTCGAGGGGCTGGTCACCGGCGACCGGGTGATCTGGCGCGCCGCCCATGACGCCCGCGACGGCGTGGTGGTGGCTCGGGGTGAGCGGACGAGCGTACTGGAACGCCCCGATCCCCGCGGCCAGCTGAAGCCGGTGGCCGCCAACATCGATCAGATCCTGATCGTCTTCGCGGTGGAACCGGCGCCCCACGCCAACCTGATCGATCGCTACCTGGTGGCCGCCGAGGCCACCGGCATCGCGCCAGTGCTGGTGCTCAACAAGATCGACCTGCTGCCAGAACAGGGCGGCGAGCTGCGCGCGCTGCTGTCGCGCTACGAGGCGCTGGGCTATCCGGTGGTCACCACCACCACCGAGCGTGAAGGCGGCCTCGCGGATCTGTACGCGCGGCTCGCCGGCCGCACCTCGGTGTTCGTCGGCCAGAGCGGCGTGGGCAAGTCGTCGCTGATCGACCGCCTGCTGCCGGATGAAGAGCTGCGCATCGGCGCGCTCTCCGAGGACTCCCGCAAGGGCCGCCACACCACCACCACCGCGCGGCTCTACGCCCTGCCGGCAGCGGACGCCGGAACGCCTGACGAGGCCGGCAGTGGCGAGCTGATCGATTCGCCGGGAATCCGCGAGTTCGGCCTGATCCACCTGGACGAGCAGCAGGTCACCGAGGGCTTCATCGAGTTTCGCGACGTGCTGGGGCGCTGTCGCTTTCGCGACTGCCGTCACCGCCAGGAGCCGGGCTGCGCCCTGCTCGCCGCCGTGGAGCGGGGCGATATCCACCCCGAACGCTTCGCCAGCTACCGACGCATCGTCGAGAGTCTCGAGACAAGCTGACGCCAGACGCCAGCCCGGGCGACTACCCTGAGGCGCGGGTGACCGCATCGCGGAGCCTACCTCAAGGAGCCGAATTTAAGGAGAGTGTGCCATGAGTTCCGAAGACAACCTGCTCCCGCTGATCGTCGAGCCCGACCAGCTGGCCGCCCGGCTCGACGAGCCGTCGCTGTTGATCATCGACGTGCCCGCCCGGGCCGACAGCCATCAGGAAGGCCACGTGCCCGGCGCCCTCTTCCTGGATCATCGGCGGCTGCTGGCTGGCGAGGGCGAGGTGCCCAACGAGGTGCCCTCGATCGAGGCGCTCTCGCAGCTGTTCTCTTCGTTCGGCCTGACCCGCGACACCCACGTGGTGGCCTACGACGACGAGGGCGGCGGCTGGGCCGGGCGCCTGCTGTGGACCCTGGAGCTGATCGGCCACACCCGCTACTCCTACCTGAACGGCGGCCTGCACGCCTGGCGCCAGGACGGCCACCCCCTCTCCACCGAGACGCGGGCGCCCGAGCCCAGCGACTACCGGGCCGAGATCCTCCACCCCGAGGTCGCCATCGATCGCCTCGAGCTCGAGGAGCGCCTGGGCGAGAAAGGGCTGGCGATCTGGGATGCCCGCTCGCGGGCCGAGTACGATGGAGAGAAGGGCAACAATCGTCGCCTGGGCCATATCCCCGGGGCAGTCAACATGGAGTGGACCGACGCCATGGACCGCGAGCGCGGACTGCGCCTCCGCGACTATGCCGAGCTCATCACCGAACTCGAGACCCTGGGGCTGACCCCGGACATGGAGGTGGTCACCCACTGCCAGAGCCACCACCGCAGCGGCTTCACCTGGCTCGTAGGCCGCGCGCTGGGCTTCAAGAAGATTCGCGGCTACGCCGGCTCCTGGCAGGAGTGGGGCAACCGCGACGACACACCCATCGAGAGCTGATGGCCAGTGCTTCCGGCCACGCCTGGGCGTGGCCTTCCCTATCCGACTCCCTGATGGACGACTGCCCGTGTCACTCGCTCGACTCTTCGCCCTGATCCAGTATCCCCTGCCCCATCATCTGCTGTCGCGGCTGCTGGGCCGGCTCGCCGACTGCCAGCAGCCCTGGCTGAAGAATGCCCTGATCCAGGCCTTCATCCGCCGGTTCAAGGTCGACATGGACGAGGCCGCCGAGCCGGACCCGACGGCCTACGCGACCTTCAATGACTTCTTCACCCGCGCCCTGGAGGACGATGCTCGCCCGATCGGTGAAGGCGTGGTTTCTCCCGCCGACGGCACCCTCTCGCAGTTCGGCCCCATCGAGGCCGGCCAGCTGATCCAGGCCAAGGGCCACCGGTTCTCGGCCATGGAACTGCTCGGCGGCTACGGTGAGGCGGCCAGGCGCTACCTAGGCGGCAGCTTTGCCACCGTCTATCTCTCGCCGAGCGACTACCACCGCGTGCACATGCCCGTCGGCGGCACCCTAACCGAGATGGTCTACGTGCCGGGGCGCCTCTTCTCGGTGAACGCCGCCACCACCCATCACGTGCCCAACCTCTTCGCCCGCAACGAGCGGCTGGTGTGTCATTTCGACACCGAGCACGGCCCCATGGTGATGGTGCTGGTGGGGGCGATGATCGTTGCAGCCATCGAGACGGTGTGGGCGGGCCAGATCACCCCCCTGCCCCGTGGCGACGTGCAGCGCATCCGCTTCGACACCCCAGTACGCCTCGAGAAGGGCGAGGAAATGGGCCGTTTCAAGCTCGGCTCCACCGTAGTGATGGGCTTCGCCGAGAAGCTGGACGTCGACGGCCTGGCGCCCGACCAGAAAGTGCGCATGGGGCAGTCGCTGGGGCAACTGCCTCACTAGGATCAGGGCTTTATCAGCGGAAAGTCCCGGGGTGTCGGACCATTGCGAAGGCGCTGCAAACCCATCCTTGGACGCTACCGATGCCCTGCTGCGCTCTCGCGTCCCGCTCCGCTTGCAGGACCGGTGCTGGCCATCCTTGGCCAGCCCGTTCGGAGGAATCCTCCTCACCCATGGCATAGGGCCTTCGCTTCGACTTCCCTCCGAGCGCCCTGACCTTTTAGACTCAGCAGCGGGGCGTGGCGAAGGCCATCACCTCGGCGACGCTCTCCTTGCCCAGCGCCAGCTGGATCAGCCGGTCGAGCCCCAGCGCCACACCGCTGCCGGCCGGCAGGCCGCTCTCCAGGGCCGCCAGCAAGCGCTCATCTACCGCCACCTCGGCAAGCCCGAGGGCGCGGCGGGCGGCGTTGTCCTCGGTGAAGCGCGCACGCTGCTCCGCGGCGTCGGTGAGCTCATCGTAGCCGTTGGCGAGCTCGAGCCCGCCGAGGTAGAGCTCGAAGCGCGAGGCCACCCGCGCGCCGTCCTCGGGGTCGCGATGGTGGCGCGCCAGGGCGGCCTGGCTGGCCGGGTAGTCGACCACCGCGTCGAGCCCGTCGCGCCCCAGGCCCGGTTCGATGACGAAGCTCATCAGCAGGTCCAGGCAGCCGTCGCGATCGCTCTCGGCCATCGACAGCCCGCCCCGCTCCCCGGCCAGCCGGCGCAGCGACTCGAGCGACGCCGTGAAGGGATCGATGTCCAGCGTCTCGCGGAAGAGCTCGCGGTAGCGGCGCCGGCGCAGTGGCCCCGGCTTATCCCCCGCCCCTCGCCCGAGCACCCGCGCCACCAGGGCGGCGGTCTCCTCGATCAGCGCCTCGAGGCCGAGCCCCGGCCGATACCACTCCAGCATGGTGAACTCGAGGTTGTGGCGTCGGCCCACCTCGCCGTCGCGAAAGCTGCGCGCCAGCTGGAAGATCGACCCACTGCCTGCCGCCAGGAGGCGCTTCATGGCGAACTCCGGTGAGGTCTGCAGCCACAGCCGCTCGCGGCCGGCCGTGGTGGTCGCCTCGGCCGAGAGAGAGGCCAGGTGCACCTCGGTGCTGCCGCCATGGCCGAGCACCGGGGTCTCCACCTCCCACACGTCGCGCTCGGCGAAGAAGGCCCGCACCTCGGCGATCAGCCGCGCGCGCTCGCGCAGGGTCGCGATCTCGGCGCTCGGGCGCCAGTCGTCTGTCATGTCCCGACCTCCAGAACCGACAAGACCACGCCGAAGCGTGGCCTTGAGAGCTTTATCAAAAAAGCTGTCGCCCTCTCCGAGCGATGCTCAAACTAGGCGAATCCCGAGTAAGGCGGCGGAGTTTAGCAGCGCTAAATGAGCAAGCCGTCTCGGGATTCAACGACGTATGAGCGAGCGCAGGAAGGGCCGCACCTCAGGCGCGGGAGACGTACTCGCCGGAGCGTGTATCCACCTTCAGCACCTCGCCCTCGTTGATGAACAGCGGCACGCGAACCACGGCGCCGGAGGAGAGGGTCGCCGGCTTGGAGCCGCCCTGGGCGGTGTCGCCCTTGAGGCCTGGGTCGGTCTCGGTGACCTCGAGCTCGATGAAGTTCGGCGCGGTCACGTTGATGACGTTGTCGTTCCACAGCGTCACGGTGTAGGGCACCTGCTCCTTGAGCCACTTCTCGGTGTCACTCAGGGCCTTCTTCTCCACGGCGTACTGCTCGAAGGAGCCGTCGGTCTTCATGAAATACCACATGTCACCGTCGGTGTAGAGGTACTCCATCTCCAGCTCCATGACGTCGGCGGCTTCCAGGGAGTCGCCGGACTTGAAGGTGTGCTCCAGGACTCGACCGGTCATCAGGTTACGCAGCTTGACGCGGTTGAAGGCCTGCCCCTTGCCCGGCTTGACGAGCTCGTTATCGACGATGCTGCACGGATCGCCGTCGAGCATCACCTTCAGACCGCCCTTGAATTCGTTGGTAGAATAGTTGGCCATGATCGCTTATCCATATTCGAGCGTGCCACCGGCCGAGGCCGGCGGCACGCGCAAGCAGATGAAGTGTCACGGGGGCCTGGCCCCCGTACGCATTGACTGGTGTGCCGCATGATAACCCGAAGCAGCGCTCTTTTGCAGCGCCCCGCCCCGGAGACCAAGCCTCTCACTCCGGAGACCCAGCCCCTGCCCGTGCAGGCTCGCTGGCAGACCCAGCTGGCCAGGGCGATCCGCGCCCCCCGCGAACTGTGCCGTCGCCTGGGCCTCGACGCGAGCTGGCAGGGCGGCGCCGCGCGTGGCCATGCGCTGTTCGAGGTGCGGGTGCCCGAGGCCTATCTATCCCGCATCCGCCCCGGTGATCCGTCGGATCCGCTGCTGCGCCAGGTGCTGCCGCTCATTGAGGAGGAACGTTCGGTGACCGGCTACGTGGCCGACCCCCTGGCCGAGGCCGAGCACACCCCGGCCAAGGGGCTGATCCACAAGTACGCCGGCCGGGTGCTGCTGATCGCAAGCCCCGCCTGCGCGGTGAACTGTCGCTACTGCTTTCGCCGCCACTTCCCCTACGAGGAGAACGCCCCCTCCCGGGCGCAGTGGGAGCAGAGCCTCGACTACCTCCGGGAAGATGCGACGATCCGCGAGGCGATCCTCTCCGGCGGCGACCCCCTGGCCGCCAGCGATCGTCGGCTCGCCTGGCTGGTCGAGCGGCTCGAGGCGATCCCGCACCTCAAGCGGCTGCGCCTGCACACACGCCTGCCGGTGGTGATTCCCGACCGCATCGACGCTGCTCTGCTCGACTGGCTCGGCGCGACCCGGCTGCAGAAGGTGATGGTGCTGCATATCAACCATGCCCAGGAGATCGACGAGGCGGTGGTCGCGGCCTGCCGGCGACTGCGCGAGGCCGGCGTGACCCTGCTCAACCAGAGCGTGCTGCTGCGCGGGGTGAACGACGACCTCGACGCCCTGGCCACGCTCTCCGAGCGGCTCTTCGAGGCGGGCATCCTGCCCTACTACCTGCACGTGCTCGACCCGGTGTCCGGCGCCGCGCATTTCGACGTGGCAGACGACGAGGCCCGCGCGCTGGTCGCGGAGCTGCGCGAGGTGCTGCCGGGTTTCCTGATGCCGCGGCTGGTCCGAGAGATCCCCGGCGAGGCCAGCAAGACGCCGCTCTAGCTGTAAGCCATAAGCCGTAAGCTGTAAGCTGTAAGCTGTAAGTAAAAACCCCCAAGGCACGACACCTTGGGGGTTTTCTTATGGCTTAAAGCTTACAGCTTAAAGCTGCCGACCGGGGAAGCCGGTCAGGCCAACGTCTCGGCCGTGACGTTGGGCGCCGGCGCCTCGGTGGAGAGCTTGCGGTTGATGGCGCTCATCACGCCCTTGATGGAGGCGCTGGTGATGCTCTCGTCGGTGCCGACGCCGAACACCGCCTCGCCGCCGACGCGTACCTCCACGTAGGCGATCGCCTCGGCATCGGCGCCCTGGCCCCGGGAGTGCTCGTGGTAGTCGATGATCTCCACGTCGTGGCCCTCGGCGGCCAGCGCCTTGACGAAGGCGGCCAGCGGGCCGTTGCCCTGGCCCTGGATGGTGCGGCGCTCGCCATACTCCTCGATGGTCGCCTCGAGGCTCACGGTCGGGCTGTCCGGCTCCGAGGCCATGCGGTGGCTGATCAGGGCGAAGGGCTCGTGCTGCTCCAGGTACTCGTCGACGAAGGCCTGGTAGATCATCTGCGAGGTGATCTCCTTGCCCAGCCGGTCGGCGACTTCCTGCACCACCTGGCTGAACTCGATGGAAAGCCGGCGCGGCAGCTCGATGCCGTGCTCCTGCTCGAGCAGGTAGGAGACGCCCCCCTTGCCGGACTGGCTGTTGACGCGGATCACCGCCTCGTAGCTGCGGCCGACGTCCAGCGGGTCGATGGGCAGGTAGGGCACCTCCCAGGCGTCGCTCTCGGCCTCGCGGCGTGCGGCCATGCCCTTCTTGATGGCGTCCTGGTGGGAGCCGGAGAAGGCGGTGAACACCAGATCGCCCACGTAGGGGTGGCGCGGGTGCACCGGCAGCTGGTTGCAGTACTCCACCTCGCGCATGATCGGTGTGATGTTGGAGAAGTCGAGCTTCGGGTGCACGCCCTGGGTGTAGAGGTTCATGGCCAGGGTGACGAGGTCGACATTGCCGGTACGTTCGCCGTTGCCGAACAGGCAGCCCTCGACCCGGTCGGCGCCGCCCATCACCGCGAGCTCGGCGGCGGCCACGCCGGTGCCGCGGTCGTTGTGCGGATGCACGCTGACGATCAGGTGATCGCGCTTGGCGACATGGCGGCAGAACCACTCTATCTGGTCGGCATAGTTGTTGGGCGTCGCGCACTCCACGGTGGCGGGCAGGTTGACGATCATCGGCGCCTCGACGCTGGCGTCGAAGGCAGCCTCCACGGCGTCGACGATCTCCACGGCGAAATCCATCTCGGTGGTGGAGAAGAGCTCCGGGGAGTACTGGAAGGTCCAGTTCGTCTCCGGCGCCGCTTCCATGTTCTGGCGAATCTGGGTGGTGGCGTCCACGGCGATCTGGATGCACTCGGGCTTGTCGACGTTGAACACCACGCGGCGGAACACCGGATCGGTGGCGTTGTAGACGTGGACGATGGCGTTCTTCGCGCCCTTCAGCGACTCGAAGGTGCGATCGATCAGGTGCGGGCGGGCCTGGGTGAGCACCTGGATCTGCACGTCGTCCGGCACCTTGTCCTCTTCGATCAGGGCACGCACGAAGTCGAAATCGGTCTGGGAGGCCGAAGGAAAGCCCACCTCGATCTGCTTGAAGCCGATCTTGACCAGCAGGTCGAAGAGGCGCTGCTTGCGCTCCTGGTCCATGGGATCGATCAGCGCCTGGTTGCCGTCGCGCAGGTCGACGGCGCACCACTGGGGCGGCGTCTCGATGCGCCGGCTGGGCCACTGGCGGTCGGGCAGGTCGACGGCCACGAAGGGGCGGTACTTGGTAGCGGGGTTATCGAGCATCATGGTGGCGTTCTCCCAGGTAAGCGGCGGCGTTCAGCAACGTTCCGTCAGAAACGGCTAGTCAGAAACAGCGACGCCCCGTCGGCCAGGGGCGGACGGGGCGTCGTGGTAGTCAATGTTGTCGCACACGGCCATGCGGGATGCCTGACGGCAGCCGTGGGCGATGGCAACAGCGGCAATGTTCATGGCGCGGATACTGCGGATGGTGGACATGCTACAACCTCGTTTCGACCGGGACGTGCTCTCTAGCGGCGGGCGAGGCGACGGCGATGCGGACTGCACCGCACGTCGCACTCAGCGGCGGGCTAGGGGTAGTCGTAGGTCGAGAACGAGGTGGCGCGATGTCGTGTTCATGCCCCTAGAAGATCAGTCCTCGCCGCGCCTGTCAACTCCACTCCCCTCCCGTCGAGAGCCCAGCGCCGCCTCCATGCGGTCGAGCTGGTCGCGCAGCGCGCGCACGTCGTGGCGCAGGCCGTGCAGCTCAGCGGCCTCGCCCTGCCCGCTTTCGATCTCCATCTGCACGCTCTCCTTCTGCATCACGTCGAGCACGATGCCGATCATCATGTTGAGGAAGATGAAGGCGGTCAGGAAGATGAAGGTCAGGTAGTAGATCCAGCTCCAGGCATGCAGCTCCTGGGTGGCATACATCACGTCGGTCCAGTCCTCGAAGGTGGCGATCCGGAACAGCGTCAACATGGAGATCGAGATGTTGCCCCACAGGACCTCGTCGACCTCGGCGAACAGGAAGCTGCCGAGCGCCGCGTAGATGTAGAAGATGATGAACATCAAGAGCGCCACGTAGCCCATCCGCGGGATCGACTTGACCAGGGCCGCCATCAGCAGGCGCAGCTCGGGGATCATCGAGACCAGACGCAGCACCCGAAAGATGCGCAGCAGCCGTGCCAGCAGCACCATCTCCGAGTCGTCCAGGGGAATCAGGCTCGCCGTCACGATCAGGAAATCGAAGATGTTCCAGCCCCGGCGGAAGAAGTCCCGCAGGCGCTTCTCCGCCCCCATGCGAATCAGGATCTCCACCAGGAAGAACACCGTCACCGCCACGTCCATCGCCAGCAGCCACTGCTGGAAGCGACCGGTCTCCTCGTAGGTCTTGGCGCCGATCAACAGCGCCGAGAGGATGATGATGGTGATGACCGTCAGCTCGAAGGCCTTGTGGGCGCGCAGGCGCTCGAAGTGCCCCCGCCAGGTCTCGAAGGTCGTGCTCACCGCGACGGCTCCTCCAGGTCGCCCTGGCGATAGCCGATCAGGTAGAGCACCGCATCGAGCCCCAGGGTGGAGATCGACTGGCGCGCCTGGGCCCTGACCAGCGGCTTGGCCCTAAAGGCGATGCCGAGCCCGGCGGCGGCAAGCATCTTGAGGTCGTTGGCGCCGTCGCCCACGGCGATGGTCTGCTCCATGGCGAGGCCCTCGCGCTCGGCGATCTCGGCAAGCAGCTCGGCCTTGCGGTCGGCGTCGAGGATCGGCTCGCGCACCTCGCCGGTGACCTTGCCGTTCTCGATCACCAGTTCGTTGGCATGCACCTCGTCGAAGCCGAGGGTCTCCTGCAGGTGGCGAGCGAAGTAGGTGAAGCCGCCGGAGAGGATCGCCGTGCGATACCCGAGCCGCTTGAGCTGGCGCATCAGGCGCTCGACGCCGTCCATCAGCGGCAGCGACTCGGCGATCTCGGCGAGCACCGCCTCGTCTAGCCCCTTGAGCTTCGCCATGCGCTCGCGGAAGCTCTGCTGGAAGTCCAGCTCGCCGCGCATGGCCCGTTCGGTGACCGCCGCCACCTCGTCGCCCACGCCGTGGCGATGCGCCAGCTCGTCGATCACCTCGGTCTGGATCAGGGTCGAGTCCATGTCGAAGCAGACCAGCCGGCGGTGGCGACGCCAGATGGAGTCCTCCTGGATGGCGATGTCCACGCCGTGCATGGCACCAAGCGCCAGGGCCTTCTCGCGCAGGGCCTCGAGGTCGACCTCCTCGCCGCGCAGCCAGCACTCCACGCAGGCGCCCTGGATGGCGTCTTGCTCCCCGGGCACGCCGCCGTCCAGCGGCTCACGACCGGAGAGGCGATGGATCAGCTCCACGGTCAGGCCGTGCTCGGCGGTGAGCGCGCCCACCTCGGCGAGGATCCCGGCGGGCAGGTGCGGCGCCAGCAGGGTCAGGATCAGCCGCGGCCGGCTGGCCTGACTGCTCCAGCGCTGGTAGTCCTCGGCGCTGACCTGGATCGCCTGGACGTCGAGGCCCAGCGCGTCGCCCGCCGACGCGAGCGCCGCCTCCAGGTCGCTCTCGTGGGCGAGGCCCACCAGGGCCTCCAGGGAGAGCATGCCGAAGGTCACGCTCTGGTTGATGTCCAATAGGCGAGCCCCGCTGCTCGCCAGTGCCCTGCCCAGGCCGGCCAGCTGACCGGGGCGCGCCGTGCCGGTGGCACGGATCAGCAGTCGTCTCGTCATGTCACTCTTCCACGTTCAGGCGGTCGACCTTCTGCAGGCCGCGGGGCAGCTTGCTGCCCCGCCGGCCGCGCTCACCGCGATAATAGTCCAGGTCCGCCGCCTTGAGGGTCAGCTTGCGCTTGCCGGCGTGCACCACCAGGGAGGCACCGGCCGGCACCACCACCAGGTCACGCAGAAATTCCTCGCGTCGCGCGGCCCGGGCGCCGGGGATGTCGATCATCTTGTTGCCCTTGCCCTTGGCCATCTCGGGCAGCGCCTCGAGGGGGAAGACCAGCAGCCGCCCCTCGTTGGAGACCGCCGCCACGCTCGCGCCCTCCGCGGCCGGCACCTCCAGCGGCGGCAGCACGTTACAGCCCTTGGGCACGCTGAGGATCGCCTTGCCGGCCTTGTTCTTGCCGGTGAGCTCCTCGAGCCGGGCGACGAAGCCGTAGCCGCCGTCCGAGGCGAGCAGGTAGCGGGTCTCGGGCGGGGCCAGCATCAGACCCGTCATGTGCGCCCCGGCCACCACGTTGACCCGGCCGGTGACCGGCTCGCCCTGGCCACGGGCGCTGGGCAGGTTGTGGGCCTGCAGGGTGTAGGCGCGACCGGTGTCGTCAAGCAGCACCAGCGGCTGGTTGGTCTTGCCCCGGGCGGCGAGGTGAAAGCAGTCGCCGGCCTTGTAGGAGAGTCCGGCGGGATCGATCTCGTGGCCCTTGGCGCTGCGGATCCAGCCCTTCTCGGAGAGCACCACGGTGACCGGGTCGGCGCCGACCAGTTCGACCTCGGAGAGCGCCTTCGCCTCCTGGCGCTCGACCAGCGGCGAGCGACGCGCATCGCCGTGCGCCTCGCCGGCCTCGCGCAGCTCGGTCTCGATCAGGTCGGTGAGCTTGGCCTCGTTGCCGAGCAGCTCCTGCAGGCGCTGGCGCTCGGCCTCCAGGTCGTCCTGCTCGCCGCGGATCTTCATCTCCTCGAGCTTGGCGAGGTGGCGCAGGCGCAGCTCGAGGATCGCCTCGGCCTGGCGGTCGCTCAAGCCGAAGGCCTCGATCAGCGCGGCCTTGGGCTCGTCCTCCTCGCGGATGATGCGGATCACCTCGTCGAGGTTGAGGTAGGCGGCCAGCAGGCCCTCGAGGATATGCAGGCGGTCCTCGACCTTGCCCAGACGGTGCTCGAGGCGCCGGCGCACCGTGGCACGGCGGAAGCGCAGCCACTCACCGAGCAGGTCGGGCAGCGGCATGACCCGCGGCCGGCCGTCCAGGCCGATCACGTTCATGTTGACGCGGATGTTCTTCTCGAGGTCGGTGGTGGCGAACAGGTGCGCCATCAGCGCCTCGACGTCGACCCGGTTGGAGCGCGGCTCGATCACCAGCCGGGTCGGCTCCTCGTGGGTCGACTCGTCGCGCAGGTCGGCCACCATGGGCAGCTTCTTGGCCTGCATCTGGGCGGCGATCTGCTCGAGCACCTTGGCGCCGCTGACCTGGTAGGGCAGCGCGGTGACCACCACGTTGCCCTCTTCGCGCACGTAGCGCCCGCGCAGCTTCACCGATCCTCGCCCGCCCTCGTAGAGCTTTCTCAGGTCGGACCGGGAGGTGATGATCTCCGCCTCGGTGGGGAAGTCCGGCGCCGGCAGGTACTCGAGCAGGTCGACGGTGGTCGCCTCGGGATGGCGCAGCAGGTGGCAGGTCGCCTCGACCACCTCGCCCACGTTGTGGGGCGGGATGTCGGTGGCCATGCCTACGGCGATGCCGGTGCCGCCGTTGAGCAGTACGTGGGGCAGCCGCGCCGGCAGCACCACGGGCTCGTTCATGGTGCCGTCGAAGTTGGGGGTCCAGTCGACGGTGCCCTGGCCGAGTTCGGCGAGCAGCACCTCGGCGAACTTGGACAGCCGCGCCTCGGTATAGCGCATCGCCGCGAAGGACTTGGGATCGTCGGGGCTGCCCCAGTTGCCCTGGCCGTCGACCAGCGGGTAGCGGTAGCTGAACGGCTGGGCCATCAGCACCATCGCCTCGTAGCAGGCGCTGTCGCCGTGGGGGTGGAACTTGCCCAGCACGTCGCCGACGGTGCGCGCCGACTTCTTGTACTTGGCGCTGGCACCGAGCGCCAGCTCGCGCATGGCATAGACGATGCGCCGCTGAACCGGCTTCATGCCGTCGCCGATGTGGGGCAGGGCCCGGTCGAGAATGACGTACATCGAGTAGTCGAGGTACGCCTTCTCGGTGTATTCGCGCAGCGAGAGGCGCTCGACGTCGCCCTCCGCTACCTGGATATCCATGGTCATACGGTGTGCCCTTGGTCAGGGTTCAAAATCTGTGTCCGCCACCCGCGGCTGTTCCGGCGACAGGCCCCGAAGTGTCGGGCCATCGGGGAGGCGCTGTGAACCCTTCCCTGGGCGCTACCTTTTCCGTCCCTGGAAAAGGACCTCCCCTTCGGCCTGTCCCCGGCGCCGCTTGCCTTGGTGCTTGTAGCTTGGTGCTTGTAGCTCGGCGCTCGTAGCTTGTGGCTCGGCGCCTGGCGCTATACCTCGATATCCGCCAGGTTGCCGTAGTCCTCGAGCCAGCTCTTGCGGTCGGCGGCGCGCTTCTTGGCCAGCAGCATGTCCATCATCTCCATGGTGCCGTCGCCGACCTCACGGGTGAGCTGCACCAGCCGGCGGGTCTCGACGGCCATGGTGGTCTCGCGCAGCTGCAGCGGGCTCATCTCGCCCAGGCCCTTGAAGCGCTGAACGTTCACCGTGCCGCGCTTGCCCTCGAGCTTGCGCAGGATAGCCGCCTTCTCGCTCTCGTCCAGGGCGTAGTGCACCTCCTTGCCCAGGTCGATACGGTAGAGCGGTGGCATGGCGACGAACACATGGCCAGAATCGACCAAGGCCGGGAAGTGACGCACGAAGAGCGCGCAGAGCAGCGTGGCGATGTGCAGGCCGTCGGAGTCGGCATCGGCGAGGATGCAGATCTTGTGGTAGCGCAGCTTGGAGAGATCCTCGCTGACCGGGTCCATGCCCACGGCCACGGCGATGTCGTGCACTTCCTGGGAGCCGTAGATGTCGTGGGACTCCACCTCCCAGGTATTCAGGATCTTGCCGCGCAGCGGCAGGATCGCCTGGCTCTCACGGTTTCGCGCCTGCTTGGCGCTGCCGCCGGCCGAGTCGCCTTCGACCAGGAAGAGCTCGCTGGTGGCCGGGTCCTGGCCCGAGCAGTCGGCGAGCTTGCCGGGCAGCGCCGGGCCCGAAGTGACCTTCTTGCGCGCCACCTTCTTCGAGCTCTTCTGGCGACGCTGGGCGGCGCTGATAACGAGCTCGGCGAGCGCCTCGGCCTGATCGACGTGGTGGTTGAGCCACAGTGAGAAGGCGTCCTTGACCACCCCGGAGACGAAGCCCGCCACGGTGCGCGACGACAGCCGCTCCTTGGTCTGGCCGGCGAACTGCGGTTCGAGCATCTTCACCGAGAGCACGTAGGAGACCCGCTCCCAGAGATCCTCGGCGGTCAGCTTGACGCCTCGCGGCAAGAGGCTTCGGTACTCGCAGAACTCGCGCAGGGCATCGAGCAGCCCGGCCCGCAGGCCGTTGACGTGGGTGCCTCCCTGGGGCGTCGGGATCAGGTTGACGTAGCTCTCCAGCAGCGCCTCGCCCCCCTCGGGTAGCCACTGGATCGCCCAGTCGACGCCGTGTTCGTCGTCGGCGAAGTGGCCGACGAAGGGCGAGGCAGGCAGCACCTCATAGCCGTCGGTGGACTGGGCCAGGTAGTCGCGCAGGCCGTCGGCGTACTGCCAGACGCTCCGGTTGCCGTCGGGTTCGACCAGGGTGACCTTGAGCCCCGAGCAGAGCACCGCCTTGGCGCGCAGCAGGTGCTTGAGGCGCGACAGAGACAGTTTCGGGCTGTCGAAGTAGCTCTCCTCGGGCCAGAAGCGCAGCAGGGTGCCGCGAGCGCGCTTGGGCGCGCTGCCGATCACCTGCAGGGGGGAGGCCTTGTCGCCGTGCTCGAACGCCATGCCGTGGCGGCTGCCGTCACGCAGCACCTCGACTTCCAGACGCTTGGAGAGCGCGTTGACCACCGAGACCCCGACGCCGTGAAGGCCGCCGGAGAAGCGATAGCTCGACTGGGAGAACTTACCGCCGGCATGCAGCCGGGTCATGATCAGCTCGACCCCGGAGACGCCGTGCTCCGGGTGGATATCGATGGGCATGCCGCGGCCGTCGTCGGAGACCTCGACGCCGCCGTCCTCGAACAGGCGAACGGTGATCGCCCCGGCATGACCGGCCAGCGCCTCATCGACGCTGTTGTCGATGACCTCCTGGACGAGGTGATTGGGCCGCGAGGTATCGGTATACATGCCGGGGCGCTTGCGCACCGGCTCGAGGCCGGAGAGGACCTCGATGGAGCTGGCACTGTATTGCGTCATGCATCACCCAAAATGGTTACGATCGTTCGTGTCGCCCGGGACGCCGGTGCCCTGAATGCCAGGAGCCTGAAAGCCAGGAGCCTGGACGCCAGTCGCTTGCACAGCGGGGCCCTCACGGCCGGCGAGCCGCGCCGCCGACAGGGCGTGGCCACCGTGGGCGAGGATCGCCGGCAGGTAGTCTGCCAGGGCCGCGAAGCCGTGATCCCCCTGCGGGTGCAGGATGACTCGCGCACCCCGGTAGAGGGCGAAGGCCCGCCGGGGATTCAGGGTCTCGTCGGCCGTGCCCAGCAGCAACAGGTAGCGCTCTGCCGTGACTCGCCCGGGCGTCAGCGCCTCGAGCTCCTCGAGATGCGCGGCCTCGATGGCGAAGCGCTCGCCGGTGTAGGCGTTGTCGAAGCGCTGACCGACCCAGTCGGCCACCAGCGTCGCCGGGGCCACCGCCGGGTTGATCAGCACCCCCGGCAGGTCGTGGCGCTCGGCGATCAGGGTGGCCAGAAAGCCCCCCATGGAGCTGCCCACCACCAGCGGGGCGGAGCCCAGCTCGGCGAGTCGCGCCTCGGCACAGGCCAAGGCGGCGCGCGGCCGGTGCGGCAGCTGCGGCGTGGCGCAGGGCAGCCCGAGCCGCGCGCAGGCCTCACGCACCAGGGCCGCCTTGGGCGAGCCGCTGCCGCTGTTGAACCCGTGCAGGTAGAGCACCCCGCTGGCCGCCGGCCGCCTCCGGGCGGCGCTCAGCATACCGCAACCCCTGTACATGCAGCCAGTATCATCACGAACCGCGTTCCGCCGCCCAGGCGGCCTCGATCAGGCCACGAGTGGAATCGTCCATGCTCGCGAGGTCGGCGTGATGCTCGAGGATCCGCTGGGTCTCGCCGGCGATCTGCTTGCCGAGTTCCACGCCCCACTGGTCGAAGGGATTGATGTCCCAGATGGTCGCCTGGACGAACACCTTGTGCTCGTAGAGGGCGATCAGCGCCCCCAGGGTCGCCGGCGTCAGCCGCTCCAGCAGCAGGGTGCTGGAGGGCTGGTTGCCGCGGTAGCGCTTGTGCACCGGGCGCGGCCCGTCGTCCTTGACGGCCTCGTCACCGAGCATCAGCGCCCGTGACTGGGCGAAGCAGTTGGCGAGCGTCAGGCGATGCTGGCCCATCAGGTGAGCGCGGGTGGCCGGGTCCTCGACGTCCTCGTAGCGCACCAGGGGGGCGATGAAGTCGCACTCCACCGCCTGGGTGCCCTGGTGGAGCAGCTGATAGAAGGCGTGCTGGGCATTGGGCCCGAGCTGGCCCCACAGCACCGGGCAGGTGGAGTAGCCGACGGCCTGGCCGTCGTGGGTCACCGACTTGCCGTTGGACTCCATCTCCAGCTGCTCGAGATAGGCGGCGAAGTATTCCAGGCGGCCGTCATAGGGGAGGATCGAGTGGGCGCGGACGTCGAGGAAGTTGACGTTCCAGATCCCCGCCAGGGCCAGCAGCACCGGCAGGTTGTCCTCGAGGGGCGCCTCGCGGAAGTGGCTATCCAGGCCGTGGGCGCCGGCCAGCAGCTCTCGGAAGTTCGCCATGCCCACCGCCAGGGCGATGGGCAGGCCGATGCCGCCCCACAGCGAGTAGCGCCCGCCGACCCACTCCCAGAACTCCAGCTGGTGGGCTTCGGCGATGCCCCACTCACTCATCTTCTCGGGGCTCGCCGAGATGCCGATGAAGTGCTGCTGCAGGACCAGCTCGGCGTCGACGCCCTCCTCGCCGTCCTCACCCAGCAGCCGCGCCATCAGCCAGTCGCGGGCGGTGCGCGCATTGGAGAGGGTGTCGATGGTGGTGAACGACTTCGACGAGAGCACGAAGAGCGTGGTCTCGGGATTGAGCCGCGCCAGGTAGTCGGCCAGCTGCGAGCCGTCCATGGTGGAGGCGAAGTGCACGTCGACGGCGTGCACGCCCCGGGGCCGATAGTCGGCCAGAGCGTGGGTCACCATCAGCGGCCCCAGGTCGGAGCCGCCGACGCCGAGGTTGACCACGTCGCGGATCGCCTTGCCGGTGGCGCCCCGCCACTGCCCGGCGTGAAAGCGCTCGACCATGGTCGCCATGCGATCCAGCGTGGCGTGAACCGAGGGCACCAGGTCCTCGCCCTCCACCATCAGGCTCGCCTCGGCCGGCAGCCGCAGGGCGGTGTGCAGGGCCGGACGATCCTCGCTGCGATTGACCCGCTCGCCGGCGAGCAGGGCACGAATCGCCTCGGGGACCTCGGCCTCCCGGGCCAGGTCGAGCAGCTTCGCCAGGGTCTCGGCGTCCCAGCGCTGCTTGGAAAGATCCAGGGTCAGGCCCGCCGCCTGGCGGGTGAAGGCGCCATGGCGACCCGACTCACCGGCGAAGAGTTCGCTCAGGTGCGTGGCACGCATCCCCTCGGCGTGTTCGGCCAGTGCCTGCCAGGCAGCCCCCTGGTCGATGGTGGGCTCTATCATGGGCGTCTCCTGAACGTCCTGTCGTGCAGCCGATGCGGGCGAGGCGTAGAATGGCGCCCCTTACCCCATGATATCCGGCCTGTTCCATGAGTGACGCATCTTACCGTGACGCGATCTTTTCGACACCCCTGGACCGGGTGGCGCGCTTCTCCTTCGACGAGCAGGTCGTCGCCTGCTTTCCCGACATGATTCGCCGCTCGGTGCCGGGCTATGGCCAGATACTCGGCATGCTCGGCGTGATCGCCGGCCGCCACCTGCGCCACGGCGCCCACGTCTATGACCTGGGCTGCTCGCTGGGCGCCGCCGGCCTGGCACTGGCCGGGACCCTGGCGCCGGACGCCTTTCGCTACACCGGCGTGGATCTCTCCCCGGCCATGGTGGCGCGTGCCCGAGAGACCCTGGCGGCGGAGTGTCCCGACCACGCCATGGAGGTGCTCGAGGGCGATATCCGCCAGCTGGAGTACGCCCCCGCCGGCATGATCGTGCTCAACTTCACCCTGCAGTTTCTCGCCCCGGAGGAACGCGACGCGGTGATCTCTCGCCTCTTCGCTGCCCTGGAGCCCGGTGGCGTGCTGGTGCTCTCCGAGAAGATCAAGGCCGCCGACGAGCAGGAGAACGCCTGGCTGGTGGAGCGCTACCACGACTTCAAGCGGGCCAACGGCTACAGCGAGATGGAGATCAGCCAGAAGCGCACGGCGCTGGAGAACGTGCTGGTGCCGGACACCCTGGCGGGGCATCACGAGCGCCTGGCGCGGGCCGGCTTCTCCCGCGCCCACACCTGGTTCCAGTTCCTCAACTTCGCCTCGCTGATCGCCTTCAAGGACTGCCGTTAAAAGGAGTAACCCCGTGCCGATCGCGCCGGAACACCGCGACCTCTACCGCGCCTTCCTCGACCAGGGCTTGGACGCTTGGCTGGCCCGCCTGCCCGACCAGCTCGCCCGGGGGCTCGACCGCCAGCGCTACGGCGACCTGCCGGCCTGGGAGAAGGCCGTGGCCAAGCTGCCCGACCTGCCCGAGACGCGCCGCGTCGAGCTCGACCGTGACACTGTGAGCGTCGAGGCGGCGCTCGAAGATAGCCAGCGCCGTCAGGCCGAGAGCCTGCTGAGAAAGCTCATGCCCTGGCGCAAGGGGCCCTTTTGCCTAGGCGGGGTGAATATCGACACCGAGTGGCGCTCGGACTGGAAGTGGCAGCGCGTCGCCCCGCATCTGGCGCCGCTCAACGGTCGCCGGGTGCTCGACGTGGGCGGCGGCAGCGGCTATCACGCCTGGCGCATGGCCGGGGCAGGGGCCGCCTTCGTGCTGGTGATCGACCCCTCACCGCGCTTCTTCTGGCAGTTCCGGGCGGTGCGCCACTTCGTCGGCGACGCCGACGGCCACCGCACCCACTTCCTGCCGGTGGGCATCGAGGACGTGCCCGAACGGCTCGCCTTCTTCGACACGGTGTTCTCCATGGGCGTGCTCTATCACCGCCCCTCGCCGCTGGAGCATCTCGTGCAGTTGAAGGAGGCCCTGCGCCCGGGCGGCGAGCTGGTGCTGGAGACCCTGGTGGTCGAGGGCGACGCCACCACGGTGCTACTGCCCGGGGAGCGCTACGCCGCCATGCCCAACGTCTACTTCCTGCCCTCCTCCGCCGCGCTCTGCCAGTGGCTCGAACGCTGCGGCTTTCACAACGTGCGGGTGGTAGACGAGGCGGCGACCACCACGGAAGAACAGCGGGCCAGCGACTGGATGACCTTCCAGTCGCTGGCCGACTTCCTGGATCCCGATGACCCGATCCGCACCCGGGAGGGCTACCCCGCCCCGCGCCGCGCGGTGATCATGGCCAACCGGCCGGGCTGAGACTCGAGGCGCGATCCCGAGTAGCTACGGGCGGTTTCATGCCTCAGCGGCATCGTCAGGCATCAAGGCCTCAGGCGGGATCCTCGGGCCCGTTATCCTCAGGTGCCGTAGCCGCCTCACGGCGCACCGCCGCCAACCCATGGCCGGAGATGAACCCCTGGGCATGGGCATGTTCGGCGATCAGCACGCTGTCGGCGGCCAGTACCAGATCGCAGTGGGTGTGGCGCAGCTGGTCGCAGAGCACCTGGATGGCGCGCTGCCGATCCTCTCGCTGCTCCACGCGTCGGATATAGATGGCCTTGATGCGCCCGGGGTGGGCTTCGACGATGCGGGTGTAGACCTCGGGATCGTGCTGTCCGCTGTCGCCGATCAGCACGCAGGGCACTCTCTCGAACGTCGCCAGCATGCGGTTGATCAGCTGCTGCTTGTGATCCACGGCCCGACGCGGCAAGGGGTGGCGCAGGGAGATGCCCCACTCACGCAGGAACAGGATCGGCCCGACCGGAATGCGATTGAGCTGGAAGAAGGTCTCCAGCATCTCGTAGATCGCCCAGGGGCCCCGCGACACGTAGAGGATGGGCCGCTCGCCCTGGTCGTCGGCGCCGCGGTGCAGGGCCTGGTAGAGCGCGGCCACGCCGGGAAAGGCCATGCGCTGATCGGGCTGCTCGATGAACAGCCGATAGAGCATGCGCAGCTTGTCGGCCACGCCGGTGTACATCACGGTATCGTCGATGTCGCTAATCACCAGCAGGTCGGTGGCGGATACCGGGATGAAGACCTCCGCGCTGGCGCGCACCGGCAGTTCCTGATCCGCGCTGACCCACAGCTCGGCGCGATGCCAGGCACTATCGCTTGGCAGCGACGAGGCCAGCATCAGATGCGCATCGAAGTAGCCGTCGCGGTCGGTGGTCACGGCGACTCGATTGTCGCCCAGGCGGATATCGACGCTGGCCCCGGCCACGCCGCGCCGGCCGATCCGTCGTGCCACGTCGACCAGGTCGCGCAGGAAGCCGCGGCGCGGCACGCTTTTGCCAAGCGGCGCCTGGCGGAACACGCGGCCCGTGAGAAAGACTTCTCGCCGCGAGCCATACCCCCGGTAGGGGGTGACCGTCAGGCCGCCACGCCCGTGGCCCCGCTTCATCGGCCGAGCCACGCCCCCCACCAGCCGCTTGACGAACAGGGCGGCGCGTCGAAGCGACGGCTTCCCCACCGCCACTCTCTCCAGCGACCCGCTCAAGATGCACCGTTCATGGTCGGATATTCCCTATCACGTCGATGCCTTCAGCCTACTCCCAGCCCGCTGGGTTTCGCATCTTCCATCCGTCAACGCCGAGACGCTGTTCCATCAGAGAAGCTTGCGGCCACCGCCGGGGGCATCGCGGCAAGAACGCCGATGCCTATCGTCCGCCCTCGCACGAGGCCTAGCGCCGCAGGATCACCAACCAGCGTCCCAGGTTGAGGATGCTGGCCAGGGAGGCGGCGACATAGGTGAAGGCGCAGGCGGTGAGCACGTGGCGGGCACCGGCCATGTCACGAGCCGGGATATACTCCGCCAGCAGCGGCAGGGCCCGCCCGAAGCTGGCATCGAACTCCACCGGCAGGGTCACCAGGTGCACCAGCGCCGCGGTACCGAAGCTGATCACCGCCAGGGCCACCACGACGATCAGGCCGCCGGGCAGGCGCGTCAGCACGAACAGGAAGGGCGCGGCCATCATCAGCAGCGCCCCGACCTTCTCGGCCTTCTGCGCCACGGCCACCAGCCGCGAGCGCGCCAGCAACGGCGCATAGCCGTCCCGGTGCTGGATGGCATGGCCCACCTCGTGGGCCGCCACCGTCACCGCCGTAAGCGAGCGTCCCGTGTAGTGTTCCTGTGAAAGCCGCACCCGCCGCGCCTCGGGGTCGTAGTGATCACCGTGATCGGTCACCTCTACCCGGACGCCCTCGAGGCCGAGTCGCCGAATCAGGTGCTCGGCGAGCTCGCCACCGGTACCGGGGTATTCGTCACGCCCTCGGGCGTGACGGGCCAGCACCCACTTCGCCCAGAGGTTGGGCAGCAGGAAGAGGGCCAGCAGCAGGGCGATTGCCAGGACGATCATCGGGTCGGGCTCCAAGCAGGGTCAGATCATTGGACCCAGACTATCAGAGCCGGTTTCCGAAACGCCTGCCCCAGACGACAAGAAGCCCGACGACACGGGGTCGCCGGGCTCGTTGTCGGCCGGAGTCATCGGCCTATTTGTTGAGCAGCTCGCGCAGGTCCTTCGCCTCCCAGTGCGGGAAGTACTTGCGCACCAGGGCGTTGAGCTCCAGTTCGAAGCCGGCCCAGTCCACCTCGCCGGCCAGGCGAGCGGACGACTGGGCGACGGCGCGAATCATGCCCGCCCCCACCGTGACGTTGGTGAGCCGGTCGATGACGATGAAGCTGCCGGTGCCCGGGCTGCGATCGTAGTCGTCCAGCGCCACCTCGGCGGTCAGCTCGACCCGGCAGCGGGCGATGGCGTTGAGCTCGAGCCGCTCGGCCGAATGACGCGCCTGGCTGTTGACGTCTACCTGATGGAGGATCTCGCCGATCCGGCCCGCCACGGAACGCCCGGCCAGGCGGATGTCGATCGGCCGCCCGGGGGTAAGGGGCTCGTCGTGCATCCACACGATGTCCGCCTCGAAGGCGTCGGACAGGGCGACCTCGGCGTCGGCGGCGACGATCCAGTCGCCGCGGGAGATATCGACCTCATCACTCAGGGTGACGGTGATCGCCTGGCCCGGCCAGGCGATGTCCAGGTCGCCGTCGAAGGTGACGATGCGCTCCACCGTCGAGGTCCGCCCGGAAGGCAGCACCTTGATCGCCTGACCCGGGCGCAGGATGCCCGCCTCCAGGGTGCCGGCGTAGCCGCGGAAGTCGAGATCGGGGCGGTTGACGATCTGCACCGGCAGGCGCAGGTCGGTCAGGTTGCGATCGCGACTGATCTCGACGCTCTCCAGCAGCTCGAGCAGCGGCGGGCCGGGTTGTCCATCGACGAAGTACCAGGGCGTCTTCTCGCTGCGATTGACGACGTTGTCGCCCTCCAGCGCCGAGAGCGGCACGAAGCGGATATCGGGGGCGTCGAGCTGCTCGGCGAAGGCGCGATACTCGGCGACGATCTCCTCGAAGCGCGCCTCGTCGAAGCCGACCAGGTCCATCTTGTTGACCGCGATCACCAGGTGCTGGATGCCCAGCAGGTCGGCGATGAAGCTGTGCCGGCGGGTCTGGGTCTGCACGCCGTAGCGGGCATCGATCAGGATGATCGCCAGGCTCGCCGTGGAGGCGCCGGTCGCCATGTTGCGGGTGTACTGCTCGTGGCCCGGGGTGTCGGCGATGATGAACTTGCGCTTGTCGGTGGAGAAGAAGCGGTAGGCCACGTCGATGGTGATGCCCTGCTCACGCTCGGACTGCAGGCCATCGACCAGCAGCGCCAGGTCCACCGCCTCGCCGGTGGTGCCGCTCTTCTTAGAGGCCTGGGTGATCGCCGCCAGCTGGTCGTCGAAGATCATCTTCGAGTCGTGGAGCAGCCGCCCGATCAGGGTCGACTTGCCGTCGTCGACGCTGCCGCAGGTGATGAAGCGCAGCAGGTCCTTGTTCTCGTGCTCGTGCAGGTACTGATCGATGTTGTCGGCGATCAGGTTCGATTGATGTGACATCTTTAGAAGTACCCCTCGCGCTTCTTCTTCTCCATGGAACCGGCCTGATCGTGGTCGATGGCGCGGCCGCTGCGCTCGGAGGTCCTCGTCAGCAGCATCTCCTGGATGATCTCGGGCAGGGTGGCCGCCCGGGACTCCACGGCGCCGGTCAGCGGATAGCAGCCGAGGGTGCGAAAGCGCACCCACTTCTCCTCGGGCACCTCGCCCTCGGCCAGCGGCAGGCGCTCGTCATCGACCATGATCTGCATGCCGTCGCGCTCGACCACCGGACGCGGCGCGGAGAAGTAGAGCGGCACGATGGGGATGCCCTCGAGATGGATGTACTGCCAGATATCCAGCTCGGTCCAGTTGGAGAGCGGGAAGGCGCGGATCGACTCGCCCTTGTTGACCCGGGCGTTGTAGAGGTTCCAGAGCTCCGGGCGCTGGTTCTTGGGGTCCCAGCGATGGTGCTTGTCGCGAAAGGAGAACACCCGCTCCTTGGCGCGGCTGGCCTCCTCGTCGCGGCGCGCCCCGCCGAAGGCGGCATCGAAGCCGTACTTGTCCAGCGCCTGCTTGAGGGCCGCGGTCTTCATGACGTCGGTGTAGCCGCTGGAGCCGTGATCGAAGGGATTGATGCCGGCGGCGCGCCCCTCCTCGTTGATGTGCTCGATCAGCTCCATGCCGGATTCCGCGGCCATGCGATCACGGAACTCGATCATCTCGCGAAACTTCCAGGTGGTGTTGACGTGCATCAGCGGGAACGGCGGCGGCCCGGGATAGAAGGCCTTGCGCGCCAGGTGCAGCATCACCGAGGAGTCCTTGCCGATAGAGTAGAGCATCACCGGGTTGGCAAACTCCGCCACCACCTCGCGGATGATGTGGATCGATTCGGCCTCGAGCTGCTGCAGGTGGGTGAGGCGCTGGCGCGACGGCGTCGGGTCGCCGACGGCGGCCTCCACGGCGCTCTCGCGTGATGGTGCGGAAAGACTGCTCATGGCCCGGCTACCTCGCATGACGTTGGGCGGGTGAGATCATGCGAGACAGGGTAACCCCGGGTAATTAATAACCCAAAAGAATCAATAACTATCTTTTTATGCTTATTTTAACTACTTGATGCTAACGAGGAGGGCCCGGCGTGATCTCGCGGGCCTTCAGGGCGCGACGCGCACCACCCGGGTCTCGAGCGCGCCGGGACCGAGCTCAAGAAGGCGATAGCCAGGCCAGGCGGCCTCGTCGAGGGCGAAGGTGGTGGCGCCGGGCAGGAACTGATCGCTGGAGGCGGGACAGCCGTAGACCGCCACCCGCCGGTCGGCCAGGGGCTTGGCGCCCTCGAAGGCCTGGTGGACGTGGCCGAAGCACACCGCCCGCACCTGACGATGCGGGGCAATGAGGCCCCAGAAGGCCTCGGCGTCGGCCAGGCCGATCGCGTCGAGCCAGGCCGTGCCGACGGGCAGCGGCGGATGGTGCAGGAACAGAAGCGTCGGGCGATCGTCACCGGCGAGGCGCGCCTCCAGGGCCGCCCGTCGCTCGGCGCCCAGCTCGCCGCCCTCGCGACCGCGGACCTGGGTATCCAGCAGCAGCGCACGCCAGTCGCCCAGGTCGAGCTCATCGGGCAGCGCCCGGCACTCGGCCATCAGGTCGGTACGGTCATGGTTGCCCGGCAGCCAGCACCAGGGGGCGTCGAGCCGCGACAGCGTCCGCTCGGCGAGCTCATAGGAGGCCGCCGTCTCGTCTTGGCTGATGTCGCCGCTGACCACCACCCGATCCGGACGCTCGCGGTTGACCGCCTCGATCACGGCCTCGAGCTGGCGGAGCGGGACGCCGAGCCGGCCTTTTGCCGCGGGGTCGGCATGCAGGTGGCAGTCAGTGATCTGGACCAGGCGCATTGGGACGGCTCCTCGATCGGGCGGGCGAAGGGGCGGGATTCGGCGCGAGACGTGCCGGCTGACGGCCGGCGACGACGTCGTCAGGGCAGCTGCGGCAGGTCGAAGTGGCCGTGGGCCAGTCCGTGCTCCAGCCATTCGCCGAGGAAGCGGTTGAGCTGCAGCTTCTCGTCGGGCTGATGCATGCGCGCATTGGGGTAGCGATAGCGGCCGTGGAAGTGGCGCTGACGCTGGAAGTCGGTGACCTCGGCCATGCGCACGTCATGATAGAGATGCACGCGCATGCGCGGCGACTCGATCACGCTATCGAGCGCCCCGCGCTGAGAGACCCGCACGATGCTGGTGTAGGGCGCGCGCTCCTGAAGCTCGAGACACAGCGCGCCCAGGCAGCGCCCCCGATTGACCAGCGCCACCTCACGGGTCTCGCCGGCCTCCAGATCGCCCAGCAGCCGGCTGAGGCGGATGAAGTTGGCCGCGCATTCGCCCTGCAGGGTCTTCAGGTCGGTGACATAGGCGTTTCTCGGCACGCTACCTCCTTGCTCGCAACGATGCGCGCTCGCCGGCCAGCCAGTGGAAGGCGATCAGGCACATGGCATTGTCGAGTCGTCCGGCCTGCAGGAGTTCCCAGGCACGAAGGAACGGTAGCACATGCACGCGGATATCCTCGTGCTCCTCGTCCAGCCCGTGCACGCCGCCGAGGCCATGGCTGTCGACCAGGCCGCAGAACAGGGTGACGCGCTCGTCGCAGGCGCCTGGGCTGGGATAGTAGGCATGTAGTTCGATCAGCTCGCCCACCGCGCAGCCGGCCTCCTCCATGGCTTCGCGGCGGGCCACCTCGGCGGCGCTCTCGCCGCGCTCGACCAGCCCGGCGACCACCTCGAGCTTCCAGGGGGAGGCGGGATCATCGAGGGCCCCGGCGCGGAACTGCTCGACCAGCACCACGGTGTCACGCTCCACGTCGTAGAGCAGCACCCCCACCGCGTCGTGGCGATGGTGCACCTCGCGCACCATGCGACCGCTCCAGCCGCCCTCGAAGAGGCGATGGCGCAGGTGCAGCGCCTCCAGGCGGAAGAACCCCTCGTGCAGGCAGCGCCGCTCCTCCAGTTCCACGTCGGCCGCCGTGAAGGGCGGCTCGCGGGTGAGGTCGTGATCGTCCGCGGGCGGGCGCGTGTCGCTCATGCCGGTCTCCCGATCGTGCAAAGAGCCCATTATCGGGACCGCGGACGAGAATGCCAACCACCCGGCCCCGCAGCGCGCCCTCAGAAGCGAGCGAGCAGTGCCCTGGCGTCGTCGCGCAGCGCCTCGTCGGAAAGCGGGCGAGTCGCGCGGGCCGTGCCGTCGATGGCGCGGCGAGCGTGCTCACGGGCCTCGTCGCGGCGCCCCTCCTCCTCGAGGAAGGCGGCGTAGTAGTAGTGAACGTCGATCCCCTCGGGGCGGATCGACAGGGCCCGCCGGAACATCCGCTCGGCGGTCTCGGCGTCGCCGAAGGCCACCGGCCAGCCGGGCGCCCGATCGTAGAGGGCTCCCAGGGTCACCCAGGCGGAGCCGTTGTGCCCTTCGGGGTCGAGCTCGACGGCGCGCTCCAGCACCTTGCGCGCCTGCTTGGCCGAGCCCAGGGCGGAGAGCCCGCCGGCCGCCCGCGCATGGGAGGCCAGGACGATGCCCCGCCAGACCAGCACCGGGCTCTGCCGGGGATAGGCCTCGGCAAGGGCACTGCTCTCATCCGCCAGCGACTCGAGCGCGGACTCGCGGCGATCCTCGGGCATCTCGGTGGTGATCCGTTCCCAGCGATGGCGCAACTCACCCACCTCTTGGTCCCAGGCCTGGGGCTCGGCCTGGGCCTGTGCCAGCGAGGCGACGAGCAGCCCCGGGCCGAGGACGGTGACAATCGCGGTGGCGAACAGCGGACGACGATGCATGGCGAAACTCCCTGACGGCTTATTGTTGTGATCGCATCACCGCAATGTAACGAACGTTCGAATGAACTGCCAGGCGGGCGACCGGTCCCGTGGCGAGCCCCGCGGCGATGGCGTATCTTGCTTCTCTCGACAGACGGACTCGACGGATGGACTCGTGATAGACGGGCCCGACAGCCGAAGGAGGGAAGCGGTCAACTACCTCCGGCTGAAGCCGGAGGCTTGTGAAAGCAAGCCCGGTTGACCAGGGAGAGCGGTAGCCAACCCGCTACGTTGGTAACAGGTCGCCAAGACCCACCCCGCCGTGCTTCCTCAGCCGCGGGCTCTGGAAGGTCAGGATCATGCTGCGGTACGCCGCCCGGGCGCAAGGCAAAACGCCGAAGGTTCTGATCGCTGTGTAAACGCAGGAGCCGGTTATCGACATTCCCGAGGGGAGACGGGCCGACAGGCCCGCGACACCAGGCCCGTAAGGGCATTGATAGGGAGAAAATCGCATGGCGGTTTTCGTATTGGATAAACAGAAGCGGCCCTTGATGCCGTGCAGCGAGAAACGCGCCCGGTTGCTGCTGGCGCGGGGGCGAGCGGTGGTGCATAAGCGCTACCCGTTCACGATCCGGCTCAAGGATCGTGTGGGTGGCGACACCCAGCCGCTGCGACTCGGCATCGACCCCGGCAGCAAGACCACCGGGATGGCGCTGGCGCGCGAGGATGCCGAGGATCGTCATGTGCTGTGCCTGTTCGATCTTGTCCATCGTGGCTTTCAGATTCGCAAGGCGCTGGAGCAGCGACGAGCCTTTCGTCGCCGTCGCCGCAGCAAGAACCTGCGCTACCGGGCGCCACGCTTCAACAACCGCACCCGACCCAAGGGCTGGCTGGCCCCCAGCATTCAGCACCGTGTCGATACCGTCACGGCTTGGGTGAACCGGCTGACTCGACATGCGCCGATCACTGCCATCAGTCAGGAGTTGGTGCGCTTCGATACGCAGAAGCTGGAGAACCCGGAGATCAGCGGTGTCGAGTACCAGCAGGGCTCGCTGCTCGGGTACGAGGTGCGCGAATACCTGCTGGAAAAGTGGGGGCGCGAGTGCGCCTACTGTGGTGATACCGACACCCCACTGGAGGTCGAGCATGTGGTGCCTCGCGCTCACAGTGGCTCGAACCGCGTCAGCAACCTGACGCTGGCCTGCCACGTCTGCAACCAGGGCAAAGGCAAAGGCACGCTGGACGCCTTCTTCACCACCGACAAGGGGCTCAAGAAGCGACTCAAGGCCAACAGCCTGTCGGTGGATGCTCGACTGGAGCGCGTGCAACGTGAGCTCAAGCGCCCGCTGCGGGATGCCAGCGCCGTCAACGCGACCCGTTGGGTGCTGTTCGGTGCCCTCAAGGCCACCGGCCTGCCGATGACAGCAGGTAGCGGCGGGCGCACCAAGTACAACCGCCAGCGCCTCGGCATTCCCAAGACCCACGCCCTCGATGCCGCCTGCGTCGGTCCATTCGGCCGGCTGCATGGGGAGAGCCGCCCCACGCTGGTCATCAAGGCGACCGGGCGCGGCAGCTACCAGCGCACACGGCTCAATAAGCACGGCTTCCCGCGCGGCCACCTGATGCAACAGAAGCAGGTGCGCGGCTTTCAGACCGGCGACATGGTGAAAGCCATCGTGCCCACCGGCAAGAAGGCCGGCATCCATACGGGCCGTGTCGCTGTTCGGAAAACAGGCAGCTTCAACATTCAGACCGAGCAGGGAGCGGTGCAAGGCATCTCGCACAAGCACTGCTTGCTGATCCAACGCGGTGATGGCTACGGCTACCACCTCACCTCATCCATTCAACCAAAGGGAGGAGCGGGGCAGGCGGTGGCGTAACAGGTCGCCCTGCGGGCGACGCGCTATCCCTCCCGGCACTGAAAGTACCGGGTATCCCGCGCAAAATTTGATGAAGGGCCGCAACATGACGCGCTGGCGCGACCCCGCCAAGGACCCGCGTCAGGAACCCAAGAGCAACCTGATCACCGCCGAGGGGGCCGAGCGGCTGCGCGGCATCCTCGACCACCTCTCACGGGTCAAGCGCCCGGCCCTCTCGACCAAGGTGGGCGAGGCGGCGGCGCTGGGCGATCGCAGCGAGAATGCCGACTACACCTACAACAAGAAGGAGCTCAACCGGGTCATCGCGCGCATCCGCTATCTCACCAAGCGCCTCGACGAGCTGACCGTGGTCGACCGGCTGCCTGCGGATACCGAGCGCGTCTACTTCGGCGCCTTCGTCACTCTGGAAGACGAAGAAGGCGAGGAGCTGGCCATCCGCATCGTCGGCCACGACGAGACCGACACCACCAGGCGCTGGATCAGCGTGGATGCCCCCTTGGCGAAGGCCCTGCTGGGCAAGGGGCTCGACGACGAGGCCACGGTGGCCGCGCCGGGCGGCGAGACCACCTACCTGATCACCGATATCGCCTATCGCGCCCCCCAGACCTGATCAAGCCCTGATCAAGCCCTGATCAGCCCCTCGATCCGTCCTTGATCGCCCGATAGACCCGGAAGCGCCGATCGTCGGCCAGGATCTCGAAGCCGCCGAAGGTGCGGGTCAACAGGTCCGGATAGGGCAGGAAGATGTTGGCCACCAGCAGCAGCTGGCCGCCGGGCTTCAGGTGCTCCGGCGCCTCGCGGATCAGCCGCCCCGCCGGGCCGTAGTCGATGGCCCGCTCCTGGTGGAAGGGCGGGTTGCTGATGATGACGTCGAAGCGTCGGGCGCCGTCGCGTCGGGCGCCGTCGCGCCGGGCGTCTAGCGCCGAGTAGACGTCGCTTTCCAGCGCCTCACCAATCAGGCCGTTGGCCGCGAGCGTGCGCCGCGTCGCCTCCACTGCGAAGGCGTTGACGTCCGTCGCGGTGACCCGAGCGCCGCGTCGCGCCAGCCAGGCGGCGAGGATGCCGTCGCCGCAGCCGACATCCAGAATATCCGCCTCGTCGGCGCCCTCCCCCAGCGGCCCACCCAACGCCCCGGGCAACTCGCCCAGCAGCAGCCGGGTGCCGTCGTCGAGCTTGCCGTGGCCGAACACCCCGGGATGGCTGACCAGTTTCAGGCCCTCGGCCTCGAAGCTCATCCAGGCCGCGTCGGGATCGATCCCCACCCGGTCCAGGCGAGTCGCGTAGAGGCCGCAGCGCCGAGCGCTGTCCACCTTGCGACAGCCAAGCCCCAGCGCCGCCAGCACCTTGAGCACGCGCTTGATGCCGCCCTGATTCTCACCGACCAGCTGCAGCGGCGTGCCCGGCGGCAGGTGGGCGCAGAGCCACAGCAGCCACCACTCGCCCAGGGCGTGACTCTTGGGCCAGAACAGCACGGCCCCGGCAGGTGCCTCGTCGACTTCTTCAAAGGGCGAAAGCGCCGATAGACCCCGAGCCTGCCAGGCCGCGCGCACCGCCTGGTCGGCCGAGAGCAGGCGGCCCTGCCCCGCCTCCAGCCAGGCGTCCCTGGGCGGCGCCACCCAGAGCCAGCCGCGGTAATCAAACGCCTGTCGCTCCAGCAGCTGGCAGACGGGGGTCTCAGCACTCATGGGGTGGCCTCCTGTGCGGGATGGATCGGGCGCTCCAGCGTGTAGAGCAGGTAGCGGCCGAGCCGCCAGTGGGGATCGGCCCGGCAGTAGCGATGCTCGAGCGCCAGCAGGCGCTCGCGATCGGCCTCGCTCTCCGGCGGGTGTCGCAGGTAGTCGGAAAACACTCGGATGCCCGCCACCTCGCGGATCACGAGATCATTCTCGGCGCTCCAGGCCTCAATCTGCCCGTGGGTCAGCGGCGAGATCGGCGTCAGCCGCTTGCGAAGCCCCTTGCCCTCCAGACGGTCCTCAAGGGCCTTCTCCAGGTTGCCCTTGACGACGTTGGAGAGCCTGAGCGCGTCGCGATTGAACACCATCAGCGAGAGCTGCCCGCCCGGGGCGAGCAGGCTCGCCAGGGTAGCCAGGGCACCGCGCGGGTCGGCCAGCCATTCCAGCACCGCATGGCAGGCGATCAGCGACCAGGGCCCGGGGGCCTTTCCGGGCAGGGCCTGCAGCGGCGTCTGATGGAAGATGACGTTGTTTCCGGCCAGGTGTTCCCTGGCCCTTGCGAGCATCTCGGCGGAGGGCTCAGCCAGGGTCACCGGGTGACCGCGCCCGACGAACCAGCCGGCCAGCTGGCCGAGGCCGCCGCCGACGTCGAGCAGCGGCTGGCCGTCGAGGTCGAGCATCTCGGGCAGCAGGCGATCGAGCAGCGCCAGACGCAGCTCGCCCCGGGCACCGCCGTAAAGGCTCGCGGCGAACTTGTCGGCCAAGCCGTCGAAATGGCGATCGCCCGCTGGCGAGAGAGGAGAGACAGGTTCGGTCATGCCGGCCACCGGAAGCTAAGATGGGCGCATTCTACCCGGGAATCGCGCCGGACTCATGGCCCGGGACACTGCCCGGGAGTGGCGCGGGTTTATCTCGGCCGTTCAGGCGCTTATAATGCGCTGCGTCGCGCCCCCATAGCTCAGCTGGATAGAGCGTCCCCCTCCTAAGGGGAAGGTCTCAGGTTCGAATCCTGATGGGGGCGCCAAACTATCCCCCAGCCTCACCTTCCCGTCTTTTCGACACGCGCCCCACGCTGATCAATCAGAAACGATAATCGACGCCCACCCAGAGGCTGCGTCCGGGTTCGTTCAGCGGCAGATCCTGATTGTCTGGATCCTCGGCCAGGAAAGGATCGCTGGCGCTGCGGTTGCGATTGAGAAAGTCACTGTAGGTCTTGTCGAGCAGGTTACTGACGCCCGCGCGCAGGGTCATGGCCCGCCCATGCCAGGCCGCTTCGGCATCCAGCACCACATAGCCTGCCGTGGAGACCTCGCCTGGCCCCAGGCGGTCCTGGGCATCGGAGAAACGGGCGGTAAGGCCGGCCTCCCAGGCCTCGCGCACATGAAACTGCGAGAGCCGCCCGCGCAGCGGCGCAATATCGGACAGGGCGCCGCCATCATCCAGGTTGTCGCCACGCACCCAGCTCAGCTGTCCCCGCGTCTCCCAATGCCGAGCCCAGCGCAGATCACCGGAGAGCTCAATGCCATAGAGCGTCGCATCGATATTGCGGTACGTGCTCACCCCGCCAGTGGTTTCGGCGCGGTAGATATAGTCATCGACGCGGTCGGCGAAGGCCGTCAGCTCAATCCCGGCGTGTGCCAGACGACGCTCGAAGCCCACGTCGAGCTGGTGATGCACCTCGGGGTCGAGGCCGGGATTGCCCACCCAGTCGCCCTTGGCGAAGTAGCGCTCGGTGGCGTCGGCGTCGCGCTCGGCGCGGCTCAAGCTGGCATAGAGGGTGTCGGTGTCGTTCAGGCGCTGCTCGCCGCGCAGGAAGCCGCCCACCAGCCAGGCCTCGTGGTCCAGGTCGCCCGCCACCCCGTACTCGCGCCGGTAGAGATCGACCGCCACCACGCCCGTCTCGCTGGCCTGGTGGGCGGCATCGGCGCTGGCCTCGGAATAGTCCAGCCGCAGGCCGCCGCTCAGGGTGGTGCGCTCGCCCAGATAGTGATCCAGCTCGGCGAACGCCCCCGACTGGCGGGTAGTCACGTCCGGCCAGGAGAGGAACGCCACCACGTCCTTCGAATCGTTGATGATCCGCGCGTCGCGGGTATTCTGCAGCACATTGAGCCCGAATCGCAGGTCGCTGTTGGCCTGCTGCTGCACCACTATGCTCTTCCAGGTGAGTGTGTCGGACTCGGTGGGCGAACGCATCTTCATCATCGGCGCGTCGCGCAGCGTGTAGTTGTCCATCACGTGATCGATGGTCGTGAACTGCAGGCGGTTCTCCACCCGCAGGGTATCGGAGAAGGCGTGATCGAGGCGGACTCGCAGGGTGTCGTTGTCGCTCTTTGGAGAATCCATGCCGGCGCCGGCAAACGCGACGTCGCGCTCGCGCACGCCCTCGTAACCGAACGCCACCTCGGTGTCGTCCGTGGGTGTGAACCCCAGAGTGACGCCGCCGCTGGTGGTCTCGTAACCGCTGTGGATGCGCCGGCCGTCGCCGTCTTCGTAATCGTTGGCCTGTTGCCGCTCGCCGTTAAGCCGCCAGTAGCCATTCTCGTTTCCAGCCACCAGGTTGGCGTAGAGACCGGCACGCTCACCGTTGTCGTCGAAGCTCGCCCCCACGCTGCCCCGCTGCTGGACGTTACGCCCCGAAAACGCCGGCGGCAGCCGCTCGAAGAGTACGGTGCCACCGCTGCCACCGGCACCATGTTGAAGCGTGGTCACCCCCTTGCTCACCGTCACCCGATCGAAGCTCTGCAGTGGCGCATAGGCGGTGGGCGGATCCATGCGGTTGGGACAGGCGCCGAAGACATAGCCGCCATCCACCAGGATGTTCAGCGCATTGCCCTGCTGGCCACGAATCACCGGATCGAGACCGTGACCGCCCATGCGGATCGCCTCAACGCCGTTGATTCGCCTCAGCCACTCGCCGGCATCGGCTGCCGGCGCCGGCGACTGGCGGGGTGTGATCGATGACTCGCCGGGAACGCCGGCACTCCCTTCGATGATCATGGTGGCGAGGGTATCGGTCTCGGCCTGGGCAACGCTGCTCCAGGCGGCGATGCAGGCCACCAGCGGCAGGCGACGACACATTGGCGTGATCATTATCCCGTACTCTTTTGAATAATTTTATAAGATAAAAGAATAATAATCTGGCGCGGAATGACCCGGAATGAGTCAGGTTGCCGCATCGACGCAGAGATCCCGAGGGCATCGGCACGAGACCATCAGAGGCGGGATAACCATCTCTGCCAGACGCTATCACGCCCCGACGTCTCGGTTTAACAGACTCGTCACACTGTGCTTCTCGTTGACAGCCGAGCTTCGATTGGCTCCAAAAACCCGACCCGCGATTGATTCATCGCAAGACCATAATATGACGTTAATCCTTTAAAACGACTCATCTTGTCGTCTTTTTGATAAAAAAACGTGGTTTTTACCGTTCATTGAGGCAAATCAAGTTTTAAACACTTGCTTATATGGGAAGCCCGTCTAGGGATGGTTAGCATGTCAACCATCGGCGGCACCGGGATCATCAGGGGAGCCACGGGCGTCGCCGAACCTCCCCCGCTTCGGCGGCGAAACTGCACAAGGAAACGACCCGATGACACCGCATGTCTCCCTGAAGCGCGCCTCTTGCCTGGCGGCCGGCGCTCTCGGCCTGGCGATCGCCGGCACCGCCCACGCCGTGGATATCGAGATCGGCGACACCGACGTCAGCCTCTACGGCTATGCCAAGCTGGACATGATCTACGACGTGGACAACGAACTGGGCGACCTGGCGGCTCGCCCGCGCATCCGCATCGATGGCCAGCCCGACGGCAGCGATGGGCACACCACGATGCACGCCTATCAGTCACGCCTGGGCTTCAAGACGGCCACGCCCGCCGGCGATAGCCAGCTCGTCACCCGCGTGGAAGTCGACTGGTTCGATAACGCGCCGGAGGGTGGCGACCTGCGACTGCGCCACGCCTACGGCAGCTGGAACGGGGTGCTGGCGGGCAAGACCTGGACCAACTTCGGCAGCCGGCTGGGCAAGACGCCGACCATCGACCTCGCGCCTCAGCCGGGCCAGAGCAAGATCGGCCGCAAGGCACAGCTGCGCTACTCCTGGGGCCAGTGGCACCTCGCCCTGGAAAACCCCGACCCCGAGGATTATCGGGACGGCGTTGCCGAGGCGTTCAAGGCCGGAGGCGGCATCTATCAAGTGGCCGAGGATGCCAAGACCGGCCTGCCCGACCTGACGCTGCGCTACCAGAGCCGGGCCGCGGGGCTCGACTACTCGGCCTCTGCGATGCTGCGTCAGCTGGAGGTCGAAAGCGACGATGGCCTCTCGGGCGTCGACGACAGCGCCACGGGCTGGGGCCTGAACCTGGCGGCTCGCTACCGGGCCAGCGAGCGCCTGACCCTGCGCGGCGCCCTGACCTACGGCGACGGCATCGGCGAATACCTGCAGAACAACCCCTCGGCGCCGGGCTACCTGTCACAGGGTGACATCGACACCGTCACCGCCTGGGGCGCCAACGTCGGCATGAGCCTCAAGGCCGGGCCGGGCACCGTCAACCTGGGCTATGGCATTTCCAAGGCCGATCTGGACGATGCCCGCGAGACCGGCATCGTCAACGTGAAGAGCGCCAACGAGCAGTTCGAGGCGCTGCACCTGAACTACATCTGGTCGCCCATCGAGCGCGTCAGCTACGGCCTGGAGGCCGGTTACCACACACGCGAGGTGGTCGATGGCCGTGACGGCGACGCCCTGCGCCTGCAGGGCATGGTGAAGTACCGCTTCTGAGGCCGGCACGGGCTCTGGCCGGCCAGGCTTTTAGATCTCTCGATAAGCGGTGGCTTCGCCTGCGGGCCTCGGAACATGGTCGGGTGATGGATCCAGTGCCATAGTGCAGGAGGGTCCATTGCCCGCTGTAAGGAACGCGAGCAGGGAGACACCAACTAAATAGGACCTGGTGGCAGGTCCTGACCATTTCGTCACATGTGAGGTGCCCCATGAACATCAAGACGCTGACTGCCGGCTTCCTGACCCTGCTGCTGATGGGCGGTGCCGCGCAGGCCATGGACTCCGCGGCCATCGAGGAGCACATGGAGAAGATCAACGAACAATACGTCCAGACGTCTGAGCAGGAGGGCGAAGTCGAGGCGCTCGAGGAAAAGGTCGAGGCACTCGAGGAAATGATCCAGATGATGCTCGACGACCAGGATTCTTGACGGCCAGCGGGCCCTCGATGCCTGATACCGTAACGCCCAACAAAGAGGCCCGCGGCGCCTGTGCGCCGTGGGCCTCTTCATCTCCAAGGATCGTCGTCTGCCACGGCCGTCGTGGCGAAGCTACGGGCGATCCCGCTTCTGCACCTTGAGCTCGTAGTTGTTGACGCCGGACATCGCCGAGCCGAACTTCTGGCCCTGCACGCGGATGCGATAGCGGCCCGGTGACAACTCGGTCTGCATGTCCACGTCGCCGTCGAAGCCCTCGCCGGCGCCCTCGGCGACCACTCGGCCGTCGGCGTCCAGCACCTCGAGCTCGAGGCGGTAGGTATCCTCGTAGCCGGTCGGATAGGTCGAGGTGGTAATGGCGACGCTGCCGCGCTCGGCCATGTCGAAGGTCAGCACCTCGCCGCGGGCGCGAATCTTCACGTCGGTGACGATGGTCTCCACGCCGCTCGAGGCCTGGGCCGGTGCTTGCTCGGCGGAGGGCGCCTGCGCTTCGGCCTGCGGGGCGGCGCTCGCTGCCGCGCTGGCGGACGCCTCGCCGGTCGCCGCGCCGCCACTCGTCTCGGGTGCCGGTGCGGCGAGGGTCGCCACGTCGTCGTCCCGGCCGCGCACGAAGACGCTGCGATTGCCCTCTCGCGCGCTGCCGCTGAAGATCAGCCCCTGGCCGTCGCTGACGCCCTCCTCGAGGCGGCGCCCGTTCTCATCCAGGCCGGCGACGGTGATATAGAAGCTGTTGCCCGTGGTGCTGCGCGTACCGAACTTGCGCCCCTCGACGCGCAGCACGTAGTCGCCCGGCGCCAGGCGCTGGCGCATGGCGAGCCCGCCGTTCTGGCCCAGCGCCTCGCCCCGGGCGATCACCCGGCCCTGGTCGTCCAGCAGCGCCGCGGCCACGCGGTAGTCCTCGGACTCGCCGCCCGGCACTTCGCTCTCGAACAGGTACTCGCCCGCCTGCTTGACGGTGAAGTCATGCTCATGGGGGCTGCCGTAGAGGAAGCTGCGGCTGCGGGCGTCGTTGTCGGCCTGCAGGAAGCCGGTCAGGTCGAGCTGCTTGCCCTGCTCGCGGAAGCGCTCCGCCGTCTCGCTGGCGAGCGCCGGGGCGCTGGCGAGCCCCAGCCCCAGGGCCAGCAGGCTTGCGGTGATGATCGGCTGTTTCATGAACCCTCGCCTATGTCCTGATACGTCCTGAATGAAAAAAGCCGACCCCGGAGGATCGGCTTTCGGTGTTCCACCCTACGGGCAGGAGGATCCTGCGAGGGGATTAGAACAGGTAGACGGCACCCACGGCCATACCGTCATCGACATCGCCTTCGCGATCGTACCAGGCGGCCTCGACGAAGGTGTACATGGCGTCGGAGATGTTGTAGGTCGCCCCGATCATCATCTCGTTGTAGCTCTCGTCTTCGCGCTCGTTCGGCCAGTCGCCGCTGGTCAAGGCGTCGTCGGCGGTATCGATGAAGTCGCCACCACCCACGTCGACGTACTGGTAGGCGCCGTAGATGTCGCCCATGCCGTAGCCGTAGCGGGCACCCACGCCGTAGAAGTTGGTGTCGGCAACGAAGTCGTTGTCGGACTCGAAGCGCTCGATCTTGGCAGCCACGCGCAGGGTATCGACGGTGTACTGGGCGGTGATACCGTACTGGTCGCCGGCGTCGAAGTCGCCGCTGATGGCGTTGTCGTCAGAGTCAACACCGGTGTAGTCACCGTCGTTGTTGCCCAGGTTGTCGTAGACCGCGGCGATGGAGAAGGCGCCGGCGGTGTACTTCACGCCACCGAAGAAGGAGGCAGTACTGTCGTCGTCCTGGTTCACGTTCAGAGTGGAGTTACCGACGCCGTCAACAGTTTCAGAGCCGTTGCTTTCGAAGTCACCCTCGTACTGGGTACCCAGGGCGAACTGCAGGCCGCCGAAGGAGGGCGACATGTACTGCAGCTTGTTGCCTTCACGCGAATCCTCGACACCCACGATGCGGCTGTTGGAGTCGGAGACGTCGAAGTACTCGTTGTTGGTGATCGGGTCCTGGATCCAGTCGTCGATCAGCGGATCCCAGGAACCCAGGCGCGAGTCACCGAAGTTACCCTTCAGGCCGAAGTAGGCCTGGTCGCCGCTGTTCAGACCGCCTTGAGTCTTAGCCTCGTCGGCGTTGCCTTCGAACTCGTACTTGAAGTAGCCGGTCAGCCCGTCGTAGATCACGTGCTCGCCGGCCACACCCAGGGTGGAACCGTTGTCGAAGAGATCGTCTTTAGACTCAACGTCACCAGTATTTGCGTCAGCGCGCTCGATGGTACGGTAGGCAATCTGCAGATTGCCGTACAGGTCGAGCTTGGTGCCGTCCTGGTTGTAGACGGTGGCGGCCTGGGCGCCGGAAGCGGCCAGGGCACCGGCGATAGCAGTCGCTAACAGTGTCTTTTTCATTGCGATAGTTCCTTATTGACTAGCTTGCTGTTTCGATCGTGGCTGCCCGGTCTTGGTGAGCGGGTCAGCGGGCTTGGCCGGTCTTGGTGCCGGTTCTCGTGCCTGGGGCTCCCTCTCGGGAGGACAGGTCGCGAGCCAGACCGCGGCGAAGCCTGAGTTATAGTCCAATGCTCGCAGGAGGAACTCTATACCGGGGATTCGGGGAACGCAACAAGAAAAAAACACTGTTTTCCTTCCCTGCGAACACCGTTCGTCCGTGCATCCTCCTGCCTGGCGAAATGGGCGCCGTCCCGGCGAGCCCACTGCTCAAGCCGGCGTGACGGCCGCCGAATCGAGCGCCTGGCGCGATGAGCGGCTCCATCATGCCCTGCGAATATGACGAAGACAAGTCGGCGGGAAGTCAACGCTGGTTGTGCTTGGCCAGCAGTGCGGAGAGCTTCTCATCGAGGCTGGCGGGATCGGCCGCCGAGGGGGTGGCGGATGGTCTGGTGGCCGAGGGGGATGACTGGGCGGGGCGAGAATCGCCGGCGTTTGTCTTATTCCCCTTTCCCCCGGGCGGGGCATCATCGGCTCGGGGGCTGCCGTGCCGGGCCTGTCCGCCGGCACCGCCCTGGCGCTTGGCGCCCCCCCGCGAATTGCCGCGGGCGGCGCCCGTGCGCCCACGCTCTCGACGGTCGGCCTGCAGCCGCTCGAGCTTCTTGTGGGCATGCTCGGCGGCGGCGGCATCCACCTGCCCCGCCGGCTCGCCGGCCAGATCGAGGCGCCAGGCGCCTTCGCGCACCGACTTGAGGTAGCGCGGCAGATTGACGTAGCAGGCCAGCGCCCGGCGCACGAGCTTCTCGGGCCAGGGCTCGCGTGCGGTCAGCTCCTCGTGGATGCCGATCTTGAGCGGCCGGGTATGGCCCTTGAAGAAGGTAGAGGAGTAGCGTCGATACCACTGGTCCAGCAGCGCCTGGGGAGACGGCGCCTCATCGGCGTGAGGCGCGTTCGCTTCGCTCGGCTCGCTGGGTTCACTCGGCTCGCCCACCCTGGCCGGCGCCGGCGCTTCGTGCTCGTCGTCGGCAGAGGCGGCGCTGCCACCAGTGCTACCAGCCGTCGCAGCGGGGGGCTCAGAGGCGATGTCTCGAGCAGACGACTCGGCCACGGCATCATCCGCCGGCTGGCGACGCGGGCGTTCGCCGATCAGCGCGGAGAGCCCCTGGGCCCGCCGCGCCTGGCGGTGGAAGAGCACCGTGCCCGCCTCGGCCTCGGCGGGCGAATGCGTCTGCGCCAGCAGGCGACGATTGTGCGACTCGAGCTCGCGATTCTGCTCATCGAGCTCGCGGTTCTCCTCGACGAGTTCCAGGCGAGTGGCATCGAGGTCCTTGATGCGCGCCTCGAGCTCCTGGCAGCGCTGTGCCAGGGCCTGGTGGGCGGCCTGCTCCTCGCGGGCTTCGGCGGCCCGCTCGGCATGGCTCGCTTCCAGTTCAACGCGACGGCGCTCCAGCTCGGCGAGTCGCGACTGCAGGGCATCCTGCTGCACGCGGGACTCTCGCAGCAGCGACAGCAGTGCCGCGGCACGCTGCTCCAGCCGTTCCAGCAGGCGGGTTAAGCCTTCCTCGATCACGTCCTGTCCCTCCAGTGCGCCTTGCCCCTGAATCGTCCCGCCATCGCCGGCCATGGCCGTGTAAACCTGGCTGTGTAAACCTGGCTGTGTAAACCTAACCGACGATGGCCCTCGCTGCCCAGTCTGTGCCAGGCATGGCGTCGTGACAAATGTCGCCGACGGGCGACGTCATCGACGTCGCGGCTCTCAACAGCGATGGTACTGCACGAAATGATAGTCCGGCTGGCCCTCGGCGGGCGTGCCGGGCACGCGCTGCACCTCTTCCCACTCGCCCATGTCGAGCGCGGGGAAGCGGGCATCGCCCTCGACCTCGACCTCCACCTCGGTGAGGTAGAGCCGGCTGGCGAAGGGCAGCGCCTGGGCGTAGATCTCGGCGCCGCCCATCACCATGATCTCCTCGACGCCGTCGATGGTGGCCTGCTGGTCGGCAAGCCACAGCGCGGCGGCGAGATCATGGCAGACGCGCACGCCTTCGGCGTGGAAGTCGGGATCGCGGGTGACCACGATATTGAGTCGGCCCGGCAGCGCCCGGCCGATGGACTGGTAGGTCTTGCGCCCCATCACCAGCGGCTTGGCCTGGGTCATCCGCTTGAAGAACTTCAGGTCCTCGGGCAGGTACCAGGGCAGCTGGTTGTCCACGCCGATCACGCGGTTGCGAGACATGGCGGCGATCATCGCGATGGGGATCAGGGTCTCGTCGGTCATGGCGCTGGTCTCGCTCATACGGCCACCTGGGCCTTGATATGCGGATGGGGGTCGTAGCCCTCGATGGCGATGTGCTCGAAGCGAAACGCGAAGAGATCGTCCACCGAGGGGTCGAGCACCAGCCGCGGCGCCGCGCGCGGCGTGCGCGAAAGCTGCTGCTCGGCCTGCTCGAGGTGGTTCAGGTAGAGGTGCGCATCGCCCAGGGTATGCACGAAGTCGCCCGGCTCGAGGCCCGCGACCTGGGCGATCATCTGCGTCAGCAGCGCGTAGCTGGCGATATTGAACGGCACGCCGAGGAAGATATCGGCGCTGCGCTGGTAGAGCTGGCAGGAGAGTCGTCCGTCAGCCACGTAGAACTGGAAGAGGCAGTGGCACGGCGGCAGCGCCATCTCGTCGACCAGCGCCGGGTTCCAGGCCGAGACGATCAGCCGACGCGAGCGCGGGTTGGTGCGAATCTGCTCGAGCAGCGACTCGATCTGGTCGACGTGGCCGCCGCGCGGGTCGGGCCAGCTGCGCCACTGGTAGCCGTAGACCGGGCCCAGGTCGCCGTTCTCGTCGGCCCACTCGTCCCAGATGCGCACCCCGTTCTCCCTGAGATAGGCGATGTTGGTATCGCCGGCCAGGAACCACAGCAGCTCGTGGATGATCGAGCGCAGGTGCAGCTTCTTGGTGGTGACCAGCGGGAAACCCCGCGAGAGGTCGAAGCGCATCTGATGGCCGAACACAGAGCGGGTACCAACGCCGGTGCGATCGTCACGCTCAGTGCCGTGATCGAGCACCTGACGCATCAGGTCGAGGTAGGGCTGTTCGAGGGCGGGAAGCGTCTGATCGGTCACGGCATCGTCGAGGCTGGGAAGTGGACGGCACATTCTACATGCCCGGGCCGAGGGCGCCCATCCCGGGCAATACCGCGGATAGTTTAAAAGCTCGTCAGCTCGGGGCTGCCCTGGGGACAAGCCTGCGAGCGGGGCCGGCCTTCCGGAGGCGCTGTGAACCCATCCCTGGGCGCTACCGACGCCATCCCTGGCGTAGGACATCCTCTACGGCTTGTCCCCAGGACCCGGAATTTCAGTTACCTCGCTAGCCCTTTTGCTTCCCCTTCCCGCTCAGACCTTCGCATCCACCGGCTGGCGGCGCGACCAGGCGATCAGCGCAAGGCCCGCGGCGATCATCGGCAGGGTCAGCAGCATGCCCATGGTCACCCAGCCCAGGGCGATGAAGCCGAGGTGCGGGTCGGGCAGGCGCACGAATTCCACCAGGAAGCGGAACACCCCGTAGAGCAGCAGGAAGAGCCCGGAGACCAGCCCGCGGCGACGCGGCACGGCCGAGACCCACCACAGCACCGCGAACAGCACCGCGCCCTCGAGCAGCGCCTCGTAGAGCGACGAGGGGTGGCGCGGCGCGGGCCCCATTCCAGGAAAGGGCATGCCCCAGGGCAGATCGGTGAGACGCCCGGGCAACTCGTGGTTGATGAAGTTGCCGATGCGCCCGGCGCCCAGGCCGATGGGCACCAGGGGGGCCACGAAATCGGTCAGGGTGAAGAAGGCCAGGCGCTTCTTGCGGGCGAACCAGAGCGCGGCGAGCAGCACGCCGATCAGGCCGCCGTGGAAGCTCATTCCGCCGTCCCAGACGCGGAAGATCCACAGCGGGTCCGCCAGCCACTGGGACATCCCATAGAAGAGCGCATAGCCCAGGCGACCGCCCACCACCACGCCGATGGCGGCGTAGAACAGCAGGTCGCCGACGTCGTCCCGGGTCAGGCCGATGCGCTCTGCCCGGCGACGCCCGAGGAACCAGGCGGCCACGAAGCCGACCACGTACATCAGGCCGTACCAGTGGACCTGGAAGGGGCCGAGGGCGATGGCCACGGGGTCGATGTCGGGATAGCGCAACATGGGATGTCCTTGAAACGATGGCTTGGAAGCGACGGGTTGAAAACCGTGGCTTGAAAACAGCGACGTGAAACGATCAGAGCAGAAACTTGAGCCCCACCACCGCCAGCAGGGCGGCGAAGGAGAGGCGCAGCAGCCGAGCCGGCAGCCGGTGGGCCAGCCACACCCCTAGGCGCGCGAAGGGCACGCTGGCCAGCACGATGCCAAACAGCGCGGGCAGCATGACGAAGCCAACGGCTCCCGAAGGCAGTAGCGGGTTGCCCCACCCGACCACCACGAAGGTGGCCGCGCCGAACAGCGCGATGGGCAGGCCGCAGGCCGACGAGGTGCCCGCGGCCTGGGTCATGGTGGCGCCGCAGCGTGACAGCCAGGGCACGCTGAGGGTGCCCCCGCCGATGCCGAACAGCGCCGAGACGCCGCCGATCACCGCGCCCGCCAGGCCCATGGTGATACGCCCCGGCTGGACGTCGCCGGCCGTCGGGCCGCGCCCCAGCGCCATCTTTAATGCCACCAGGATCACGAAGACGCCGAACAGGGTGCCCAGGCGCCCGCCGGAGAGGCTGCCGGCGACGAAGACACCGGCGATGGCGCCCAGCACCAGCCCCGGCAGCAGCGCCAGGAACCAGTCGCGACGGATGCTGCCGCGACGGTGATGTCCCCAGGCCGAGGAGGCTCCGGTCACCACGATGGTGGCAAGCGAGGTACCCACCGCCAGATGCATCGCCACCTCGGGGGCCACGCCCTGCAGCTCGAAGGCCACGATCAGGGCCGGCACGATGATCAAGCCGCCGCCCACGCCGTAGAGGCCGGCCAGGGTGCCGGCCGCGGCGCCCAGCGCCAGGTAGGCCAGAAGGGTCGCGAGGAGGCTCATGAGGGGTCGGGCTCCGGCAGTACCAGCCACTGGCGCACCATGTCGACCAGCGCCTGGGGGCGGTAGGGTTTGGCGAGGAAGTCGTCCATGCCGGCCTCGTGGAAACGGCGACGATCCTCGTCGCTGGCGTTGGCGGTCAACGCCACTAGCACGCTGCGCCGGCGGGAGACCATCTCGGCCTCGCGCTCGCGCCAGCACCGACTGGCCTCCACCCCGTCCATGCCGGGCATGAAGATATCCATCAGCACCAGGTCGAAGGCGTCCTCCTCGAGTCGCTCCATCGCCTGCTCGCCGCTGGTGGCCGTGGCGACCTCGAGCCCCTGACGCTCCAGCACCTGGCGGGCCAGGGTAAGGTTCACCGGGCCGTCATCGACGATCAGCACCCGCCCGCCAGCGGCGGCCCCGGGGGGCGCGGGCGGCGCAGGCGTGTCGGCGGACGCATCGAGGTTCTCGAGCAGCAGCATGGCATCGGCGAGCCGCTCGCGCAGCGCCAGCAGCGCGGCACGGTCATGCTCTCCGCCGCGCTGGCGAAGGGTCTCGCTCTCCAGCACCTCGGTGAGCGAGGTCATCAGGGGGCTCAGCGACTGGCGCAGGTGGCCGAGATAGCCGGACTTGAGGCGCGACTCTTCCCGGGCGCGGACGCGGCCGGCCTCCAGGCGCTCGACCTGGTCCTTGAAGGCCGCGAGGTCATCGACCAGGCGCCGTTCGGTAGCGTGGCTCTGGCCGAGGTCGTCGCGCCAGCCCTCCACCAGGTCCTCGCAGGCGCTCGACAGGGCCCAGAGGCGCTGAGAGAGCGGCTGGTCCTGCCGCTGGGGCCGATGGTGGCGCGCCAGGTAGGTCTCGACGCCGGCCAGGGCCTCGTCCACCTCGCGCTGGATACCGCGCATGCGCTGGCGAAGCAGCGTCAGGAAGACCGCCACGTTGAGACAGCTGCCCAGCAGCAGCGCCACCGGCAGCCAGAAGGCGGTGTTCCAGGAGGCATGGGGCGGCATCATCCACCACAGCAGGAGACCGACCAGCAGGCAGAGCACCACCAGGGCGACCTGGACCAGCAGCAACGGCCAGAAGATCGGCCACACCAGACGCGACCATAAACGGTCCAAGCGGATATCGTCCTGCATTCTCGTCCCTGTTGTGCACGCACGATGAGCGAAAGAGTGTACGCGGCCGGGCCCGAACTGTCATGACGCCACCTTCCCCCCGGGCCGGCGGGCGGCTAAGCTGGCCCGATGTGCCTGATTGCCTTTGACCATCGACCCGGCGGCGCCTTCCCATTGCGCCTGATCGCCAACCGCGACGAGTTCCATGCCCGCCCGACGGCGCCGCTTGGCGCCTGGGAGGAGGCCCCCGCGATCGTCGGGGGCCGCGACCTGGAGGCCGGCGGCAGCTGGCTGGCCGTTCACCGCCGCGGGCGCTTCGCCGCCGTGACCAACGTCCGCGATCCTCGCCTCACGGTGCCGTCGGGGTCGCCGAGCCGCGGCGAGCTGGTACGCGAGGCCCTGGAGCGCGACGACCTGACGGCCTGGCTCGATCGGCTGGCGGGCGGCGGGGCTCGCGCCTATGCCGGCTTCAACCTGCTGGTGGGCGACGGGGAGGCGCTGTGGCACCTGCACCGCGGACTCGACGCTCTCTGCCTCCGGCGCGTGCCACCCGGCCTGCACGGCCTCTCCAACGCCAGCCTGGATACGCCCTGGCCCAAGCTGATCGCCGCCCGTCAGGGGCTCGGCCACGGCCTGCGCCACGGCCGCTTCCCCGAGGATGCCCTGGCCGTACTCAGCGATGCTCGGCCCGCCGATGACGAGGCGCTGCCGGAGACCGGCGTGGGGCTCGAGCGCGAGCGGCAGCTGTCGTCGTGCTTCATCGTCGGCCGTGACTACGGCACGCGGGCCACCACCTGGCTGAGCTGGCACGACGACGGTGTCATCGAGATCGGTGAACGACGCTTCGGACCGGAGGGAGTCCGGCTGGGCGAGAACGTGGAGCGGCTGACGCTGGACCTCCCGTAGGAACGTCTCACCATCGCGCTGTCAGCCGCGCTCCCCAGGCTCTGCCGAGAGCGGGGACTCAGTCCTTGGGAGGCAGCAGGTGCGCCAGCTGCCATTCGCCCAGGCGCGCCTCCAGGTGCCGGCGAACGGCGAGGGGGGAATCGAGACGCAGGGTCTCCTCGACCAGCTCCCGCGCACTCGCGAGACTCACCCGACGAATCGCCGCCCTCACCCGGGGCAGGCTGGGTGCGTTCATCGACAAGGCATTGAAGCCCATGCCCATCAGTATCAGCGCCCCGGCGGGGTCGCCGGCCATCTCGCCGCACACCGAGGTCGGCATGGCCAGGCGTCGCGTCTCATCGCCCAGTCGCGCCATAGCCGCCAGCACGGCGGGATGGCAGGAGTCGTACAGATCGGCGACGCGCGGATTGTTGCGATCCACGGCCAGCAGGTACTGGGTCAGGTCGTTGCTGCCCACCGAGAAGAAGTCCACACGCTTGGCCAGGGCATCGAGCTGGTAGAGGGTCGCCGGCACCTCCAGCATCACGCCCACCTTGGGCCGATTCACCGCCACGCCCTCCTCGCCGAGCTCGACGATGGCGCGATCGAGCAGGCGCAGCACGTCGTCGACCTCGTCGACGTTGGTGACCATGGGCAGCAGCACCTGCAGGTTGTCGAGCCCCTGGGAGGCGCGCAGCATGGCGCGCAGCTGCACCATCAGCACCTCGGGATGGTCGAGAGTGACCCGGATGCCGCGCCAGCCGAGGAAGGGGTTGGCCTCCTCGATGGGGAAGTAGGGCAGATCCTTGTCGCCGCCGATATCGAGGGTGCGCATCACCACCGGCAACGGCGCGAAGCTCTCGAGCTGATCGCGATAGAGGCGCGTCTGTTCCTGCTCGCCGGGAAAGCGCTCGGTGATCATGAAGGGCACTTCGGTGCGATAGAGCCCGACGCCGCCGATCCGCGACTTGAGCGAGGCCACGGTATCCACCGCCAGGCCGGTATTGACCATCAGCGGCATGTCGTGGCCATCCGGGGTGCGGCTGGGCAGGTCCTGCTCGTGCTCCAGCACCGCCATCAGCGCCCGCTCCTCCTCGATCAGGCTTTGATAGTGGCTCTCGAGCTCCGGCGAGGGACGCACAAAGAGGCGCCCGCGGTGGCCATCCAGCACCACCCGGTTGCCGCCGAGGCGCGGCAGCGGCAGATCGACCATGCCGGACACCGTGGGAATGCCCATGGCACGCGCAACGATGGCCACGTGGGAGGTGCTGGAGCCGCGCACCGAGACCAGCCCGGCGAGCTTGTCCCGGGGCACCTCACCGAGCATCGCCACGCTGATCTCGTCGCCCACCAGGATGGTGCTCTCGGGGTAGACCTCCGGCGTCTGGGGCGTCTCCTCCTGCAGGTGGGCCAGCACGCGTCGACCCAGGTCGCGTACGTCCGCCGCCCGCTCACGGAGATAGTTATCATCCACCCGCTCCAGGTACTGGACGTGGCGCCGCACCACGTCGGCCAGCGCGCCCGGCGCCCACTGCCCCTCACGAATGCGTTTTTCCACCTCCTGGGAGAGCGCCGCCTCACCGAGCATCTGCTGGTAGACGTCGAACAGCGCGAGCTCCTGGGCGGAGATACGGCTCGCCAGGCGCTCCCCGGCGGCGCGGATCTCGTTACGCACCCGGCCGATGGCTTCCTTGAGGCGCGCGATCTCGTACTCGACGTCGGTGGGGATCAGGTCCGGCACGCTGTTGAGGTCGGCCGGCGCGGCGATGACGACCGCCTCGCCGATGGCCATGCCCGGCGAGGCCGCCACGCCGGTGAAGCGGGCCTCGCCCCCCGGGATGCTCGGCCGATTGAGCCCGCCGGTCGCCAGGGCATGGGCCAGCACGCCGGCCAGCTGGGCGGCCATGGTGACCAGGAAGGCCTCGTCCTCCTCGTCGAAGCGACGCTTCTCTGACTGCTGCACCACCAGCACGCCGAGCATGCGTCGCTGGTGGATGATCGGCACGCCGAGAAAGCTCGAATAGCGCTCCTCGCCGGTGGCCTCGAAGTAGAGGAACTGCGGGTGGGCCTGGGCGTCTTCCAGGTTGAGCGGCTCCTCGCGCTTGGCCACCAGGCCCACCAGGCCCTCCCCCACCTGCAGGCTCACGCGCCCCACCGCCTGGGCACGCAGGCCGATGGTCTCCATCAGCACCAGGCGATCGATGGCCGGGTCGAACAGGTAGAAGGAGCAGACGTCGGTGCGCATTGCCTTGCGGATGCGTCGCACCATGGTGGCCAGCGCCGCGTCCAGGTTGCGGGCCCCGTTGACCTCCTGAATGATGCGTCGCAATACCTCGAGCATTGGCGTCTTCTTTTCCATTGTGGTTGTCTCTCGCCTCGCTGAGGGAATGCCGTCAGGCCCTCGGCTCATCCATGACCGAGGGCCAGCCGCTGTGCCCGAGGGGACAACTCGCGCAGGGCACGGCGATAGACCTCACGCTTGAAGGGCACCACCTGCCCCAGGGGGTACCAGTAGCTGACCCAGCGCCAGCCATCGAACTCCGGTTTGCCGGACAGGTCCATGCAGATCCGGCTCTCCTGACAGCGGATCCGAAGCAAGAACCACTTCTGTTTCTGGCCGATGCACACCGGCCTCGAGTGGGTACGCACCATGCGTCGCGGCAGGCGATAGCGTAGCCAGCCCCGGGTGCAGGCAAGGATCTCGACGTCCTCGGCGGTGAGGCCGATCTCCTCGTGGAGCTCACGAAAAAGTGCCTGTTGCGGAGTCTCGTTAGCCTTGATGCCTCCCTGGGGAAACTGCCACGCGTTTTGCCCTACCCGACGCGCCCAAAGCAGCTGCCCCAGCTCGTTGGCGATGATGATGCCAACGTTGGGGCGAAAGCCGTCAGCGTCGATCACGGACTTCACCTTATGGTTTCAGTATTGGGGCCATTCTTCCACAAGGCCACAAAGCGCATCAATCCTGGATTCATAGAATAACTGCAGCGCTTTGGACCACACGGTAGAGGTAGGAGGGCCAGCGCCGATACCCTCCCTGCTTTACCGACCAAAGTGAA